>NZ_JBBBBO010000001.1:0-850610 GCF_037120565.1 Ensifer sp. CCNWLY38
TAGAAGTAGCCAGTGCCGAAAGCGTCGCAAACGCGAACGTATTCCATGGGCTCCGGCTCGGCTGCGACGATTGCGTCGGCTGCCTGTGCGCCGGAAACTGCTGCGAGAGCAGCAGCGGAGCCGAGAAGAAGGCTCTTGATGTTCATTTCTGACCTCCAGTCAAAAGTTTCAAACGGGTCTGGGTATTTTGCTGAAGGACAGCTTTCCCTGCCCCATCCCCAACGTTCAAGAAGTCGGACGATCAACCGCCCTTGCTTCCGGAGTTGAAAATACAAGACCGGATCATTGGCGCAATGTCCAACTAGCGAGATCATGTGCTTTGCATCGCCCTTCGCCGAACCCTGTTGCTGAAACGACACAAAATCGCCGCAGACCCCGGAAGAAAATTAACAAAGCATTAAGAAAAGCCTTTGGTGGCAGGGGCTTAGCATAAGGGAAACAGACGCAGCCTGTTTCAGAAAGAGGCAGAAAGCTGCCCAAAATAGGGGAAAGGATGGCCACAAACACCGACTCCACCTCCGCAGCACGCGGCTAAAACAGCATTCGCTCCAGGAAATGAGAACAGGACGGACCGTTCGCAATCCAAAGATTCATCAGAATCAATGCCGAGATTCGCAAACGAAACGCATCCTTGATTCTGGTTCAGTGAGAATCGTGGCCTGCACCCGCAGGAAGAGAACGTCTATCGACGGACGCGGCCCGCAGAGATCTCGGGCGACGGTTGATGCCAGCCAGGCAGAGAGAGAGGTGCTGAAGCTGAAAACAGAGGGTAAGACAGCAGCCGAGATAGTGAACGCGGTAGGAATAAGCCGTGCGAGCGTCTTTAGGATACTGAAAGAGGCTGCGTAGGGTGAATATGCAGAACGAAACTGAAGGGCTCGCGGCGAGCCTCCATCAGTGAGATGTTGGGATAAGCCGCCGCTAGAGCAGTCAGTTCATCTCTGAGTTCCTTCGAGGTCTTTAGGCCGAAGATCAGTCCATCGAGTTCCTCTGCACCAAACGGGCAATCCTCGTGGGCCTACCGGAGGACCTTCCTGCCCCCGTAACCAATCGCCATTCACTCTCATACGCCTACTCGGTCCGGTATTGATCTAAACCGGAGCAAGACTTCGAAAGGGCAAACGTGCCTGGGTGCGGATTGGTCAGGCTGGAGGAGTACAGCGAGGACTCACGTCAAAGGTCGCCTCCCTAACCCGGAAGGGCAGACATCTGGCCGACAGCCTTTATCGTCTTCTGGAATCTTAGCCCAAGGTGTCCCAAAACATTTCTGGGTCACAGCAGCAACAAGCCCCCTCATTAGGGCTGTCCGCAAATCACTGAAAACTTAGAAGAAGTTGGGGCCGCCTGTGACCCAAAAGAACAGTGGCGGAGAAGAAGGGATTCGAACCCTCGATACCGTTTCCGGTATACTCCCTTAGCAGGGGAGCGCCTTCGACCACTCGGCCACCTCTCCGTTAGCGCCTGACTAGTGTCACTCAGCGGCCAATGCAAGATTTTTTTGTCGGTTTCCGGCAATTCCTCTCATTTTCGTGTGGGCTTGGCCGGCAAGCCGCAAACGTATGGGGTAGCAACAAGCCACTCCCTAAGCAAAGCCGGAAACGCCGGGACCGTTTCGACGCGTGCCGTCGCACTGATTCTCACACGCGCGAGAAACAAAACCCGAAGCCCGCGAGTCTTGCCTCTCACGCCCTACGATTTGCGGGCGAGGCGCTCGATCGCCTGCTGCGTGGCGGCACCGAAGTCGCCGTCAATCGGTCCGCCATAGTAGCCGCGGTCCTTAAGCAGCGCCTGCATTTCCTTGCGGAACGCCGGGGTGAAGTTGTTGGGCTGCGTTCGCAATTCTTCCAGCTTGGCCGGGTCGCCGCCCTCGATGCTCGCTGCGGCCCAGCGAACCGCCTCCTTTGCGTCGGCCTTGGTGCCGAGGCCGTAATCATAAAGGCGGCTCAGATTGCCCATGGCGTAGGCGCTGCCGGCATTCGCCGCCATCTCGTACCAGGTACGGGCCTGCACGTAGTCCTGTGCGACGCCGTTGCCGATATCATAGAACCAGCCGAGCAATGCCATGGAGTAGGCGTCGCCCATATTGGCCGCCTTCTCATACCAGACCTTGGCCTCGCCGTAGTTCTGCTCCGTCCCCAGCCCGTTCTGATAGGCCCATCCGAGTGACGACATGGCGTTGGTGTCGCCGCTTTCAGCTGCTTTCTTGTACCAGGACAGCGATTGCGTCAGGTCCTTGGGTAGGCCGAGCCCTTCCCGATAGAACCAACCCATCGTTGCCATGGCGTTGGCATAGCCCTGATTGGCCGCCTGCTCATACCACCGGGCAGCCTCGGCATAGTCCTGCGCGATGCCGCCGTAACCCTCGCGATAGAGCCAGCCGAGCGACGCCTGGCCGTAGGCGTTGCCGCCTCTCGCCGCCTCCTCGAACATGCGCTTGCCCTGGTCTACGTCCACCGGACCATCGGTCCCATAGACTGAGAACCAAGCCAGATTCGTCAGCGCATACATGTTGCCGCCGTCGGCCGCCTTCCGGTAATTGCGCCGCGCGTCGACATAATTGCGGCCGGCATCCTGCGCCCGGCCCAGCATGTTGACGAGCATCATATCGTCGGGGTTCTCGTTGACCGCTTGAGCACAGGCGGTCAAAGCCCGCTCGGAATCGAGCTTCAGGAAGTTGACCCCGAGGAATCCCGGCATCGATTGCGGCTCGCCCGCCAGCAGATAACAATCGCGCGAGGCCTGGGTGTCCTTACCGGTCGGCGAAACATTGAGACCCTTTTGCGGCTCGAGCGCCGCGATCTGCTGCTCGGCTTCGGCTTTGTACTTGCTGTCAGGATAGCGCTCAATGAAGCGCGTCAGCGCCGCCGCATCGGTCGACTGTTTCAAGGCTTCCCAGGCAATTTCGTCAGGCGTCACGCTCGACGTCTGCTCGGCTTCGGTCAAAAGCTTCAGCTTCTTTTCGGCGAGCATCTTATAGACCGGGTCCGATCCATGCTTGGCCAGGAAAGCGGTCAGCAGATCCTTGTCGGCGAGGTCGCGGATGTTCTGCCAGTCGGCGGCCGCCTCCGATTGGCTGTTTGGCGACAGTTGGCCGCCATTGTTGGTGATGTTGATGTTCACCTCTTTGATATTGAGGAAGATCTGCGCACCACCGAGCGACCCATAGACGAACGGCTCCTGGCCGCGATTGGTCACCGACACTACCTCATCGCGTACCTTACCGAGCGCAATGCGGACATCCACACCGGGTTCGGTCAGGTATTTGGCGAGTGCAGTGGCGAAGGGGCTGTTCTTGCCCTCCCCATCGAGCGCGACCGTGCCCGCCTTGGAGGCAAATGCGACGAGCAGGTCGGCTGATTCCGGTTCGACACGCGCCAGCCCGCGCGAAACCGCCCTGGTCGAGATCGAGCGTGTCATGCTCTGTTCAAAGGGATTGTTGCGGCAGGCATCGAGAATGACGAGCTTGAGCTTGGTGGCGCCTTCGAGCGAACGCTGAACCCGGTCGAGCCCGATCGCCTCGTCCTCCACGTCCTTGTCCGTTTTCAATTGCACATCGACGGGAAGCAGGAAATTCTCGCCATTCATCTCCATGCCGTGGCCGGAATAATAGACGATCGCGACTTCTGCGCCGGTTGCGAGATCTTCGAAGTCGCGCAACGCCTTGACCATGTCCTGGCGACTAACGTCGTGCACCGTCGTGACGGAATCGAAACCGGCCTCCTCGAAGGAGGCCTTCATCAGTTCCACGTCATTTGCGGGGTTGTTGAGCGGCGACGTTGCTTCATATTTCTCGTTGCCGATCAACAGTGCGACGCGCTTGGCAGCCCATGCATCGGACGCCGACACAAACAACGCCATACAAAGAATAGAGATCGGCAGCCAATGCCGCAAATGCCCCATGAACACGCCCTTCCCTCCGGCACCGACCATCGTTCTTCGCCTTGCCCGGCTTGAACGACGGACGCTGCCCTCACCCATCTGTCCCGCGGAATCACCACATCGGGCGTCCCGGTCATGCCTGACGAAAGTATTACGTATGAGGTGGGGGCTTTCAATGTGCGCACGCGTCATAATTTATTCCGTGACACGCGTGTGGCTGGCACAAGGTCGAAGCAAGTCGATGCGCTTAGCTGAAACACGATAGCGGCACGGCCGTCGATTCCATCGACGACAACGTTGCCGGAAGTTGCGAAAGGCTATCGGTCTCGGAGCTTGTCATGTCCATGAAGATGCATGTCGCGGAAGGAAAACCCGGCCAGCTTGCGACGACCCATCAGCACTACTTCATCGAGCGGCCCTGCCGCATCCTCGTCATCGGCCAGCACCTGAAAGCGAAGACCAAATATCAATGCCTGCTGCGCCATATCTCGATCGCCGGCGCGATGCTCGATTTCAACGCGGCAATCCAGATACCCAAACATTTTTTCCTGGAAATCGAGGGGTTCAAAGAGGAAATCGGCTGTTCGCAGGTCTATCGCGAAGGCGCAGAGCTTGGTGTGCGCTTCAATATGCTGCTCTCGCCGGACTTCCTGCGCCGGCTGATCCGCATGCAATTTTCAAGTGGCGGGATCTGAACCTTCAAAGCACGCCGCGCGACATTAGATTTTTAGTGATCGATTTCAGGGGATTGCAAGCTTCTCATGTAAAAGTGATTCTAGCATCGGTGGAAATCGCCCACCGATACAATGTGGGACAAATGAATTGTCCGGGGTCAAGGAATGCGTTCAGAAAGTGATCGCACCGTCCGACCCGGCACTGGCGGAGAATGACGCATGCAGAACCAGACGATGTATTCCTGCGTCCCCTCGCCTTTTTACGAGCGGCGCTATGAGCGGTTCTCCATCGGGCACGCCGGCACGCTGACAGCTGTGCAGCCGGGGCTCGGCAGCGTCTCCGTGCGGTCCTGTCGGATGATCGACATATCGCGTGGCGGCGCGAGCTTTGCCGTCGACACCAACATCGGCCTGCCGCAACACTATTATCTGCATATCGTCGGCACGCCGCTCAGGATCGGTTGCGCCGAGGTCTATCGCAACGGTGAACGCATCGGTGTCCAGTTCATCAAGCCGATCGAGCAGACCTTGCTGCGCGAGATCATCCGGCAAGAGTTCTTCACCGGGCAGGTCAAGAACGCAAAGCCACGGCTGTAGTCCGACAATCGGCGTGAAACGAAGAGCACCGGAATTCCGGCAGCTTTTCTCGTGGGAATGATTCCGAATTGTCAAAGCATGCGATAAGTTCCCCGTGACGTTATTCGAACAGGGCCCATTATTCAGCATGTCCGCATTCTCTCGCTTCACGCCACTCATCCAATCCCTGCCGTCAACAATTCCGTTTGTCGGGCCGGAGGCCATCGAACGCCAGAGGGGTCGCCCGATCGCCGCGCGAATCGGAGCCAACGAAAGCGGCTTCGGTCCCGCCGAAAGCGTGCTTTCGGCGATCCGGGAAGCAGCCGGCGGAACCTGGAAATACGCCGACCCGGAAAACCACGACCTGAAGCAGGCACTTGCGGCCCGCCTCGGCATCAGCCCGGCCAACATCGCGATCGGTGAAGGCATCGACGGGTTGCTCGGCCAGATCGTCCGCATGGTGATCGAGCCGGGTATGCCGGTCGTCACATCGCTTGGCGCCTACCCCACGTTCAACTATCATGTTGTCGGTCATGGCGGCCGGCTGGTCACGGTGCCCTATGCCGGCGACCAGGAGGATCTCGACGGCTTGCTTGCGGCCGTGAAAAGGGAAAATGCGCCGCTCGTCTATTTCGCCAATCCCGACAATCCGATGGGAAGCTGGTGGCCGGCCGAGCGCATCATCGAATTCGCCAAGGCTTTGCCGGAGACAACGCTCTTTATCCTGGATGAAGCCTATTGCGAGACCGCGCCGGCCGAATCCCTGCCGGCCATCGATGCCTTGATCGATCGCCCGAACGTCGTGCGCACGCGCACCTTCTCGAAGGCCTACGGGCTTGCAGGATCGCGCGTCGGCTACGTCATAAGCACGCCGGGCACGGCGCAGGCATTCGACAAGATCCGCAACCACTTCGGCATGAACCGGATTGGTGTCGCTGCGGCGATCGCCGCGCTTGCGGACCAGGAGTATCTGAAAGAAGTGACGGCTAAGATTGCGGCCTCTCGCCAGCGTATCGCTGCGATCGGCACAGAGAACGGCTTGTCGCCGCTCGCCTCGGCCACGAACTTCGTGGCGATCGACTGCGGCCGGGATGCGGTCTATGCCCGCGCGATCGTCGATACCCTGATGAACAACCATGGCATCTTCATCCGGATGCCGGGAGTGGCGCCCCTTAACCGCTGCATCCGTGTCAGCACCGGACCGGAAGCGGAGATGGCCCTGTTTGAGGCCGCCCTGCCCGAGGTTCTGAAAAAGCTGGCCTGATCCAGCTTTCAGAGTCCGGCTGTTGGGCGGCGCCCCTCTGGGTGCCGCTCATTTGGTTCAGTGAACCGTCATCCATTCGCGAGCGGCGCGCAGAGCTGCGGCGAGATCTGCCTTGCTCATGGTCATCGCCAGATCGGCGCGCAGATCGACGGCACGGTCGCAGCCCTTGATCGCGGCAATGTTCAGCCACTTGTGGGCGGCGACGAGATCGACCGGGCGGCCGTGGCCGGTCGCATAGGCCAGGCCCATTTCACAGAAGATTTCCGCCTGGTTGTCACCACCCATCGCGGCATCCGAAGCAATCTGCATATCAAAGCGTGCCATTGTCTTGTCCCTGTCTTGCCTGGTTGGTTCTTCCGAAGCGGCCCGCCCGTTTGGGGCGGACCATGCTCCAGATCAGCACTTGTTTTGGTCCCTGTTCGACCTTGCCTCTTTGCGGGCCTTTCCGGAGCGCACCGTCTTTTGCGGCGTCGTCTTCGGTGGTTTTTCGGAGCGTTTTTGTCCGCTCGTCTTATGGCTTCACTATGCAGCACGGGCTTCAATGCGCGCTTAAAATGCATGCTTAATTTGCGACAAACAAAGTTCAAACGCTTGGTAAACTTGAGTTTTTGTTAAACATCGGAAGTCCGGGAATCCGGCGCATTCGCTTCAAAATTTACGAAAAATTCAACTGCCGATTTCAACCAAACGCTAACCACGAAAAGATCGACGGTGGCAGAGCCGCCAGGATTTCCTAGATTTTGTCCTGCTCGAAACGGCCAAGAAAAAGCAGCAAAGGCCGCCGTTTGGCTTGTTTACCTTTACGTGCGCGTAAGCTATCTTGCGCGCGGCAGTGAGGAGACTGCCTTTTTTGCATACGAGGACATCTAAAGCTGCCGGCGGAGCGGACCACGCCGGCAGCCTCGATCTGGAGGACTGGAATGTTACGTACCTTGCTCATGACCGCGACGCTCGCCCTTGGCATTGCCGGGACGGCGGCAGCGGCAGAACCGATCGTCGGCAACTGGAAAACCGCAAGCGGCGCGACCGCGGAGATTGTGCCTTGTGGCGGAGCCTTTTGCGTGACGCTGAAGACCGGCAAGCATGCCGGCAAGCGCATCGGCAACCTCGCCGGTACCGACGGCAGCTATTCGGGCGAAATCACCGATCCGGATACCGACAAGACCTATAGCGGTTCTGGCTCCGTCAACGGCAATTCGCTGAAGATGAAGGGCTGCGTCCTGAAAGTGCTCTGCAAGTCACAGACCTGGACGCGCCTCTAAGCGCGCGATACGGCGGCACCGGACAGATTGACGAATTGAAAGGGCGGCCATCGGCTGCCCTTTTTGCATGTGTGGTCCATGGACTTAGCGCTGTCACGCGACCGCTCGCAGCGCCGCCCCCTTGGCTCTTCCTTGCGCACCCACTGTGATCGCGACCGGTCTCGATCTCCCGGTCCGTGCAGCGCGGCTCCCCATGCAACCGAAGATGAACGCCAGATGAACGGACATCTCAGCATCAATTCAGTTTGGGTGTGCGAAAACACACTCAATCGATTTGAACCTGCCTCCAAACAACGGACAGAACCATGGATATCCTTGCTCGGCGCCTCACCATCATCAGCCTTCTGATGGTCGTTTTCGCTGTAACTCTCGCCGCTGCCGTCAGCGCGGACACCGAACGTCGCCGCACCAACACCTATCTCGGTTCGCTGACGGATTGCACCGCGCATACGGCGCAATACTGCCAGGCCAAACTCTAACCCGGGACGAGACGGGCTACGCCCTGCTCCGCCGCCAAGTGAGACCGATCACCTCGTGATCTGATGGAGAAACGAACATGCTGAACGCTCTTTCGACATCCGCGTTTCTCTCGCTGCGCGTGCTTGCACTGGCCGGCCTGCTGATGGCACCGGTTGGAGCGCTTGCCTACTCCAAGGCCAACGGTGCCGGCATCGGCAAACAGGGCGCGGGCCTCGTCCTCTTCGTCACCCTGCAGCGTCAATCGATGACCTGAGGCGGGGGCCACCCGATCGGATTGCATGAAAGGGGCGCGCACGCCCCTTTGTTCTTTCCGACTTGTGCTTGGCGCCGCTTTCCCGTCCTCTCGCACCTGCAGCGTGGCGCGTCTTTTAAGATACGCTAAGATCACTGCAGTGGCTTTCACCACAACAGGCCCTTGTCAGCACCGATGCCCGCCGATGGCGGCGTCGATATCGCCGCCTCGCTGCTCTGGCCCTGGCTGGTGGAGGGCGTTAAACCCATCGACACACCCATCGCGATGCAGTTGCGCGCGCCAACATCTTGTCGTTTGCTTGTCAGAAGTCGCAGCCTATAATGCGACATGAACAAGCGAATCTCTTCACACTCCGTCCTTTCCGTTGCAACGCCTGAGCCTTTCGAGCCGCAATACTTCGACGATCCTGCGGCTGCCGTCGATTGCCTCGAGGCGCTCTACGAGCGCAATACCCGGTTCCTCTGCGAAGCGTTCGAGGGCCTGGGCAAGACCGACGAGCCCCTCACCCGCTATCGTGCCTGCTACCCGCAGGTCAGCATCGAGACGAGCAGCTTCGGACACGTCGATTCCCGTCTGTCCTTTGGCTATGTCAGCGCGCCGGGCGTCTATACGACCACGATCACCCGGCCGAAGCTTTTCCGGCACTATCTGAAGGAGCAGCTGGGGCACCTGATACGGAACCACGGCCTCGGCGTCACCGTCTCGGAATCGGCGACCCCGATCCCCCTGCATTTTGCCTTTGGCGAGGGCGCCCATGTGGAGGCATCGGTGGCAAACACCATCGACATTCCGCTGCGCGATCTGTTCGATGCGCCTGACCTGACGACGACCGACGACGAGATCGCCAACGGTTCCTACGAGCCGGGTCCCGGAGAACCCTCGCCGCTAGCGCCCTTCACGGCCCAGCGCATCGACTATTCGCTGGCGCGGCTCAGCCATTACACCGCGACGAGCGCCACGCACTTCCAGAACTTCGTGCTCTTCACGAACTACCAGTTCTATATCGACGAGTTCTGCGCCTGGGCCCGCCAGCAGATGGCCGAAGGCGGCAACGGCTACACGGCCTTCGTCGAGCCCGGCAACATCACCACGCCCGCCGGCGCCGACAAGCCGGAGACCGACTATACAGTCGCACGGCTGCCGCAGATGCCCGCCTATCACCTGAAGAAAAAAGGGCACGGCGGCATTACCATGGTCAATATCGGCGTCGGCCCGTCCAACGCCAAGACGATCACCGACCATATCGCCGTGCTGCGCCCGCATGTCTGGCTGATGCTCGGCCACTGCGCCGGTCTTCGCAACAGCCAGCGCCTTGGTGACTACGTGCTCGCGCATGCCTATATGCGCGAAGATCACGTTCTCGACGACGACCTTCCGGTCTGGATTCCCTTGCCGGCGCTCGCGGAAGTGCAGGTGGCGCTGCAGGACGCCGTTGCCGAGGTCACCGGCTACCGCGACTACGATCTTAAACAGATTATGCGCACCGGAACCGTCGCAACCATCGACAACCGCAACTGGGAACTTCGTGACCAGCGCGGCCCGGTCAAGCGCCTGTCGCAGGCCCGCGCCATTGCGCTCGACATGGAATCGGCGACGATCGCCGCCAACGGCTTCCGCTTCCGCGTGCCCTATGGAACGCTGCTCTGCGTGTCGGACAAGCCGCTGCATGGCGAGTTGAAGTTGCCGGGCATGGCGACCGCCTTCTATAAAACACAGGTCAGCCAGCACCTGAAGATCGGCATCCTTGCGCTGCAGAAGCTTGCGGCCATGCCGCCGGAGAAGCTGCATTCCCGCAAGCTCAGAAGCTTCTACGAAACCTCGTTCCAGTAACCATTGAAATTGCGCAATTCCGGACCGAAAACCGCTTCACACTTTTCCTGGAATTGCTCAGCGCCGTCTCCCCAGCGCCATCGACAGCATCGTGCCCGCCACCGCGGACACGATGATCAAAAGGTGTGCGTTGACGCCGGCGGCCGCGAGTTGCTCCACTCCGGCGCGATCGGCGCCAGCGCCGAAGGATACTGCGCCGGCCGCGATCGCGGCCGGATAGGTGCCGACGCCAGCGGGCGCATGCATCGGCAGCACCGAGGAGAGTTCGCCGCCGAGGGCACCGCCGAAACAGGCAGCCAGCGGCGCAACGCCCATGAAGGCCAGCACCCAGGCAAGGACAAGCACCTTGACCGCCCAGTTGAGCATGGTCATGCCCCAGACGCGCAGGAACGCGACAACGTTGGCGGGGACGCCCGCCTCCAATTCGTCGACGATGGCATCGAGCTTTGTCGGCAACAGCCGGCGCGCCAGCGCAATCACTTGATCCTTCAGCAGGAAGAAGAGAAGCGGCGAGGCGAACGCGGCAAGCCACGCAACCCAAAGGGCGGCCGATCCGCGGCCGATGACGAGGCCGACGGCCGCAACGACGAGAAGGGCGTGCAGGTCGAGCAGGCGCATCACCAGAAGAGCGGACGTGCCGCGCGCAAGCGGCACGGAAAACTCCGAGCGCATCAGCAGCGGAAAGCTCGTCTCGCCGGCGCGAAACGGCAGCATGATGTTCAGGAGATTATGAACCTGGGTGACACGAAACAGCGGCAGGAAGCGCCCCGCCGTTTCGTTCGGGAAGTAATCGTAGATGCGATAGCAGCGAATGAAATAGGTCGCGACAAGCAGCACCAGAGCCGAGACTGCCGAACTGAAGCCGATCTCGGACCATTGCCGCAGCAGCGCCGGCCATCCCCAGAACCATTCGACGAAGGCCGCATAGGCCGCAATGGCACCTGCCGACAGCAATGTCATCCGGTTGCGGGCGAACCAGGATCGCCGGTCGGACTCGCAATCCGAAGTCATCAGGTCTCGATTTCCCGTGTTGAAACGCAAGATTGAACGTTGGTTATCACTGATAACTGTGCAAGAAAACGGTTATGTAAGGCCCATTCCAAATCTTGCGGTTTTGTAAGCGCCGCATGTACGAGCTGTTCCCATGTACCCCATCGAACTATCCGTCGTCATTCCCGTGTTCAACGAAGAGGACAGCATCCAGCCGCTGATCACACGTGTCCGCGATGCGCTGGCGAACTTTCCGTCTCCGTGGGAACTGATCCTCGTTGACGACGGCAGCACCGACCGAACGCTTGCAAATGCAAGAATGGCTCTTTCCGATCCGGGCCTCGATCTCAAAATCGTCGAATTGCAGAAGAACTTCGGGCAAACGGCGGCGATGCAGGCCGGCATCGACGCTGCCACCGGACGCCTGATCGCCACGCTTGACGGCGACCTGCAGAACGATCCGGCCGACATTCCCGAAATGGTCAAGGCGATCGAGGAGCGCGAGCTCGACCTGCTGGTCGGCTGGCGGAAGAACCGGCAGGATGGCCTCCTGCTCAGGAAGATTCCGTCCTGGTGCGCAAACCGCCTGATCGGCAAGATCACCGGCGTCAGGCTGCATGACTATGGCTGCAGCCTGAAGGTCTATCGAACCTCGGTCATCAAGCAGGTAAAGCTGATGGGCGAAATGCACCGCTTCATCCCCGCCTGGGTCGCCGGCGTGGTGCCGAGCAGCCGCATCGGCGAGATGCCCGTTACCCATCACGCACGGCAGCACGGCCAATCCAAGTATGGGATCTCCAGAACCTTCCGCGTGATTCTCGATCTGCTATCGGTGCTCTTCTTCATGCGTTACAAGGCGCGCCCAGGGCACTTCTTCGGATCGATCGGGCTAGCGACCGGCGCGCTCAGCGCGCTGATCCTGGTCTATCTCGGTTTCGACAAGTTCATCCTCGGCAACGATATCGGAACGCGACCGATGCTGATCGTCGGTGTCATGCTGTTCCTTTCGTCCGTTCAGCTCATCACCACAGGCATTCTCGCTGAGATGATGGCGCGAACCTATTTCCGCGACGACGGCACCACCAACTACATCGTGCGACAGGTCTTCGTCCGGGATCCGGCCGATGCTTGACGTCGTCAATCGTCGGCCAAACACCGTCGTTGCGCTGATCGCCGGTTACTTTCTGCTCTGCATCGGCTTGCGCCTCGCCATTTCCACATCGCTCGAAATCGACGAGTCGGAACAGGCCTTCGTCTCGCAGTTCCTGATGCTCGGCTATGGTTCGCAGCCCCCGTTCTACAATTGGCTGCAATACGGGCTGACCTCGGCCTTCGGGCCGTCGCTTGCGACGATGACGGTGCTGAAGAACGGGCTTCTGTTTCTCTGTTGCCTCTTCTACGGCCTCGCAGCACGCGAGGTCCTCAGCGATCGACGCCTGACCGCGATCGCAACGGTCGGCGTGCTGACCTTTCCGCCGATTTTCCTGCTCGCACAGCGCGACCTTTCGCATACGGTCGCGGCACTGTTTGCCGTGTCGCTGTTCCTTTACGCTTTCATCCGGACGATGACGCGGCCAAGTCTGTTCGCCTACGTCCTGACTGGAGCGGCGGTCGGCATCGGCGTCATCTCGAAGTACAACTTCGCACTCATCCCAGCCGCCGCGATTCTTGCGGTCCTGCCCGAGCCGAAGCTTCGCGCCCGGCTCTTCGACTGGCGCATTCTGGTTGCGGTCGCCGTCTGCACGCTGATTGCGCTGCCGCACGGCTACTGGATTCTCGAGAATCTCGGCGCCGCCTCGCGCAATACCCTCAATGAAATGGGAACGGCCCAACAGACGAGCTACCTGGCGAAAGCGCTCAAAGGGATCGTTGCGCTGGTCGCCGCCACGCTTCGCGGCGCCGCACTTCCCCTGATCGTCTTCGCTCTCGTCTTCCGCAGGGACCTGCCGACGATCTGGCGCGCCGAAAGTCCCTGGACACGTGTCATCGGGCGCATGTTGCTGCTGTGCCTCGGCGCCGTGCTGCTGATCATGCTCGCCGTCGGCGCCACCCACATGCGCGAGAAATGGCTGGTTCTCTTTCTCGTCCTGCTGCCGCTTTACCTGGCCCTCAAGGTGGAGGCTTCCGGCGTCGACACCACACGCAGCGTTCGCCCCTTCCTGCTGCTCGTCGCCTTCATCGTCGTCACCACTTTGGTGGTCGTCTCCGCGCGCGCGGTTGTTCGCCCCTGGTTTGGCAAATTGTCGAGACTGAGCATCCCCTACAGCACCCTTGTCGATACCGTGGTCCGACAGGAGGGAGCCGAACCGGCGATGGTCATCGCCGCGGACAAGCTGCTTGCGGGCAACGTGCGCACCCGCCTGCACGGCGCCAAGGTCTTCGTCCCCGGCAACAGCAGCAGCTCTCCGATCGAGCATCTGGCCGGACCGCTCCTCGTGGTCTGGAGCGACAACGGCAAGCTCGATGCTCAACCACCTGAAGGGCTTCTCGACATCTTGAAGTCGCTCGGCGTGCCGGAGGCGGCGATGAAGCCGCAGCAACTCGCCCTGCCCTATCTCCACGGCAATCTGCCGGATCGCTATGGCTTCGGTTATTTCTGGATTAACGACCCGTCGCGGTCGGCGCCGACAAGCAACTTAAGTTCACCGGGGTGAATGCGAAGCGCGACGTCACGGCCCATCGGCAGGAGCTCCCCGTCGATGACGCAGTTGATCTTGCGCTCCACCTTGGGGAAATGCAGATCGAGCGCATGGCCGCTCATGGAGGTAATCAGCGGGCTGTCGCGGAACTTGCCGCGCATGATGTCGAAGGCGAGCTTGGCGACACCCGGAGGGCTCATGGGCGGCGCCGTGTAGAAGCCGAGGTGGCCGGCTGTGACATCGTCGGCATACATCAGCGTATCGCGGCCGAACGGATTGTTCGAGACTGAAACCGCCGAAACATGACGGCTCTCCTTATGGCCGTCGACATCGAACTCGATCTCGAAATCCGGCGGATTGAGAATCACACCGACGGCTGCGCGGGTACTTGCAGCGATCTTGCCTGCCCTCGAACGAAAGCTGAAGGACTCGCGATAGCGCACCATGCGGGCATGCAGGCCCATCGAAAACTGATGCACGAAGGCCCGGCCATTGGCGCTGCCGATGTCACCGTCGATGATCACGCCATTCGCCAGCACCTCCGGAACCTTCCAGATATCGAGCGGCAGCTTCAGCGTGCGGGCAAAAAGGTTCATCGTCCCGGCGGGAACAACGCCGAGCGCCATGCGGTTTTTCCAGGCGACGCCGGCAGCAGCCGAGATCGTGCCGTCGCCGCCGCCGGCGAGCATCGCATCGAGGTCATCGCGGCGGCATGTGCGCTCCAAGGTCTCGCGCATCTCGCTACCGGAAACCACCGCAATTTCGATCTGGTGGCCGGCCGAATGGAAGACCTCCTCGACCTTCCGGCCATAGGCCGCCATATCCGTCGTGCGGAAGGTTCCGCCGTCACGATTGAAGATCGCCTTGATTTTCATGAATGAGTCACGGGCTCCATCGCCGCAGCAAAGCGGCTCACCGCGATGAGATAAGCGCGATTGCGGCCAATTCCAGAACCTTACCGAAACTTAACGGGAATCGAGCGTGTGCCGGCCGGCGCTCGGAGACCGGCAATGACGACCGTTCAGCGCGGCTCGGGCAATTTCAGCGGCCCGCCCGTCTTGATCGATCGGATCGCGAAGTTCGAGCGGATGTCGGTCACACCCGGCAAGGCAAGCAGCGTCTCGGTCAAGAGCGTCTCGTAGGCCGGGAGATCCTCGACGACGACCTCGGCGAGGAAGTCGGCATTACCCGAGATCAGGAAACAGGACACCACCTCGGGAATGGCGAGCAGCGCCTCTTGCTGCAGTTGCGCATTCTCGCGGCTGTGCCGTCCCACCTTGATCTCCACGAAGACGGTGAGCCCGAGGCCGGCCTCCTTGCGGTCGATATCGGCCCGATAACCGCGCAGGATGCCGGATTTTTCCAGATTGCGGATGCGCCGCAGGCAAGGCGACGGCGAAAGATTGACCTTTTCGGCGATCTCGACGTTTGTCGCGCGCGCATCCTCCTGAAGTATCCTCAGGATAGCGAGATCGAATTTATCGAGATTTGGCATGTTCAAAAACTTCAGAGGTTATAATTGGCACATTATTGCTGATGGTAGTCTATTTCGGGCATAAATCGCAAGGACATGCCCAGCCTTCTGGGCGTAATCTTCCTTCCAGACCCAAAAGCCCCTCAGATATCCAAATCGGGAAGGAAATTCAAATGGTTGCGCTTACGCTTGCTCGCGGCAATACGTCGCCTGCCGCCGCCGGCTATGCCGGTGCCTTCGTGACCGTCCTCATCTGGGCGGGCTGGATCCTCGCAACTCGCCATTCGGCCGGCACCGCACTCAGCACCATCGATCTTGGCCTGATCCGCTACGGCGTACCGGCGCTCCTGCTCGTGCCGGTCTGGATGAAGACCGGGCTCTGGTCACGCGAATTGCCGATCCTGCTCCTCGCCTTGATGGTCGCGGGCTCCGGCGCGGTCTTCTTCCAGGTCTCCGCCTTCGCGATCCACTCGGTTCCCGCGTCCTCCGTCGGCATTCTTCTCGGCGGCTCGATGCCGCTTGCGACCGCCCTGATCGGCATCACGATCTTTGGCGAGCGTCCTGACCGGATGCGGATGGCGGGTTTTGCCGCGATCGTCGCCGGCGTCGCCATCCTGCTGACGCGCAACCTTGCAGCCTCAGCGTCCACAGGGTGGATCGGGTACGCGCTGTTGCCTGCAGCGGCCACGCTCTGGGCGATCTACACCCACGCCTTCCGCCGATCGGGCCTGAGCCCGCTGCAGGGAAGCGCCTTGATTGCGGCCTGGTCGTTCCTGATCCATCTGGCGCTTGCCGCCTGTTTCGGAAGCACGCTTGCCAGCGTTCCGGTCAAGGAGATCGCCCTGCAGATCACCAGCCAGGGCATCCTCTCCGGCCTCGTTGCCATGGTCGCCTATGGCTTTGCGGTGAAGAGCCTGGGCGGCACACAGGCCGCTGCCTTTACGGCGCTGACCCCGGTGCTCGCAATGATCGGCGGCGCGATCCTGCTCGGCGAGCAGATCGGTCCGTTCGAAATGCTGGCCGCCATCGTCACCGCTGGAGGCGTGGCGCTTTCGACGGGCATTCTTTCCGTCCGCACCTAAACCCGAGAAGTTCCCACATAAGACAAAGGCCCCGGCGCGTTTTCGCTCCGGGGCCTTCTCTTTTCGTGAGATCGCTCGGCTCAGCCGTGGATGATCTCGCGATGTTTCTGCAGGCGGTGACCATAGGCCTGGCTGACACGATCGAAAATGATCGCGATGCCGACGATGGCGAGCCCGTTGAAGATGCCGAGCGTGAAATACTGGTTGGCAATTGCCTTCAGCACCGGCTGGCCAAGACCCTGAACGCCGATCATCGAAGCGATGACCACCATGGCGAGCGCCATCATGATCGTCTGGTTGATGCCGGCCATGATCGTCGGCAGGGCCAGCGGCATCTGCACGTTCTTGAGCTTCTGCCAAGCCGACGAGCCGAATGCATCGGCCGCTTCCAGCACGTCCTTGTCGACCAGGCGGATGCCGAGATTGGTGAGCCGGATCATCGGCGGTATCGCGTAGATGACCACGGCAATCAGTCCCGGAACCTTGCCGATGCCGAGCAGCATCACGACCGGGATCAGATAGACGAAACTCGGCATGGTCTGCATCACGTCGAGGATCGGATTGACGATGTTCTGGACCCGGTCCGAACGGGACATGACGATGCCGAGCGGAATGCCGATGGCGATCGACAGAACGGTACAGACGAAGATCATCGAGATCGTCTTCATCGTATCGTCCCACATGTCGAAATAGCCGATGAGCAGCAACGTGCCGATGCAGCCGGCGACGATTTTCCAGTTCCGACTCGCCACCCAGGCGATCAGCGCGATCAGTATCAGGATGATCGGCCAGGGCGTCTTCGTCATGAAGCGCTCCGACTGGATGAGGAAGAACTGCAGCGGTTCGAAGAAACCTTCGATTGCGTCGCCATAGGCGCGCGTGAACGACCGGAACCCCTCGTCGATAGCCTTCTTCAGCGCCCGCAGGCTTTCGTCGTCCATATGCGGAAACTGGGTCAACCAGTCCATTCCAATTCCCCTTCACATCTCACCGGCCGCGATTGTTGTTTTGCTGTTGCCGGGGGTCAAACAAAGAGGCGGCGCAAGGATCGCGCCGCCCATGGGTTCAATCGGTCGCAATCAGAGCGCGGCCTTGACCTTTTCGGCGACCTCAGGCGAGACCCACTGGGTCCAGATATCAGGGTTTTCCTGGAGAAAGTGCTTGGCGCCCTCCTCACCGCTTGCCTGGTTGTCGGTCATCCAGGCCATCAGCTTGTTGACCGTGTCGTTGGTCCAGGCGCGCTTGTTGAGGTAGTCCATGGCCGGGCCGGCGCGATCGGCAAAAGCCTTCGTCACCAGCGTCTGGACCTTGTCCTTCGGCCAGTCGTTCTTCTTCGGGTCCGGGCAGTCGGCAACCGTGTTGCAGCGTTTCCACTCGGCTGCGTCCACCGCGACCCCATGCCCGAGCTTGACCATCTCGTATTTGCCGAGAAGAGCCGTCGGCGCCCAATAGTAGCCGACCCAACCCTGCTTGCGCTCATAGGCCTTGGCGATCGAGCCGTCGAGGCCGGCGGCCGATCCGGTGTCGACCAGCGTGAAACCGGCCGCTTCGCCGCCATAGGCCTTGTAGAGCTGCGTCGTCACCACCGTTCCGCCCCAGCCCTGCGGGCCGTTGAAAACGGCGCCCTTGCTGGCGTCTTCCGGATCCGGGAACAGCTCCTTGTGCTTCAGCGCGTCGTCGATCGTCTTGATGTCGGGATTGGCGTCAACGATGTATTTCGGCACCCACCAGCCCTGGACGGCACCATCGGAGAGCGCAATGGCGGCACCGACCAGCTTGCCTTCCTCAAGGCCGCGATTGACGACATCAGGCAGCAGATCCACCCAGCCTTCCGGCGCAATATCGGGCTGGCCCTTTTCGATCATCGAGGTGATGGACGGCACGGTATCGCCAACGACGAGCTCGGCGTTGCAGCCATAGCCTTCCGCAAGGATAATCTTGTCGACGCTCGCCAGCACCTCGGCGCTCTGCCAGTTCATGTTGGCGATCGTGACGTCGCCGCATTCGGCGGCCGAAGCCGTACCGGCGAGGCCAAGGAGACCCGCAGCCAGGCAGGTCGTTGCAAGAAGCTTCTTCATTCCCGTTCCCTTTGTTCTGGCGGTGCATCCCATCGCACTGCCGATCTCACCGCGGGGATCGACAGCGTTACAGGGCTCAGTCCAACTCGAAACAACAGGGACCGAAAGGCCTGCGGATTCGTCGGCTTTGAGCCGATGACACCATGAAAGCTAACGGGGTTTTCCGGTAAGGACTTTCCCAATAGCGGCACGGATTGCCTTTTCGATGATCGGGCGACCGCTCGACAGATGCGAGCGAAAACAAAAAGAGGCGCCGGAGTTCCCTCCGGGCCCACCAATGCGTCACACCGCGTGGTAAACTCTGAAGTCTGAAACTGCGGGCTCTGGGACGCAAATCCCAAAGCCCGCAGATTAAGGTTACGGCTGCAGATTGACGGTAAGCTTTGCGATTTCACCGTTAAAGGCGAACGGTACCTGATAATCAGTTTCTTCTACACCTGTGCGAGTATCGACGCCCACATCGAAAGTCTCATCCCAGGGCATGAGCGCCGGGATCGTGTGTGGTATTTTCGCGTTCGCGACCTCCTTGCCGTCCACCATCAGGACGCCAGTGCCGCCCTTGCCCATGCCGGGTCCGTCAGATTTGAAATCGAACACCAGCGTGTGCTTGCCGGATGAAAGGGTGTCCTGCCCCTCCCAGCGGAAGCGCTCCATATCGACGAAGTTGTACAGAAATACGGGTTTGCCTTTGAGGAGATAGAACCCGTATCCACCGAAGCGCCCCCCTGTGGTGACGAGCATACCTTCGCCGCCGTTTTCAGGAACGGTTACCTCTGCGGTGATCGTATAGGATTTGTTGATGACGCTGGGTGCATTGCTTGTCGGAATACCTGACATCACGCCGGCGTAGCTGAACTCCTTCCGTCCGGCGGTGGCGCTCGGCCGTGCCGTGGTAAGGCGTTCCAGGATCGAGTTGTCCAACGGGAAGACGTCGTATTTCGCCGCTTCCATAAGAAACAGTTCCTGCATCTGGTGCAACTTTTCGGGCATTTTTGCAGCAAGGTCGTTGTTCTGGGAATAGTCCTCCGTGAGGTTGTACAGTTCCCATTTATAGCCATCGACGACGTCGGGCATCGCTGTCGTGCCCATCAACCACGGCGCTGCGGGCGGTGTCGTGCAGGCATACCATCCATCGCTGTAGATGCCGCGATTACCGAACATTTCGAAGTATTGGGTTTTGCGGGCAGATGGAGCTTGAGCGTTGTCCCAGCTGTAGGCCATGCTGACACCTTCGATCGGCTTTTGGGCAACGCCATCGACCATCACTGGAGCCGTTATGCCTGTTGCTTCGAGGATCGTAGGAACGATATCGATCATGTGGTGGAACTGAGTGCGAACTCCACCGGCTTCCTTGATCCGTGCTGGCCAGGACATTGCCATGCCCTGGCGTGTACCGCCGAAGTGTGAAGCAACCTGCTTCGTCCACTTGAACGGCGTGTCAAACGCCCATGACCAGGCAACCGACATATGCGGATAGGTTTGGTTGGAGCCCCATTCATCATAGAATTTCATCTGCTCTGCGACCGGCATCTGCATGCCTTCGATCGTGATCAGTTCGTTTGGAGTTCCGAGCACGCTTCCTTCGGCGCTGGTTCCATTGTCACCTTCAATGTAGATGACAAGGGTGTTGTCGAGCTTTCCCAGATCATCGACGGCCTGGATAACCCGCCCGATCTCATGGTCCGAGTAAGCAACGTAGGCAGCATATACCTCGGCCTGGTGCGCAAACAGCTTCTTGCTTTCTGCGTCGAGGGAATCCCATTTCGGCAGGCTATCTGGCCATTCGGTTAGCTGCGTGTTGGCGGGAATCACGCCGAGCTTTTTCTGATTGGCGAAAATTTGCTCGCGCAGTTCGTTCCACCCCATGTCAAACTTGCCCTTGAACTTGTCGATCCACTCCTTGGTCGGATGATGGGGGGCATGAGTGGCACCGGGCACGTAGTAAACGAAGAACGGCTTGTCGGGTGCTGCCGCATTTAGCTGCTTTATATGATCAATGGCATCGTCGGCCGTGTCCGTTACGAGATTGTAGCCGGGCTTACCGGTCCAGGGGAAAATCTGGGTCGTGTTCTGGAACAGGTACGGTTCCCATTGATTGGTATCGCCACCCATGAAGCCATAAAAATAGTCGAAGCCCATACCCGTCGGCCATTGATCGAACGGACCAGCGGCGCTGTACTGAAAAGCGGGCGTGTTGTGGTTCTTTCCGAACCAGGACGTGGCGTAGCCGTTCTGCTTCAGGATCTGACCGATCGTAGCGTTCTCTATGCCGATGATCGAGTCATAGCCGGGATAACCGGTTGCCTGCTCGGAGATGACGCCGAAACCCGTGGAATGGTGATTGCGGCCGGTGATAAGCGCGGCGCGCGACGGGGAGCAGAGCGCGGTGGAATGGAACTGCGTAAAGCGCAACCCCGCGTTTGCAACGCGGTCGAGTGCCGGCGTGGGGATCACGCCGCCGAAAGTGCCCGCAACGCCGTATCCAGCGTCATCGGTCATGATCAGAAGGATGTTCGGGGCACCCTTTCGGGGGACGATCCGCGGTGGCCAATAGGGTTTTGAGGCTTTCGCATCGAGGCCGATTTCTCCACCGAACGCCGCTGGCGGGTTCGGCAAATACCGACCGTCGATCGTCGTTGTTGCGCTGGGCGAACCCAATTCACCCGTGGTTTCCTGCGCATTGGCATTGAAATTCGAAGCTGCCGTCAAACTCAAGGCGGCAAGAAAGAGCGTTCCAAGTCTTAGCATGTCGCTTCTCCTCCGGTGAAATGAAGAGAATTACAGAATGCTAAAATTAGGCAAGGTTGTAACAGTTACGAAGCCGCTTCGCAGGCCCTGCGGGTTGGGTGTCAGCGTGGGACAATCTGAGGGAAACGCGTAACGTTGCCAGAAGCCGGGTTTTTGTCCCACATTTTTCGAAGTGCCTGAGTTTGCTTGCTTTTCAGAATTCCCTCCGGCGCCTCGAACAATTTCCCTTCCGCAAACCACGGAGGTCCTGCGGCCGCTATCCGAACATTACATGTTCGGATAGACCGGGCCTTCGCCGCCCTGTGGCGGCACCCAGTTGATGTTCTGGTTCGGGTCCTTGATGTCGCAGGTCTTGCAGTGCACGCAGTTCTGCGCATTGATGACGAAGGTGGGCTTGCCGTCCTTCTCCACCCATTCGTAGACACCGGCCGGACAGTAGCGCGTCGACGGGCCGGCATAGACATCATACTCGGAGCGCTTCTGCAGCTCCGGGTCCTTCACCTGCAGATGGATCGGCTGGTCTTCCTCGTGGTTGGTGTTCGACAGGAACACCGACGAGAGCCGGTCGAAGGTCAGCACCCCATCCGGCTTCGGATAGTCGATCTTCTGGTGCTGCGATGCCGGCTCGAGGCTCTGCGCATCGGTCTTGCCGTGCTTCAACGTGCCGAAGAACGAGAAGCCGAACAGCTGGTTGGTCCACATGTCGAGGCCGCCGAGCGCAACGCCGATCGCCGTGCCGAACTTCGACCACAGCGGCTTGACGTTCCGGACCCGCTTCAGGTCCTGGCCGATGGCGCTGTCGCGCCAGCCGCGTTCGATCTCGATCGGCTCGTCATTGGCGCGGCCGGCAGCAATCGCCGCCGCCAGCTTCTCGGCCGCGAGAATGCCCGACAGCACCGCGTTGTGGCTGCCCTTGATGCGCGGCACGTTGACGAGACCGGCCGAACAGCCGATCAGCGCCCCGCCGGGGAAGGAAAGCTTCGGCACCGACTGGTAGCCGCCCTCAGTGATCGCGCGGGCGCCATAGGAAAGGCGCTTGCCACCCTCGAACGTGCCGCGGATCGCCGGATGCGTCTTGAAGCGCTGGAACTCCTCGAACGGGAAGAGATAGGGGTTCTTGTAGTTCAGGTGCACGACGAAGCCGACGGCGACCATGTTGTCTTCGAGATGATAGAGGAACGAGCCGCCGCCAGTTTTCATGCCAAGCGGCCAGCCGAAGGAGTGCTGGACCAGCCCGGGCCGGTGGTTCTCCGGCTTCACCTGCCAGAGCTCCTTCAGGCCGATGCCGAATTTCTGGACGTCGCGGTCCCTGGAGAGGTCGAATTTCGCAATCAGCTGCTTGGCGAGCGAACCGCGTACGCCCTCACCGATCAGCGTGTACTTGCCGAGGAGCGCCATGCCGCGGGCGAAGTTCGGTCCAGGCTCGCCATTGCGCTCGATGCCCATGTCGCCGGTGGCAACACCGATGACGGCACCTTCGTCGTTGTAGAGCACTTCGGTTGCGGCAAAGCCCGGATAGATCTCGACGCCGAGGGCTTCGGCATGGCTTGCCAGCCAGCGACAGACATTGCCGAGCGAGACGATGTAGTTGCCGTGATTGTTCATCAGCGGCGGCATCATGAAATTCGGCAGGCGGATCGAGCCGGCCGGGCCCAAGAACAGGAAGTGGTCGTCAGTGACCTCGGTCTTGAACGGGTGATCGGCCTCTTCGCGCCAGCCCGGCAGCAGCCGGTCGATGCCGATCGGATCGACGACCGCGCCTGAGAGGATATGCGCGCCGACTTCGGCGCCCTTCTCGAGCACGACGACCGAAAGCTCCGGATTGACCTGCTTCAGCCGGATCGCCGCCGCAAGACCGGCGGGCCCCGCCCCGACGATCACAACGTCGAACTCCATGCTCTCGCGTTCGGGCAGATCTTGCTCGGTCATACCGTCTCTCCAGTCTCACCGGTCTTCTGCCGGTTCAGTTCCCAGGACATATCATTCCGTCATGGCAAATGCAGTTTGGCTTGTCGAGCCGGGATGCGACAGACGATGCCCGCTTTTGCGCATGAGGTCATGAGTTTAGGACAAATGTCTATATGACGTGTACGTAAACGTAAATACATCATTTTGTCGCGTGCCGACGCTATGAGCCATTCGGCCTTGCTTTTGCCGAAGAGCCATGCCACGAGGCCGCCGCACCCTTCCGGCGGTCCGCGCCGGCATATCCCATTCGCAAACGGCACTTGAGATGGCGCCCCTCTGGCGCCCGGACGACGTGTCTTTTGCCGACTTCGGGGCCGGCCGCCTGAACATGCGGAGACGGCACCACAAAATAACATGTTGCGTTGCGCGCCGCCGGCTTGCTCCGGGCGGCGGAGCGACGCCAGACGCAAGGAGACCACCATATGGCCAAGGCACTGGGCTTCGACTTCGGCACCACCAATACCGTGCTTGCCGTTGCCGCCGGCGACACCACCCACTCGATGCAGTTCGACAGTCTCGCCGGCACGACAGACGCCATGCGCACCGCGCTTTCCTTCATGAAGGACACCAACCTTGGCGCACAGGCACTGAAGGTCGAAGCCGGCCAGGCGGCGATCCGCGCCTTCATCGACAATCCGGGCGACTGTCGTTTCCTGCAATCGATCAAAACCTTTGCCGCAAGCCCCCTCTTCCAGGGCACGCAGGTCTTTGCCAAGCGCCACAGCTTCGAGGATCTGATGCGGGTATTCCTGACCAAGCTGCGCGACTATGCCGGCGACAGCTGGATGGATCAGTATAGCCGCATCGTCGTCGGCCGACCGGTGCATTTCGCCGGCTCCAGCCCCGATCCGGCGCTCGCGCTTGAACGCTATGGCGCAGCGCTCTCAGAATTCGGCTTCCCGGAGGTGCACTACGTCTACGAGCCGGTGGCAGCCGCCTTCTACTTCGCGCAGAACCTGAAGCAGGATGCCACGGTCCTGGTCGCCGATTTCGGGGGTGGCACCACCGACTATTCGCTGATCCGCTTCGAGACCAAGGCCGGGCGGCTGACCGCAACTCCGATCGGCCATTCGGGTGTGGGCATTGCCGGCGACCATTTCGACTTCCGCATCATCGACAACGTCGTCTCGCCGCTGATTGGAAAGGGGAGTCTCTTCAAGAGCTTCGACAAGCTGCTTGAAGTCCCGTCGAACTACTATGCGAATTTCGGCCGCTGGAATCAGCTTTCTATCTTCAAGACGTTGAAAGATTTCACGGATCTGAAAAAGCTCGTGCGCCAGAGCCTCGAGCCCGAAAAGCTCGAAGCCTTTGTCGACCTGATCGAGCATGACGAGGGCTATCCGCTCTACAACGCGATCTCGGCGACGAAGATGCGGCTCTCGCAAGAAGACGAGACCGAGTTTTATTTCGCCCCGCTCGGCGAAATGTCGCGTCGCACCGTTCGCCGCTGCGACTTCGAAGGCTGGATCGCGCCGGAGTTGGCCCGCATCGAGGGCGCGCTCGACGACGTGCTGCAGTCGACCGCGACGGCGCCCGGGTCGATCGACAAGGTGTTCTTGACCGGCGGCACGTCTTTCGTTCCGGCGGTGCGCGGCATCTTCGAGCGGCGCTTCGAGGCCGACCGCATCGAAAGCGGCGGCGAACTGCTGTCGATCGCCCACGGCCTGGCGCTGATCGGCGAGCACGAGGACATCGCCCACTGGACGGCCAACGCGGCCTGAACGAGGCCCCGAGCCTGATGTGCATGACCTTGGATAGGAATGCCGAGGGCCGGAAAAGCGGTTCCGGTCCGGCAGCTTATGGGTTAGGTTGGCGGCCATGATTTCCGCCCACGACCTCTCTCCGGCGCAGCTCGCCGCCCTCCTCGCCTTCCATGCGGATGCGGGCGTCGAATGGCTGCTGGAAGAGGAGCCGGTCGACCGCTTCGCCGAGTTCGAGGCAATGAAGGCGGCGCGCGGCAACGCGCGCGCGCCGGCGGCCAACAACCGTGCGGAGGCGCCCGCTTCGCAAGCGCCGGCGCGCCAGATAGCGGCGGCAGCCCCCGCTTCCACTCCATCCCGCGAAAGCCGTGCACCCGCTCCGGCCGCGAGCGCCCCTGCCGTTGCCATCCCCGATGCGCAGGCCATCGAAGAGGCGCGCTTTGCTGCCGAATCAGCCCGATCGCTCGCCGAGCTCAGGGTTGCGATGGAGGGCTTTGCCGGCTGCAATCTCAGAAACAGCGCCCGCAACCTCGTCTTTGCCGAGGGCGACCCGGCCAGCGGCATCATGATCGTCGGCCCGATGCCCTATGCCGATGACGATCGCGACGGCCAGCCCTTCGCAGGCCGCCTCGGCGAGATGCTGACCCGCATGCTCGCCGGCATCGGCCTGGCGCGCGAAAGCGTACTGCTCAGCAACGTCGTGCCCTGGCGCCCGCCTGGCAACCGCGTGCCGACGGCGCGCGAAGCTGACATCTGCCGTCCCTTCATCGAACGGCAAATCGCGCTTGCCGAGCCCAAACATCTGCTTTTGCTCGGCAATTTCACCGCCCGCTTCTTCTTCGGCGGCAACGACACGATCCACCAGCTTCGCGGCGAATGGCGGGAGCTTTCGATCGGCGGCATCACGGTGCCGACGCTCGCAACGTTGCACCCGCAGGATCTGATGACGGCGCCCGTCAACAAGCGCTTTGCCTGGCAGGACCTGCTTGCCTTCAAGGCCCGGATCCAAGGCTGATCCTCGCCGAAGAACGTTGCGCCCATGCGGCGCCAACCTGCCTGCCCGCTTTATGAACAAAGCATGAAGAAAGCCATGCGGTTTGCGCATATCAGCGGCGCATTATGACGCATTGCAAAATGAGATGTTGCAGCGCAATATACTCGCACGGGAGGAATGGAATAAGGAATTGAACCATGACTGCCCGCTTTCGTCCGATCCACAGCAGCTTTGAGACGCTCCGCCACACCGGTGCTGCTTACCGGACGCCGTTCAACCGCTTCGGCACGGCAGCCAACGAGCAGATGACCGCGATCGGCCTTGCCCGGACCACCCGTCCGGCGCAGATTTTCGCCGATTTCATTCAGCGCTGATCCCCACGCGATACGCTTGACCGCGTATCGCGTGCACAAGTGGCCATTATTGGCCGACGACGAAGAAAGGAACGCAACCATGACCAAGCCCATCGTTAGCCTCAAGGTCCTGTTCGATTCGATCTCCGACATCGGTACTGCCGTGCGCGCCTCGCGCGAATACACCATTCTCAGCACCAAGAAGGATGCACGCCGCGCCCATCGCGTGGTCGTGAGCCCGCTGCTGCCGAACTGATCGCTGCCGGCAAAGAGGCCTACCGCCTTTTTGCCATCGCCTGTCGCAATCGACAGCGCCCGAAAAACTGGATAGAGCCACACTCGCTTTGACCTTGGAGTGTCGGGCTCGTCCGGTATCCGCCAGACCGTCCTCGCTCCACCTGCGCTTGCCTGCCGTCGCCGTCGATGGAGGGGCGCCTTGTTTTCAGGAGCGCCGATGCTGGCCAGCCTCGCTTCCGTCTTCAGCCTGATGGTGTCGACCCTGCTCATGATGGTCGCCTTCGGCCTTCAGAGCTATGTCATCCCGGTGCGCTCGGTCGCCGAGGACTGGTCGACGCTGACGGTTTCGATCATCGCCACCGGTTATACGGTCGGCTTCACGCTATCCTGCATCATTACGCCGAAATTCGTGCTGCGCGTCGGACATGTCCGCGTCTTCACGGCGCTGATCACGCTGCTTTCCATCGCGATCCTGCTTTGCGGGCTGATTGTCGACTGGCGCGCCTGGATCGCGTTCCGCGCCATATCGGGCTTTGCGATTTCCGGAAGCTACCTCGTCATCGAAAGCTGGCTCAACGAGCGCGTCACCAACGAAAACCGCGGCCTGCTGTTTTCGCTCTATCTGATCACCACGATGGTCGGCACGATCGGCGGACAATATATGGTGCCGCTCGGCGACCCGACGAACACATCCCTGTTCATGCTCTGCGCCGTGCTGTTTTCGCTCGCCCTTCTGCCGACGGCCCTCTCCTCCTCGCCGATGCCCGCACCGCCCGCGCAGGCCAAGTTCGACATCCCGACGCTCTTCCGCCGCTCGCCGGTCGCCGTCGTCGGTGGCTTTCTGGCCGGTGCGCTCTCCGGCGCCTGGCTCAATCTCGGCGGCGTCTTCACCCAGAAGATCGGTCTTTCCACCGCCGAAGGTGCGACCCTGCTCGCCTCGCTTTTGACCGGCAGCGCGATCTCGCAGATCCCCATCGGCCGCCTCTCCGACAAGATCGACCGGCGTATCGTCATGATCGGCTGCGGCGTCGTCGGCGTCGTCTCCTGCCTGGTGATGTCGGCCGCAATCGGCAGTTCGCCGACCGTTCTCTACGCCATCGCCGCTCTCGTCGGTTCGGTTCTGTTTCCGATCTATGCGCTCAATGTCGCGCATGCGAACGACCTGGCCAAACCCAAAGAGTATGTCGAGACATCGTCCGGCCTGATGATCACCTATGGGCTCGGCACAATCTCCGGTCCTCTGATGGTCGGCCCGGTCATGGATCGCTTCGGCCCGGCGGCGCTGTTCCTCGTTCTCGCCGTCTATTTCGCCCTCTATGGCGGCTACGCCGCCTGGCGCATCCTGCAGCGCGAGCAACACAAGGGCCTGGTTACCAAGACCGACTTCCAGGCAACGAGCGTGATGCCGACACCCGGACCTGACGTAACGAGCCCCATCGCCCAGCAGATGGCGCAGGAACCGCTGATCGATGACGACACGGTTCCGGCCTGGGAAAAGCCACGCTCGTAATCCCCAGGAACTAAGGACGTCGCGCTTTCCCTGGCGCTTTCTCAGCCCTGCGGCGTCACGTGCTTGCGGGCGCCCCTGCGCTCCAGCCCGAGCCGATGTTCGCGGAAGATGATGAAGATGCCGGCCCCGACGACGATGGCCGTGCCGATCAGCATAGTGGCCGTCGGAACATCGTCGAACAGAAAATAGCCGATGATCAAGCCGAGCACGATCGACGTGTATTCGAACGGCGCGATCGTCGACATGTCGGCATGACGATAGCTCTCGGTCAGGAGTATCTGCGCGACGCCGCCGCAGAAGCCGGCGACCATCAAGAGCAGAAAGGCTTCGCGCGAGATCGACGGCCAGCCGAAGGGCAGCGTCGCCAGCGAGAAGACCGAGGCCGACAGCGAGAAATAGAGCACGATCGTATGGGTCCGCTCGTTCTTGACGAGTTTTCGCACCAGCACCATGGCCACCGCGCCGAGAGCCGCCGAAACCAGCACCGCTGCGGCGCCCAGTGCCTCGAGAGAACCGAAACCGCCTTCGCGGAACAGGGTCAGCCGCGGCCAGGTGATGATCATCACGCCGACCAGGCCGATGACCACCGCCGACCAGCGATAAAGCCGCACCGTCTCGCCAAGGAAAAGTGCCGCGAAGGCGACGGCGATCAGCGGCATGGCGTAGCCGATGGCGATCGCTTCAGGCAGCGGCAGGTGCACGAGGCCGTAGAAGCCGAAGCTCATCGCGAGAATGCCGACGAAGCCGCGGGCGATGTGGCCGGTGAAATCCTCGGTCTTGAAGGCATCGCGCAACTGTCCGCGGAAGGCGAGATAGCCGAGGATCGGCACCATGGCGAAGGCCGAGCGGTAGAAGGTGATCTGGCCGGTGGCCATCTCGTTTCCGGCCGCCTTGATCAACGTCGACATGCAAACGAAAATGACGACGGAAAGGACCTTGAGCAGGATCCCCTTCATCGGGCTTTCGACTTCCGCATCCATTGAGGGCACTTTTCGAACAGCCTCCGCCGGCGATCAGCAGACACGAGGGCTGGTTTGGAGATTTTTAGGCGGAGAAACCGCCACAGGACTTCGTCACCTTAGCGACGCTCGGCAAGAAAGTCGGATCAAACTTCGTGATGAATGACGTTTTTTCTTGATCGATTGCCGTTCAGCAAAACGACGTCGGGCTTTTCTTTAGCTGCCACGAAAAAAACCTTTCCAATTCATGTCTTGTTAGTCCCACTTCGATACACGTCAATGCGATAAGGGAGCGGGAAGACCATCGGACGCCATGCCTTTTCAGTCGAAAGTGCGGTCGCCGGCATCAAAATCGTGTGGCATTATCCGACTTTTCGTCCCTTGGCCTTTTCACCATCACAGGCGCCCACTACAAATTCTCCAGTAGAACGGCGCAAGCGGGACTGACCATGCGGACAAATACTGGCCAGATCATTCATCTGGAAGACTATCGGCCGACCGACTTCGTTCTGGAGAGAGTGGATCTGACCTTCGAGCTCGACCCGAAGGAAACCAAGGTCGAAGCCCGATTGATCTTCCATCGTCGCGAAGGCGTCGACGCTTCGGCGCCTCTGCTGCTCGACGGCGATGAGCTGAAGATGACCGGCCTGCTCTTGGACCAGGAAGAGCTCGCAACAGCCCTCTACGACGTTGCCGACGATACGCTGACGATCCGCGGCCTGCCGGAAACCGCCCCGTTCGAAATCACCATCACCACGCTGCTTTCGCCTGATACGAATACGCAGCTGATGGGGCTTTACCGCACCAACGGTATCTACAGCACCCAGTGCGAGGCCGAAGGCTTCCGCCGCATCACCTATTTCCCCGATCGTCCGGATGTGCTTGCCGTCTACACGGTTAACATCATCGCCGACAAGGCGTCCGCTCCCCTCCTGCTGTCGAACGGCAACTATCTCGGCGGCGCCGACATGGGCGACGGCCGCCATTTCGCTGCCTGGTTCGACCCACACCCGAAGCCGAGCTACCTCTTCGCCCTCGTCGCCGGTGACCTCGGCGTTGTCGAGGATACGTTCACGACGATGTCCGGTCGCGACGTCGCGCTGAAGATCTATGTCGAACACGGCAAGGAGCCACGCGCCTCCTACGCCATGGACGCGCTCAAGCGCTCGATGAAGTGGGACGAGGACGCCTTCGGCCGTGAATACGACCTCGACATCTTCATGATCGTCGCCGTCTCCGACTTCAACATGGGCGCGATGGAGAACAAGGGTCTCAACATCTTCAACGACAAGTACGTGCTTGCCGACCCGGAAACGGCGACCGATGCGGACTACGCCAATATCGAGGCGATCATCGCGCACGAATACTTCCACAACTGGACCGGCAACCGCATCACCTGCCGCGACTGGTTCCAGCTTTGCCTCAAAGAGGGCCTGACGGTTTACCGCGACCACGAATTCTCCGCCGACATGCGCTCGCGCGCGGTCAAGCGCATTGCCGAGGTGCGGCACCTGAAATCGGAGCAGTTTCCCGAGGACGCCGGCCCGCTGGCCCATCCGGTGCGGCCGACGAAGTATCGCGAAATCAACAACTTCTATACGACGACCGTCTACGAAAAGGGCTCGGAAGTCACTCGCATGATCGCCACGATCCTCGGCCGCGATCTGTTCAAGAAGGGTATGGATCTCTATTTCGATCGGCACGATGGCCAGGCGGTGACGATCGAGGATTTCGTCGCCTGCTTCGAAGCGGCAAGCGGCCGCGACCTCCGCCAGTTCGCGCTCTGGTACCACCAGGCCGGAACGCCGCTGGTCACCGCTTCGGGCGCCTATGACGCGGCCAAGCAGACCTTCACCCTGTCGCTCGAGCAGACCGTGCCGGCCACACCCGGACAGGGTGCCAAGGAGGCGATGCACATTCCACTGCGCATGGGTCTGCTGCTCGAAGGCGGCAGCGAAGTCGACCTCTCCTCGGTTTCCGGCGCCGACATGACCGGCGACGTCCTGCACCTCACGCAGCGCAAGCAGACAGTCGTCTTCTCCGGCATTCCGTCGCGGCCGGTGCCGTCGTTCAACCGCGGCTTCTCCGCGCCGATCAATCTGCATATCGAGCAGAACGCCGAGGACCTCGCGCTGATCGCGCTTCACGAAAGCGACCTCTTCGCCCGCTGGCAGGCGCTCAACGCCATCGCGCTCAGCAACCTGGTCGAGGCCACGGCAAACGTCCGCGCCGGAAAGCCGGTCGTTTGCGACACGGCGCTCATCGACGGCCTGATCCGCGCCGCCGCGGATGACACGCTGGAGCCCGCATTCCGCTCGCAGGCGCTGGCGCTGCCGAGCGAATCCGATATCGCCCGCGAGATCGGCACGAACAACGATCCCGACGCGATCCACGCCGCACGTCAGCAGATCCTGGTGGCCATTGCTGCCGCCGGACGCGACACCTTCCTCAAGTTGGCCGACGACCTCGTTTCGTCAGGCGCGTTCAGCCCGGATGCTGCGAGCGCAGGCCGGCGGGCGCTGCGCAACAGCGCCCTCACCTACCTCGTCCAGGGCGATGAAGGGCCGGAGCGCGCCGCCAAGGCCTTTGCCGCCGCCAACAACATGACCGATCTCAGCCATGCGCTGGCGCTGCTCGCGCACCGCTTCCCCGAGGCTACCGAGACCGCGGAAGCGCTTGCGACTTTCCGCAAGCGTTTTGCCGACAACGCACTCGTCATCGACAAGTGGTTCGCCGTCCAGGCGACGATCCCCGGCGCCGCAACGCTCGACCGCGTCAAGGCGCTGATGGCCGAGCCGCTGTTCAATGGCAACAATCCGAACCGCGTACGCTCGCTGGTGGGCACCTATGCCTTCGCCAACCCCACCGGCTTCAATCGCGCCGATGGTGAGGGCTACCGCTTCCTCGCGCGCCAGATCCTCGACATCGACCCGCGCAACCCGCAGCTTGCGGCCCGAATCCTGACCTCGATGCGCTCCTGGCGCTCGCTCGAGGACAAGCGCGCCGGTCATGCCCGCAAGGCCTTGAAGGAGATTGCCGGAGCCTCGAAGCTTTCGGCCGATGTCGGTGACATCGTCGAGCGGATGCTCAAGGCCTGAGTCCTGGAACATATTGATTTTGTTTAGGGCCGGGCCGCTCACGCGACCCGGCCTACTATTTCCCAACGATAAGAAATGGTTAACAAATCTTTACCAACGCCTCTGGACAAGGCGAATCGCCCTGTGATTCATTGAGTCAGATTCGGGCGAGCGGCGCGCCGAATCATCAGAGGGTTTTCGGATTGGGAAAGATGGCGGACGCGCGACAAGCGAGCGCAGCCGACGGGCGGTTGCGACTCAAGTTTCCGGGGCTTGCCGGCCGCCTGGAGCAGGAGTTTATCTCGCAGGCGAAGATCTTTGCCGGACCGACCTCGCGGCGTCTGGCGAGCGCGGAGCCCATTCTCAAGCGTTCCATTCCGATCCTCATCATCGCATTCCTGATCATCGTCGCGGTCTCGCGCATGTCCAGCATCATGGACGAGCACGCCCGCATGGAAGAGAGTTCGCGCCAGACGGTCGGGCTCGCGGCCGCCATCGCGGTTGCGGCCTTCCAGACGGACGGTGCAGCCCTTTTTGACGAGGGCCGCCGCGCGGACGCGGAGCAACGTTTCAGCCAGTATCTGCCAACCGGCATGCTCGATCCCGGCACGTTCATCCTTGCGGTCCGCAAGGATGGCCGGATCTTCGCCAGCACCCAGGAAGGCGGACCGCTCATCGGCCGGACGCTCGCAGCGGTCGCGCCGGATATCGCGACGCTGCAGTATTTCGGCGAGCATTCCAGCGTCATGAGAACACCGATTGTCGGTGTCGACCATATCGTGGCACTGGCGCAACTGCCTGATGCGGCCGGAGTCGTGCTGGCCGCGACGCCGATCACCCAGCTCGAAACGACCTGGCGCGACGAGGTGTCGCTCAACGTTACGCTCTTTGCGGGCATTTCGGCCATCCTGTTGATGGTGCTCTACGCCTATTACATTCAGGCCAAGCGGGCCCGCGACGCGGATTCGGTCTTTGTCGAATCCAACCTGCGTGTCGAGACGGCGCTGTCACGCGGCCGTTGCGGTCTCTGGGATTTCGACCTCGCCAACCGTCGGCTGTTCTGGTCGCGGTCGATGTACGAGATGCTCGGCATGCCCGGAGAAAGCAGCGTGCTCTCCTTCGGCGACGCCGCGCGGCTGATGCATCCCGATGATCGCGGCATCTACGGCGTGGCACGCACCATCGCGCGCGGCGACGCGCGCCAGATCGACCAGGTTTTCCGCATGCGACATGCGGATGGCCACTATGTGTGGCTACGCGCCCGCGCGGAAATCATCCGTACCGTTTCCGGGCGGGCGCATCTGATCGGCATTGCCATGGACGTCACCGAGCAGCACCGGCTTGCCCAGCGCTATGCCGAAGCGGACCAGAGGCTCGCCGACGCGATCGAATGTACGTCGGAGGCCTTCGTCCTTTGGGACAAGCATGACCGCCTGGTCATGTGCAACACGCACTTCCAGGAAGCCTACAAGCTGCCCGATCACGTGCTTGTTCCGGGCACCGAGCGCATCGCCGTGCAAACCGCGGCAGCACGCCCCGTGGTCGAACGGCGCATCGCCGATCCTGACCGCAGCAACCAGTCGCAGACAACCGAGGTTCAGCTTGCCGACGAACGCTGGCTGCAGATCAACGAGCGGCGCACGCGCGACGGCGGCCTCGTTTCCGTCGGCACCGACATCACGCTTCTGAAACGCCACCAGGTGCGCCTCCGCGAATCCGAGCGGCGGCTGATGGCGACGATCGGCGACCTTTCGGCGTCACGCATGACGCTGGAGCGGCAGAAGACCGAGCTTTCGGTCGCCAACTCCAACTACCAGGCGGAAAAGGAACGCGCCGAAGCGGCGAACCGCGCCAAGTCGGAATTCCTGGCGAACATGTCGCATGAACTGCGCACGCCGCTCAATGCCATCCTCGGCTTCTCGGAAATCCTGCAGAACCAGATGTTCGGGCCGCTCGGCTCGGAGAAATACAACGAATACTCACGTGACATCCACGAGAGCGGCAAGCACCTCCTCAACGTCATCAACGACATCCTGGACATGTCGAAGATCGAGGCCGGGCACATGCGCATCAGCCGCGAGAGGATCGATCTGGCGCCATTGATCGAAGAAACGCTGCGCTTCACCACCATACCGGCGGAGCAGAAGAGCATCCATGTGGTGCAGCAGATCTCGTCGGGCCTCACCATGGTCGCCGATCGCCGCGCCATGAAACAGGTGCTGCTCAACCTGCTTTCGAATGCGGTGAAGTTCACCAACGAGGGCGGGCGCATTTCGCTTCGAGCGCGCAAGGTGACCGGCGCCGTGACGCTGACGATCGCCGATTCGGGCATCGGTATTCCGCGCGACGCACTTCAGAAGATCGGCCAGCCCTTCGAACAGGTGCAGAGCCAATATGCCAAGAGCAAGGGCGGATCGGGCCTCGGGCTCGCGATCTCGCGCTCACTCACCCGCCTGCACGGCGGCAGCATGAAAATACACTCGACGGAAAACGTCGGCACCATCATCTCGGTTAGAATCCCCGACCGCGCCTGAAGTGGGATCAGGAGAAGTGCGAGCGGTCTCCGCTCGTATCACGCTCAGCTTATTGCGATGATTTAACGCGTCAGTGAAGCTCAGCCTGAAACCACCGATTGGAAAACGCGCCGCACCGCCTTCGACAGGCGGCGGATGTCTCCCTCCAAGGTTTTCAGGTCCGGATAGTCCCCTGCCCGGCAGACGAGATCGATCAGCCCGGCCGGCGCCTCCTTCGGCTCGAACTCTCCCTCAATGCACAGCCGCACGATCTGCGACAACTCGGTAAAGAGGTGCAGTGCCTCCAGGGCGACATCGAGGTCGTTTGGGTTCATCAGGGCGTCGCCGAGCAGCTTCAGCGCATCGCCGGTATTGATGCCGGCGGTCAGCGGCTGAACGCCCTTCGCCGGCGCGACGAGCGCCAGGTACTGGCTGATAAATTCGATATCGACGAGACCGCCCGGGATCAGCTTGAAATCCCAGATGTCGCTCGGCGGCTTCTCACTATCGATCATCTCGCGCATGGAGATCACGTCGGCACTCACCTTGGCAACATCGCGCTGGCGGCCGAGGATTTCGGCGAAGATCGCATTGGCCTCGGCAATCAGTTTGTCGTCGCCACAGATGCAGCGCGCCCGGGTCAGAGCCAGATGCTCCCAAGTCCAGGCCTCTTCGCGCTGATACTTGGCGAAGGCGTTGATCCTGGTCGCGACCGGCCCCTTGTTGCCGGAGGGGCGAAGCCGCATGTCGACCTCGTAGAGAATGCCTTCGGCCGTCGGCGCGGAAAGTGCCGCGATCAGACGCTGAGTCACCCTCGTGAAATAGCGCGTCGGGTCCAGCGGCTTGGTGCCGTCGGACTCGGTTGCCGCCTCATCGTAGTCATAGAGCAGGATCAGGTCGACGTCCGAGCCCGCGGTCAGCTCGTGGCTGCCGAGCTTTCCCATACCGACAACGGCGATGCGACCGCCGGGGAAATCGCCGTGCACGGAGCGGACTTCGTCCTGCACCGCCTTCACCGCCGCGGCGATGATCAGGTCGGCGAGATCGGTAAAGGCACGGCCCGCCTGGGCGCCCGATATGGCGCCGGTCAAAAGCCGGATGCCGATCAGGAAGCGCTGCTCGGCAGCGATGATGCGCAGGCGGTCGAGCACCTCCTCATAGTGCCGCGCGCCGCCGACGAAGTTGGCGATGCGCGGCGCGAGGTAGTCCCGGGTCGGCAGTTCGGCGAGCAGGCCCGGATCGAGCATGCCGTCGAAAACATGGGGACGCGCGGCGATGATTTCGGCAAGCCGCGGCGCCGACGACATGACGTTGACGATCAGTGACAGTAGGCCCGGATTGTTGCCGAGCAGCGAAAAGAGCTGGATGCCCGCCGGCAGACCGGAAATGAAATTATCGAACCGCAGCAACGCTTCGTCGGCCCGGCGGCTCTCGCCGAAGACGCGCAGAAGCTCCGGCGTCAGCTCGGTCAGCCGTTCGCGCGCTTCCACCGATTGCGTCGCACGGTAGCGGCCGTAATGCCAGGTGCGGATCGTATGGGAGATGTCCGACGGCCGCTGGAAGCCGAGCTTTCGCAATGTCTCCAGCGTATCGGGGTCGTCGCGCTGGCCAGTGAAGACGAGGTTGCCGGTCTCGGTCGAGAGCTTGGCCTCCTGCTCGAAAAGCTGCGCGTAGCGGCGCTCGACGGTTTTCAGCACGCGCGACAGCGCCTTGGAGAAAGCGGCCGTGTCCTCGAAGCCGAGCATATAGGCGATACGCTTCAGCTCCGCCTCGGTCTCGGGCAGGACGTGGGTCTGCTCGTCGCGCACCATCTGGATCCGGTGCTCGACATCACGCAGAAACCAATAGGCCTCGACAAGTTCGTCGGCAGTCTCCTCGTCGATCCAGCCGGCCTTGACGAGCGCGCGCAGCATCGGCTCGGTCGCGCGCTGGCGCAACTCCGGCATGCGGCCGCCGGCGATCAACTGCTGCGTCTGCACGAAGAACTCGATCTCGCGGATGCCGCCACGGCCAAGCTTGATGTTGTGCCCCTTGACCGCGATCTCGCCATGCCCCTTGTGCGCATGGATCTGCCGCTTGATCGAATGAATGTCGGCGATCGCCGCATAGTCGAGATACTTGCGGAAGACGAAGGGGACCAGCTCGCGCAGGAAGCGCTCGCCGCCCTCGATATCACCGGCCACCGGCCGCGCCTTGATGAAGGCGGCCCGTTCCCAGTTCTGCCCCCTGCTCTCGTAATAGAGCATCGCCGCTTCGACCGGGATCGCGAGCGGCGTCGAGCCCGGGTCCGGCCGCAGGCGCAGGTCGGTTCGGAAGACATAGCCGTCGCCGCTGCGCTCCTGCAGGATGCGGATCAGGCGACGCAGCAGGCGGCCGAAGGTTTCCGAGGCATCATCGCGATCGACGATGATGCCGGATTGCGGATCGTAGAAGACGACGAGGTCGATGTCGGAGGAGTAGTTGAGCTCGAAGGCGCCGAGCTTGCCCATGCCGAGCACGACGACGCCGGAACCGACACTCGGGCAGGCGACATCCTTGACGACCAGCTTGCCGCTCTCGTGCGCGCTCAGCAGCAGGTGATCGATCGTCGCCGACACGGCAGCACCGGCAAATTCGCTGAGCCAGCGCGTGGTTTCGCGGCCGTCGAAATGCCGGGAGAGGTCAGCAAGCGCCACGGCGAAGGCAAGCTCGCGTTTGGCTCTCCGCAGCCGCGCCATGATCTCCGTGTCCGGCAGAGCGGCGCCTGAGGCGTTCGGCTTCCAGGCGTCGCGGGCGCGCCGCACCCGCTCGGTCAGAAAGGTCAGGAGATCTGTGGACAGCAGCTCTTCGAGAATGGCTGGCTGGCTGCCGCCAGTGTCGCGCAGGAAAGGCGAAAGCGCAAAAGCGGAAACCACAAAGGTCTTGAACGGGCTTTCGCAAGCGAGCAGTTTTGCGATCTGGTCGTGGCCCTTAGCCATGTCCTTCAGCACCGAATGCGCTGTCTTGGCATCGGCCTGGGTTGCAGGACGGATCGGCGTCGTCTCGATCTCCCAGCACTGCTGCACCTGTTCCTGCATGCCCTCTCCCTTCCGCTGCAGCGGGTGTGGCGGAACAACCGCGCACACGTTCCTCATTCCGCCTCTTCTCCGGGAACCGGTCTATCAGGTTGCAGCCATCGGGAAAACCATTTGCACGGTCAGACCCTTGCCGCCGTCGCGGGCCGCGGGCTCGGTATCGGCAAGACGCAGCGAGCCGTGATGCGTCTCCATGACCGCCTCCACCAGCGACAGGCCGAGGCCCGTGCCCGGCTTGGACCGGCTCTCATCCAGGCGAACGAAGCGCTTCACCACCTCGTCATGCATTGCTGCAGGTATGCCAGGGCCATGATCGGCGACAGACAGCAGCACATACCCATCGCGCTTTTCCAGCGAGACCTTGATCAGCGGATTGTCCGCACCGTCGGCATATTTGATGGCGTTGTCGATGAGGTTGCCGAGGGCCTGTCCGATCAGTTCGCGGTTGCCCGAGATCCCGACGTTCTTGATAACCTCGGCTTCGAGTTTCAAGCCGACATCCTCTGCAACGGGCTCGTACAATTCGACGCAATCGGAAACGATCTCAGAAAGGTCGACCTCGCTCATCTCGGCCGCGGACGAGCCGGCCTCGACCCGCGAAATCATCAGGAGCGCATTAAAGGTCCGGATCAGTTGATCGGACTCGCCAATGATCTCTTCGAGCGCGCCGCGCTGGCTGGTTCCCTTGCGGGCAAGTGCGGCTTCCGCCTTGTTGCGCAGCCGCGTCAGCGGTGTCTTCAGGTCATGGGCGATGTTATCGGAGACTTGGCGCAGCCCTTCGTTCAACTTCTCGATGCGGCCGAGCATGGCATTCAGCGATTCCGACAGTCGGTCGAACTCGTCGCCGGAGCCGCTCATCGGCAGGCGCTGCGAGAGATCGCCGGCCATGATCTTGGTGCTCGCTTCCGACATACGGTCGATACGCTTCAGGGCGTTGCGGCCGATGCCGAACCAGATGACGAGCGCGCCAAGCCCCATGACGCCGAGCGCCACCATCAGCGCCTGACGCACCAGCGCGCGAAACTTCTGCGGCTCCTGCAGATCGCGACCGACGAGAATGCGCAGACCATTGTCGAGCACCAGCACGTGGGCGAGCGCTACATGGCTGTCCTTCTTCGTCTCGTCAGTATAGCGCTGATAGGCAAAGGGGCGTTCGGTCCAGCCTTCGCTGTCGAGCAGTCCCGGTTCGAGGCTCGCGACGTTGCCGGCAAGAATTTCGCCGCTCGGCCCGGCGATGACATAGAGATTTGCGCCCGGCTGACGCGCGCGGCGTTCAAGCGAACGCAGAAGACCGTTCATGCCGGCGCGGTTGTAGACCTGCTCGATCTGCGCCACTTCCGCAGTCACGGCATCGCGGGTCTGCTGCTGCAGCAACCGCTCGGACATGCCGGTGACATAGAAGACGAGGAAGGCCGCACAGAGCGAAAAGAGGATGAGGTAGAGGGCGGAAAGCCGAACCGCGGTCGTTCTGAAGAGAACGCGAAGCTTGCTCATGCGGGGGCCCGGTCATCCTTGATCATGTAGCCGGCGCCGCGCACGGTGCGCAGCAGAGGTACATCGAAGTCCTTCTCGATCTTCGAGCGCAACCGCGACACATGAACGTCGATGACATTGGTCTGCGGGTCGAAGTGATAGTCCCAGACGTTTTCCAGCAGCATCGTGCGGGTGACGACCTGGCCGGCGTTCTTCATGAGATATTCGAGCAAGCGAAACTCACGCGGCTGCAGCGGGATCTCCTTGCCCTGGCGGCGGACGGAATGCGACAGACGGTCGAGTTCGAGATCGCCGACGCGGTAGACCATGTCCTGCTCGGGCGTTCCCTTGCGGCGGCCAAGCACCTCGACACGCGCCAGCAGCTCGTTGAAGGCATAGGGCTTTGGGAGATAGTCGTCGCCGCCGGCCCGCAGGCCCGTGACGCGGTCGTCGACCTGCCCGAGCGCAGACAGGATCAGCACCGGCGTGTGAACATCCTTGCGCCTGAGCTCGGTGATCACAGAGAGGCCATCGCGGCGCGGCAGCATGCGATCTATCACCAGAACATCGTAACTGTTCTCGCTGGCCATGAAGAGGCCGCTCTCGCCGTCGCTGGCATGATCGGAAACGATGCCTGCCTCACGGAAGGCTTTCGCCAGATAGGCTGCCGCCTCGAGATCGTCTTCAATGATGAGAATCTTCATACGCGCGACCATAGTCCCGGACCCCTATCTGTCTCAACCCGTTTCGGCCTTCCGACAACCGGCCAGACAACCGGATTGGCGAATGCCCTCGATCGCGAAAGCATCGGTCGTATGGACCCAAAATCATCGTGATCGATTTTCGTAAGTGAGAGCGGGATGCGGGTGGAAAACCGCACACACCTTTCCTCATCCCGCTCCAAACGGCGAGCGCCGCGAAATCACTTGGAAATCGCGGCGCTCCGGTCAATCATTTGACTGCCGCGATCAGCCCTGATCGATCGGGAGGGCCACGAAGCGGCTACCGTTCTCGGCCTCTATCTGGAAGAGCGCCTTGCTGCGGCCGTCCTTCTTGGCAGCGTTGATGACCTTGAGGATATCGTCGGCAGACTTCACCTCCTGATTGTTGACGGAGACGATCTTCTCGCCCGTCTTCAGGCCACGGTCGCTGGCATCGGAGTCCTCATCGACCGAAGCGATGGTGACGCCCTTGCCGTCGTCGGACGGCAAGACGGTAACACCGAGGTCAGCCAGCGCCTGTTCGCTCGAAGGCTGCGTTTCTTCGGACTGGTCGTCCTGGCTCTTGGCTGCTTCCTTGTCATCCTTCGGCAGGGTGCCGATTTCCAGCTTCACGCTTTCGGACTTGCCGTTGCGCCACAGCGCGAGGTCGACGGTCGTGCCCGGACGGATTGCGGCCACCTTGCGGGCAAGATCACGCGGATCCTTGACCGTGTCGCCATTCAGAGCGGTGACAACATCGCCCTTCTTGATGCCAGCCTTTTCACCGGGAGAGCCGGCCTGCGGCTCGACGACGAGCGCGCCGCTTGCCTCAGCCAGGCCGAGCGATTCGGCGATGTCCTTGGTCACCGGCTGGATCTGCACGCCCAGCCAGCCGCGGGAAACCGAACCATCCTTGATCAGGTCGGCGACGACGTCCTTGGCGGTCGCTGCGGGGATAGCAAAGGCGATACCGACGTTGCCGCCCGACGGCGAAAAGATCGCGGTGTTGATACCGACCACTTCACCGGAGAGATTGAAGGTCGGGCCGCCCGAGTTGCCGCGGTTCACGGCCGCGTCGACCTGCAGGTAGTCATCATAGGGGCCGGAGCCGATGTCACGGCCACGGGCGGAGATAATGCCCGAGGTGACGGTGCCGCCGAGGCCGAACGGATTGCCAACGGCCACGACCCAATCGCCGACGCGGACCTTGCTGTCGTCAGCCCAGCTGACATAGGTGAACTTGCGCTTGTCGTCGACCTTGAGCACGGCGAGGTCGGTGCGGCTGTCCTTGCCGATCAGCTTGGCGTCGAGCTCGGTGCCATCATTGAGGATGACGGTGAAGGCTGCGCCGTCTGAGACGACGTGGTTGTTGGTGACGAGGTAGCCGTCTTCGGAGATGAAGAAGCCGGAGCCTTGCGAAGTCGGACGCAGGCGGCCTTCGCCATGCGGACCACGGCGACCCGGGCCGCCGCGCTCAGCACGGTCACCATCGCGCGGGCCGAATTCCTTGAAGAAGCGCTTCAGCGGGTGGTCATCAGGCAGATCGTCGAAACCGCGACCATTGAAATCGAAGGTGAAGTTGTTGCCCTCTTCGGAAACCGGATTGACGCGCGACTGAACGCGCACCGAAACGACGGCCGGCGAAACCGCCTCGACGACATTGGCAAAGCTCGGCACCGACGGTGCTTCCACCTTCACCGCTTCCGCAAAGGACTGGGAGACGCGCGCCGGCAGGCCGGAGGTCAGCATGACGGCGGCAAGGCCGGCAACCGTCGAGGCCTTCAGAACGGTCTTGAGGGAGGGACGCAGGGATTTGGTCGTAATCATCCGTTTTGCCTTTTCTCTTCCTTGATGCGGCCTAAGCGGCTGCATCGAAACCTGGTTGCGATGCCCGTCTCAGGGAAGACGAGCTCGGTTGGCTGACTGGAGGGGCAGCCGATGACGAAAGATGTAACGGATGGGACCTTACTGAGTTCTGTCCGGAAGATGAATTTTTGGTAATGTTCGGCGACAGCGAAGATGGACGCTGCTCAAGCCCGTTCCAAAGCGTGGGCCATCACAAATGGCTCCGCTCTCCAACCGGAGAGATCCCCAACGGTTTCAACATGTTGGCCTGGAGACGAGGAGCGCGAAGCGGCAAATTGCGCCACGTCGCTTTTGGCAGACGTCAGGGCTGAAGCAGTTTCTTCAGCTTTTCCTTTTCATCCTCGGAAAGCGGTGTTCCCTTTGCTTGGGCTCCGCGGCGGCGGGCCGCAATGACAAGGGTGATCGCCCCGACGAGCAGCAGGGTCGCCGGCATGCCCCACAGGATCAGCGTCTTTGTCTCGAAGCGCGGCTTCAGCAGCACGAATTCGCCGTAACGGGACACGACATAATCGATCACCGCTTCATCGCTGTCGCCATTGGCCAAGCGCTCGCGCACGAGCACCCGCAGGTCCTTGGCGAGCTCGGCATTGGAATCGTCGATCGACTGGTTCTGGCAGACCATGCAGCGGAGCTCGGCCGAGATCGCCCGCGCTCGCGCCTCAAGCGCCGGATCAGCAAGCACTTCGTCCGGATTGACCGCGAAGGCCGAGCCAACAGGCGAAAGGAGCAGCAGAAGCGCCAGCAGCAGACGGGTCATTCGGCGGCTCCCACCGGTACTGTCTTCGGCCGCTTGGCCCGGGCCGGCGCGCCGACCCGCAGGCGACGGTCGCTCAAGGACACGAAACCGCCTGATATCATGAACAGGGTTCCACCCCAGATGCAAAGGATCATCGGCTTCCACCAGATGCGCACGACGATACCGCCTTCGCTGATCTGGTCACCGAGCGAAACATAGAGCTGGCTGAGCCCGAAGGTCCGGATGCCGGCCTCCGTCGTCGGCATGCGGCGTGCCTGATAGAGGCGCTTCGACGACCAGACTTCGGACACGGCAACGCCGCCGCGGCTGATGGTAAAGTGACCGGATTCTTCGGTGTAGTTCGGGCCGCTACCGTTACGCATGCCATCGAAGCGCAGGGTGTAGCCACCGGCATCGACCGTCATGCCGGGCTTCATCTCGACCACGGTCTCGGTTTCGAACGCCGTGACGGCGACGATGCCGATCAGGGTGACGCCGAGGCCAATGTGGGCAAGCGCCGTGCCGAAGGCGGAGCGCGGCAGGCCGGTGAAGCGCCGCCAGGCCACGTTGCCCGCGACCTTGCCAAGACCGGAGCGCAAGCCGAGATCCGTCAGGGAACCGGCGATCAGATAGACGCCAAGAGCGATGCCGAAGACCGCCAGGACCGGGCCGCCATTCATTGCGTAATAGTAGCCGGTACCGAAGACGAGACCGATCGCAACCGCAGCGAAGAGCCGCTGGGCGACGCCGACGAGGTCACCGCGCTTCCAGGCGAGCAATGGACCGAACGGCACGGCGAAGAGCAGCGGCAGCATCAAGAGACCGAAGGTCATGTTGAAGAACGGCGGACCGACGGAGATCTTGTCGCCGGTGAGCGCCTCCAGCACCAGCGGGTAGAGCGTGCCGGTCAGCACCGTCGCCGTTGCCGTCGTCAGGATCAGGTTGTTGAAGACCAGCGCGCCCTCGCGCGAAATCGGCGCGAAGATGCCGCCGGCTTTCAGGTGCGAGGCGCGCAAGGCGAAGAGTGTGAAGGCGCCGCCGATGAAGAAGACGAGGATGGCGAGAATGAAGATGCCGCGGGTCGGATCCGTGGCGAAGGCATGAACCGAGGTCAGCACGCCTGAACGTACGAGGAAGGTGCCGAGCAGCGACAGCGAGAAGGTCATGATCGCGAGCAGCACTGTCCAGATCTTCAGCGCCTCGCGCTTCTCCATGACCAGGGCCGAATGCAGCAGCGCCGTGCCCGCAAGCCAGGGCATGAAGGACGCGTTTTCCACCGGATCCCAGAACCACCAGCCGCCCCAGCCGAGCTCATAGTAGGCCCAGTAGGAGCCCATGGAAATGCCGGCAGTGAGGAAGGTCCAGGCAGCAAGTGTCCACGGGCGGACCCAGCGCGCCCAGGCGGCATCGATGCGGCCCTCGATCAGTGCCGCGATCGCAAAGGAGAAGCAGACGGAGAAGCCGACATAACCGAGGTAGAGCAACGGCGGATGAATGGCGAGCCCGACGTCCTGCAGGATCGGGTTCAGGTCCTTGCCCTCACCCGGCGCCGGGATCAACCGCGCAAACGGATTGGACGTCAGCAAAATGAAGAGCGCAAAGGCCATGGCGATCCAGGCCTGGACCGCAAGCACATTCGCCTTCAACGTTTCCGGCAGGTTGCGCCCGAAGGCTGCGACCAGCGCCGAGAAGAACGTCAGGATCAGCAGCCACAGCAGCATCGATCCCTCGTGGTTCCCCCACACACCCGAGATCTTGTAGATCAGCGGCTTTAGCGAATGGGAGTTTTCCCAGACGTTGCGAACCGAGAAGTCCGAGGTCACGTAGGCGAAGGTGAGCACGACGAAAGCGAAGGCGACCAGCAGAAAACAGGCGACCGCTGCGCTCGACGCCAATTCCATCAAGCCGCGATCGTTCAGCCGCGCTCCGAGGATCGGCAAAGCGGCCTGGATGACCGCCGTCGCCAATGCCAGGACCAGCGCGTAATGTCCGAGCTCGATGATCATTTAATGGTTTCCTTCCCGCTGAGCTCAACGCCCTGGGCCTTCAAGCGGTCGGCGACATCCTTCGGCATATAGGTCTCGTCATGCTTGGCAAGAACCGTATCCGCCACGAAAACGGAGCTCCCTTGAACGAAGGCTCCCTCCGTCACCACGCCCTGCCCTTCGCGGAACAGGTCGGGCAGGATGCCCGTGTAGGTTACCGGCACGCCGGCAAGCGTATCGGTGACGGTGAAGGTGACCGTCTTGCCGTCGCCGCGCTTCACCGACCCTCCTTCGACCACACCGCCGAGGCGGATGCGCGTACCCGGAGAAACGTTCGCCTTGGCGAGGTCGCTCGGCACGTAGAAATAGGCGATCGCCTGGCTGAAGGCGAACATGACAAGAAAGGCCGCGAGAACCAGGAAGCCGACCCCGCCACCGATGATCGCCAATCTTTTTTGTTTGCGCGTCATTGCGTCACTCCATCGGTCGCAATCCCGAGTTCACGAGCCAGCGCCAGGAGCTGCTTGCCCCCATCGCCACCGGCTGGGAAGGTTTTCAGGCCCTCCTTTAGCGCCGCCGCAGCCTTGTCTCGTTGATCAAGGACAACATGGGAGCGGATCAGTCGCGCCCAGCCTTCGAGGTTATCTGGATTTTCCTTGAGGCGGCTTTCAAGGCTTTCGACCATGCCGCGGATCATTTCCTGACGATCGCCGGAGCCCATGCTCTCGGCGGCCGCGACATCCTCGGCGCTCGGATTGCCCGGTGCAGCAGCGCTGCTGGTGCCGGCGCCCGTCAGCTCTGCCACATGCTGCTTGACCAGCGGCAGCCAGGGCGCATCCGCAGGCGACGTCGCGACCAGCCTGTTGAAGGCAGTCAGCGCCTCCTCCTTCTTGCCTTCCTGCTTGAGACCGAGGGCAAGGTAGAATTCCGAGCGCGGATCATTGGGGTCGAGCGTCAGTGCCTGCCGGAGCGCCTCCTGCGCCTTCGTCGTCACGAGGCCGTCGGATTGCACGACGAGCGCCTCCGCGTATCCGCCGAGACGCGCCGGCGTCGGCCCGAGCAAACGGATCGCCCGATCATAGGCGTCAACCGCCTCCTCAATGCGACCGTTGCGCATGTAGATCGGCGCGAGCAGATCCCAGCCGGCGCCGTCGTTGGGGTTCACCGCCAGGTGGTTTTCAGCCTTGGCGATCAGGACATTGATGTCGCCGTTGGGATCAGCAAGACGAGCGGCAAGCGGCTGCGCCGGCACGCCCGGGCTGCCGGTCAGCAAATAAAGACAGAGCCCAACTGCGGGAAGACAGAGGAGCACGAATACCTGGGCCAGACGATTGGCCCCGCGCCGCGGCGAAACAGCCGTCGCCACATCGCGATCGCTCTCACCCGCTGCCAGCAGTCGGCGCGCCACTTCGGCGCGCGCAAGCTCGGCATCATCGCTGCCGATCAGGCCGCTGTCCTGATCGCGCTTCAGTTCGTCGAGCTGGTCGCGATAGACCTCGATATCATGGCTGTGGGGAGACGATGGTGCTTCCCCTGCCCGCATCAGCGGGAGGATCAGCACGGCGGCGACGGCCGCCGTCAAAGTGGCGACGAGGATCCAGAACAACATGGACGCTCAATACTATGAGGTCCATGCCATTCCAACTCGAAAACCCGTCATGACGGAGATTTGAGGCGTTTCGCCGCAACAGCCGGCCAAGCCGCGCCTGGCAACTCTCGGACGCCTCAGAGAAGCTGCGCTCAGGTCAGCGGCGTCCAGCTGCCATCGGGATTGCGGCAGGCGGCACCGCGGGCCGTCTTCGCCTGGGTCTTGATCGTGACGGTATGGCTGTACTGGCGGCAGTTCTGCGATCCGACCTGATAGGGAGCGGCCGCAACGACGGAACCGCTGACGCCGCGTCCGTTCCAGGTGACCGGCTGGCCACCCGGTGCCGCCTCGAGCGCGCGATACTCCGCCTCGAGCGCCCGCTGGCGGTCGGACGTACCGATATCGATATCGGCAAGTCGACCGATCACGCCGCCCTGAAGCGCAGCGATGTAGGTAGTCGAGGAGACACCGCGGGTCGCGGTCGAACCGAGGCCGGCGACACCACCCTTGCCGCCCGCGGTCGTGCCGCAACCGGCAAGAGCCACGGCCGACGCGATCACCACGATCCTACCGCCAACGACAAAAGTCCGTGTCATTTCTGCCTGGTTCCTCATGATCCGCGACACTCAACAATCCCTATCCGAAGCCGCATTCAAGAACCCATCCATTCGGGTCAAATGACGACTTGTCCTTGATTTTCTTTTGGCATTCCCCGCCTGCCGAGGCAACGGCGTGCCCTGCCGATGTGACATTTTCGAGCACGGGTGTGACACCTAGATCACGAAACCGCGCACGCCCATCCTCATCTTGCTCTAGGCTGCGGCCGGCAACAGGAGCTGCGCCCGCAATCCCCCTTCGTCCCGCCGAGACAGCGTAATGGTGCCTTGATATTCCCGCACGATCTCGCTGACGATCGAAAGCCCGAGCCCGGTTCCAGGCTTGCTTTCGTCAAGCCGCTTGCCGCGCTTCATCGCCAGCGCGATCTGGTCGGGATTGAGCCCCGGGCCGTCATCATCGATGTCGAGCACGATCCACTGCCTCCCGGGCTCCTTCGCGTGCAGTTCGATCGGCGCCGGCCGCACGTTCAGCCACACCTCGCCACGGGCGTGGCGGGCGGCATTTTCAAGCAGGTTGCCAACGGTTTCCTCGACGTCCTGCAGTTCCATCGCGAGCACCAATGCCGGCGGATTGATCGACAGATGGACCTGCTTTTCCGGGTTCAGCTTGCGCATCACCCGAACCAGACGCTCAAGCGCCGGCTGCGCCTCGGTCCTCGCCAGGACGGATTCCCGCTGCGCCGCGATCCGCGCGCGGCTCAGATAGGACTGAACCTGCATCTGCATCGCATCGACCTGGTTCCGCACCAGTTCGCCATGCGACGCATCGAGCACCCGGGCCTCGTTGAGGAGCACGGCGATCGGGGTCTTCAAGGAATGCGCGAGGTTGCCGACCTGCATGCGCGCACGCTCGACGATGCGGCGGTTGCTGTCGATCAGTGCGTTGACTTCGTTGGCCAGCGGCTGGATTTCGCGCGGGAAGGCTCCATCGAGCCTCTCGCTTTCGCCGGTGCGGATCTTCTCCAGCGAGCGACGGACCTGATCGAGCGGACGCAGGCCGAAGAGGATGGTCAGCGCGTTCACCCCGAGACCACCGAGACCGAAGATGGAGAGTGCGATGGTCAGGTTGCGGGTGAAGCGATTGATGTCGGCTTCGAGCACGTCGCGGTTGCCGGCCACGCGAAAACGCGCGGTGTGGCCTTGAATGTCGAGCACGACCTCGGTCTCGGACACCTCGACCTCGTTACCGAACGGATCCTTGGTGGTGTAGAACCGGACGTAGCCGGTGTCGAACGGAACCTCATCGACGCTGGCGATCGGCAGCTTGCCGTTGCCGAGCGACGTCGAGATCAAAGGCGGTGTGTCGAATTCGCCGATCGGATCGACGATCCAGTACCAACCGGTCTGCGGCTGCGAAAAGCGGAGATCGCCGAGCTGCGGGCTTCCAGAGAGCACCGTCCTCTCGTTGACCGAAATCGAATTGACGACGTTGAAAAGCTGCGCGCGCAAAAGGTCCTTGAAGCCGCGCTCGGAGCCCTGCCGATAGAGTTCAGAAATGACCACGCCGATCACCACCAGGGCGACGACCGCCCAGACGGTGGAAACCGCCAATACGCGGGCTGTGAGCGATCTAATTGCCATTGCCTGGCGCTTGCATTCGGTATCCGAGACCGCGCACCGTTTCGATCAGGTCGTTGCCGATCTTCTTGCGCAGCCGGCCGATGAACACTTCGATCGTATTGGAATCGCGGTCGAAATCCTGATCGTACATATGCTCGACCAGTTCCGTGCGCGAAACGACCTGGCCCATGTGGTGCATGAGATAGGAGAGCAGCCGGAACTCGTGCGACGTCAGTTTGAGGGCCACGCCATCGACGGTTGCCTTGGACCCCTTGGTATCGAGGCGCACCGGGCCGCAGACGATCTCCGAGCTTGCATGGCCGGCAGCACGGCGGATCAGGGCGCGGATGCGGGCGAGAACCTCTTCGACATGGAAGGGCTTGGCGACATAGTCATCGGCGCCGGCATCGATGCCCGCGACCTTGTCGCTCCAGCGATCGCGCGCCGTCAGGATCAGCACCGGCATGGTCTTGCCGTCGCCGCGCCACTTCTCCAGAACCGTAATGCCATCCATCTCCGGCAGGCCGATATCGAGGATCACGGCATCGTAGGGCTCGGCATCGCCGAGATAGTGCCCCTCCTCGCCGTCATAGGCCTGGTCGACGACATAGCCGGCCTCCTTCAGCACCTCGGCGAGCTGCCGGTTCAGGTTGGCGTCGTCCTCGACAATCAGAATGCGCATTCGTCTCTACTTCCTCTCGCGGCCATCCCCGCTGCTTGTTTCGTCAAATCCTAGCCGATTTAAGGACAGAAACATGCAGGCATTTAAAGCGCTACAGCGACCTTGTCGCGTCTGACAAGACGCACGGCACTGGAGAGAGCGCTTACATCGGCACCTTGACCGTCACCTTTTTCGGTCGCCCGCCGTTACCGGGAACGAGCACCGTGATCACGCACTGGCCATCCGACGTCGGTTGTGCCGACAACAACTCGCCGCCGGTGTCGGCGACCACCTGTGCAGCGGCCGCGCTGCAATCGCCGGCCACACGGACGACATTATCCGACGGCACATTGATCGCAGGCGGGCTGAAGCCCGCGAGGCCTGCAGCAAGCGCGGCTATGATCACTGGTGAAGACATGAACGCACTTTCGACTTGGGAAGCATCATGGCAGAAGCAATAACCGAATGAGGCTGAATGGCAAATGAATGTCGGCCTTCCGACCCGCCAGGCACCCATTGGGAAAACCCACAGACCCAACCGGAATTCCGACCCTAGATTGCAGCGATTCCGTCCCTGACGGAACCCGGGCCACGGCCCTCGTTCGGCAAGCGATGGCCACTTCATGCGACGGTTTCATCTGTGCGGCTGCTGAGAGAACAAAGCTTGAAGCTCTCAGGCCTTGGTCGTGGCAGCCTTTTGTTAAGTATGTTTCGCTAGCCTTCAGACGTCGTCATAGGATGGCGCGTCGCGATGGCCAGGCCATCCGCCATAGCCCGATCGCTGAGGCAACACATCAAGCAGGAAGCGATTCCTGATTCCTTTGAACCCCTTGGCGGCGATCATTTGAAAATTGAGTCAACACCCTGCGAGGTTGAGTCAGGTTGATCGCGTCCGGATTCCAGTAGCCTGACTAAGCCCCTGACACCCTTCGATTTCATGGCGATGGTTTTCGCCACCTAGGGCGCAAGCGTGCCGACTTTCGGCATATCCTATTCGTGCCTGAATACGTAAAGATTGGCGTTCGCGCGCAAGAAAACACGTTCGCAAAATTACTTCAAAAGAACAGCCAATTTAGTCGCATCTGCACTACCACATCTGCGAATTGACGGACGGCTGTGGATCAACGAAAAATTAATCGATTTAAATATTTTTCAATCGTTTAAATGATTTAAGCCACTGATTTACAAAGCCTTTACGATATGAAATTGTCCGCCGCATCAAACGTCATGAAACCGTCATAGGCCCGGGAGGATCGGATGCAGACGCTAGCGAACAACCAGCCCGCATCTCAGCAGTCCAAAGTACCGCAATCGCTGCTCGACCGTTTCGAAAACGAATGGCGCGCCATGCGCGCTGCTGGCGAAAGCACCCCGAAGCCGATCCAACCGGCTGAATAACGCCTGTCAACGGCGCATCGATTGTCGCGCGCCATGACCCTCCCAACATAGAGAAGACGCAACACGGAGTTGAACCTTCGGGTCGGGATGAAGCACGTCCTGCAACGCCGCATGTTCCGTCGTCGCCCGACCGGATCGCCGCCGTCGCAAGTGCCGCGGCCCGTCGATTTTTGTGGCGATTTTCAGCCTTTTGGCCATTCGGAAAAACCATGTTACTCTTCCCGAATGCTAACCGAAGAGATGGAAAAACTCGCGCTAAGCTTGCCGGGAACGGAAGAAAACGCGCATTTCGGCACACGGGACTTCCGGGTGGGCAAACGCATTTTCATGACCTTGCCCGAGGCGGGTCGGGCGGTCTTCAAACTCACGCCTGACCAGCAGCGTATGCTCTTGGAAATGGAGCCCGGGGTCTGCGCTGCCGTGCCCGGCGGCTGGGGAGACCGTGGCTGGACCTCGTTCTACTTCGTCGAAGCGGACGAGGGTCTCGTGCGCCAGTCGATGGAAACCGCCTGGCGCAACGTCGCGCCGAAAAACCTCGTCAAGAAGAACGGTGGCAGCCACTAGGCTGGATCGAGAAAAGCGAGCCGGCTCACCTGAGTGCGAAGCGCTCCGTCTGCACGGCGATAGCGAAACGCCGGCCAGTCGCTTCTCAATCGACGCTTTCCTGTCCCACTTCCAGCGGCCAGGTAACGAGATAATCTTCGTAATCTTCGATATCGATGCCATCCTCGGCGACGGTGCGGCCACGCACCGAAATGCCGGCAGCATGGACCGTGTCCGGGTCGCCTGAAACCAGCGGGTGCCACCAATAGAGATCGCGCCCCTCGGCAACGAGGCGGTAACCGCACGTCGGCGGCAACCAGGTGATCTCGCGCACGGCCTTGGGTGTCAGTTGGATGCAGTCGGGCACCGTCGCCTGCCGGTTTTCATAGTCCTTGCAACGACAGCTCTCGCCATCGAGCAGGGTGCAACGGATCGAGGTCCAGGCGATCTCGCCGGTATCCCAATCCTCCAGCTTGTTCAGACAACAGAGCCCGCAGCCGTCGCAAAGGCTTTCCCACTCCGTATTGGTCATGTCCTCAAGGCTCTTCGCCTTCCAGAAAGGCATTTCGCCCATCGTCATCACACTTTCGTCAAATAGCCCGCGATACAGAAATTTCGCAGAAAATTGCCGGTTTTTTAAGGCCGGCGGCGCGATATGCAAGTAGATTGGAATTTGACGTCGTGCAAATATTGCCCGGCGCCGGCATGATGCCACAAAGCCTTCAGGACGTTGAGACGTGCGGGAACCGAGGAAAGACGATAACCGGCCGAAAAAACGGCACATCTTTCTCAGGGTCGACTCCTGGATCGATTCCACGGTCTGGAATGCCGGCTTCAAACTATCGCAATGGTGGGAAGATACCACCATCTTCTTCCGCCGTTTCCGCGTCACGGGCTGGAAAAAGGTCGTCTTCGAGGTGCTCGGCGAAGCCATGAACTGGGGTACGGTCGGCTCCGTGCTGATGCTGGCGCTCGCGCTTCCCGCATTCGAGGAGACAAAGGGCAACTGGCGCGCCCAGAGCGACTTCGCCGTCACCTTCCTCGACCGCTACGGCAATGAAATCGGCCACCGCGGCATCATTCACGAAGATTCCGTGCCGATCGACGAACTGCCTGACCATCTGATCAAGGCGGTGCTCGCGACCGAAGACCGACGCTTCTTCGACCATTGGGGCATCGACTTCCTCGGCCTTGCCCGCGCGATGACCGAGAATGCCCGCGCTGGCGGTGTCGTCCAGGGCGGCTCGACACTGACCCAGCAGCTCGCCAAGAACCTGTTTCTCACCAACGAACGCACGATCGAGCGCAAGATCAAGGAAGCCTTCCTGGCGGTCTGGCTCGAATGCAACCTTTCGAAGAAGGAAATCCTGAGGCTCTATCTCGACCGCGCCTATATGGGCGGCGGCACCTTCGGCGCGGCAGCGGCCGCGCAGTTCTATTTCGGCAAGGCGATCACCGATGTCAATCTGGCGGAATCGGCGATGCTCGCCGGCCTCTTCAAGGCGCCGGCGCGTTACGCGCCGCACGTCAACCTGCCGGCCGCGCGCGGACGCGCCAACGAGGTTCTGAGCAACCTCGTCCAGGGCGGGCTGATGACCGAGGGTCAGGTGATTGCGGCGCGGCTCACTCCCGCCACCGTTATCGACCGCGCCCAGGTAAAGGCGCCCGACTTCTTCCTCGACTGGGCCTTTGACGAAGTCCAGCGCATCGCCCGCCCCTTCGCGCAGCATTCGCTGATCGTGCGCACCACGATCGACATGGGCCTGCAGAACGCTGCCGAGGACTCGGTGGAATCGAGCCTGCGCCAATATGGAGAGAGCTTCCATGTGAAGCAGGGCGCGCTCGTGATGCTCGAAAATGGCGGCGCGTTGCGGGCCATGGTCGGCGGCCGCGACTACGGCGAGAGCCAGTTCAACCGCGCGACCCGCGCGCTGCGGCAGCCGGGTTCCTCCTTCAAGGTCTACACCTACGCTGCGGCGATGGAGAAGGGCATGACGCCGGAAACGGTCGTCGTCGACGCGCCGATCACCTGGCGCGGATGGTCGCCGCAGAACTACGGCCGCAGCTATGCCGGACGTATCACCATCCTGACGGCGATCGCCAAGTCGATCAACACCATCCCCGTGCGCCTCGCCAAGGACAAGCTCGGCACCGATCTGATCGCTCAGACCGCCAAGAACATGGGCATCGAAACACCGCTGCGCACCGACAAGACCATGCCGCTCGGTACCTCCGAAGTGACCGTGCTCGATCAGGCGACCGCCTATGCCGTGTTTCCGGCCGGAGGCATGCAGTCGCGTCGGCATGGCATCAGCCAGATTCTCAACTATGACGGCGACATTCTTTACGACTTCGGGCGTGACGAACCGCCGGCCCGGCGCGTGCTTTCGGAAACCGCAAATACATCGATGAATTCGATGCTGACGCAGATCCCGATTATCGGCACCGCGCGCAAGGCCGCCCTCGACAACGGCATCGTCGTCGGCGGCAAGACCGGCACGACACAGGCCTATCGCGACGCCTGGTTCGTCGGCTTCACCGGCGACTATACGACCGCCGTCTGGTTCGGCAACGACGACTACACGTCCACCGACAATATGACCGGCGGCTCGTTGCCGGCGATGACCTTCAAGCGGCTGATGGACTATGCCGAGCAAGGCATCGAGCACCGCGCTATTCCCGGCGTCACCGCCCCGACGGCGCCGGCGAAGCAGCCAGAGGTCGCGACGGCCAAGCCGGACGAGAACGCCCTGCCGCCACTCGTCCGCCCGCGCTCGTTGTCGGCCGAGGTCACCCGCCTGCTGCGCACGATCGGCGAGACCTTCGAAAAGGCCCCGGCACTGAAAGCGCCAGAAAAGGCCGGCGGCAGGCTCGCCGCCCTCGGCGCTGCCGAAGAAAAACGCTCCGGACAGACGGACCCCAATGCCGCCAGCAACTAAAGTCTCCCGGCCAGGCCTGCGGCATCCATCTCATCGTGAGGTCGCGCAGGCCCCGTCAGTCGCCGTTGCGCCGGGCGCCAATTTCGGCGAGATATGGAGGCAACCCCATGTTGCCCCGCCACAGAACGATTTCCGATAGAGCTGCCCTTGTTTCGAATCCCCTTCCTCGTCGCCCTCGCTCTTGCCATCGCCTTCGGCGGCGGCATTGCCTCGGCCGTATGGGCGCTGAAGGCGACCGTCGGTTTCGGATCGATCGCGATCGGCCCGTGGGTCGCTTTTCCGGAAGCACAGACGATCAATGCCGATCCCTATGCCAAGGCGCACCGGGCGCGCGCGGGAGAACTTCTGTACGGTGGCGCCGAAGGATTGATGTTCAGCGCGCAGACCGACGACAAGGGTCAGAAGCTCCAGGCGACCTGCTCCTATGACGTCACAGGGCTGACGCCGCAGGCTCGCTTCTGGACGCTCTATGCCGCGAATGCCGACGGCCTGCCGTTGCGTCCAGGCTCAGATCTGCCCTCGGCCCTCAACTCCTGGACGGTGCTGCGCAGCGAAAACAGCAATTTCACCATCCATGTGTCGCCGAACGCCCAGCCGGACAATTGGCTGGCCGTGCGCCATGCGGGCACCTTCCGGCTGGTCCTGACGCTGCTCGACACGCCGACTGCGGGTTCCTCCGGCCTGATAGACCTCGCCATGCCTGTTATCACCAAGACCGGGTGCGGCGATGCGTAAGGTTCTCTTCGCCACGGTCCTCGGCCTCGTCGGCGCCGCCCTGCTGCACATCATCATCATCCTGTCGCTGCCGCAGTTTACCGGCCGCGACGCCTATACCCGCGTGCTGGGGCTGCTCGAGATGGACAGTTTCTTCGCGCTGACGAGCACGCCGGGGTCGACCGGCCTTGCCAATGACGATCCCTACCTCAGGACGGCCGTTTGCAGCTTTTCGATCTCGGACGGGCCGGCGCGCTTCCTCGCCAGCGGCAGCGTGCCGTTCTGGTCGCTCGCGGTCTTCGACAGCAATTCGAACGAAGTCTTCAGCATGAACGACCACACGGCGGTCAACGGCAAGCTCGACCTTGTCGTCGCGACGCCGATCCAGCTGGTGGAACTGCGCAAGTCTCCGCCGGAGGCGCTGGCACAATCGATCATGGTGGAGATGAAGGAACAGGACGGCTATGCCGTTCTGAGAGCGATGGCGCCAGTCGACAGTTTCGAGGAGCAGGTCCGCAATTTCCTCGCGGAATCAAGCTGCGAGCCTTTTCGGCGCTAGAGCGACCTTAGTGCGTTCATTTGACGTGAAGGCTTGACCGCGCAATCGCGGTTGCGCGCGGCAGACAGCCACGCAAAGACTAGTTCAGTTCAAGAATTATGGTGAAGGGCCCTGATGTTTCGGGCCAAGGACGCGCGCCCGGTCGTAGCCGGCCGCAGACGCGGGAAATCGAACGCTACTGCTTCTTGATCCGACGTCCATCGGGTGCCGTCGGCTGCGGGTCGCGGTCGAGGCGTTCGTAGCGGATACCTGTGAACAGAAGCACTTTGGCCCCGCCCGATATGGCAGGCGGTCTACGCGGCGGTACGCGAACCTTTCGGTCCTGAATTCTGATGACGTCTGCCATGCTCGTCTCCACAAAGTCTTGAGACGGATGAACTACCGTACAGATTTCACCCTGCCCTCTCGGGCCAGCGCATTTTTCCAGGCCTTGCCTGGACAGGCGCGCTTTTCTCGTTTGCTCCTTCTTCCGGTCGCCCGGATGTTGCTCTTCTGGTTCACGCGATGCAGCCCGATGATAACGGGTCCGCCCCGATTGAGCCATAGGCTGGTTAACAGAATGCTAATACACCGCTGCGACACCAACCTATAATTCATTATCTCGCCAGACGAGCCCTCGAGATGTATCCGAGGTAACAACCCGGAGGGGCGGTTCGCAAACCGCGGCTTCTCGTTAGCGTCGCGATATCAGGCCAAACAGAAACGACACCCCGGCAACAGCCACCAGCGTCGACAGAGGCTCCTCGCGCACGCGCTCGCGAACGCGTTCCACCATCAACTCCGCCTCGCCCTGCACGACTGCCCTCGTGCCGCTGCCAATCGCAGAGACGGCTTCGGTCAGCCGGGCGATTTCCGCCCGCAGTTCGGCGATTTGCACATCAACCTCAGCGCGCGCTTGCGCCTGCGAAACATTTTCGCTGACTCTCTGCACGGCCTCCAGTTTCTTTTCCACCATTACAACGCTCCCTTGTCTGCGCCGTCTCAACGCTCCGGATGGCGTTTGGTTCCGCCAGAAGCCGCAGAAAACCGGGGCCTCAAAAGCAAACGGGCGGCCAGAGCCGCCCGTTTTCCCGTTCAATGGAGAGCGCCGTTTCAGGCGCTCCACGTCAGTCCTCGCAGTCTGGATCGTCGAACTGGCACCGAACAAACGGTGCCGGGCGGGCGCCTTCGTAGATGCCGTCATCGTTCTGGCGAACGCGCACGCCGTCGCTGCGACGTTCCCATTCGCGGCGCTCTTCACGTACCGTCCGCTGACTCCATTCGCTGTCACGGCTGCGCCACTCCTCTTCACGCTGGCCGGTTTCCCAGTCGCGGCGGTCGCGCTCGCGCTGCCGTTCCCAGTCGCGACGATCCCGGCGGTCGTCGACCCAATCCGGTCCCCGGCGCCAGCGATCGCGCTCACGATAGAAGTCGCGGCCACGGTAGTTGCGGTCCCAATAGTTGTCGAACTGGAAGACGACCGTTGGAATTCCGAGCGGGCGGTAATAGCGGGGCTCGACATAAACGCGATTGCGGCGATAGTCGGCCTGAACGTAACGCCCGGCGACCCAGCCGCGCCCGCCGTAGAACGAGACGTCGCACCACGGCAGATCCGCAAGGCATCCGTGGATTTCCACCGATTCGCCGACCGGGATCATCGATACCGCCGGATAGCGGGTGCTCGGACCGGAGCGCATGTTCACATTGGCAGTGGCGAAGCCTTCGGCAGCCTCGGCGATAACCGGCGCCGCGAGGAGCGCGCAGACCGCCGCTGCGCGCAGGATAAATTTCTTCACAGTTCCATATCTCCCATGGAGAGGCCCCTCTTCATTTGGCCTACAAACGTCGGCGGGCGTCCGGAGCCCTTGACCGTCGCCGCGATAACTCGTGACCGCATGTGGATTTTTTATGGCTTATGCCGCGGATGTCCCCGAGAAATGCGGGGCCAGCGGGGCGAACGGTCGGCCCTGTGGCGCGCCACGCATGTGCCGTAAGCCTGAATAAAGCTCCAACATCCATAGTTAACAGTGCGCTAACGCTTTTCTTCTAATTTTTGCGACGTGTGCCTTTCCGGATCACCGGAAACGGCGATCATGTTTTGCGTGCAGGGAATTACCGTGACGGATCGCTTTCGTGAGTTGGAAAGGCCACAGACCGGCCGCTTGAAGGACGTTGTCCTGATGGCGACGGTTACCGGTTTCGAAAGCCTGCGCATCCCCCGCAAATCCGACATGAAGCAGTTTGCCGAATTGTTCGAGCCGCTCTTCCTCGGCTCCAGCAACGAAGCGCGCCGTCAGGCGGCGGCAGCCCTTTCCCAGTGCTCGCAGATCCCCGAAGCGGTCGCCGCATTGATCGGCGGCATGCCGATTTCGATTGCCGCGATTTTCCTGACGCGTTCGAAGGCGATAGCGGACCGCACCCTCATTGCGGTCATCCGCGAGCGCGGGCCGGAACATGCCGCAGCGATCGCGCGGCGTCCCAACCTCTCCCCCCTTGTCGTCGATGCCCTGGTTGAGCACCACAATCCACCCGGGCTCGCCGCGCGCAGCAGCGCAGCGAAGCAGGCGGTGGCGGAACAGCCACACCCGGAGGCTGAAGCCGCTTCCTTGCGGACTGCCCGCGAAGAAGCACTCAGGCACGAGATCAAGACCCTGGCGCGAGCGGGGTCACGCAACCCCGTGCCGGCCGCCTCATCCGAGGCAATCGATGAGGTGCATGCGGCACTGCTCGTGCGCTTTGCCCGCAGCGGCGAGATCATCCTGTTCTCGCGCGTCCTCGGCCAGGCGCTCGGCACCAAGGACGCCCAAATCGAACGCATCCTGCTCGATATCTCCGGGCAGCGGCTTGCGACGAGCCTCGTCGCGCTCGATGTCCAGGCGGCCGATGCCGGTTTCGTGCTTCAGGCCCTGTATCCGCATCTTCGCGAACCCTTCGGCGAGACGAGCCATGCGGAAGCGTTGATCGGCGCCATGAACCGTACCGCCTGCCGCGAACAGCTCGATGGCTGGTTCGAGGCAGAGGCCGAAGAAGGAGCGCCGGCTGCGAGGCACGAAGCCTACTTCGCCGAAAATCCCGCCAACGATGCGCGGCAGATCGGCCCTCGCAAGATTGCGGCGGCCGCCGGCAATGTGCAGCCCCAGCGGCTTTTCGGCCGGCGACGCGGCTAGGCGCAGAAAATACTCATCATGCTCCTCGCCTTGATGCGGCATGCTCCCGTGTCGAGAGCATGCCTGGGCAATGGCTGACGTGCCTGCAGGCCGCCGCCCCTGCCCTAGAAAAGCTGTTTCATCGCGTCGATGATCCAGCTCCACTCGCGGCCGGTCGGTGTCTGCGGCCCCTTCCCTTGCAAAACGGCCATCAGCTCCTGGTATCTGGCGGAACGAGCGTGGTGTTTGCGATACTGCTCGAGTTGCCAGTCCAGGAAACCCTTGTCCGGAGCCCGCTTCATCGCTCTTGCCGATCTTGCCAACCACTCAGCGGCGATTTCCCTGCCGACGGCGGATTGAGGGCCCAAGCCGTTTTCCATGGCAGCCCTCACCCGTGCGAAGGTCGCATCGGCTGCCAGGGCATAGGCGGCGGGGTCGAACTCTTCGGTCCAGAGCCGGGACATATGGGCGCGCATTTCGGCCGCATAGGTCTTGTCGGACAACATGTCCATCAGCTCCGCCCATGCGTCAATCTGATCCGGGGTCGGATCCGCGGGCAGATCCGGCGTGCCGGCATCCATCATTTTCCTCTTCCACTCAGCGTCCACCGGTGCGCCGCCGGCGACGTCATCGTAGAAGCGTTCGAGTGCGGAACGGAATTCCGTCTTTGAAAGCCTGGTCACGGTCCATAATCTCCTGAGATCCGTTGGGGAGGGGTCACGGAGTTTCAAAGCCATTCGCAGGGCTGCGGCGATCCGGCGCTTTGACCGGATTTCGGTTTCGAGCGTCCGAAGCCTCAGCGCCAGAACGTCGGCAAACGATGTTCGGCTGGTCAGGATTCTCCGGATCTCCGCGAGGCTGACACCCGCTTCACGCAGGGCAAGAACGAGGTCCAGCCGGGCAAGATCCGCTCCGGAATACATGCGGTAGCCGCTCTCCGTCCGTGCGGACGGCGGCAACAGCCCCTTGTCCGAATAAAACCGAAGCCGCCTGACCGGGATGCCGCTCAGCTTCGAGAGTTCGCCTATCGAGTAGATTTGATCGTCCATGAGCGCGTCCTACGGCCTCCACCAAGTGGAGAGTCAAGCAGGTCCGCGCAATCGGCAAGACGGCGTCAGGGCCGGCTTGCCCCTTCCTCCGGAACCACCTCGAACAGATCGCCATGGTCCTCCAGCTCGATTTCCACGATCCAGCAATCCGGGTCGAAGCGGATTTCGCTCGCAAGCGCCGCATCGACCCGCTCAGTATCGCTGTCGCGCAGCCTCACTTCGAACTTGCGGCCGAGCGCGACCTCGTCGTCGAAGAAATTCTGCGGAGCCGGGGCAAAGAGCGTCTCCGTGCCAAGCCGCGTCCGCTGGCGGATGAAGATCGCGCCGGCCTCCTCCGCTCCCTTGCGCAACACGGCCGCATAACCGCCGAGCGAAAACGCGCGGCGCAACAGGGAAGAGACGAAGATGTGAGACTTCAGGCGCATGAAAGGCTGATACACGCGCCGGACGGCGCAGGCAAATCGGCGGCGTCGCCGAACCCCGCCAGCAATCAGAGCGCGCCGATTTCCTTGAGCTTTTTCAAGACCTGGGCATTCGGCTCACCGGTCTGCGGCAGGCGGTAATGTTTCTCGAAATGGCGGATCGCCGCCCGCGTCTGCTCTCCGGCGACGCCATCGACCGTCACATCCGCATAGGCGAGGTTGCTCAGCCCCTTCTGGATGTTCAGCACCAGGTCGCTCGAAACCGGGATTTCGGCACGCGGAATGAAATTGCCGTCCCTCTCGGATGAACGAATGGCGGCAGCGACCGGATCGATCTCCACGCCACTGCCCTTGGCCTCGGCAAGAGGTCTTCCCGCCGGCATGACCTGAGCAGCCTGATCGCCAGGTGCCGCACGAAGTGCCCGTAGCAACTCCGTACTGGCCGAACCCGTCTCGGCGCGGCCGGCCTGCGCTTCGAAGCGCAGGATCGCGGCCGCCGTCCGTGGACCGCTGCGCCCGTCCGGCGCGCCGTCATAAAGGCCGACGCGGTTCAGTTCCTTCTGGATGTCGGCAACGAGCTTCGAGGTCGCGCCACCGGGCACGCTTGCCACGCGCTCAGGCGACGGCTTTTCCGTCGGCAGATCCGCGGAAGCCGCAGCTATCGCATCTTCGACGTTGTCCGCCTTGGCCTCGCCCTCGCGCTCGATGACGAAGGTGGTCACGTTGCGCGGCTCGATCTCTTCGCCCTTGGCGATGGCGATCCGCTGCGCGGTTTCGGCGCTGACGAGCGGCACGCGGGTGCGCATCAGCGGCGACGGGTGCACACCGTGCTGGTACCACATGGCATTGGCGGCAACGAAGGAAAACACGACCAGGAAGGCGGCCGAGCCGGCAGAGACCAGGGGATGACGCGCCATCAGCCGGCCGGCAAGTCCAACACCCTGTCCGGCAAGAGCCAGCCCGCGCACGGCCAGGCCAGGCGCACGCCGCGCGGCCTTCTTCCGTTCAGGCTGTTTTCGCTTGCGCGGCGCCATATCCCCGTTCCCCGTTCAAACCAACGTCTTCGGACCGCCCTCCTTCGGCGGCCGGTCTCGCCTCTCCGTCGCGCAGGCGCGGCGGGAATTCCACCGTCACCGACGAACGCTGCTCCTCGTGCTCGGCAACGGCGATGCCGGAGCCGTCGCGCGGTATCGTCACGACGATGACGGTCCCCTCACCCTCGCTGCTGCGAATCGTGAGGTCGCCACCATGAAGGGCAACGAGGCCCTTGACCAGCGAAAGACCGAGACCCGTGCCTTCGTAGCGGCGTGTATAGTCGTTCTGGATCTGGACAAAAGGTTGACCGAGCAGCTCCAGCTTGTCGGCGGCAATCCCGATGCCGGTGTCGCTGACCGAGAGCTTCAGCATCGCGCCATCCACTTCGGCGTCGATCGTCACGACGCCGCCATGATCGGTGAACTTCACGGCGTTACCGACCAGGTTGATGAGAACCTGCTGGAAGGCGCGCTGATCGGCGTTGACTTCGCCGATGCCGCGGGTGACGCGGCTGACGAGCTTGACGCCCTTCTCCGTGGCCTGGTGCGACAGCATCGCCTCGCAGGCGGCAACCGCCTCGGCGACGCGGAACGGCTCGGGCATGAGCTCGTAGCGTCCCGCCTCGATCTTGCTCATGTCGAGCATAGTGTTGACGACGGAGAGCAGATGTTCGCCCGACTTGTGGATGAGGCCCACATATTCGCGCTGGCGATCGTTTTCGAGCTTGCCGAAATACTCGCCGGCCAACACGTCGGAGAAGCCGAGGATGGCATTGAGCGGCGTGCGCAGCTCGTGGCTGACGGCAGCGAGGAAACGGGTCTTGGCATCGTTCGCAGACTCCGCTTCGGCCGTCCGGGCCGCCGCCTCGGCGCGCAGGCCTGCCTCCTGAGAGACATCGCGCGACTGCGCAAGGATCGCCGTCAAGTTGCCATCGCGATCGCGCAAGGGCGCCAAGTCGCAGGACATGTAGACGAACTGTTCGCCTTCGATCGGCAAGGTCCGCCGTTCGATGCGGATATCGACCGTCGCCCGGTCGCCGCCCTGGCGAAGGATGTCGATCGCGCTTAGGAAGGTGATGCGGTCGGAGACGTGAATCTGCTCGATGAAACCGCGGCCCGCCGGGTCGCGCATCAGCGTCAGGTGCTCCGCTGCATCGCGCCCATGCACGGAAAGAACATTGCCGCGCAGGTCATGCAGGGTCACGAGACCCGCAAACAGATCATAGGCTGCAGAGAGGTCCGGGAGAACGGGATCGGACGGAGCCGGCGCTGCAGTTTCCGGCGCCCGGCCGCGGGCGATCGCCACGGCTGCCGCCAGCAGCGAAGCGGAAGCCCAAAGCGCCGTGCCGAGCGGCAGGGCCGAGGACACGGGCATGGCGAGCGACAGGGCGAGCGGCGCCACCGGCAGCGTCGTCAAGGATACGGCTGCAACAGTGCGCAAACGTTTCGTATCGCGGCGTCGGGCGAGTGAAGAAGCCTCACGACGGGGCAGCCACAGGGCCGCGATCTCGTCCACGCGGGACGCCCATCTGCCAGCCATGTTACGCAATACGCTCACGCTTTACCCTGCTACATTTGTTGTTCTTGCGAGGCTGGCGCGACCGATTTCCCCTACTTGGAAAGCGCGATTCAGACCGCCTCGTGACATGTCGGAATCTCGCATCCCCGGCTTAATGAAAGAATAAACGCGCCCGTGCCGGAACGGTGCGAAACGGCCGAAAAATCCCGTTTTGGAGCAAATCCAGCGACCTTCATTTCTTGTGGTTAACGGGGCGTAAGCAACGGATTTCTGTGCATTTTCTGCACAGCGTTAACGATTGTGGCGAGCCCGCCTGCACGCCATTGCCGACGCTTCCGGGCTTCGCACACAGGGTCCCGCCATGAACCTTAACGGCGAAAGCTAAAATGCGACACAAATGCGCGGCAAAGCACTCGACGGCGGCATTTCATTAAAATTTGAAGCAAATGCCGCTCGTTTTGGAAAAGCCGTCTTGTGATTCCCGTCCTAATGTCGGTGTCAACAAAGGGACGGACGCTGCATCGAAGGCAGCAGCTCCCCGAGGAAACGACGGCAGCGTGAACGGGTATCAGGGGATACGACGGCGCTGCGGGATGCCGACGGCACAAAAGCCGGCTAGAAGACTGGCGAGCTCAGGCAGCTGAACGAAGGATGGGCAGAACATGTGGTTTCTCATCAAGGCGACATTCTGGTTTTCGCTGGTGCTGGTGCTGCTGCCATTCCTCGATCCGTCGAGCTCGCAGAAGCTGGAGCACGCTCCCAAGGTCGAGCTTGGCGACACCTTCGCCGCCGCCAATGAGGCCTTCCAATACATCAGCGCCATCTGCATCCAGAAGCCCGAGATTTGCGAGAAAGGGGCGGAGACCTTCGTCGCCCTCGGCCACCGGGCTCGCGAAGGCGCACGTATCGCCTATGAGTTCCTCGATACCCAGTTTGCCGAAACCGATGCGGCCCAACCCGATGCCAAGGTGATGACCGGAACGGTCACACCGGTCATGACCGGCACGGTCAAGCCCGCTGCCGATGTGGCAGCACCGGCCACCGAGGTCAGCACCATCGATGCAGAGCCCGTCTTCAAGCGCACGCCGGTTCCGGAAAAGCGCCTCGATCCCAAGGCCGCGATCATCCAGTAATCACGCCGAGCCCTCGGTCGAGACCGGGGCCGCCCATCCACACCATTCGCAACTTAACTGCCTGACTTGCCGCCCTGTCGTGGCCGCCGCGAGGATCCCATCCCCTCGCGGCGTTTTCTTTTTCAGGCGCAACCTTTGATCGCGCAAGAGCCAGCCACGCACAAGCCGTGGCTGCTTAGGTCCGCCGCACGGCGAGCGGAGGCACCCAATGCAGATCTACGGGCTTTTTTCGAATGCGGGCGTGACGCGGCCGGCGACAGCCGGCGCATCGACCGCCGGCGAAACCGTCGAAGGCAAGAGCCCGGCATCGGCCGCATTGCTCCTCGGCACCGACGACGACACTGGCGACCGCGCCGCCGCAGCAAAGAAGAAGCTCGACGACATCAAGGAACAACTTCGCATGCTCCGGTTCTTTGCATCGGATCCGGAAACGCTCGCAAGGCTCGCCAAACAACTCGCCCAGCAACTCGGCACAGCCGCCCAGCAGTTGGCCGGCGCAGACGGTGCTGGAGCGGCAAGCAGTGTTGCCTCCGCTGCGGCCGTGGCCGCCCTGGCAGATGCCGGCAGTGCGCAAGTGGAAGGTGCTATCGCCGGAAACGATGCAGCCACGTCCGCAGAGCCGACAAGCTTCGCGGAGCGCGCCTATCGCGAATTCAGCGGCGACAATCACGAGTCCGATTCCACCACCAAAGTGGCCGCCGAACTCAAATCGGTTGCCGAGCAAATAAAGCAGCTGTTGCGAAAGGCCGAGCAGGAATTGCGCACCGAGGGATCTGCCCGTGACGCTGACGATGCGCGCGCGGCCGGCCATGCCTTGTCGGCGGCGGTCGGCAAACTCGGTGGGATCGATGCAGGCGCCGGAAATGCCTTCCCCTTCCCGTCAAGCGTTTCGATCTGACCGCGCCGGCGAAATACCGCCGACGCCCAGGGCAACTGCAATTGGCGGTTCTCAATGGGCTTGCCATCCCCTATATGAGGACTGAAAGCCCGAATGCCTGATGGCAAAGGGCATGAACAGGGACGAACTTCGTTCGCGGCAAGGCCCGGCGGGCGTATAATCCCCTGATAACTGGACCCGGACCATGACGACGCTTGACCAGATCATCGACGATTTCGCCTTCCTCGACGAGTGGGAGGATCGCTATCGCTATGTGATCGAGCTCGGCAAAGCGCTGCCGGAGATGCCGGAAGCCAAGCGGACCCAGGAAAACAAGGTTCAGGGTTGCGCCAGCCAGGTCTGGCTCGTCACCCAGACGGCCGGCAATCCGGAGGACCCCGTCCTGACCTTCGAAGGTGAATCGGATGCGCATATCGTGCGCGGCCTGGTCGCAATCGTGCTCACCATCTATTCCGGCAAACATGCCTCGGAGATCGCCAAGATCGATGCCATCGATACCTTCGGCAAGATCGGCTTGATCGAGCACCTGTCGACGCAACGCGCCAACGGCCTGCGCTCGATGATCCGCCGCATTAAGAACGAAGCGGAGCTTCGGCTGGCCGCCTAGACCAATTCCAGGAAAAGTGTGAAACGGTTTTCCGTCCGGAACTGCGTAGTTTCAAAGACTAAGATCACTTCAGTGTTTCAATGAAACACTGAAATGATCTAAAGCGCGTCGCGATCTTTCAGGTTCGCGCCCTGCGCTTTAAGTTTTTGATATTTCGCATGTCGTTATCGCAAAACCGCTGCGCACTTTTGCGCGACGGGCTTTAAGGCGCCGTCAGGAGCTGCCGCAGCGACCGCACCGCTGACAGTACAAAACACAAGAGCCGGACGCGCAGGCCCGGCCCTTTGTGATCAAACCAAATACCGTCAGGCAAATTGCAGCAAACAGCCGCAAGCTTCACCAGACGGTTGAAGTCTTATTTGCCACGGCGCTTGCGGCGCTGGCCGAGGCCCATTTCCTTGGCGAGACGCGAGCGTGCTTCCGCATAGGCGGGCGCGACCATCGGGTAGTCGGTCGGCAGGTCCCATTTCTCGCGATATTCTTCCGGCGACAGATTGTGGTGGGTCATCAAGTGGCGCTTCAGCGACTTGAAGGTGCCGCCACATTCGAGGCAGGTGATCTGGTCGTCCTGGACGGACTTGCGAACCGACACGGCCGGCTTCGGCTTTTCAACGGGGATGACGACCGGTGCCGGCGCCGCGGTGTTGTTGAGCGCCGAGTGCACATCTGCGATCAGCGTGGAAAGCTCGGCGACGGGAACCACGTGATTGCTGACGTAGGCGGCAACGATTTCCGCCGTCAGTTCAACCAGAAGTTCATGGCTCGCGCCAAGCGCTGTTTCAGTCATTTCTTTCTCCTATCGGACTTCAGCACAACCCGAAACGGCGTCTCGGGGGGAGGAACGCTTGCAAGAGCCGCCAGGGAGCCTTCGCTGCCTTGGGATGGACCATCAAACGCGGCAAGGACAAACGCCGGCCACGATATCAAGAGTAGGAATTTTGATTACCAAACCTGCTGCCGAGTCACCGGGACGACCGAACTCTCAAAGCAACAACCAACATTCACAACTCAAGCTGGAATTTCAGATCAAAGTATTTTCCACGACGACACTTTACATTTACTCGATTAACATCGATGCGTGAAATTTCCAAACATAAATTTGACGACAGTTAGCAACTTTATCTCCAAATTGCTAAAATGGCCACACTGCATCGCAAAGTTCTGAAATACAGATTCAGAAATGTCATCGATCAGCTATGACGTCGCTCTTCCTTTTGCGGAAGCTGATCTACGACTGACAGCTTCGTAAGTTTGTAACCGGCCTGATGTGCGGCTTTTGCCAAGAGATGAGCCGAGATTGGTGCAGTCAGAATGAAGAAGAAGAAGCCCGCAAGCGCCCGAATCAGTATTGCCGCATCCAGAGAATGAACGCCCGCAGCTAGCAGCAACAGGCCTGAACCTATGGTGCCGGCCTTAGACGCTGCATGCATACGGGTGTAGAGATCGGGAAAACGCAAGATGCCAATTGCCGCAAGCAGCGAAAAGATCGCGCCGACGATCAACAGAGCGGCAACCAATACAGCAATGGCTATGTCCAGGACGGGGTTCATCGGCGCGCGCCCTTGTGCTTGCGACGGACCGCATTTGCCGACATGCGCTTTGATTCCGGCGAGCTGCGCTCAACGTTGGCCGCCTCCGGCGAATGCCCGCGAGCCAGGACGAAGCGGGCAAAAGCGACGGTCGCGAGGAAGCCCACCAGGCCAAGGGCAATGGCAATGTCGATGTAGAGATTGAAACCGGTGCGGATCGCGACGACGGCAATGAGGCCGATGGCGATCGCCACCAGCATGTCGAGGCCGAGCACGCGGTCCGGCAAGGTCGGGCCGCGGATGATGCGCCAGACAGTAAACAGCAGGGCAGCAGACAGCGCGATTAGTGCAAAGCCCGTAGCGAGGGCTTCGATCTGGTCTGGCAGGCTCATTCGAAAGCCTCCTTTATCCGCCGTTCAAAGCCGTTGGCGATGTCGCGTCGCAAGCCGCCCGGATCGGCGCACTCGAGCGCATGGACGTAGAGCGTGCGGCGGTCGTCGGAAACGTCAACCGACAAGGTCCCAGGCGTCAGCGTGATGAGATTGGCGAGCAACGCGATTTCGAAGTCGCTCCTGACCGTCAAGGGATAGGCAAAGATGCCGGGTCTCAGCTTCATCTTCGGCTGGATGACCATGAGCGCGACCTTGGTGGCCGAGATCGCAAGCTCCTTGAAAAAGAGAGCGGTCAACAACAACAGCTTGAGCGGACGCACCGGATAGGTGATGGGCTGGAGCTCGCGCCGGATCAGCCATAGAGACAGCGCTCCAACGACAAAGCCGAGGATCAGATTGGCTAGCGAGAAGCTGGCGCTGATCGCGCCCCAGATCGCCGTGAACACCAGGTTGATGGTGAGGAACTTGGTCACGGGGCACCTCCCGGGAAAACCGAGTTCAGATAGGCCGAGGGCTCAGCGAGCCCGGCAGCAGCACTCTGAACGGTCGAAAGCAATGGCTCCGGGTAGAGACCAATCGCCAAAGCCAGGATGACCAATACGGTCAGCGGCAGCAGTGCCGCCGGCGAGATCGTCGCGGAAGCCGTCGTGCCCTCCCCGGCTGCGGCATCGCGCCAATAGGCCAGCAGGAAGAAACGTCCGGTGACAACAGTCGTCAGGAAGCCGGTGAAAAGCAGGGCCGCGGCCAGCCACCAGGCGCCGATATCGAGTGCCGCCTTGACCAGCATGACCTTCGGCCAGAAGCCGGAGAATGGCGGCAGACCGGAAACGGCGAAGGCCAGCATGAGCGTCAGCGCCGCGAAACCGGCGTGGCGACGATAAAGGCCTGCCAGCGACGAAAGCGAGAAGCTGCCGCCGAGCTTGGCCGCAACGCCGGATGCGAAATAAAGCGCAGTCATGACGAGCATCGAGTGCAGCGCATAGAAGATCGCACCGCCAATGCCGCCCGGCCCGCCGACGGCAATACCGGCGAGGATCGAGCCGATGCCGGAGACCACGAGATAGCCGAGCATGCGGCGGAAATCCGATTGCGCCAGCGCCCCGAAGGCACCGACGAGCATGGTGAGCGCGCCGGCAAGGGCAATGACGAAGCTCAGTTCCTCGCGCTGGAGCGGCAGCAGCATGACGGTGACGCGGATCAGGGCGTAAATGCCGACCTTGGTGAGCAGGCCGCCGAACAGCGCCGACACCACGACGCGCGGCGTATGGTAGGAGGCCGGCAGCCAGAAATTGACCGGGAAGGCCGCCGCCTTCATGCCGAAGGCCAGCACGAAGAGCGCCGTCAGCGTCGTCAGCGGCGCGGTGCCGGCAAGACCTTCTGCCTTGCGGGCGATATCGGCCATGTTGAGCGTGCCGAAGCTCGCATAGAGATAGCCGGTCGCGATCAGGAACAGCGTGGTCGCGACCAGATTGAGGAAACCGTATTTCACCGCTCCGTCGATCTGCTCGCGCTCGGAGCCGAGCACGATCAGGCCGAATGACGAGATCAGCAGCACCTCGAACCAGACATAGAGGTTGAAGATGTCCCCCGTCAGAAATGCACCCGAAACGCCAGCCATCAGGAGCATCAGGAACGGATAGAAGCCGTAGCGCCGACCGCTGTCGTTGATATCCGCGAGCGAATAGATCCCGCCGGCAAGTGCCACCACCGAGGCGGTCAACGCAAAGAGAGCGCCCGTCAGATCGACGGTGAAGGCAATGCCGAAGGGCGGCAGCCAGCGTCCCATGACCATTGTTACCGAACCGCTCGCAAGCACGTGCCGAAGGAGCAGAATGTCTATCAAGACGAGGCCGGCAAGGCCAAGGACCGCGATGTAAGGCTGCCAGTCGATCTTTCGGCGCAGCATGACAAGCAGTGCGCCGATTGCCAGGCACCAGGCGACCGGCAGGATCACCAGCCAATCGGCAGAAGCGACCGGCTCGAGAACGAGTGCGGTGGATAGATCTGCGGGGGGAGAAATTGAAGCGGCCATGGGTCGGTCAGTATCCAAGCGGCGGAGCCGGCTCGTCCTTCGGCTCGGCGACGCGCATCTCGTCGGTATTGTCGGTCTGCAGCTCCTCGTAGGCGCGCCACGCGAGAACCAGCAAGAAAGCAAAGAAGGAGAAGGAGATCACGATTGCCGTCAGGATCAGTGCCTGTGGCAAGGCATTGGCGGCCGGGCCAGTGAGCGCGTCTTCATGCGCCGGGATGACCGGCGGCACGCTGCGGGTCAGCCGACCGCCGGTGAAGATCAGCAGATTGACGGCATTGCCGAGGATGGCCACTCCGAGCAGCACGCGGATGATGAACTTCGACAGCAACAAATAGATAGCGACCGTAAAGAAGATGCCGACGAGCAGGGAAAACCAGGCTTCCATCACTCGCCTCCCCGCTCTTCGAGCGAGAGCGCAATCGAACTGATCGCACCGACGACGACGAGATAGACGCCGCAATCGAACAGCATCACCGTCGAGAGCGGGATCTCCAGGCCGAGAACCGATGGGTAGATCCAGAGGCCGGTCATAAAGGGGACGCGGGCGGCGATGGAGACCAGGCCGGCGATCGTCGAAGCGAAGAGCCCGGCGCCGGCAATCGCCATCGGGTGGAAATAGATGGCGTGGCGTACGGTCTCGACGCCGCAGGCTATGCCGTAGATGGCGAGCGCCGAAACCGCGATCAAGCCGCCGGTGAAGCCCCCGCCCAGCTCGTTGTGGCCGCGCAAAAGGACGAAAATCGAAAACAGCACCATCAGGCTCGTGAGAAACGGTGCGACGGCGCGGAAGATCACCGACTTCATGCGCGCTCCTCCGCATCCGGATCGTTGTCGGCGATGCGCCGGAGCGAGCCGGCTCTCAAGCGAACCAGCGACAGGATGGCAAGGCCGGTGACCATCACCACGGCGATCTCACCCAGCGTGTCCGTGCCGCGGAAATCGACGATAATGACGTTCACCACATTGGCGCCGTGCGCGATCGACTTCGAATACAGATTAAAGAATTCCGTAAGCGTGGCGTCGAAGGGAACGCCCGTCACCTTCAGCAACATCAGACCGAAGCCGAGGCCGCAGGCGAGCGCAATGGCGAAATCCGGGACCTTCTGGGCAAGCGGCCGATGGTCAGACGGCGACAGCCTGAGCCGCGTCATCACCAGCGCCAGAACGACGACCGAGAGCGTCTCGATCATAAACTGGACGAAGGCGAGATCCGGCGCGCCGTAGAGCAGAAAGATGACGGCGACGGCAAAACCCTGGATGCCGAGGGAGACGATCGCCGTCAGGCGGTCGGCCGCAAGCACGACGGCAACGAGGCCGATAACGGCAATCGCCATGATCGCAAGCTCATGCAGGGGCACGTCGGGTGCGAAGAACGGTGCGCGCGGCAGTTCGCCGTAGGTGAGCGGAACGACCAGCAGCACGAAGGCAACCAGGATGAAGGTCGCCGTCATGTAAACGTCGAGCCGGCCGGATTGCAGTCGGCGCGTCAGCCCGATGGAAAAACGAACGAGCCCCCGGATGAACTGGTCGAAACCACGGTCCGGCCCCCAGCCGATATCGGCAAGGATCGTGGCGATGAAACCACGCAGGCGATCGAGCTTGAGGTAGAAAACGATCCCGATCAACACGGTTACGGTCGACATGGCCAGGGGCACCCCGACGCTCGGAACGACAGATATCGTGACCGTACGCGGTTCGCCTGCTATCGCCGACGCCATCGGCGTCGATACGAGTTCGTGGGTCAGCCCCGAGAGCAAGGCGGCGGAAAGCCCCTTGGCAGCAAGCAGCGCCGGCCCGAGCCAGAGCAGCACCGGCGCCTCGTGCGCCGCCTTCGGCGTCTCCACCTTCGCACCGATGAAAGGTTTGAGGGCAACGGCAAAGGCCACCGCGAACATCAGGGCATTGCCAAGGATCGCGATTGCCGCAAAGACCATGGAGCGGCGGTCGAAGCCGGAGAGCGCGTAGTAGATTTCCTCCTTGGCGACGAAGCCGAAGAAGGGGAACAGGCCGCCCATCGAAAATGCGGCTGCAAGCGCAATGACGAACGTAAGCGGCATGGCGGAACGCAAGCCCCCGAGCCTGGTCACGTCGCGGGTGCCGGTCTCATGATCGATGATGCCGGCAACCATGAACAGGGCACCCTTGAACAGGGAGTGTGCGACAAGATAGAGCGCCGCCGCCTCGATCGCGTGCGGGAAGCCGAGACCGGTCAGCATGACCAGCAGCCCGAGCGAGGCCATGGTCGTATAAGCAAGCATCAGCTTCAGGTCGGTCTGGCGGCAGGCAAGAGCTGCGCCGATGACGAGCGTGGCGCCGCCGAAGAGCGGCAGCAGGATCTGCCATTCGGGCGTGCCGCCGAGCACGGGATTGAGCCGCATCAACAGATAGACGCCGGCCTTCACCATCGTCGCGGAATGCAGGTAGGCCGAAACGGGAGTCGGTGCTTCCATCGCGTTCGGCAGCCAGAAATGGAACGGAAACTGCGCCGACTTGGTGAAGGCGCCGCCGAGGACGAGAATAAGCGCGGCCAGATAGAACGGGCTCTCGCGCATCTCGGCGCCAAAGGCCATGAGCAGCGAAAGCTGGGTGACGCCGCTGACGTTCCAGATAATCAGGAGCCCTGCGAGCAGGAACAGGCCCCCTCCTCCGGTCACGACCAGCGCCTGAAGGGCCGCGCGCCTTGCCGCTTCGCGCGAATGGTCGAAGCCGATCAGCAGGAATGACGTGATCGAGGTCAGTTCCCAAAAGACAAAGAGCATCAGGAAGCTGTCGGACACGACAAGCCCGAGCATCGATCCCATGAACATCAGGATGAACGAGAAGAACCGTCCCTGCTGCGGATGGCCCTTCAGGTAACCGCCGGAATAGAGCACGATCAGCATGCCGATGCCGGCGATCAGCAGGACGAAAGTCAGCGACAGGCCATCGATCAACCAGGAAAAGCTGACATTGAACGACGGGATCCAGGCATAGCCGCCAGTGACCACCTCACCTTTGGCCACGTCCGGCCAGAAGCGGGTGAAATGCAGGACAATGGCCGCCGGGAAGAGTGCCAGAACCCAGGCCGCATTGTGCCCGAGGAGGCGCGTGAGCAGCGGTGCGACCAAAGCCCCCACGAAAGGGAGTGCGAGAGCCAGAAATGTCAGGGCCGCAACATCCATCGTCCTGGCCTGCTCCTTTATGTTTTCACGATACAATCAATCGAAGACCCGACATAAAAGAAGGGTTGTGGCGTCTCAAGCCTTATCCAGATAAAATCGACGTTATCTGCCGTTAAGTCGCTTCGGAGATCGGACGCTGCAGTCCAAGCACTATCAGATTCGTTCGTTTCATGCGGCGACGGCCGACAACAATTAAAATGCTGTTAGCATAATATTCAGTTGTCGTCGCAGCAGGATCGAACGTCCTGGAATCGGGACAATAAGACGTGGTAGTTGTACGTAAAGGCTGCTTCAATTCAAAATAATACGAAGCCTGGATCCGCCACCCGGCGGGAACCAACAACTGCTCGCAACGTCTGCCTTCGACTATCTCTGTGAACCGCAAGGCTCCGGCTCATCGACCGTCTTTCTGCGCAAGCAGCATGAAACGGAACAACACAACGATCACAGGCGAGGCCTGCTTGGAACGATCTCGCATAGTCGTCATCGCCAGTATCCTGGCTGCACTCGGCGCGATCCTGCCGATGCTGGCGGCCTATTATCTTTCCTGGTCGATCGCGGTGCGCAGCGAGCAGACACGGCTTTCCCATCTTGCCGACTACGCCATCATGCGCGCCGATGCGGCGCTCGAGGAAGCCTCCCGGGCGCTGAAAGCCGCCGACCGGTTCGACATGCCGCCCTGTATGGCAACGCATATCGCAGCGTTGCGCTCCCTCGTCGTCAACACGACCTCCATCGAAGACATCGGCTATTTCGAAAACGGGCTGCTGAGGTGCACCTCGTGGGGCTACCCGCCGCGCCGTCTCACCCGCTCTTCGCCCGCCGATTTCTTCGCGAGCAACGGCGTCGAAGTCATCCCGCGGATGTATCCGACGATCAGTACCGGCGCCCCCATGACGGCGTTTCGCTATCGTTCCTACACCGTACTGACCAACCCGGCTCGATTCGTCGACGTGATTGCGGAGCCGGGCACCCGGCTTGCAGTCGCCACGAAAAACGGCGTCCTGATCGGCACTCTGAACAATCCTGACGCGTCGCTTACGGCCCGGCTCGCCGAACTTCCCAAAACCGGCAGCAACGCCGACGATCTGTTCGCAACCTCCCATGGAGCAAACTGGATCGCCGTCGCGAGCGCCCCCAACATCGCCATTTTTAAGGACATGGACCGGGAGCGCCTGCTGCTTCTGCCGGTCGGCGCCCTGGTCGCAGCGCTTATGGTCGGCCTCGTCGTCTGGCTGTCGCGGCGCCGTCTTTCGCCGCTCGGAGAGCTCTCCATCGCCGTTCAGCGGCGCGAATTCATCGTCCACTATCAGCCGCTCATCGAACTGAAGACCGGCATCTGCGTCGGTGCCGAAGCGCTTGTACGCTGGCGGCGGCCAGACGGGCAAATGGTCCGCCCCGATCTCTTCATACCGCTGGCGGAGGAGAACGGCCTGATCGAAGAAATCACCGACCAGGTCATCTATGCCACGATAGCCGAGTTGAAAACGATCCTCCTTGCGGATCGCTCGCTGCACATTGCCGTCAACCTTGCCGCCGACGACATCAAGTCGGGGCGCATCCTGCCGGTGATCCAGGCGGTGCTGGAAAACACCGGCATACTGACCCAGCAGATCTGGCTGGAAGCGACCGAACGGGGCTTCATGGACGTGAAATCCGCCCGCGCAACGATCGAGGAGGCCCGCCGGCGCGGCCACTCGGTGGCGATCGACGACTTCGGCACCGGCTACTCAAGCCTGCAATACCTGCAGGAGCTTCCGCTCGACGCACTGAAGATCGACAAATCCTTCATCGACACGATCGGAACGGACTCTGCCACCAGTTCGATCACGCCGCATATCATCGACATTGCCAAGTCGCTCGATCTCTACATCGTCGCCGAGGGAGTCGAGCGGCAGGAGCAGGCCGACTATCTCATCGAACGCGGTGTCCAGTACGGCCAGGGCTGGCTGTTCTCCAAGGCGTTGCCCGCAGCGGAGTTCATCGCCTTCTACAACAACAGCAAGCGCCGGCGGGGCACCGGCCCGACCGTAATCCGCCGCGAGATCGCCTGACGCCACGCCGTCGACCGCAATGCTAGGCCGCGACGTGAATTTGCGCGCTTCCGGCACCATTCCTATATAGTCGCCGCAACGACAGGAGATCTTTCATGACGACCGTTAAGACGCCCAAGGTGGTGAAGACCGATGCGGAATGGCGGGCCGTGCTCTCGCCGGAGCAATACCGCATCACCCGACAGCAGGGTACCGAGCGTCCGTTCACCGGCCCTTTCCTCAACAACAAACGGACCGGCACTTATGAATGCGTCTGTTGCGGCCGAGCCCTCTTCCGCTCGGATACCAAGTTCGATTCCGGCTGCGGCTGGCCGAGCTATTTCGCGGCGATCGACGACCAGGCGATCCACGAGATCGAGGACCGCTCGCACTTCATGGTGCGCACCGAGATCCGCTGTGCCGACTGTGACGCCCATCTCGGTCACGTGTTCCCGGACGGCCCGCCGCCGACGGGGCTTCGCTATTGCCTCAACGGCCATGCGATGACGTTTATCGAGGATTGACACTGACGCGCGGAAGGAGTGGCATGGGGCCTGCTGTTCCATTAGGAACAGGCCCCGCGCCGAAGCCGCGCTATCTAGACTTTGGGTCGAGCAAGCGAGAGGAGGTCCGCATGCTACGCATCCTGACAGCACTCACGCTCCTGCTTTCGTCTGCCGTGGCAACCTCGGCCGCCGACGACTGGCTACCCTATGCCAATGCGCGTTTCGGCTATGTGCTCGACATTCCCCCTGGCTTCGAACTGCAGAGCCAGGGCGACAATGGCGATGGCGCCAGCTTTCATGCCAACGACAACGGCGCGACCCTTTCGGTCTTTGGCAGCACATTGCTGGATGGCGACTTCGAAACCGACGTCAACGACCGCATCGGGGTCGAGCGCGAGGGCGACTGGCGGATCGCCTATGCACGGGTGACGGCAGCCTGGGCAAGCTTTTCGGGCGTCCGTGGCGAAGAAGTGTTTTATACCCGTGCCATCGCGCTCTGCGACGGCAGCGCCGCCTATTTCCGCCTGCAGTACCGCAAGAGCCGGCTCACCAGTTTCGACGGCGTGATCTCGCGGATGGCGGAGGCCCTCAGGCCATCGGAAGGCTGTCAACACCCGCCTGTCGCTGCGGTTGCGGGCGAAGCGCCGAACTGACCGCCGCTCAGACTGCGGCGCTGAAGCAGGTCAGCACGGCCGAATAATGAACGGCCGCACCGGTGACAACGAAACCGTGCCAGATCGCGTTCTGGAAGCGCAGCCTTTCCCAGACATGGAAAATCACGCCGGCGGAATAGATGATACCGCCGATCAGGATCAGCACCAGCGTCGTTGCCGTCAGTGCCGACAAGAGCGGCCCGACAGCGAGCACACCGCTCCAGCCCATGGCGAGATAGAGCAGGATCGCCAGCCGGTCGAACCGGCCGGGGAAAAGACACTTGATCGCAACGCCAAGGGCCGCGATCGCCCAGATGCCGATCAGCATCACGAACAGGAACGGGTCGTCCAAGCCGCGCTGCAGGAACGGCGTATAGGTCGCGGCGATCAGGATGAAGATCGAGGAATGATCGAAGCGGCGCAGGAACCATTTGGTCCGCGAGACCGGATAGAGATTGTAGAGAAACGAGATCGACAGCGTTGCAAGCAGTCCTGCTCCGTAGACGGCGGCGGCGGCAAGCTGGCCGCTGGTGCTCCAAAGCGTCGCATAGAAGATCAGTGCGGTGACACCGACGAGCGCGGCGGCAAGACCGATGCCGTGCACGATGCCGTCGGCAATCAATTCCGAGCGGTCATAGTTCCATTTGACGCCAGCAAATTCCACGCGATCCCTCTCCCGGGTCTCTGTCTTTTTCTCGGGCACGCTCGTAGCTGTCGCGCCATCATCGCCATCCTGCCACAGCCCCGGGCCGCCGAAAAGATATGGGGGCGTGGCGAAAGCATCAACTTTTGCAACGCATTACGACAATCGCATGATATGTCTGCGAAGTGCGCGGGTCCTTGTTCGCAGGCGCATCGATGACCCATGGGCTGAAATGATTAAGCCGATCGGGAGGAGAACCATGTTGATGTTGCGCACCCCTCAGCCGGAACTGGCGGCCGCGCTCAGCGACCTTTGCCTGCGATCGAAAGCGGTATGGGGATACGACGCCGCCTTCCTGGAGGCCTGCCGTCCGGCGCTGACGCTGACGGCCGAAGACTGGAAGGATTCGGACCTGCAGATCGCCGTCGATGGCGAGAGGATCCTCGGTCTGGCGCAGGTTCGCTCCGATGGCCAGATCGCCGAACTCGACAAGCTCTTCATCGATCCGGACGCGCGCGCCGCTGGCATTGGCCGCAGCCTTTTCGACTGGTGCGTCGAAGCAGCGCTCAACCGCGGCGCCACGGTGATGACGATCGATGCCGACCGGGGCGCTGCCGATTTCTATCGCCGCATGGGCGCGGTCGATGATGGCGTCATCGCATCGACCGTAGTCCCGGGGCGCTTTCTGCCGAGACTGAAGCTGGAGCTAAGATAACGATCCGAAGATCGCCGCTGCGGGCACGGCGGCGATCGCGCGATGGTTCATCTTCCGCCGCGGGCAACCTCCGCCGCACATTCCTGACAGAGCGGCGCATGGGGAACGGCTTGCAGGCGCGCTGACGAAATCGGCAGGCCGCAGCGGACACAGGTGCCGAAGGTGCCGGCAGCGATCCGGTCGAGTGCCGCGTCGATCGCGCGGATCTCTTCCTGACCGGCAAGACCGAGGCCCTCCAGAACCTCGTCGCCTTCCCGCTCGGTCACGCGATCCGGCACATCGGCGTTCATGGGCTCATCGAGATCGTGCTCGATCTTGACCAGCCGCCCCTGCAGCTCCTCCTTGCGGTGCGTGAGGCGGCTGCGAAAATCGTCAAGCGCAAACTTGTCCATCTGAAGACTCCTCGGCGGTGGCGGCGCAAGATCGCGCCGCAGCCGCTCTTATTGTTGGTGGGTTACCGGTCGACGAGTACGGCGCAGGCGCAATGGCTGACCACGCGGCTCGCGGTCGATCCGATGAAGTAATCGATCAGGCCCGGCCGGTGGGAGGCGATGATCACCAGATCGGCATTCTCTTCGCTCGCGAAGGCATTGATGGTGCCGGCAGCGCCGCCGGTGCGAATTTCAACACGGCCGTTGATCCCGTGCTTGGTCTTCATGTCCTCGAGCGTCTTTTTTGCCTGCTTGCGGGATTCCTCGACCATCTCCAACGGGAAATCGACGATCATGTAGCCCTGCGCATAGGCATTCAGATCTTCGACAACGTTGAGCAGGATAATCTCGCCCCCTTCGTCGATCAGCTTCTCGGCGATGCCCAGCACAGATTCGCCGTGCTCGAGCTGATCCATGGCAATCGGGACGATGATCTTCTTGTACATGCTGTACTCCTTCTGTTGCCCTCACGGATCGCCGCGCCAGATGTGGCGGGCCAATCCCTCGTCTGGAGATTGCGCCTCGACCGCTTTCCCGGCTTTGATTGAAATCAAATCGAAAGCGCCGCGCTCGCGTGACCCTACTCAAATGGAGGTAGGGCGACGGAAACCACTGTCAACGCTCATCGAACACAACATCAAGCGACTGACGGGCTTCCGTGAACGGGCGAGCCGGCCCATATTCCGGACAACAGTTTCAACGAAACTGGGCCGGCAGAGCCGCTACGGTTTCGACGCCCAAGGAGGCAGACATGACGGATACCCCGACCGAACACGCCCTTGCCATGCCTGCGCATGTCGACCACGCACATCTGGTCGTCCAGGATCTGCCCGTTGTTTCGGCCTGGTATCAGAAAATCATAGGCTTGAAGCCGATCGAAACGAGCAAGAGCGGCGAAACGCTCGGCGTTGCCGGCCGCCCGCTCCTCAGCCTGACAACCGAAGGCAACGCTGCCAGGGCACCCCGCAATGCACCGGGTCTCTTCCACAACGCCTTTCTCGTGCCGAACCGCAACGAACTCGGCCGTTGGCTGGCCCACGCCGCCCACAACAACATTAGGCTACAGGGCGCTTCCGACCATCTGGTCAGCGAAGCGATCTACCTCGCCGACCCCGAAGGCAACGGTATCGAGGTCTATCGTGACCGGCCGCGCTCCGAATGGAGCTTCAACCCAGACGGCACCGTCGGCATGGACACGCTGCCGCTCAATCTCCAGGCTCTCTATGACGAAGCACCCAAGGACAATTGGGACGGCATGGCTGATGGAACCGCCATCGGCCATATCCATCTGCAGGTCTCCAACATCCCCGAAGCCGACGCGTTCTTCCGCGACGTGCTGGGACTTGGGCTGATGGCACGCTATCCGGGCGCGAGCTTCTTCGGCTCGGGCAAGTACCACCACCATGTCGCCGCCAACATCTGGAATTCGCGTGGCGCGCCGAAGCGCGAAGGCCATATGACCGGGCTTTCGGACTATACGATCCAGTACAAGGACCCGGCCGAACGCGCCGCGGCGCTTGCCAAGCTCGATGCGCTGGAAATTCCGGTCAACCGCGCCGGCGATGGCTACAGCCTCATCGACCCCTGGGGCATCGGCCTCAAGCTGGTCGCCTGACCGCTCTCTCCCGGACCGCAGACGAATGATGTCTGCGGCAACTCGTCGGCCGCAGCCGCCTCAGGCGCTGCGGTCGTATTTTTGCTGCGCCTCCAGCACCGCCTCGATGTTGTCTTCGGCCCAGCGCGTCAGGGCGGCGACGGTCGACCTCAGCGTGCGGCCAAGCGGCGTGATCGCATATTCAACGGTCACTGGCACGGTGGCATAGACGCTGCGGCTGACGAGACCGTCGCGCTCCAGCTTCTTTAGAACCTGCGACAGCACCTTCTGCGAAATGCCGTCGATCTCGCGCTTCAGCTGATTGAAGCGCACCGGCTGCTCGTCAAGCTTGCCGAGCACCAGGACCGCCCATTTGTCGGCAAGCCGGTCCAGCACCAAGCGGGTCGGGCAAGTCTGGATATAAACGTCGTATTCCATCAGGCACGCCCCCACGGCGGTTTCCGGCCGGAAACCATGTCACCAAAAACTGCCTCCTTTACAGCATTTTTCTGGGTTTATATCTAGTATCCATCCGCAATATGGTTTCACTTAGATACTAGGGAGCATGACGATGGCAGGCAAGATTCTGGTTCTCGGGGCAAATGGAACGATCGGCAGCAAGGTGGTGCGCGCGTTGATCGCAGCCGGGGAAACGGTCAAGGCAGCATCCCGCAAAGCGACGCCGGTCGAAGGCGCCGAAGCCGTCGCCTTCGACTACCAGGACGCCGCGACCTTTGGGCCTGCGCTAAATGGCGTCGACCGCGTCTTTGTACTGACGCCGGGAGGTTACCTCGACCCGGTGGGCCTGCTCAGCCCGATCGTCACCGCTGCCGCCGCACGCGGCATCAAGATCGTGCTGATGACCGTCATCGGCGTCGATGCGGATGACAAGATCCCCTACCGCCAGCTCGAACTGCTTGTCGAAAAGACCGGCGCGCCCTTCGTCATCCTTCGCCCCAACTGGTTCGCCGACAACTTCCAGACCTACTGGATCGAAGGCATCCGACATGGCGCCATCGCCGTGCCGGCAGCCGAGGGCAAGACGAGCTTCATCGATACGCGCGACATCGCCGAATGTGCGGCAGCCGCCCTCACGAGCGACGCCTTCAACGGTCGCGCCTACAATCTCACCGGCCCGGAAGCGCTGAGCTACGACGAAGCCGCCGCGATCCTGTCGCGCGTCACCGGCAAACCGATCGCCTATGCACCGGTCGACGACGATACCTTCGTTGGCATTCTGACAGGTGCCGGCGTGCCGGCGGACTATGCCCGCTTCCTTGCCTCCATCTTCTATCCGGTGCGCGAGGGCTGGGTCGCTAAACCGACCGGCGACGTGAAGACGATGACGGGCCATGAGCCGCGCAGCGTGGAGACCTACGCCAAGGACAACATCGCTGCGCTCAAAGCCTAAACTACCCTTTTGAACGGATCCGCCCGCCGACTGGCGGGCGACATGCCGACCGCGAATCGTACATTCCTAGAGTTGCGGATGAGCCTGTTTGAACCTCCTGCGTCAACACGTCGCTGGATAGCCGCTGCTTCGTCAATCAATAAACTTGAGTAATTTACTCACATATCTTAACCGCATGTCCAAGTGGCCTCGCCCAAGGTCACATACATTCGGAGTTAATGATATGAAAAATAAGAATATTTTTATGGCTGCCCTGGCAAGCAGCACCCTCCTTTCAAGCCCTGCCATGGCCGTTGACTTCCGCCCCCAGGCGGAGATCGAAGGCGGCTTCTTCAGTGGTGGTTCGGGTGCCAGTGGCGGCTTTTTCCTGCCCTTCGTGCTCGATTCGGGCAATGCGATTTTCATCGATACACGCGGAGCGATTGAAAATGACTCCGTTCGTCAGGGCTCGATCGGTGCGGGCTATCGCTTCCTCGCCAATGATCAATGGGTGATCGGCGCCTATGGCTATTACGACTATCTGAAGAGCAGCTACGGCAACTCCTTCAGCCAGCTGTCCATCGGACTCGAAGCGTTGAGCGGCGACCTTGAAATGCGCAGCAACTTCTATCTGCCGCTGACGGGCGCGAAGACGCTAAACGCTTTCAACACCGCCTACGTGCGCGACCACGTGCTCGTCTTCCAGGAAGGCAGGGAACGGGCGCGGCGCGGCATCGATGCCGAAATCGGCGACCGGCTGCAGGTGTTCGAGGACGACTCCAAGGTGCACCTCAAGGTCTTTGGCGGCAGCTACTGGTATGGCGGACGCAACCTCGACGACATGTTCGGCGCCAAGCTGCGTGCGGAGCTGACCTTTGCCGACCTGCCCGGCCTCTCCGAAGGCTCGACGGTTTCGCTCGGCGTCACCGGCACCTATGACAACGAGGACAAGCTCAAGGGCGCCGTCATGGCCCGGCTGCGCATTCCGTTCGGAGCGACCGGTTCGAGCGGCAACGCCTTCGACCCGATGACGCAACGTGTCGAAAGGTCGACCAGGATCCACACCCACGCAGGCGCCACCGGCGACATCGAAGCGGCCCAACTCGCCGACAGCGGCCGCAACGCCGGCCGGGTCGTCACCGTGTCTTCCGCCTCCGGCAATGCCGATGCCATCAATACGCTGATCGGTTCGGCGGGGACGAACGCACTGATCCTTGCCGACGGCGACCTCGGCCTCGACCGGACGCTGGCCCTTCAGAACGGCCAGACACTTCTCGGCGGCGGCGGTGCGCTTGCCGTGCGCGGAGCACGAAGCGGCGCGACGGCCACCTTCGTCAATGACGGCGCGGCCACGACGATCACCGGCTACAATCCGGCCCAGGACGTCATCGCGATGGCAAGCGGCAGCACGGTCTCGTCGCTTGCGGTCCGCGGCGGTCTCGCCGGTATCTCGGCGACCGATGCAGCGAACGTGACGATCGACAACGTCGATATTTCCGCCACCAATCACGACGGCATTCGCTTTACGCGGGTCAATGGCGCACTGGTTCAGGACAGCCGCATCCACGATCTCTTCATCTGCGAAAACAACACGACCTGCGAATTCTCGATCTATAATCCGAACAAGGCGCCCTTTGCCGCCGTCAGCTCCGTCGGCAGCCGCGACGTGACAGTACGCGACAGCTCGATCGACAAGTTGACCTACGGCGTCTTTGCCGGCGGCGAATTCAGGAAGGTCGGCCGGACAGACTATGAGCTGGTCACTGGCACGGAAAGCGTCACGATCGACAACGTGACGATCAGCAACTCCCGCCGCGAAGGCGTGCTGCTCGTCGCAGGCAAGGATGTCAAACTCGATCGCGTAACGGTCGACAATTCCAAGCAGGATCGCGACATGGACCTCGTGGTGCTCCAAGGCACTTCGAATGTCGCCATCAACGACATGCGGCTCATGGGCGGCATCAACGGCCTGATGCTGGTTTCCAGCCCGAACCTCGATGCGACGACCACCAACGTCAACGTAAAGGGCCTGAAGGTCGACGGCACGCGCAACGCCGGCATCTTCTTCAATCCGGTCTCGGGCATCTCGCTTCAGGACGTCGCCGTTACCAATGCCGGCACCTATGGCGCCTACATCTACGGCAACGAATACGAGTTCCTGGGAGGACCGGTGCGCGACATCGTGCTGAAGAACATGACGGTCGACAACGCCGGCAAGGCGGGCCTCTACTTCTCCGGTCCGACCGAGGACATCACGGGCAACGTCAGCGTCACCAACACGCCGAAGGATTGCCTGCTCGACAACGGCTGGTCGGCCGGAACGATCACCCAGTCGCCAGGCTCGGTGCTGACCGTCAACGGCACCAAGCTCGACCAGGGCAACGCCGCGGCCCGTTGCCGCTAACGCGCAATCCACGCCCGGGCAGCTGGGCGTGGCTTCTCCTTTGTCCGTTCGGGTTGGCCTATTCCGATCGACGGCACTCGAAGGTGACCACGTGGTCACCGGCGATGCGGGGGACCGCCCGTCCCGGTTTTCCGGGACGGTGCCTTGTCAGACAGGCAGGCGGCAGACGGCGCCGACGAGTCTGGCAACCAGCGGCCGCACGAGAAGCACGCAGATGAAGGCGACGGGCATTGCGAGCCCGTAGGAGCTGAGCACGCGGGTTGGATAACCGGCATCGATGCCTGTGTTGGCGCCGACGATGACGCAGCACATCAGAAACGCCATGATCGCCGACATGAAGAAGGCAAAGGCGATGGGCGCTGCTCGGGGCGGCAACTTGCGGCGACGCGCGATCCGCGGGGCCGATAGGGTATCTTCCATCAGAAGCTCTCCTGAAATGACCGAGGGGACCATCCCCTCGCTTCGGACCGAACTATACGGATCGCGCTGCGGCGATGTAGGCCATTGCAGCCTCCTTCAGAAGTAGGCAAAACCATCGAATAGAAACCAATATTCGATGGGTAGGATTATGGACACGCTGCGCGGGGTGGAGAGTTTTGTCAGAAGCGTCGAAGAGGGCAGCATCGCCGCGGCCGCGCGAAAGCTGGGGATCACCCCCGCATCGGCAAGCCAGAACATTGCGCGGCTTGAACGTACGCTTGGCAGTCGGCTGCTCAGCCGAACAACCCGCCAGCTCGGGCTGACCGAAAGCGGCAGGATCTATTACGAGCGGGTACGCGGTGTCGTTCATGAACTGGAGCTTGCGGCCGCAGCGGTCTCGGCACTCAACGCCGAACCGCGCGGACCGCTCAAGATCGCTTCATCGGTCGCCTTCGGCCGCCATGTCGTGGCGCCCCTGGTGCCGTCCTTCGCTGCAAAATTTCCCGATGTCTCGATCGAACTCGTCGTTACCGATCGGGAGATCGACCATATCGGCGAAGGGATCGACATCAGCGTGCGCTTCGGTCTGCAACTGGAACAGGGCTTGATCGCCCGCAAGCTTGCTTCCGTGCCGATGATCATCTGCGCCGCGCCATCCTATCTGGAGCGGCGCGGCCGCCCGCAACGGCCGGAAGACCTCATCCATCACGATTGCCTTGTCTACCGCTATGCCGGGCACGGCCGCATCTTTCGCTGGGCGTTCACCCGCGACGGCCTGCGCTTCGAGCCGGAACTGAAGGCGACGATCGTCAGCAACGACATCGACACGCTCGCCGAAATGGCAATCGCCGGTGCCGGGATCACCCGCCTGGGAGCTTTTATCGCTACTGACTTGATTTCACGCGGCTTGCTTGTGCCGCTGTTTGGCGGCGCACCGCGCGAAGGCGTTGCCAACACCGACCACGAGCCGTTCGACTTCTACGCCTGTTTTGCCGACCGTCAGGCGGAAACACCGAAGGTTCGGGCCTTCATCGATCATGCGGCGCAGTCGCTCAAGGGCCGGTGGTAGCCGTCACAATCGCCAGGTAGCCACGCTATAAGGCGGGCACCGCCTGCGGGACATTCTGCCAGTCGGCTTCCTCGGCGAGCTTTGCCTCGCGGCGAAGCTTGAGTTTATAGCCGACTTCGACGATCGCATGGATCGCCGGGACGAACTCCTCACCGAGGTCGCTGAGCCTGTATTCGACCGAAGGCGGTGACGTTGGCACGATCCGCCGTTCGATCGCGCCTTTCTCCTCCATCTCCTTCAGTCGTGTGCTCAGCACCTTCGCCGATATCCCGGGAATATCAATCTTGAGCTCACTGAAGCGACGCGGACCGCCGCTCAGATACCAGATGATGTTGGGCGCCCAGGCGCCGCCGAGCATGACCATGCACTCGCCGACCGGGCAGGTCGGCGGCAAGGCGGCAGCCCTATTCTTTCGAATTTTCAAGCTCATGGGCAAAATTCTCCAGTTACCGCGGGGAAACCGGAAACGTCGGTAACATAAAGTTATCTCATATACAAAAGTTATCGCCTGAGGTTAGGTTCCGCCCGTCTTCGCAGAGACCACCATTGCAAAAGGAATTTAGCCATGAAGCTTTTTTATGCCCCCGGCGCCTGCTCGCTCTCGCCCCATATCAGCCTGCACGAGGCCGGCGTCGATTTTGAGATCGTCAAGGTCGACACCGCAACACACCTCACCGAAGGTGGTGCCGATTTCAAGGCGATCAATCCCAAAGGCTATGTGCCGGCGCTGGTGCTGGAAACCGGCGACGTCGTCACCGAGGGCGCGGCCGTCGTGCAGTATATTGCCGACCGTTTTCCTGAGGCCGGGCTGGCGCCCGCCAACGGCACGCTGGAGCGCACCCGCCTGCAGGAGCAACTGAACTTCATCGCCTCCGAATTGCACAAGGCGTTCTCGCCACTGTTCAGCAAGACGGCGAGCGCCGACGCAAAGGAAGCCGCCGCAGCGCAGGTCGGCAAACGCCTCGGCAATGTCGAGACGCTGCTATCCGATGGTCGCGCCCATCTGCTCGGAGACGCTTTTTCCGTGGCCGACGCCTATCTCTTCACCGTCGTCAATTGGACCAGCGTCACGGGTATTTCGCTTGGCCCTTGGCCCCACCTGACAGCCTATATGCAGCGGGTCGGCCAGCGCCCGTCTGTGCAGGCGGCAATGCAAGCCGAAGGGCTGATCGCAGCATGAGCGCCCCGAACAATCCGCAATTCGCCGCGATCGTCGAGGTGCTGCAACGCTACTTCGATGGGCTCTACCGAAGCGACACCAGCATCCTCAAGCAGGTCTTCCATCCGAAGGCGCTCTACGCTACGGCGACGGACGGCACCCTGCTGGAACTCGACATGGACAGGTATTTCCCTGTTGTCGACAAGCGTCCCTCGCCCGAAAGCCGTGGCGAGGAACGCGCCGACCGGATCCTTTCGATCGAACTTGCGGGACCGGTGACGGCACTTGCGAAGGTTCAATGCGCTATCGGCGAAAGGGCCTTCGCCGATCTTCTGTCTCTTGTCTTCGTCGACGGCCGCTGGCAGATCATCGCCAAGGTCTTCCACTACGACATCAAGCCCGCGAAATAAGGAGAGGCAAATGCCCTATGTAAACATCAAGATCACCCGCGAGGGCGCGACCGCCGAACAGAAGGCCGCCCTGATCAAGGGCGTGACCGATCTGCTGCAAACGGTGCTCAACAAGAACCCCGCCACCACCTTCGTCGTCATCGACGAGGTGGCGCTTGAAGACTGGGGTGTCGGCGGACTGCCGGTTGAGGAATACCGGCGGCAGGCGAAGACGAAAACGTAAGAATGGCCGGGCCTTCCTCCCAACTCAAAGGGGGGAAGGCAACTCCCAGGGAACGGCGAATACTCCGCCGCCGGAGCCTTTGCGCTTGATCGCTATCGCCGGGCTCTCTATCTCATTGTCTCCCGCCGCATTGATCCCGGAGACGCATCTTGTCCGTATTCAGCAACCTCCCCCAAGCTCCCGTCGCCGCAAAGAAGCCGGTGAGCGACACGCGCCACGGCATCACCCGCACCGACGACTATGCCTGGCTGCGCGCCGACAATTGGCAAGCGATGTTCCGCGATCCCTCGATCCTCGATCCGGAAATCCGCAAGCACCTGGAAGCGGAAAACACCTATATGAACGCGGCCATGGACGACACGAAAGCGCTGCAGAAGGCGCTGTTTGCCGAGATGCGCGGCCGGATCAAGGAAGACGACAGCTCGATACCGGTCAAGGACGGCCCATTTGCCTATGGCCATGCCTACGTCACTGGCGGCGAGCAGCCGCGTTACTTCCGCATTCCCCGTGACGGCGACCACAAGGATGAGACAATCCGCCAACTGCTGCTCGATGGCGACAAGGAGGCCGAGGGCAAGGCCTATTTCCGCCTCGCGGGCCTCGACCACTCGACCGACCATAGCCTCGGCATCTGGGGTTATGACGACAAGGGCTCGGAATATTTCACCCTGAGGGTTCGCGATCTCGCCACCGGCGAGGACCTGACCGATATCATCGAGAACACCGGCGGTGGCGGCGCCTGGGCGCCCGACGGCAAGAGCTTCTTCTATACCGTACTCGACGACAACCACCGCCCGTCGAAGATCTTCCATCACGTGCTCGGAACCAGCCCGGCGGACGACCGGCTGGTCTATGAGGAAAAGGATCCGGGTTTCTTCATGTCGGTCGGCGGCTCGCTGCTTGACGACTTCATCTATATCGACATCCACGATCACGAGACGAGCGAATACCGGTTGCTCTCGACCAAGGATCTGACTGCGGAGCCGAAGCTCGTTGCCGAGCGTGTCACCGGGCTCGAATATTCGATGACCGAAGGCGGCGACGTCTTCTACATCCTGACCAACGCCGACGGCGCCAAGGACTTCAAGATATTGGAAGCGCCGGTCAATGCACCGGGCAAGGAGAACTGGCGCGAGGTGGTGCCGCACAAGCCCGGCACACTGATCCTCAGCCACATGGCCTATGCCCGTCATCTCGTCTGGCTGCAGCGGCGCGAAGGCCTGCCCGAAATCGTCATCCGCGACAGGAAGACGGGCGAGGAACATGCGATCGCCTTTGCCGAAGAGGCCTATTCGCTCGGCCTTTCGGGTGCCGCCGAATACGATACCGACGTCATCCGCTTCTCCTATTCGTCGATGACGACGCCATCGCAGCTCTTCGACTACGACATGGCGACGCGTGAACGCACGCTGCTGAAGACCCAGGAGGTGCCTTCCGGCCACAACCCGGATGACTATGTCACCCGACGCGTCTTCGCTCCGTCCTTCGACGGCACCGAAGTGCCGGTGACGCTGCTCTATCGCAAGGACACGCCGCTCGACGGTTCCGCCCCCTGTCTGCTCTATGGTTATGGTGCCTATGGCATCACCATTCCGGCCGGTTTCAATACCAATTGCCTGTCGCTCGCCGATCGCGGCTTCGTCTATGCCATTGCCCACATTCGCGGCGGCAAGGATCGCGGCTTTGCCTGGTACGAAGACGGCAAGATGGCCAAGAAGACCAACACCTTCAAGGATTTCATCGCCGCCGCTGACTATCTGAATCAACAGAAGTTCACGTCCTACGCAAAGATCGTCGCCGAGGGCGGCTCGGCCGGCGGCATGCTGATGGGCGCCATCGCCAACATGGCTCCGGAGAAGTTCACCGGCATCATCGCCGCCGTGCCGTTCGTCGACGTGCTCAACACCATGCTCGACGACACGCTGCCGCTGACCCCGCCGGAATGGCCGGAATGGGGCAACCCGATCGAGAGCCGCGAATTCTACGACATCATTGCCGGCTACTCGCCCTACGACAATGTGGGCGCAAAGTCCTACCCGGCGATCCTCGCGCTCGGCGGCCTCACCGATCCGCGCGTCACCTATTGGGAGCCGGCGAAATGGGTTGCGCGGTTGCGCGAGAAGACGACGGGTAGCGAGCCGATCCTGATGAAGACCAATATGGATGCCGGCCATGGCGGCGCGTCCGGGCGCTTCCAGCGGCTCGAAGAGATCGCCTTCGAATATGCCTTCGCGATCAAGGTCGCCGGCAGGATGTAACTGGAGCGGGATGAGGAAAAGTGTATGCGGTTTTCCGCCCGCATCCCGCTCTAATTTATGAGAACCGATCACGATGATTTGGGCGAGATCCGACCCAAAATCATCGTGATCTAGGAGGCACTGCCATGCCCGTCCATGTCGCCCTGCTCCGTGCCGTCAATGTCGGCGGCACGACCTCGCTTGCGATGGCAGACCTGAAGGCGATCTGCGAGGGGCTCGGCTTTGCCGACGTCAGGACCTACATCCAGAGCGGCAACGTCCTGTTCCGCTCGGATCTGCCGGCAGCCAAGGCAGCAGAAATGCTGGACGGCGCGCTTCTCGAAAAGTTCGGGAAGGCGCCGGGCGTGACGATCCGGACCGGCGCACAATTGCAGGCGATCGCCGATCGCGCCCCGTTCCCGGACGCCAAACCCAACCTGCTGCACATCGTGTTCCTCTCGGAGCCCGCACCCGCGGACGCAATCGACAAGCTTGTTGCCCCGGATGGTGAGGAAGTGCGGTTGGCTGGGAGCGAGATCTACATCCATTTCCCCAATGGCTCGGGTCGTTCGAAGCTCAAGCTGCCGGCGGCAAAGGCCGGCACCGCGCGCAACCTCAATACGGTGCGCAAGCTCGCCGCTTTGGCGCTTGAGATGGAAGGTTAGGCGGCGGCCGGCTGGAACAGCAGCCGGACCAAGGACCGGAGTACGAGCAACTGCTGCGGCAGGCTTTCTGGCTGCTTCAGCGCTTTCGACAGGATGATGCCGCCTTCGAGCACGGTCGAAACCATGTCGGCCAATTGATCGACATCCAGCGGTTCGCGCGGCCGATAGACGCGCATGATCTCCTCGAACATCGCGCCGAATCGTCGGCGCCACGCCAACGCCGCCTGCCGGTTGATTTCCTGGATCTCGCGGTCGAAGGCGCGCTCCTGGGTACACATCACCGCAACCAGACAACCGGGGTGGCCGTTCGGCAGGTCGGACAGAGTTTCGGACAGCAGTTTCAAACCGAGCAGGAACGCCTGCAGCGGGTCGTCGGCCAACTGATGGGCCCGACCGAAGATCTCATCGTAGATGCGCTCGTCGTTCTCGATGTAGCGTTCGAGCAGCGCCCGGGCGAGCTCGTTCTTGTCACGGAAATGGTAGAAAAAACCGCTCTTGGTAATGCCGATCTCGGCGATCAGTTCGTCGATCGAGGTCGCGCCGAAACCCTTCGCCAGCACCGCCGCCTCCGCGGTGTCGAGGATTCTCGCTCGCGTTTCCTCACCCTTTCGCATTAGCCGCTGCCCTACCATTGGTGCGGTTTCCGACAACGAAGGGGCCACCAGCCGACGACGCCGTGACGGAACCAACGCAGTAAGTGACTGATTTCGCTACAATATGCGGATATATTAGCAATAGTATACCTTAAGTCGTCTAGTTTAGAAGACGATAAAAAGGCAGTAATTTACGTGGTTCTGCGGGATTGGAGGCGTCCCCGAGCCCCATCAGCAAGACTGAACCGGTGGAGACCGACATGGCCAAATACCGACGGAGCCTGCCACTCTTGAAGGGTGGGCTGTTCCTGAGCGACGGCGGCATGGAGACGACGCTGATTTTCCAAGAAGGCGTCACGCTTCCACACTTCGCAGCGTTCGTATTGCTTTCGACCGCCGATGGGCGGCGTCGGTTGCTGAGCTACTACGCGCGCTACCTCGCGATTGCTCAGCAACATGGCACCGGCTTCGTGCTCGATACGCCCACATGGCGGGCAAGCTCGGACTGGGGCGTAAAACTTGGCTACAATGACGAGGCCCTGGCCGTCACAAACCAGAATGCCGTCTACATGCTTACGGAACTGCGCGCCGAATACGAGCGCCCGCAGGCACCGATCGTGCTCAGCGGGGCGATCGGGCCGCGTGGCGACGGCTACCGCCTGGGCCGTATGAGCCCTGACGAGGCCGAAGACTATCACTCGCCGCAAATCTCGGCCTTTGCCGTCAGCGATGCGGACATGGTGAGCGCCTATACGCTGACCAGCATCGACGAAGCGACCGGCATTGCCCGTGCGGCTCAGAGCCACGGCATGCCCTGCGCCATCTCCTTCACGGTGGAGACCGATGGCCGGCTACCGGACGGCCGCAGCCTTCAGGCCGCAATCGAGACCGTTGACGCTGCGACCGGCGGCTATCCGCACTACTACATGATCAATTGCGCCCATCCGAGCCACTTCGAAGCAATCCTCGACGCCGAAGGCACCTGGACGCAACGCATTGCCGGCATCCGGGCCAATGCCTCGATGATGAGCCATGCCGAACTCGACAATAGCGAAACGCTCGATGCCGGCGATCCCGCCGACCTCGGGCAGCGGTACAGAACACTGACAGCGCATTTGCCACGATTGCGCATCCTCGGTGGCTGCTGCGGCACCGATCATCGCCATATCGCGGCAATCTGCGAGGCCTGCCTTCCACCGACGGCGCTGAGCGCCTGAGGCACGGGGCCTCGCCCTCCCGGCCCTCTCGCGAGTGATCGCGGGAGGGCGCCGCGCTTTTGCGGCTCTCGCAAAAGCCATAGTGTTAGGGACGAGGAAAAGCGTGCGCGGCTTTCCGCCCGAATCCCGCTCACTTCCAAGAATCGATCACGATGATTTTTGGTCGCGCCGACCCACAATCATCGTGATCTCGTGTAGACTTGGACGGAAAGGACGGCCCGGGTTATCCCGGCAGACGCCGTTGACCGCTTGATCATGAATTACGCTCCCCCCTCACCGACCGGAAATGCTGAAGCCTTTGTCTTCGACAACAGCTATGCGCGGCTGCCGCAGCAGTTCTTCGCCCGCGTCGAGCCGACCCCTGTTGCCGAACCCTGGCTGATCAAGCTCAACAAGTCCTTGGCTGAAGAGCTCGGGCTCGACGTCGCCGCGCTCGAGCGCGAAGGCGCGCAGATCTTCTCCGGAAACCGTGTGCCCGTTGGCGCCGAACCGCTCGCCATGGCCTATGCCGGCCACCAGTTCGGCACCTTCGTGCCACAGCTTGGCGACGGCCGGGCGATCCTGCTCGGTGAAGTGATCGATCGAAACGGGACGCGGCGCGACATCCAGTTAAAGGGACCGGGCCAGACGCCGTTTTCACGCCGCGGCGACGGGCGCGCGGCGCTCGGGCCGGTGCTGCGCGAGTATATCGTCAGCGAAGCGATGTTTGCCCTGGGTATCCCGACGACACGGGCGCTGGCGGCAGTCGTCACCGGCCAGCCGGTCTATCGTGAACAGATCCTGCCCGGCGCCATCGTTACGCGCGTTGCCGCCAGCCACATGCGCGTCGGCACCTTCCAGTTCTTCGCCGCGCGCGGCGACATGGCTTCGGTGAAAATCCTCGCCGACTACGCGATCGACCGGCACTATCCCGACATCAAGGACAAGGACCGGCCGTATCTCGCCTTCTTCAAGGCGGTGACCGCGCGCCAGGCGGAGCTGATCGCCCGCTGGCTGCATGTCGGTTTCATCCATGGCGTAATGAACACCGACAACATGACGATATCCGGCGAGACGATCGACTTCGGCCCCTGCGCCTTCATGGACGCCTACGACCCCAAGAAGGTGTTCTCCTCGATCGACCAGATCGGCCGTTATGCCTATGCGAGCCAACCCGGCATCGGCCAGTGGAACCTCGCCCGCCTCGCAGAGACCCTGGTGCCACTCTTCGACGATAATGCGGACAAGGCGGTCGAATTGGCCAACGATGCGCTCGGCGAATACGGCGCAATCTTCCAGCGCCATTGGCTGGACGGCATGCGGGCCAAGATCGGACTGGCCACGAGCGAAGAGAGCGATCTCGATCTCGTGCAATCACTGCTGACCGCCATGCACAAGGGCGAGGCCGATTTCACTCTCACCTTCCGGCGGCTGTGCGACAGTGCGCGCGATCCGGCAGGCGATGCGATGTTCAGCGCGACCTTTGCCTCGGCCGAGGCAATCCAGCCATGGCTTCAGGACTGGCGCCAACGGCTTTCCCGCGAAACGGCGACGCCCGAAGCGCGCTCAATTGGAATGAAGGCCGTGAACCCCGCCTACATCCCCCGCAATCACCGCATCGAACAGGCGATCGCGGCGGCAACCGACGACGCCGACTTTTCGCTGTTCGAAGCGCTGATCGACGTCACCGCGAAGCCCTACGAGGATCAACCGCAATTTGCCGCCTACCAGGAGCCGCCAAAGCCCGAGGAGGAAGTGCAACGAACCTTCTGCGGCACGTGACCGCCGCCTGAAGCAAGCCGCTGAAGCGATCCCGCACAGTGCCTCCGTGTTGATTCACCGAAACGCGCTATCCTCTTGTTTTTGCGCGCTGCGAAGGCAGCGCCGCTTTCTCTGGCAGCGGGTCGAGCCTACTGCATGTTTCCTTTAATCGTGGCCGATTGAAGGACGAAAACATGCAGCAATTCAAAGTGCTACAGCGACCTTTGCGCGTCTGATAAGACGCGCGGCGCTGTAAGCGCATGTCCGCCTTGCCTTCAGCTATCTCGGCGCCTTGAGCACAACCCCATCGCATACCCCTAATTTCCGCGCTGCGGAATTGTGGCTATTGAAAGGCAGGTGCGGCGCGTTAGGTGCTACCGGTAAGGGTGCCAAACGCGCCATTCCACACCCGGCTGCCGCGACGTTGCTTGCGACCGCCAACTCCGAAACCGACCTGTCTCACGCGGCCCCGAACGGGGACCGGCGTTATGGAAAAAACCGTGCCGCGGCACCGTTCTTCAATGCGGGAGTTTCCATCATGCTCATCCTGACGGCCATCGTCTTCGCTCTCATCGGCCTCGTGCTCGGTGGCGGCGGGGCCAAGCTGCTGATACTCGGCGGCAGCCCCTACTACCTCGTCGTCGGTATCGGCTTCCTGCTGACGGCCGTGCTCCTGTTCATGCGGAAATCGGCGGCGATCTGGCTCTATGCGTTCATTATCGTCGGCTCACTCGGCTGGGCGATCTCGGAAGTCGGCTTCGACTGGTGGCAGCTTGGCCCGCGCGGCGGCGTCATCGTGCTTCTGGGGCTCTGGCTGCTGCTGCCGGCCGTCCGTCAGCCGCTCGGCTTCCAGAGCCCTACGGGCGAGCGCTATGCGGTGAGCGCCTGGCCGCTGGCGATCGCCGTACTCATCTCGATCGGCGTGGCGGGCTATGCCCTGATGCTGGATCCGCACGATATCCGCGGCGACCTGCCAAGCGATGTCGTTGCCGCCAACCCGCCGCTGGGAGGCTCGGTGCCTCCGGGCGAATGGCACCAATACGGGCGCACGCCGTTCGGTCAAAGGTACTCGCCCCTCGATCAGATCACGCCGGACAATGTCGGCAATCTGAGGGTTGCCTGGCAGTACCAGACAGGCGACGTCAAACGGCCCGACGACGTCGGGGAGACGACCTATCAGGTCACCCCGCTCAAGATCAAAGACACGCTCTATGCCTGCACGCCGCACAATTGGGCGATCGCGCTCGATGCCGCAACCGGTGAGGAAAAATGGAAGTATGATTCCAACTCGGGCATGAACCCCGACCGCCAGCATCAGACCTGCCGCGGCGTCACCTATTGGGCCGACCCGGGTGCTGCGCCGGGCAGCCCCTGCGCCGAGCGGGTCTACCTGCCGACCTCCGATGCGCGCCTGATCGCGCTCGACGCCGCGACCGGCTCCGTCTGCACCAGCTTTGCCGATAACGGCGTGCTGCATCTCGAAACGGGCATGAAGTACAATCCGGCCGGCTACTATTATTCGACGTCACCGCCGGTGGCCGTTGGCGGCAAGCTCATTATCGGCGGCGCCGTCAACGACAACTACTCGACCCAGGAACAATCGGGCGTCATCCGCGCCTTCGACATCAACACCGGCGCGCTGATCTGGAACTGGGACAGCGGCAATCCGGATGTGACGACGCCTCTTCCCGAGGGCCAGACCTATACGACCAACTCGCCAAACAGCTGGTCGGTGTTCAGCTATGACGAGGGCCTCGGCCTCGTCTACATCCCGATGGGCAACCAGGTGCCGGACCAGCTCGGCATGGGCCGCAGCGAGCACGTCGAGAAATACTCGTCCTCGATCGTTGCACTCGACATCAACTCCGGCGCCGTCCGCTGGGTCCGGCAGACCGTGCACCACGACCTCTGGGACATGGACGTGCCGGCACAGCCAGCCCTGCTCGACATCACCAAGGAAGACGGCACAGTGGTGCCGGCGCTGGTCGGGCCGACGAAGCAAGGCGATATCTACGTGCTCGACCGCAGGAGCGGCGAGCCGATCATTCCGGTTGAGGAGGTTCAGGCGCCGGGCGGAGCGATCCCTGAGGATTTCACCGCGCCGACGCAGCCGGTCTCCGGCCTCACCTTCATGCCTGCGCCGCTGCAGGAGAAGGACATGTGGGGCGTCACGCTCTTCGACCAGCTTGCCTGCCGCATCGAGTTCCGGTCGCTGAAATACGAGGGGCGCTACACGCCGCCGTCGATCGAAGGGACGCTCGTCTATCCCGGCAACTTCGGCACCTTCAATTGGGGCTCCGTCGCCGTCGATCCGGAACGGCAGGTGATGTTCGGCATGCCGACCTATCTCGCCTTCACCTCGCGTCTCGTGCCTCGCGATCAGGTTCCGCCAAAGGGACAGGACGAGAAGGGGTCGGAACAGGGCCTCAACCGCAACGACGGCGCGCCGTATGGTGTGTTCATGGGCCCCTTCCTTGGGCCGCTCGGCATTCCCTGCCAGGCGCCGCCATGGGGTTATGTCGCCGGCGCGGATCTTCGAACCGGCAAGATCGCCTACAAGCACAAGAATGGCACCGTCGAGGACATGACGCCGCTGCCGTTGCCGTTCAAGGTAGGTGTGCCAGGCATCGGCGGACCAATGATCACCAAGGGCGGCCTCGCCTTCCTCGGCGCCGCGGTCGACGACTATCTGCGCGCCTATGACCTGACGACCGGCCGCCAGCTCTGGGAAGCACGCCTGCCCGCCGGCGGCCAGTCGACACCGATGAGCTACGCGGTCGGCGACAAGCAATATGTGCTGATCGTCGCCGGGGGCCACGGCTCGGTCGGCACGAGGCCCGGCGACTACATCATCGCCTACACCCTGCCCTGAAACGCGAGGAGACATCCCTAGTTCTCGCTAGAAGGTTGCAGCGGCAAGCTCCGCGCAAGCCCGCAAAAGCAGCTTCCCCCGGACGACAGATTCCGGGGGTTTCCCATGAAGATCGACAACAGCATCTCGAACTACTACTTCTCCCAACGCCGCCAGCAGATGGGTACGGTTTCGCCGATCGAAGAGACCGGCACCGACGCACGCCCGCGCCAGGCCCCGACGATTGCGCCGCCGTCGACGTCGAACGCGCTCTCCAACGCCTTGTGGGCGACCGCGACCCGCGACGAAACCGGCACGGCTTCGATCACGGACAAGGAAGGGGCGGCTCCCTCCGGCAACTCGGTCAGCGACGAATTCCTGAAGCGGGCGAAGATGAGCCTGGCAGAACAGATCCGCGCGCAGATCCTTGAATCGCTTGGTCTCAGCGAGGAAGACCTCAAGGCGATGGATTCCGAGCAGCGCAAGGGCGTTGAGGACGAAATCCGCCAGGCGATCGAACGTGCGATGGGTGTCGAAAAGCAACGTGACGACGCCGCCACGGACATCGCCAACGGCGGCAGCGACGCCCTCTAAAAAGCCGGCATGTCCGGACGGACTTGTCTCGTTCCAGCAACGGATGATATCCAGCCATCCTCAAGAGAGGACTAAGATCCGTGCGCCTGATCCGTTAGCGACGTTCATCGCCAGAAGATTCACCGAGTCCGGGCCGCCCTTCGGCGGCTTTTGGCATGGCATTTTTTCCGGCCGTATGAACGCCTAACATTGACATGACCGTTCACCGGCCATCGCTGGGATCATCTACATGACAACCAAAGACGGATTTGTTTCCGAAACCGGCAGCCTTCGCGCCGGTCCCTTCGACCTTGGCTACGCGATCGAGGGCAGCGGCATGCCGCTGCTCGTCGTTGGCAGTGCCATTTATTACCCGCGCACCTTCTCCAGGACGCTTCGCGAAAAGCTGCGACTGTTCTTCATCGACCATCGCGGCTTCGCTCCCGCATGGGCGGAATATACCGCTGGCGACATCGGCTTCGAGACGATGCTCGACGACATCGACCGGCTGCGCGCGCATCTCGGTCTCGAGCGGTTTGCCATCCTCGGTCATTCCGGCCACGGCTACATGGCGCTCGAATACGCCAAACGGCACCCGGAGCGCATCAGCCACGTGGTTATGGTCGGGACCGGCCCGAGCCATTCGGCCCGCCACATGGCGCTCGCAGACCGGATCTGGGAGGAGACCGTCTCGCCCGAGCGCAAGGCGATCTTCGAACGGGAAATGGCCTTGCTTGGCGCCGACATCACCGCGCGGCCGGAGGAGCGATTCAAATCGCTGCTGATCCGGCTTGGCGCAAAGAGCTGGCATCGGCCGGACTTCGACGCCGCGCCGCTCTGGCTAGATGTCACCGTCAACAACGCGGTCTTCGATCACCTCTGGGGCGAGGTCTTTCGCGACATCGATATCCGCAAGGGATTGAACGCGCTGACGGCACCTGTGCTGCTTGCGCTTGGCCGATCGGACTATCTCGTCGCCCCGGCCTTCACCTGGGACGACTACCGGGGAGACTTCGCGGACCTGACGGTGCGAACCTTCGAGAAGAGCGGGCACACACCGCAACTGGAGGAAAGCGACCTCTTCGACGAGGTCCTGCTCTCGTTCCTCGGCAGCGAACCTAACTGCGGCTGAGTCGGGGTCAGGATTGCTGCCGACGCCATAGTCTCCGCCTTCGGGAGGGGCCTACCCGGGCCCTTCCCTCACCTCGCCATTGACACAAGGCAGCGTGCAACTATCTATTACTCCAGAAGCTATAGGTTTTGAGGCGGACATGTATTCCATCGGCGATCTCTCACGGCGCACCGGCGTCAAGATTCCAACGATCCGCTATTACGAGCAGATGGGGCTGATCGCGGCACCCGAACGGTCCGAAGGCAACCAGCGGCGTTATGAGAAAAGCGAGCTCGAGCGGCTGGCCTTCATCCGACATGCGCGCGACCTCGGCCTGTCGATCGATTCGATCCGCGACTTGCTCGCCCTCAGCCAGCACCCGGAACGCCCGTGCGGCGAGGCCGACCGTATTGCAACCGAGCACCTGGCGACCGTGCGCGAGAAAATCGCCCAACTGAAGAAACTGGAACAGGAGCTTGAACGCATCGTCGCCTGCGACGGCAATCACACGGTGGGCGACTGCTATGTGATCCAGGCCCTGGCCGACCACTCCATGTGCGACAGCGAGCACTAGGCTGCGAACTTAGTTCAACCGCGCGAAAAATCCCCGTTGACAAAATCGCGAAAACGAACAATCTAGCGCCCATGATCAAGAACGCACCCATTTGCCGCGTGTATTTTTGGCTCTTCCGATAGGAGCGGCCTGCTGATCATATTCAACAAGGCCGCCATCAGGCGGCTTTTGTTTTTCCGGCTCCTGATGGCGAGAAAACCCGAGGAGCCCAGACATGCTACAGACCGCCATCCCTACCCTTCATCCTGTCCCATCGACACGACCGCCGATGGTCACGATCCGCTGCGCCAAGCAGCGCGACCTGCCGGAACTGCGCGAGATGATCGCCGAGCTTGCCGCCCACCACGGCGATGCCGCGCCGATCACGCCGGAACAGCTCGAGCGCGACCTCTTCGGCCGCACGCCCTGGATCACAGCACTCGTTGCCGAGGCCGGCAACCGGCTGATCGGTTACGCGATCCTGGTGCCGATCTACCGGGCAGCCGAAGGCGCACGCGGCATGGAACTGCATCACCTCTTCGTTCGCCCTGAAAGCCGCGGCACCGGCATCGGCCGCCACCTCGTTGCCAAGGCGCGCGAGCAGGCGAAGATGGCCGGCTGCGACTTTCTTTCGGTCAGCGCCGCCACGGGCAACTTCCAGGCGCATCATTTCTACGAATCCGAACGCTTCGTGCCTCGTCCGGTGACCGGCATGCGCTATATGCAAAAGCTTGGATGAGGATCGAACGATGCGTCTTGCAATCGTGCTCTGTGAAGGCTTCGCCGATTGGGAATGTGCGCTGTTGATGGCGGCGGCGCGCACCCATCTCGGCATCGATGTCGAGGTCGCCACTGCCGACGGCGCACGCGTGACGTCGATGGGCGGGCTCGACGTCTCGGCGCATCTGTCGATCGACGCGCTCGACCCTGCGGGCTTCGACGGGTTGGTGATCTGCGGCGGATCGATCTGGGACATGAATGAGGCTCCCGATCTCTCCGCAACGATCCGCGCTTTCGATCGCGACAAGCGCGTGGTCGCGGCCATTTGCGGTGGTGTCAATGCGCTCGCCACAAGCGGTCTTCTCAACGGCATCGACCACACCGGCAACAGCGCCGAAAGCCTCGCGGCGCTGCCCGGCTATCGTGGTCGGCCGCATTATCGCGATCAGCCGCAGGCGCTGCGCAGCGGCCACGTCGTCACCGCCGCCGGAACCGCGCCGATCAGTTTTGCCGGCGAGATCCTGCACGGCCTTGGCCTTGGCTCGTCGGAACTCGACGGCTTTCTCGCGCTCTACGGACACGAGCATCGGGGAAGTGAAAGCGCGAGTGTCGGCTGAGACTTGCGCTAGAGCGCCGCGCGTTCTTATGCACACAAAGGTCGCTCTAGCACTTTGATTCTAGAGCATCTTTCTGCTCACAGCGATTCCACTTGAGGGCAGGATCTTCTAAAGCCAGTTCGAGATCTGATCGAGCGGCTTTTTCACCTTGCCGGCGACCGGAACGGTCGCATCCGGGGCGGGATAACCGACAACCAGGATCAGGAAAGGCTTTTCACTTTCCGGTCGGCCGCAGATCTCGTTGAGGAAATTCATCGGCGCTGGCGTATGGGTGAGTGTCGCGAGCCCGGCATGATGCAGCGCCGTGATCAGGATGCCGGTGGCGATGTCGACACTCTCGTTGATGTAATAGTTCTTCTTCAGATCACCCGGATTGGGGCCGCCGCGCTTCTGCGAGAAGATGACGATCAGGTAGGGAGCGGTCTCAAGGAAAGGCTTGTCCTCGTCCGTGCCGAGCGGCGCCAATGCGTCGAGCCATTCCTGCGGTGCTTTATCCCGATAAAAGATGCGCTCTTCCTCTTCCGCCGCCCGGCGCACCTCGGCCTTGATCGCGGCGCTCTCGATGACCGTGAAATGCCAGGGCTGATGATTGGCGCCGCTCGGCGCCGTGCCGGCCGCCTTCAGACAGGTTTCGATGACCTCCCGCGGCACGGCGCGATCGCGGAAATAGCGCGTGGTGCGCCGACGGTTGATCTCTTTGTAGAAGTCGGCGGCGCGCGTCGCCATCTCCTCGGGGCTGCGTTCGATCCACTGGTCGTAGGGGACGGTTTCGTGTGGGCGCACTCAGTCTCCTCCTCGTTGTCCTGCAGCATCGCGCGCCCCTCTCGACGCACAAAGGTCGCTGCAGCACTTTGAATTCCCGCATGTTTATCCTCTCGAGCGGCGACGATCGGGGAAAGCATGCAGAAGGAGTTGAGCGCGCCTCGAAGCGAAGATCAAGGTCAGAGCGCCGGGACCGCCTTGAGATAGGCGGCAATCGCCTCCCGGTCGGCCGGCGTCAGTTTCGCCATGTTCTTCTGCACCTCGACCATGGAACCGCCGACGGAATCGAATTCCGGCGTGAAACCGGTTTCGAGATACGAGGCGATATCCGAGGCACTCCAGCCGCCGATGCTCTTGGAGCCGGGTGTGATGTCGGGGATTCGGCCCTGGCCCTCCGGATTCGGCGCGCCGGCCAGCCACTGATCGGGCTCGAAACCGCCAATCGCATTGCGGGGCGTATGGCACTCGCCGCAATGGCCCGGTCCCTCGACGAGATACTGGCCGCGGGCAAGCTTTGGATCGTTGGCGTCCACCGCGACGCGCGGCTTGTCTGTCAGGAACAGTAGCTTCCAGCCGCCCAGTGCCACCCGCATGTTGTATGGGAACGGCAGTTCGTGCGGCGGCGCCACGTCCGCGCTCTTCGGCAGGGTCTTCATGTAACCCCAGAGATCATTGACGTCCTTGGTCGTCATGCGCGCATAGGAGCCGTAGGGGAAGGATGGATAGAGATGCTCGCCGTTGCGTCCCACACCGCGGGTCATGGCGTTGCCGAAGTCCGCAAGCGTCCACCCGCCGATGCCGGCGGTCTCGTCAGACGAGATGTTCGGCGCGTGGAAGGTTCCGAACGGGCTCTTCAGCGGTGCGCCGCCGGAAAGAACGAGACGAGCTTCACCTTCGGCGCCCCGCTTGGCGTGACAGCTCACACAGCCGCCGGCCCAGAAAACCTGTTCGCCGTTGGCAAGATCCGGTTCCCCGAGCCCCTCCCAATGAGACGCACTCCACGGCGCCGGCTTCGTCAGCCACCAGAAGGCTGCACCGCCGACAACGCCCAGCACCACAAGACCCGAAATCACCTTTCTCGTGCGACGCCCCATTGTCACCCCTCATGCCTAGCCGCAGGCGGACCGGCGCTACTGCATGTCTCCATAAATCGACCTCGATTTAAGGAGACATGCAGAAAATCAAAGCGCTACAGCGACCTTTGCGCGTCTGATAAGACGCGCGGCGCTGTAGATGCAGATAGAGGCACGCGGCGCGAAGTCGCGTGCCTCCCTTGTCAACATGATGCGACGTCGCCGCCCGTCAATCCTTCTTCAGGCGATAGCTCTCATGACAGCTGCCGCAGTCCTTGCCGATGCCGCCGAGGGCAGCGCCAACGGCCGCCTGGTCAGCCGGGAGCTGTGCCAGGACCGTCGCGGTATCAGTGCCGAGCTTGGCGGCCTTGGCCTTGAAGTCATCCATGTTTTCCCAGATCTTCGGGCTCGCCTCGCTCTCATGCCCCGTCTCCGAACCGGCCGGGAAATGGTTTGGGAAGGTCTTTATCGTTTCGCTGATCGTCGTCAGCGACGCCTTGACGACCTCGGCGTCATAGGGTTTCTCGCCTTTGGCGATGCCGGCAAGCGCGCCGGTCGCCGCACCCACCTTTTTCATCAGCTGCTGGCGAACCACCTGCGGCTCGTCGGCTGCCGTGACGGCAGTAACCCCCAGGCCCGCAAGAGCGGCAGCCAACATCAGTGCGCGTACTTTCATCAGGATCTCCCGGTCAATCAATCTGTTTGGCGAATCTGCCTGGCAAGCCTTCATGTCCAATGCGCCGGCATGATGTCATCTTGATTATTCTGCGGAAGTAACATTTTTTTGATGTGCTTGTTACGACAGCAGAATTTCCGATGGTCGCCTTGTATTTCCGGGAATTCGACCGCCCAGAAGTATAAACATGACTTTTAAAATCATGTTTATACTTCACCCGCGGTCACGATGGACATCAGTTCGCCCAGCCCTGCCAGATGGTGAAAGCCGCGACCAGAATGAGCACGGCGCCGGCGGCGCGGCCGATCCACACCGTTGCACCGGGGCTGCCAACCAGGAAATCACGACCACGGCCGGCGGCAAGCGCCAGGCCGCCATAGATCGCGAGCTGCGTTGTCGCGATCATTGCGGCCATGACCAGAGCCTGCGACCAGATCGGCCCAAACTGGGGTTTGAGGAACTGCGGATAGACCGCCAGCATGAAGAGATAGGCCTTGGGGTTCATCAGGCTCGTCAGCGCGCCCTGCCGGAAACTCGCCCAGCGGGAGAGCTTCCCCGAGCCTTCGATGCCGCCGATAGTGATCGAACTCCTGACGAGTGAAAAACCGATCCAGGCGATATAGGCAGCACCGGCGACGAGCAGCACGTTGAAGAGACCGGGCACCAGATGCAGGATGACGCTGACCCCGAGCGCCGCATAGAGCGTGTGCAACACGCCGCCCGCCATGATGCCGGCCGTCGCCGACAGGCCGGAGGCCCGGCCGCCGGTCAGCGAGTTCGCCAGAACGAAGACCATGTCCATGCCCGGCACGATGATGATGCCGAACAGCAAGGTGAAGAAGAGCCAGAGATTTTCCGTGTAGGTCATGTCAGTTGTCCGTCGTCCGAGTTTTCATTTCCCTAGACGAATTGCTGTTTTTTCAATTCGTTGGCTGATGGTATAAATCCGGGCAACTGACAAGGTATTGTCAGGAGCCTTGACGACGGGAGCGGTTTTCGATGCGCAAGGCAGCACGGCTTTTCGAGATCATCCAGATCCTCAGGCTTGCCCGAAAACCGGTGACGGGCGCGCAGATGGCCGAAGCGCTGGAGGTGACGGTGCGCTCGATCTACCGCGATATCGCAGCACTTCAGGCGATGCGGGTGCCGATCGAGGGCGGCCGCGGAATCGGCTATATCCTCAGGCCTGGTTTCGACCTGCCGCCGCTGATGTTCTCGATCGAAGAAACGGAAGCGATCGCCGTGGCGCTGGCGCTGCTGTCGCGAACCGGCGACGAAGAACTGAAGGCGGCAGCCGGCCGCGTCAACAAGAAGATCACTGCCGCGGTGCCCGAACCACTGCGGCTCGCCTTCCGTTCCCAGGCGCTGCATGCCTGGGGAACGATCGCCCCTTCGCCCGCCGGCATCGATCTCGCTTTGGTGCGCCGGGCGATCCGCGACGAGCAGAAGCTCGAACTCAACTATCGCGACGAACTCGGCCGCGCGACGGAGCGGATGATCCGGCCGGTGGCGCTGATCTACTATTCGGAAACCGCCAACATCGTTGCCTGGTGCGAATTGCGGGAGGCGATCCGCAATTTTCGCGCCGACCGCGTCGAACATTGCGAGGCGGCGGACGCGTATTTCCCGGGCGAAGGCAACCGCCTGAGGGAACTCTGGGTCAGCGGATGGAAGACGCCACCGACCGCGGCCTGACGCAGCTATCGCCGGAGAGCAGCCCAAATAAAAAGACCCGGCGCAAGCACCGGGTCCAATCGTCATGCACAGAAAACGAGCGCCTTACTTGGCCGCGGCTTCGTACATTTCGAGCACGTAATCCCAGTTGATCAGGCTGTCGACGAAGGCTTCGAGGTACTTCGGACGGGCGTTGCGGTAGTCGATGTAATAGGAGTGTTCCCAGACATCGACGCCGAGGATCGGCGAAGCGCCGTGAACGAGCGGGTTTTCGCCGTTCGGGGTCTTGGAGATCTCAAGCTTGCCGTTCTTGACCGAGAGCCAGGCCCAACCCGAGCCGAACTGGCCGGTGCCGGCGGCGATGAAGTCGGCACGGAACTTGTCGTAGCCGCCGAGATCGGACTTGATGGCCGCGTCGAGCTTGGCCGGCAGGCTGGTGCCGCCGCCGCCCTTCTTCATCCATTTCCAGAAGTGGATGTGGTTGTAGTGCTGGCCGGCATTGTTGAACAGCGGCTGGTTGGTGCCGTAGGACTTCTTGACGACTTCCTCGAGCGACAGGTCGGCAAGGCCGGCTTCTTCAGCAAGCTTGTTGCCGTTGGTCACGTAAGCGAGGTGATGCTTGTCGTGGTGGTATTCGAGCGTCTCGCGCGACATGTAGGGCGCCAGCGCATCATAGTCATAGGGAAGGTTCGGCAATTCGAAAGCCATGTGGGCATCTCCTCTTGGCATGGGATTTCGTCAGGTAAATCTGTGAGCGGGAACATAGGCACCGGCCCCCATGGAGGCAACCGATGCAATGCCAATTTTTCCTCAACCCACGGAATATACTTTCAACATCATTTTGAAAGCATGACACTTTCGAGCACATTGACGCCACGGTTTGCCTGCAGCCTCGCCGCTCTTGCAATCATGCAATAAGGATCACCCATGCCACAGCGCTTGCTTCCGGCTCTCGTTCTCTCCACTGCTGCGGCCTTCACCGCATCCGGTGCCACGGCCTCTTCCGGCGATGCGTGGGAGACATTCCGGGCAGAGGTCTCAAAGAAGTGCCTGGCCGCCGCCACCTCCCTGCAAAAGGCCAGTGCCGTCGTCGATCCCTTCGGCTCCGAGAGCTTCGGCCTGGCGCTGGTGATCGGTACGCCAAAGGGCTCCAAGGCCGCGGTCACGCAGATCTGCGTCTTCGACAAGAAAAAGAAGACGGTCGAACTCGGCGGCGAATTGACCCCAGAGACGGTGATCATCAAGGCACCGGCAAAAGCCAAGTGAGCAACCAGCGCCGACACGCGACGATCATGCAACGCTTCGCAGCCGATCGAAACACCGGCAGGTCGCCCGTTTTGCGCGGCCCCTACCCTTGGACACCGCTTGCCGCTTGAGCTTCAACCGACCAGTTGGTAGAGCTTTTGCCATGGTGAGCGAGACCTACGAAAACATCCTGGATGTCGCGGAACGCCTGATGGTGTCGCGGGGCTACAACGCATTCAGCTATGCCGACATCGCGCCCGAAGTGGGTGTCGGGAAGGCTACGATCCATCATCACTTCCCGACCAAGGCGGATCTGGCGGCTGCGGTGCTTGCGCGTTACCGCAAGAACAATCGCCGCCACGTCGAAAGGTTGCTGGCCGCCGTTACCGATCCCGTTGCGCGGCTTCAAGCCTATATCGGCTTTTGGGAGGACTGCATTCGCAGACAGGACATGCCGTTCTGTATCGGTGCTTTGCTCGCCTCCGAGATCCCGTCACTGCCGGAAACTGTAGTTCAACAGGTGCGTGGCCATTTCGCCGATCTCGCCGGCTGGCTTCGCGCGGTGATCGAGGACGGCGTCGCCAACGGCTTGCTCACGGCTGAACATGGATCGGCAGTGGCGGCCGATTCCTTGATTGCCTCCGTCCACGGCGCCATGTTGGCGGCGCGCGTCGCCGGCTCCGATCCAAGCGTGTTTTCCGCCATCGCCCGTCGCGCAATGGATCAGCTTCTGACCACCAAGACGATGTGATCGACAGCTTCGCTAGCGTTGTTGCGGCGTCACAAAGCCGCAACAATGACTACGCAAACTCCGCAAGGGCTGTTCCCGCGGTAACGCCAGACAGCCTGCAGTAGCCATAAGGTTCACCATGAACGAACCCGATGCGCCGGCGTGAGCAAGCGCATCTCTTTTTTGAACCAGAGCCGACCAACTAGTCGGTCGAAATCTCAGGGAGTAATATCATGGCAAATCCGCTTTCCACGCTCGGCATCATTCATACGACCATCAGCCTCGCCCCAGTCGTTGCGGGCCTCTACGGCTTCGCCCGTTACGGCGCGATCGATGCCGCCACGCGCTCCGGCAAGATCTATCTCGCTACTCTCGTCCTGGCGGTCCTGACCGCTGCCGGGCTTTCAAGCACCGGCGGCTTCAACGAGGGTCATGCGCTGGGCATCGTGACACTGGCGGTCATCGCCGGCAGCTTGGCGATCGAACGGTTGGCCTTCGTTGGCCGCCTGAAACCCTACCTGACGACGTTGGGCTTCTCCTTCAGCTATTTCCTGTTGATCGTGCCGGCAATCGCCGAGACGCTGAAGCGCCTGCCCGCCTCGCAACCGCTTGCCAGCGGGCCGGAATCGCCGATCGTGCAGACCACGCTGCTTGCCTGGCTGGTCATCTTCCTGGCAGGCCTGTCGGTCCAGGCCTACCTGATCCACAAGCGTGCCTTGGTCAGGGCGCGCGCTCCCCGCTCGTAATGAGTGCCCGAACCGACAGCCATTTGCCCCAGCGCCGAGCGCCGGGGCTTTGCATGTGAGCGGGTGTCAGACGTCGCGCGCCGCGTGCGCCCAATCCATGTAGAGATCGCGCGCCTTGGCGGCGACCGGGCCGGCCTGCAGGTCGCGGCTTTCGAGGCGCGTGACAGGTAGCACCTTCGAATAGTTGCCCGTGGTGAAGATCTCGTCGGCCGCTTCGAAATCGGCCATGGTCAGTGTCGCCTCGACCACTTCGAAACCGGCTTCACGCAGGAGCGTCATCACGCGGAAGCGGGTGATGCCGGCGAGGAAGGTGCGGTTGGCGGCCGGCGTATAAACGACGCCGTCCTTGACCAGGAAGACGTTGGAAGAGCCGGTCTCGGCGATGTTGCCGAGCATGTCGCGCACCAGCGCATTGTCGAAGCCGCGCGAGCGGGCTTCGGTCAGGACGCGCGCATTGTTGGGATAGAGGCAGCCGGCCTTGGCATCGGTCGGCATCGATTCCAGCGTCGGCCGGCGGAAGGGCGAGAGCGTCAGCGACGAGCCGCCATGGCCATTGCCCATCGGCGCCTCGAACAGGCAGAGCGCGAAACGGGTCGATTCCGGGTCGATGGCGACGACACCGGCAGCGCCGTGCTCGGCCCAATACATCGGCTTCACGTAGAGCGCGGTCTTGCCGTCGAACTTCTTGGCACCCTCCCAGGTCAATGCTTCGATCTCTTCGGCGGTCATGGTCGGCTTCAGACCAAGCGCCGTCGCCGAGCGGTTGACGCGCTGGCAATGCAGATCAAGGTCGGGCGCAACGCCGTCGAAGACGCGGGCGCCGTCAAACACCGTCGAACCCAGCCACATCGCGTGCGAGGTCGGGCCGATCAGCGGCGGGTTGCCCGAGAGCCATTCGCCATCGACATAGGTCCAGGTCACTGAGCGGGGGGATGTATCGACGGCCATCGGCGTCTCCTTCAGGTTTTTTGTTCTGCTCATTCGGCATAACCCGAAAAAACAGCATCGTGGTGAATGGGTATATCAAAAAATGTCATGGCGGCCATTCTGGTACCCGGACGGTCTCTCGCTTAGTCTCATGCGCAAAGGAAAGGGACAGCCGTGCGCATCAGGCATCTGGACGAAGACGACGTGGATATCTTCCGCCGCATACGGCTGGAAGCGCTCCACCGCGAGCCACAAGCATTCGCCTCGACTACGGCAGACTGGGAGCGCCTTTCGACGGAGGAATGGCAGGCGCGGCTTACAAGCAACGCCGTCTTTGCCGCGCTCGACGGGGACCAGCCTGTCGGCATCATGGGGCTGATGCGCGAGCGCGCGAGCCGGCTGGCGCACCGGGCCACGATCATCATGGTTTATGTGCGCGACGAAGCCCGCGGATCCGGCGTGGCGCGGCACCTTCTCACCCATCTGACCGACCATGCCCGCGCGTCCGGCATCCGCCTGCTGGAACTGGTCGTACGCGCCGACAACCCGACGGCCATCCGCTTCTACGCGCGTGAAGGTTTTCACGAAATCGGCCGTGTCCCGGGGGGCATGCTCGACGGAGACGTAGAGGTCGACGAAATTCTGATGGCGCGGCACATCGACGGCCGCGCCGCACCCACAGTGCAAGGAGCGCCCCGATGAAAGCCATGTATTACGACGCGTTCGAGAAGACGCCCGAAATCCGGACCCTTCCCGATCCGACCCCGACCGAAAACGGCGTCGTCATCAAGGTCGAGGCCACAGGGCTTTGCCGGTCCGACTGGCACGGCTGGATGGGCCATGACGCCGATATCCGGTTGCCGCACGTACCGGGCCACGAGCTGGCGGGCGTTGTCACCGCCGCCGGCCGCGGCGTGATGCGATACAAGGTCGGCGACCGGGTCACCGTGCCCTTCGTTTCCGGCTGCGGCCGCTGCGGCGAATGCCGCTCCGGCAACCAGCAGGTCTGCGAGGCACAGTTCCAGCCGGGCTTTACCCATTGGGGTTCTTTTGCCGAATATGTCGCACTCGACTTTGCCAACCAGAATCTCGTGCATCTGCCCGAAAGCATGGACTTCACCACGGCCGCGAGCCTCGGTTGCCGCTTTGCCACCTCGTTTCGCGCCATCGCCGACCAGGCGAAGGCAAAGGGCGGCGAATGGGTCGCTGTACACGGCTGCGGCGGTGTGGGCCTGTCGGCGATCATGATCGCAGCGGCGCTCGGCGCCCAGCCGATCGCGATCGACATTGCCGAGGACAAGCTCGCCTTCGCGAAGACGCTCGGCGCGGTCGCGACGATCAACGGCCGAGAAGTGCAGGATGTGGCTGCGGCGGTGAAAGACATCACCGGCGGCGGCGCGCACGTCTCGATCGACGCGCTCGGCAACCCGGTGACCTGCTTCAACTCGATCAAGAACCTGCGTCGGCGCGGGCGTCACGTCCAGGTCGGCCTGATGCTCGGCGACCAGGCAACGCCGCAGATCCCGATGGCGCAGGTGATTGGCCACGAGCTCGAGATCTACGGCAGCCACGGCATGCAGGCCTGGCGCTACGACGCCATGCTGGCGATGATCGCTGACGGCAAGCTGAAGCCGCAGCAACTGATAGGCCGGGAGATCTCGCTAGCAGAGGCGATCCCTGCGCTGACCGCCATGGACCGCGCAACCGACCTCGGCATAAGCGTCATCACGCGGTTTTAATGCGGCCAGGGGCAGCCGAAACACCATCGTTTGCGAGAGAACGCCGGCAACGCCCATTCCGACTCACGGCCTCAATGCGCTAAATCTTGTTCCGGATCGGGGGCAAGGCAGATGACCATTGCGAGACGGCGAAGATTGATCAAGCGGCAGCGCACCGGCACGGCGCTTGCCATTGCCGCGACGGTCTCTTTCCTCGCCGGCATGACCGACGCGATCGGGCTCTTGAGTATTGGCGATTTCGTCTCCTTCATGAGCGGCAACACGACCCGGGCAGCGATCGCGCTCGGCGATGGCGATTTTATCGGCGCCTTGCTGCTCGTCGGCGCGCTCGGGGCGTTCATCATCGGCAACGCACTTGGCGTCATCGTGGCCGCGCGCCTCGGTGTCGTCGGCCTGCTCTCGACGGTCAGCCTCGTGCTGATGCTCTGCGCCGGTTTCGGGGCCCTTATGCCGCGACCTTTCTATTTCTACGGCGTCGTGCTCGCCATGGGCCTGGTCAATGCGGCGGTCGAACATATCGAGGGCTTGCCGATCGGGCTTACCTACGTGACGGGCGCACTCTCCCGCTTTGGGCGCGGTCTCGGCCGCTGGCTGCTCGGCAACAAGAACCGTCAGTGGCTGGTGCAGATCGTGCCCTGGCTCGGCATGTTCTCCGGCGCGGTCGCCGGCGCTCTCTTGCAGCGCCACTTCGGCGCGGCCTCGCTCTGGGCGTCCTTTGCGCTCGCCGCTGGGCTTGCGCTTGCCACCGTTCTCGTGCCGTCCCGCTGGTCGCGGCGCTATATCCATTCGGGGTGAGCGTCAGCTCCAACGGCAGCTTTCCGCCCCTCCCAAGATTTTGCCCTTAAGCCCGGCCGGGTTTCAGGGCAAAATCTGCAAAGAAGAATCACGAGCGAGGTCCTGCCATGGCGCTTGCGGCAGCCGTCACCACGGATGAACTCTATCATCCCATCCTCAAGACCAATCCGGCGCACCCGGCCGGATGGCGGATCCGGGCAATCGTCAGCTCACAGACCGAAGCGCGACACAATCGCGCGCTCTGGGCGCCAACGCATCTGATCTCGATCCGCGCTCCCGGCAGCCGACTGCTCTCGATGATCGAGCTGCCACCGGAAAAGCATCTGGAACTCTTTTTCGGCGACACCACCGATCCGGACGAGCCGGATGCGGCGCGTCCGCAAGCCATCGAAGCCACCTTCGCCTTTGTCGACCGCCTGCCCGAAGACGCCCATCTGCTCGTCCATTGCCTTCGCGGCATCGGGCGCGCGACCGCGCTCACCCTCGGCATTCTGGCGCGCTATATGCCACCGGAGGACGCCGCCGCCGCACTCCATGCGCTGCGCCCGGAGGCCAAGCCGAACAGGCATGTGGTCAACCTTTGCGACACGGCGCTCGGCCTCAAGGGCAAGCTCGCCAAGCAGGCACTGCGCTTCCCGGCGAAGGTCTGGAAACCAGCCAAAAGCTGAAGCTAGAAATACGCAGCTTGGCCGCCAGCCGTTGTGCATCGCACAAAGATTTGACATGATCCGACGAAAGAACGGTGACAGTTGGCTGCCTGATCAGGCATGATGCTGTAAGCCTTTGTTTTCGGACGGGCTTTGACGGGAAGATTCGACCTTGACCCGCCAGCGCCGAAGACAAAAGACGGGAGGAAAAGATGTCCCACGCGGCCTATGTGTTTGACGCCTACGGCACGCTCTTCGACGTGCATGCGGCTGTCAGGCGCCACGCTGAGGAGATCGGCCCGGACGGGCAGGCTTTTTCCGAACTCTGGCGAGCCAAGCAACTCGAATATTCCTGGGTGCGTTCGCTGATGGGCAGCTATCAGGATTTCTGGCAACTGACCGAACAGTCGCTCGACTACGCCTTCGCACGGTTTCCCTCCGCCGACCCGAAACTTCGCAAGCGATTGCTCGATGCCTACTGGACGCTCGACTGCTATCCGGAAGTGCCGGCAGTCCTGAAGGGGCTCAAGGAACGCGGCGCCCGCATCGCCATCCTCTCCAACGGTTCGCCGGCCATGCTCGCCTCTGCGGTCCGCAACGCGGCACTCGACATCGTCATCGACGACGTGTTTTCCGTCGACGCGGTGAAGGCATTCAAGACCGCGCCTGCCGTCTACGACATCGTCACAACCGGCTACCGGCTTTACCCGCATGCCGTTTCCTTCCAGTCGTCGAACCGCTGGGATATCGCCGGGGCGACGAAATTCGGCTTCCGCACCGTATGGATCAACCGCGCGGACATGCCGGACGAATATCGTGATCACGGGCCGGCGCTGATCCTGCCCTCTCTCGAAAGTCTGCAATTCGGTATCTGAAGGATCTCCCCATGGTCTGGTCGCCTGCGCAGTATCTGAAGTTCGAAGACGAACGCACGCGCCCAGCCAGAGATCTCCTCGCCCAAGTGCCCGAGCTGCCCGACGGCATCGCCTTCGACCTCGGCTGCGGCCCGGGCAACTCCACCGAGCTCATCCGCGACCGGTTTCCCGAGGCCACACTTTCGGGCCTCGACAGCGACGAGAACATGCTCGTTGCGGCGGCGAAGCGGCTGCCGGGCATCACTTTCGAGAAGGCGGATCTCGCAACCTGGGTCCCGCCTGCCGGCGCTTCGCTGTTTTACGGCAACGCTGTCTTTCAATGGCTGCCGAACCACCTCACGATCTTCGAAAGACTGATGGGAGCGCTCGCATCAGGCGGCACGCTTGCGGTCCAGATGCCGGACAATCTCGGGGAGCCGAGCCATTTGCTGATGGAGGAGACAACTCGCAGCCCGGCTTTCACTGACGCCTTTGCCGGCAAGACCGTCCGCCGCAATCCCATGCCGGGCCCGGCAACCTATGTCGAATGCCTGGCGCCACAGGCCGCCAGCATCGAGGTCTGGCACACGATCTACTACCACCGGCTCGCCAATGCCGAAGCGATCGTCGAATGGGTGAAGGGGACCGGCCTCAGACCCTATCTCGATGCCTTGCCGGAAGATAAACGCGACGCCTTTGCTGCCGACTACACGGACCGGATCCGCGCTGCCTATCCGGCCATGAGCGACGGCAAGGTCCTTCTGCGCTTCCCGAGATTTTTCATCGTCGCGGTGAAGGCGTAGCGCCGGGCGACGCTACATTCGGTCGACCAGGAAATCGATGAAGGCACGGATACGGGCGGCGAGATGCTCGTGTCCGGCATAGACGGCGTAGACCGTCTCGATCTCGCCCGACTGATAATCTTCGAGCAGTGGCACGAGCGTTCCGGCTTCGAAGTCCGGCTCGACGTGGAAACGGCCGATACGGCCAATGCCAATGCCGGCAAGGCAAAGCTGGCGGACGATCGACCCGCTCGAGACCTGCATGTTGCCGAAGACCGAGCGGAGTTCCGCAACCGGCTGTCCCGGCGCGCGGAACGCCCATTCGTCGACGCTGCGACGGAAATTGAAGCGAATGCAATTGTGACCATCGAGTTCATCGGGCGTATTCGGTGTCCCGTGCGTTTCCAGATAGGCGGGCGATGCGATCACGACCGGACGGCTTTCCATGAGCTTGCGCGCCTTGAGGGATGAATCGCGCAGCGGGCCGGTGCGGATCGCCACGTCGGCGCGCTCGCCGACGACGTCGATCATGCTGTCGGTGAGCGTCAGATCAAGCTGTACCTCCGGATAGCGGGCGAGGAACTCCGGCGCGAGCGGCATGATGTAGCGCTCGCCAAAGCCGACTGCGGCGTTCACCCGCAACAGCCCGCGCGGCGTCATGCGGCCGCCGGCAGCGACCAGTTGCTCGGTCTCGACGATTTCCGTGAGGATCCGCTGGGCGCGTTGCAGATAGACTTCCCCCTCCGGCGTCAGTTGCAGCGTCCGGGTCGAACGCACGAGCAGCCGCGTGCCAAGTCGGTCCTCGATGCGGGTCACCAGTTTGCTGACCGCAGACGGTGACAGCTTCAGGCGCCGCGCAGCGGCCGAAAAGCTGCGGGTCTCCGAAACGGCAACGAAGACCTCCATTTCACCCGCCCGATTGTCCATGCGCCACCTTTGAAATGAATTCACAGTCCTTTGTACCATTATGCTGATTATCATGATGAGTGCCAAGGCTCATATTCCGCCCGACTTCAACAACAACCAACGCGCCCGGTTCCTCCCAGCCGGGTGGGAAAGGTCTCGTCGTGCCTATTGCTATCCTTGCGCTGACGATCGCGGCCTATGCGATCGGAACTACGGAATTCGTGATCGTCGGCCTGCTGCCGACGGTCGCCACTGACCTCAACGTCACCCTGCCGCTCGCCGGTCTGATCGTCAGCGTCTATGCGCTTGGCGTCACGTTCGGCGCTCCGGTGCTGACCGCGCTCACCGGCCGGATCGAGCGCAAACCGCTCCTGATCGGCCTGATGGCGCTGTTCATCGTCGGCAATGCTGCCGCAGCATTGTCGCCGAGCTATGAACCGCTGCTCATTGCGCGGGTCATCTCCGCCTTTGCCCATGGCGTGTTCTTCTCTGTCGGCTCGACCATCGCCGCCGATCTCGTTCCGGAAGACCGCCGCGCCTCGGCCATTGCCATGATGTTCATGGGCCTCACCGTCGCGATCGTCACCGGCGTGCCGCTCGGCACCTGGATTGGCCAGACCTTCGGCTGGCGTGCCACTTTCTGGGCCGTGACCGGTCTCGGCGTCGTCGCGCTCACCGCCATCATCGCCCTGCTGCCGAACACGCTCTCCAAGGCCCCGCCGGCCAAGCTTATCGACCAGGTGCGCGTGCTCGGGTCCGGCCGCCTGTTGATCGTCTTTGCCATGACCGCGCTCGGCTACGGCGGCACCTTCGTCGCCTTCACCTTCCTCGCGCCGATCCTGCAGGACATCACCGGTTTCTCGGAAGGCGCCGTCAGCCTGATCCTCGTGTTCTATGGCGTTGCGATCGCCATCGGTAACATTGCCGGCGGCAAGATCGCCAACCGAGACCCGGTCAAGGCGCTTATCGGCCTGTTTCTGGCCCAGGCGGCCGTGCTGGTGCTCTTCACCTTCACGGCCCCCTCGCCGGTCCTGACGCTGGTGACGCTCGCCGCGCTCGGCTTCCTGTCCTTCGCCAATGTTCCCGGCCTGCAGCTCTATGTGGTGCAGCTTGCCAAGCAATACCGCCCGGGCGCCGTCGATGTCGCCTCGGCGCTGAATATCGCCGCCTTCAACCTCGGCATTGCCGTCGGCGCCTGGCTCGGTGGCTTGATCGTCGCCTCACCGCTCGGCCTCGGCATGACGCCCGTCATCGGCGCCCTGCTTGTCGCCGCCGCGCTGCTGCTCACGCTTTTGAGCGGCGTTCTTGATCGTCGGGCCGGCGCCGCCTACCAACCGGCTTGAACCGCCGCCCCTGAGGACCACCTATAGATCGTTCCTTTTTCGCCCGGCCATCCGGCCGGGCGCTCGCCAAGTACAGCAGGTCAAGTACAAGGAGTTACCCACCATGCATTCCGTCAATTCAAACGGTGCCAACATCCCGGCGCTCGGCTTCGGTACCTTCCGCATGCCCGGCGCCGACGTGCTGCGGGTGCTGCCGGAAGCGCTCAAGCTCGGCTTCCACCACGTCGACACGGCCCAGATCTACGGCAACGAGGCCGAGGTCGGCGAAGCCATCCACAATTCCGGCGTGTCGCGCGCCGACATCTTCCTCACCACCAAGGTCTGGGTCGACAAATATGCGCATCGCGACTTCCTCGCCTCGGTCGACGAGAGCCTGAAAAAGCTGAGGACCGACCATGTCGACCTGCTTCTCCTGCACTGGCCGGGCGGCAGTGACGTGCCGATGGCCGAGCGCATCGGTGCCCTCAACGAGGTGCAGAAGGCCGGCAAGGTCCGTCATATCGGCGTCAGCAACTTCAACACGGCGCAGATGGAAGAGGCTGTGACGCTCAGCGACGCCCCGATCGCCACCAACCAGGTCGAATACCATCCCTATCTCGACCAGACCAAGGTGCTCGAGATCGCGCGCAAGCACGGCATGTCGATCACTGCCTACTACGCGATGGCGAACGGCAAGGTCCCGAACGATCCACTGTTGAAGGAGATCGGCGCACGCCACGGCAAGACGGCCGCCCAGGTGGCTCTTCGCTGGCTGGTGCAGCAGAAGGACGTGATCACGCTTTCCAAGACCGCGACGATCGATCGCCTGAAGGAAAACTTCGCGATCTTCGACTTCGCGCTCGGCGACGGCGAGATGGCCGAGATCCACGCGCTTGCCCGCCCGGATGGCCGCATCGTCAATCCGGAAGGTCTGGCTCCGGTCTGGGACAAGGCCGCCTGATCTGCTCTCTTGTAGTGGAGCGGGATGCGGGCGGAAAACCGCTCACACTTTTCCTCATCCCGCTCCGCCATTTCGCCGCCGGCCAATTCCCTGCCGGCGGCGGATACGATATGGACATGGCCCGCAGACACCGATCAGAGGGAGGGGGCGATGTCATTGCACGAGGCACAGACGAGCGATTTCGCTCCCGACTGGCCGGCGATCATCGCCGTCGTCCTGGGGGTCACCGCCTTCTCGGTGGCGCAGGGGCTCACCTATCCGTTGATCTCCCTTTCGCTTGAGAGTCGCGGTGTTTCCGCCGGCATGATCGGCCTCAATGCCATGGGCTTTGCCGCTGGTCTCGGCGTGGCGACCCTGCTTCTCGGCCGGTTGACTCGGCTTGGCTCCGCCGACAAGCTGATCATCGCCAGTCTCTGCGGCTGCTCCATCTGCCTCGCGACGCTTGCCTCGACGTCGGAGCTTCCCATCTGGTTTATCGCCCGTTTCGCCCTCGGCTTCTTCGTCAGCATGGTGTTCATGCTCGGCGAAGCCTGGCTCAACACGGCCTGTCCCGACCGGCTGCGCGGTCGCGTTTCCGGCCTTTACGGCGCCGGCATGTGCGGCGGCTTTGCCGCCGGTCCGCTGGCGATCCCGTTGCTCGGCACCAGCGGCGGCCTCGGCTTTGCGCTGCTGGCGATCTACATCGCGCTCGTCGCCTTCCTCACCGGGCTCCTCACCATGGGTGCCCGCACCCGGCCCGAGCCTTCTTCGACACGCGACCTCTTCGCCTTCTTCGCGAAGGCGCCGATGCTGATCCTGATGGTGCTGATGTTCGGCTTTGCCGATATCGCGGCGATCTCGGCCATGCCGGTCTACTTCGTCAAGACGGGCCACAGCCAGGCCTTTGCCGCGCTCAGCGTGACGGCGCTGGCGATCCCGACCGCGCTGGCGCAGCCCTTCATCGGCGTGCTTCTCGACCGGCTGCCGCGCCGCCGCGTGGCAATCTCAGCAGCCGCCGTCGCCGCCACCGGCTACCTTCTGGTGCCGTTCCTTTCTTCGAACGTGGCGTTGCTGCTGACATTCGCCTTCATCGGCGCGGCGAGCTTCGCGCTCTACACGGCCGCCCTGACGATGCTTGGAGAAGAATATCGCGGCAGCATGCTCGTTGCCGGCAGTGCCGCCTTCTCGCTCGCCTATGCCGCCGGCAGCGCTGCAGGGTCGGGCGCCACCGGCGCGCTGATGAACTTCATCGACCCTATCGCCGGCCCGCTTGGCGTGGGCGCCGTCCTCGTCATCTTCACTCTGATGTTTGCAGCCGCAGGGCGCCGTTAGATCATTTCATTGTTTCATCGAAACACTGGAATGATTTAAGTCTTTGAAATTACGCAATTCCTGACGGAAAACCGTTTCACACTTTTCCTGGAATTGCGCTAGGCCTCGGCGCAGCGCAAGGCAAGCGCCTCACCGAAAACACGGGCGGCGGGGCCGAGCGGCTCGTCGATCCGATGCACGAGATAGGCCTCTGCACCGACCTGACTGTTGCGGCCAAGGGCCGTCGTCGGCATGCGCACCAGCCGGCCCTCTTCGAGATCCCGCTCCACCTGCCAGAGCGGCAGCCGGCCCCAACCGAGACCTGCCCGGATCATCGCATGTTTCGTATCCTGGCTGCTGACGCGACAAGTCTGCGGCGAGAGCACGCCGAAATCCCGCCCCACCGTGCGCTGCGACGGATCGGACTGCACGATCTGCAGATGGTCGGCAAGCTCGGCATTTTCGAGTGCGCCATCGCCGGCACTCAACCCCAGGGGATGATGCGCCGCAACGACTGCAACGATCTGAACCGTCGAAAGCGCCTGGCGGGCGATAGCCGGATCGCGGAAATCCTCCCCGACTATGATGCCGAGAGTGAAGCGGCGTTCGACGAGGCCATCCAGCGGTCCGCCCAGCGGTGAAACCGCGAGCCTGATCGAAACATTGGGGTAGATCGTCCGCATCTCGTTCAGGGCCAGCCCAACTGTCTCGATCGGGAAGAGCGTGTCGACTATCACGGAAAGCTCCAACTCGATGCCCTCGCCAAGCCCGCGCGCGCGGGCGCGCATGGCATCGACCCGCAGCAGGATATCGCGGGCATTGGCGAGCAGCGCCTGCCCTTCCTGTGTCAGCACCGGCCGATGGCCCGAGCGATCAAACAGGGCGACTCCGAGTTCCGTCTCGAGATTGGCGATGGCATGGCTGACCGCCGACTGCACTCGGGATAGCCGGGCGGCACCCGCACGGAAACTCCCGCTTTCGGCGACGGTCACGAAGGTCCGCATCTGATCGAGTGTCAGGGCATCCAGCATGATCGATTCCATAGATCAATTTGATGAAAATTATCTCACTTCTTCAGATCATGGAAAGCATCCATCTTCTTTTCCGAACAGCAAGTGCTCAGAAGGAAGGAAGCCCGATGGCCAGGATACTCGTGCTCTACTACTCATCCTACGGTCATATCGAGACCATGGCGGCGGCGGTTGCCGAGGGCGCGCGCGCCGCTGGCGCCACGGTCGCACTCAAACGCGTACCCGAAATCGTGCCGGAAGCCGTTGCCATCAAGGCGGGCTACAAACGCGACCAGGCGGCGCCGGTGGCGACCGTCGCGGAACTGCCGAACTACGATGCGATCATCATCGGTACGCCGACACGCTTCGGCAACATGGCGGCCCAGATGAAAAACTTCCTCGATCAGGCGGGCGGTATCTGGGCGCGCGACGCCTTGGTCGGCCGCATCGGCAGCGTCTTCACCTCGACCGGAAGCCAGCATGGCGGCCAGGAATCGACAATCCTCGCCACCCATACCGTGCTTCTCCATCTCGGTATGGTGATTGCCGGCCTGCCCTACAGCTTCAAGGGTCAGATGCGCATGGACGAAATCACCGGCGGCTCGCCCTATGGCGCCTCAACGCTCGCCGACGACGGCAATGGCGGCGACCGTCGGCCGAGCGCCAACGAGCTGGAAGGAGCACGCTTCCAGGGACGCCACGTCGCAGACCTGGCGGCAGCGCTGGTCGCTGGTCGTGCGCGCGTGGCGGAGTTCGCCTGATGGCCACAGCGGCAACCTTCGTCCGGGAGAGAACCGATTGGACGAGCGTGATGACGGTCGTTGCCGCCGGCGTGGTCGCGGCGATGCAGGTCGGCAAGGGGCTGATCGCCGGCCCGTTGCTTCAGGCCGACCTCGGGCTCGATCTCTCCGCCCTTGGCTGGATCACCTCGATCTTCGCCATTGTCGGCGTCGTCGGCGGCATGACGGCCGGCGCGTTCGTCACTGCGGCCGGGGACCGGCGTCTGCTTGGTATCGGGATGGCGATGCTGGCGCTCGGCTCTTTCAGTGGAGCAACCAGCCACGCGTTCGCGCTGCTTCTGCTGTCGCGCATCGTCGAAGGTTTCGGGTTCCTGCTCGTCGTCGTGGCCGGCCCGGCCATTCTCATGCGCCTGGTGACATCGGATCGCCGCGACCTCGTCTTTTCGCTGTGGAGCTGTTTCATGCCGGCTGGCATCGCGGCCGCCATGCTGACCGGGCCCATTTTTCCCGATTGGCAGGCGATCTGGTGGAGCAACGGGATGGTCGCGCTCACAAGCCTGCTGGCAGTTTTCCTGGTTGTGTCGCCGCAGCCGAAGACACCTCGCTCAATCGGCAGCAGTTTCCAGACCGATGTGGCCGACACACTGACGAGCCGCGGCCCGGTGCTGCTCTTTGTGCTCTTTTCCCTCTTCAGCTTGATGAGCTTTACGCTTTCCAGTTTCCTGCCGATCCTGCTTGTCGAGCGCTTGAAAGTCTCGCTCGCAGCCGTCGGCGTCATCAGCGCCGTCATCACGCTGGTCAATGTCATCGGCAATCTCACCGCCGGTCATCTGCTGTCGCGCGGTTTCACCCGCGGACGGCTGATCGCCACCGCTGCGGTGCTGATGGGCGTGTCCGGTCTGTGGATCTTTCTGGGTCAGCCCGGCGATACTCTGACTGTCGGCCTCTGCCTTCTGTTTTCCGCGATCGGCGGCCTCATTCCGGCAACGCTGATTTCGTCGGTGCCGCTCCTGTCGCCGCGCCCGGCACTTGCACCGATGGCGATGGGGCTGCTGATGCAGGGCAGCAACCTCGGGCAGCTCGTTGGCCCGGTCGCGGTCGGAACGGCGATCGAGCGCTATGGATGGAGTTCCGGCGCGGCCTTTATCGGCGTCGGCGCCCTGCTCTGCATCTTCCTCTCATCGACGCTCGAGAGGACGCTGCGGGCCAAAGCCCAGAAAGGGTGATGGCGACGATGCGCCAAAAGGCAAATCGCAAAGAAAAACCCACCGGCGGCAAACCGGTGGGTTCGGCATTTCCGGCGGGTTGTCCGCGGATCAGACGAACTGGCTGAGGCCCGGAACCGAGGCGACGACTTCGTCGACCACTTCATCGCCTGCCTTTTCCTTGGCAAACGCGATGGTCTCCTTGGCGAGCGAGGTGATTTCGCCCATGCCGAGGCCCTGGCTCATCAGCTGCTGGCCGAGCGCCATGACGCCGCCGCCGCCGATCGCCGACATCAGGCCACCGAGCAGACCGCCGCCACCCGTGCCTTCGCCATTGTACTGGGCGATGAGCTCGGAGGCGCCCGGAATCGCTTCGATCATCTGGGCAACCGGGCCGTCAGCGGCTTCGCGCTGCAGGAAGCCGAGGATCATGCCGACAGCCTTTTCGGCCGTTGCAGGCTCGATGCCGACATTCTCCGCGACGCGCGTGACCAGTTCATTCATGGAAAAACTCCCTCACTTGGATTTTGACGTTGACGTCAAGGTAAATGATCGCATCGGCAATGACAAGCTGCGAACGGCCTGACGACCACGGTTTTGCGCGGCCCTTTCCGGCCTATGCGCCACCGTCCGAAGTCTATGGTTTCATCGCGCCACGTTCATGGCAAGGCGACGATTCGCCTGCGACATCCGCGTCGTGTTTCCGGTTGCAGGCTGCCACAGTCTTGTTGCCGGGCGCAACCGCAGCACCTATAACAGAAAACTAGGCACATTTCGATGACGGGCACTCGCGATCAACCGCGAACCGCCCGCTTTCATTGATGAAACGGAGATGAAGCCCACATGTTGGAAGAAGGCAAGCTCTTTATCGGCACCAGCCGCAAGCCTGATGATTCGATCAACAAGGGCGAGTATCTGGAACTGAAGTTCGGCAACCGCCATGGCCTGATCACCGGCGCGACCGGAACCGGCAAGACCATCACCCTGCAGGTCCTCGCCGAAGGTTTTGCCAATGCCGGCGTCCCCGTCTTCTGCGCCGACGTCAAGGGCGATCTCTCCGGCATCGGCGCGATCGGCGAGCCCAAGGATTTCATCCTGAAGCGTGCCGAGCAGATCGGCCTGCCGACGAACCCCTACGAGTTCCAGGAATTCCCGGTCATCTTCTGGGACCTCTACGGCGAAAAGGGCCACCGCGTCCGCACCACCATGTCGGAAATGGGCCCCCTGCTCCTGTCGCGGCTGATGAACGCGACCGACGCCCAGGAAGGCGTGCTCAACATCGCCTTCAAGATCGCCGACGAGGGCGGCCTGCCGCTGCTCGACCTGAAAGACCTGCAAGCGCTGCTCAACTACATGGGCGACAATGCCAGCGCGCTTTCCAATCAGTTCGGTTTCATCTCCAAGGCCTCGGTCGGCTCGATCCAACGCGAACTCTTGATCCTCGAGCAGCAGGGCGCCGAGCACTTCTTCGGCGAGCCGGCGCTGAAGATCACCGACATCATGCGCACGACCAATGACGGGCGTGGCGCGATCTCGGTGCTGGCGGCCGACAAGCTGATGATGAACCCGCGTCTTTACGCGACCTTCCTGCTCTGGCTGCTTTCGGAGCTGTTCGAGGAACTGCCTGAGGTGGGCGACCCGGACAAGCCCAAGCTGGTGTTCTTCTTCGATGAGGCGCATCTGCTCTTCAACGACGCGCCGAAGGCGCTGACGGAGCGCGTCGAACAGGTCGTGCGGCTCATCCGATCCAAGGGCGTGGGCGTCTACTTCGTCACGCAAAACCCGCTCGACGTGCCGGAAACGATCCTCGGCCAGCTCGGCAACCGCGTTCAGCACGCGCTTCGCGCCTATACGCCGCGCGACCAGAAGGCGGTCAAAACCGCCGCCGACACCTTCCGCCCGAACCCGGACTTCGACTGCGCAACCGTCATCACCAATCTCGGCACCGGCGAGGCTCTCGTCTCGACGCTCGAAGGCAAGGGAGCGCCCTCGATGGTCGAGCGCACGCTCGTGCGTCCGCCGCAATCCCGCGTCGGCCCGTTGACGGAGGCCGAGCGGCAGAAGGTGATGGATGTCAGCCCCGTCCGTGGCCTCTACGACGAGGATTTCGATCGCGAGTCGGCCTATGAGATCCTGGCGGCACGCGCCAAGAAGGCAGCCGACGCGCAGGCTGAGGCGCAGGAACAGGCGGAGCAGGAGACAACGCAAGCCGATACCGGCGGCAGCCGCTGGACGCTGCCCGGCTTCGGCGACGACGAGCCGGCCGCCCCGGCCGGCAAGCAGGCGCGCCCGCGCAGCTCCGGCTACCAGCGCGAGACGGTCGTCGAAGCCGCGATGAAATCGGTCGCCCGCACCGTTGCCACCCAGGTCGGCCGCGCCCTGGTGCGCGGCATCCTCGGCAGCCTCAGCCGGCGCTGAACACAACCGCGGCAACCGGCAACGCTTGAGGTCGTTATTTTGCCCGCGCCCCGATTTTGATCGGGGCGCGTCGTTACTTTGAAAGGAACATTCGCATGGACGTTAAGGATTCGAACGGCGCCATCCTCCAGGACGGTGACAACGTTACCCTGATCAAGGATCTGAAGGTCAAAGGCACTTCGACGACGCTGAAGCGCGGCACGATGGTTAAGGGTATTCGCCTCACCGACAACCCTGACGAAGTCGAATGCCGGGTAGAGAAGATCAAGGGCCTGGTGCTGCGCACCGAGTTTTTGAAGAAGGCATAGCCCACGGCTAACGGCCTTCTCCGTCGGCAGCGCCTGCGTGGAGCATCATTATCTGCGAGAAAACAAAAGCCCGGCGGAACGATCCGCCGGGCTTTTCGATTCCGATTGGAATTCAGATGTCAGGCGACCGTCAGCTTGACGTCGATATTGCCCTTGGTCGCGTGGCTATAGGGGCAAACGATATGCGCCTTCTGGACGAGGTCTTCGAGAACCGCCTTGTCGACGCCCGGAGACGTAATCTCGAGCGCGGCATCGATACCGAAGCCGGTGCCATCTTCGCGCGGACCAATGCCGACTGTTCCCGTCACTTTCGTGTCTTCCGGAAGCTTTACCTTCTCCTTGCCGGCGACGAACTTCAGGGCGCCGAGGAAGCAGGCCGAGTAGCCGGCGGCAAAGAGCTGTTCAGGATTGGTGCCGCGGGCGCCGTCGCCGCCAAGTTCCTTCGGCACAGTAAGAGTAACATCGAGAACGCCATCGGCGCTCTTGGCCTGGCCAGCACGGCCACCGGTTGCGGATGCAGTGGTGCGGTAGAGAATAGGCATTGGCGGTCTCCTTTGCGTTTCCAAGTGGATGAGGGTTAGATAGCGCAAAATTCAATTGCGTGCAAATTAATTTTGCAAATTGCATTTTCGCCCTGTTTTTGCGAGAATGCGACCATGGCAAACAAAGCGGCACATATAGACACCATTCCGGAGGAGGCGCTGTCGCTCGGCAAGCAGCTCTGCTTTGCCGTCTATTCGGCGGCGCATGCCTTCAATCGTGCCTACAAGCCGCTGCTCGATCGTTTCGGCCTCACCTACCCACAATATCTCGTGCTGCTTGCGCTATGGCAACAGGACGAAATGACGGTGAAGCGCATTGGCGAGGAGATAGGGCTCGATTCCGGAACGCTGTCGCCGCTTCTGAAACGCCTGGAGGCAGCCGGCTTTGTCGCGCGGCAGCGCGACCCAGGTGACGAGCGACAGGTAATCGTTCGCCTCACGGAGAAAGGCCGCGATTTGAAAAGCGAGGCCTTCGGCATTCTCATGGATATCGGCAAGGCTTCAGGCTGCAGCCTGGAAGAAGCGGGTGAAATCCGGGACACGCTGCATCAGTTGACGCGGCAGCTCAATTCCGGCCACGGCGCAGACTGACTGCAACCATACTATCGGACTTGCAGGGCCGCCCCTTGGACTGGACGGATGCCGCGAGCGACGACGCCCGTGGTTGTCAGATGACGAGGATCGGCGCCTTGCCACGCACGCGATCGTAAAGGTCCATGACATCCTGATTGAGCATGCGAACGCAGCCGGACGAGACGGCCTTGCCGATCGACTTCCATTCCGGCGTTCCGTGGACGCGGTAGAGCGTGTCCTGACCGTTCTGGAAGATGTAGAGCGCGCGTGAACCCAAGGGGTTGTTGAGGCCCGGCGCCATACCGCCGTTCTTGGCCGAATATGGCTTCAGCTGCGGCTGGCGGGCGACCATGCTGTCCGGCGGGGTCCAGCGCGGCCACTTCTGCTTCCACTGGATGACGCCGCGGCCCGACCAGGCGAAACCTTCACGGCCGAGGCCAACGCCGTAGCGCAGTGCCCGGCCGCCCGGCTGGATCAGATAGAGGTAGCGGTCGCCGGTATCGACAACGATCGTTCCCGGCTGTTCGCCAAACGGATCGCTGACCTCCTGACGATAGAAGCGCGCGTCGATCTGACGGAACGGTACCTCCGGCACCTGATAGCCGCCGTCGTACATCGAGGCATAAATGTCCGAAACATAAAGGCCCTGCGGCGGTAGACCGGTCGGAACTGGCCCTGGGCCATCCTGCCCCTCATAAATGCCTCCGGCGCGCGGATCGGTAAAGCGTCCCTCGAGCGCGGGATTGCGGAACACAGGCGCCGTCTCATAGCGGAAGACATCCGTGTTCATCGAGGAGGTGCAGCCTGCAAGACCGGCGGAGGCAAGAGCCAATCCGGACGAGCGGAGAAACTGACGGCGGGAGAAGACGACTGAAGAGGACATCGAACTCTGAAGGGCTTGAGTGCGGCCTGAGGAGTGCTGCATGAAATTGCTTAACGAAATACTACGCACAGCCCCTCGGAATGGGGCGATGCTTGCATTTCCGGCTGGACCGAAGCTTGCGTCTTGGCGTGAAACGAAGAGAACTCAGACGCTGTGAGCGTTGAAACGTGGCTGGCGCATCAGTGTTTCAAAATCCGGCGCGGAGAGCGGCCGGCTGAAGAAATAGCCTTGGATCTCGTCACAGCCGCTCTGGCGCAGGAACTCGACCTGGGCCTGGTTTTCCACACCTTCGGCGATGACGCGCAGGCCAAGATTTTGGGCGAGTGAGATGATCGCCGCGGTGATCGCGTTGTCGTCGAGATCGACAGGAATATCCGCAACGAAGGACCGATCGATCTTAAGGCGGCGCACCGGGAAGCGCTTCAAGGCGCTGAGGCTCGAATAGCCGGTGCCGAAATCGTCGATTGCCAGGTGCACGCCGATCGCCTGCAGCTCATGCATGGTGGCAATCGCCCCCGGCACGTCCTGCATGATCAGGCTTTCCGTCAGCTCAAGCTCGAGACAGCAGGGCTCAAGCCCGGTTTCGGCGAGAATTGCCGCCACGTGACCTGCCCAGTTGCGCTCGCGGAACTGGCGCGCCGAAACGTTGACGCTGACGATCAGCGGCGGCAGGCCGGCATCCTGCCAGTCCCTGGCCTGCCGGCAGGCGGCGCGCAGCACCCAGTCGCCGATCGGCACGATCAGCCCGGTTTCTTCGGCAAGCGGAATGAACTCGGCCGGCGAGACCGTGCCCCGCTCGGGATGACGCCATCGAAGCAAGGCTTCGGCTGCGAAAACGCGGCCATTCGCAAGATTCATCTGCGGCTGGTACTGCAGGAAGAACTCCTCACGCGCCAACGCCGTGCGCAGCTCTTCCTGCTGACGCAGCTTCTCGTGCGCCTTGGCGGCCATTTCCTCCGTGAAGACCTGCAGATTGTTGCGTCCGAGCTCCTTGGCCCGATACATCGCCATATCGGCATTGGCGAGCAGCTCGCCGACGGTCTTGCCCTGATTGGGAAAGCAGGCGACGCCCATGCTGCAGGTGACCTGCAGGCTTCGGCCCTCGATCTGCATCGGCCCCGCGATGGCGCGGCGAATATCTTCAAGCCTCGCGAGCACGACATCCCGCTCGCAGGGAAGGCCGTTCAGAAGCAGAATGAACTCGTCGCCGCCGACGCGCACGACCATATCCGACTTGCGCACCGACGAGCGCATGCGGGAGGCGGTGACCTTCAACAGCTCATCACCGGCCGCATGGCCGAGCGTATCGTTGACCAGCTTGAAATTATCGAGATCGAGGAAGGCGAGCACCGCCCATTGACCGGTGCCGCGCAGGGCCTCCAGCGCCTCGGCGACCTGCTCCTCGAACAGCGCCCGGTTGGGCAGGCCCGTCAGCGCATCATGATGCGCCATGAAACTGATACGGTCCTCCGCCTGCTTGCGCTCGATGGCGATGCCGGCCAGATGCGCCGCCATCGCAATCAGCTCCTTCTGCCCTTCGTCGGGAACGCAGACCGCGCCGGAATAGAGCGCAAATGTGCCCAGCACCTTGCGATCGCGCGAATGGATGGGAGTCGACCAGCAGGAGCGGAAACCATAGGGTCGAACGAGCTCGCGATAATCGTCCCAGAGAGGATCGGCGAGAATGTCCGAGACGATCACCTGTTCGCCGCGCCAGGCCGCCGTGCCGCAGGAGCCCATGTGAGGGCCGATCTCGACGCCATGGATCCCCGCGCAATAGCTCTCGTCGAGGCTTGGTGCCGCGCCATGGAAGAGATGGCGGCCATCGGCCGATAGCAACAGCACCGACCCCTTGATGCCAGTCATCAGCGCCTCGATCAGCAGGATCATGTCGCGGAAGAATTCGTCGAGCGGCCGGCTATTGGCGATCATTTCCAGTAGGCGGGCCTGCCCCTCGAGCAGGCGCTCGGCCGCCTTTCTGTCGGAGATATCGCGCGACACGCCGACGACGCCGACAATCTCGCCGCGCTTGTTGCGCAGCGGCACCTTGGAGGTCATCAGCCAGCGGTCGCGGCCCTTGCTGACGATCGCCCGTTCCTCGATGCCGAAAATCGGTTCGCCGGTTTCGATGACGCGGCGCTCGATGTCGGCGATCGCCTGTGCCATGTGCTGAGGATGGAGATCGAAGTCAGTTTTGCCGACGATATCCTTGAGCGCTTCCAGCCCGTTGTCGGCAACAGTCACCTGGTTGGCGATGAGGAACCGCCCTTCGACATCCTTGGCATAAATGTAGTCGGGCACATGGTTGATCATCGTCTCCAACCAGTAGTGGCGGTCGGCGATGTCGGGTTCGGTCGGAAAAATGCGCGCAACTTCTTCAGCCAGCCGATGGCTGGCATCGATCAGACGACGTGTATCCTCGTTGCCGCCAGCATTTAAGGCGGCATATCGCGGATTGCGAGACGTGTTCTTCGCCAAGCAAGGCCTCCCGACGCGCTCAGCCGCGTCGCTGATCGATCTTTCCCCACTTCACGTTAGACGAGCAAGAGTTAGCCCTTCCTAAATAACTTGTAGAAAAATCGTGCAGAGGTTGCAATCTCGAAGTCATCGGAGATGAAAGAAGGGGTGGACAATGCCACCCCTCAGGCACTGCTCAAGAAAGCCGCCGGTGTGCCGCCGGGAAGAGCATCAGCAATTGGTCGGCCACCACCATGACGAGGATTGCGAGCCCCGTCAGCGGAAAGGCCAGACCAAAGAGGATGGCCATGATCCACAATCCGGCATAGACGCTGCGCTTCGGCGGCATCGGCGGTACTCCAACGCGGCCCGCCGGGCGACGCTTCCACCACATGACGGCGGCGGAAAGGGATACGAGCACGATGGACAGGCAGGCGGCAAGCATCAACAACTGGTTGGTGCGTCCCCACTCCTGCCCCTTGTGCACGTTGATGCTCCATTCGATCGCCTTTCCGAGCGCCGGGTAGTCGCCAAAGGCGACATCGACGAGCGGTTTGCCGGAGTACTGGTCGATGTGGATCGTGCGCTCCCGTGCGAGGTCGGCCGGAAAGATCGCGGCCGTGTAGACGCCGCTCTCATCGGTCGGGAGCGCCAGCTCATAGCCGGGCAGCATGCCGGCATCATCGGCGATGGCGACCGCGCGGTCGATGCCAACCGGCTCGGCGGCAGCGCCGCTCGAGGTCGGGACCGGTGCATTCTCCATCAGCCAGTTCGCCCTGGGGAGGACATCGGTCGAGACCTTGGTCGAGGTTGGCACCTCGTCCCAAAGCACCGCGGGATAGCCGAGCCCCATAGCCGTCAGCTTGCCATTGACGGTGCCGCCCCAGTAGCCCGACCACAGAAGACCGGAGAAGGCCAGGAAGACGATCAGCAGCCCGGCGACGATGCCGGTCACGGCATGAAGGTCACGCCAGAACACGCGGCGCGCGGGCGTGCCGCGCACGGTCAGCACGCCGCCGGTCTGCTGGCGCGGCCACCAGAGATAAATGCCGGTGAAGACCAGCAGGATGGCAAAGCCCGCAACGATCTCGATGATCGTTTCGACCGACTTGCCGAAGTAGTCGAGGCTATGGAGGTCCTCAACCACCTGATTGAACTCTTCCGTGGGCGCGACGTGATCGAGGATGGCGCCGGTATAGGGATCGACGAAGACCAGCATTTTGGCCTTGCCGATACCCACCGTGACGCGGGCCGAGCGATCGGCACCGGCGGGCGTGCGATAGGAGACGGCGGCGCTGCCGGGCACGGATTCGACGGCGGTGGCGACGATCGCCGAAGGCGGCAGCCGTTCGGTGCCGGCGGGCACGATGTTGCGGTAGGCGAAGACGGTATCGTCGATCTCGTCGTTGAAGAGATAGAGGCCGCCGGTCACGGCCAGGCTGATCATGAACGGGATGACGAGCAGGCCGGCAAAGAAGTGCCAGCGCCAGATGGCGCGATAGAGGGAGATACCGCGCTCGGCGGCGACCGGCTGCGCTGCGGCGCCGGTAAAGGATGCGTTTGTCATGGGTTTCTCCGGGGAAGACCGCATTATCGCGGTTTCGCCTCTTGATGGTCGGGTCGATCGCGGATCACGGCCGGCGACGTCGAACAGCAGTTTCGACGCCTGGGAGGCCGTCAGCCGCCGCTCAAGCGGATATCAGGGAGAAACCCGATGGTGGCCCCCTAGGGCCCGTGCCGCCGCGGAGCACACCGCGAACAAACAGAAGTTCATTGGCAGGAACCGACACATGCCAGGCGAGAGATAGCGGTGGTGCGGCGATCGCATACGGCGCCGGCAGATCAGCGGGCGCGACGAGGCAGCAGGACTGGCATCCATGGCCTTTCGTACCACCCTTTCCGTCGGCATCGTCGTGGCCGGTGAGGCAGAGATCGGCAAACGTGCCATCGGGAAGCACGTAGGCGGTCGTGTTCGGCGCAATCGGCATGGCTGCCGCCGGCTGCTGGATCAGGGCCGAGATGACGAGGACAAGTGCGCAGAGCAAACGCGCCGCCAAGTCCGTCAACCGATCGCCTAGAAACCGTTGCGCCAAAAGTGCCCCCCCAAAATCGACTGCGACAGCTAAAGACCAACGGCGCGAAAGGCAAGCCATCAATGAGCCGCATGGCCTATCAAAAGATTTCATGCGTGATATCAGCGGCATCGACTTCCGCCCTGCTACGCGCTTGCCTTAAGACAAGGTCACGGCAACGACGGGAGGAATTCGACATGCTGACGATCTACGGGGTCTATCGCTCGCGCGCATCGCGCAATTACTGGATGGCGCGGGAGCTCGGCATCCCCTTCAAGTCCGTGCCGGTCCTCCAGGCACGCCGGGTCGCCGATCCGCTTGCCGCCGATGCGCCCATCAACACCAAGTCGCCGGCCTTCCTCGCCGTCAACCCGATGGGGCTGATCCCGGCGATCGAAGATGACGGCGTCGTGCTGACGGAATCGCTTGCCAACAATCTCTTCCTTGCGCGCAAATACGGCGGCCCGCTCGGACCGGCTGATATCCGTGAAGAGGGACTGATGGGCAACTGGACGATGTGGGCGGCGACCGAGGTCGAGCCGCAGGCGGTGCAGATCATCCTGACCTACGACTACGGCACCGAGGAAACCGACGAAGGCAGGGCAACGATCGCTACCTGCGCCCAGTCCCTCGACAAGGTGTTTACCCGCCTGGAAGCGCATCTCGACGGGCGCGACTACCTGGTTGGCGATCGCTTCACCGTAGCCGACCTCAATCTCGCGGAAGTCTTCCGCTACGCCATGAGCCAGAAGCAGCTCTTCGAGAAGCATCCACGCGTTTCGGCCTGGCTTGCCCGCTGCCATGCCCGCCCGGCTTTCAAGGCGATGATGGAAGAGCGGCTGAAAGAGCCGGCGGATTGAGCCGTCCGGAGGGGGCTCGCTTCAAATGATCAGCGCATGGTCGCCGCGTCGAAGCGTACACGCGGCGCCCTGAGATCGAGAAGGCGCATGCCCTCCTCCACCTCGTCACGAACCCATCGCTTGAAGGCGGCTGCGGCCTTGCTTTCCCGCCGCGATGGCGAGCTGACGAAATAGTGGCCGTAGCCTGTGCCCACGCGGATACCGAAGGGCACGACCAGACTTCCCTGGGTGATCGCGAAGCCGGCGAGCGTCTGCCAGGCGAGCATGACCCCCTGCCCCGAGATCGCCGCATCGAGCACCAGCGACGCCTCATTGAACGTGTGGCGAACGGTCATTTCGGCACCGGAGAGGCCGACTTCGCGAAGCCACACCTCCCAGCTGAACATCGAGTGTCCGTCGATCACGGCGGGGAGCTTTAGAATATCTGCAGGTACGCGCAAGTTCTGCGCCACGACCGGCGAACAGACGGGAAAGACCTCCTGCTGCAACAGCAGTTCGGATTTAACGCCAGGCCAGTCGCCCGAGCCCACACGGATGCCGACATCCACATCCGATGTGTCGAGATTGACGAGCTTGGTCGTGGCATCGATGCGCAGGCGAATGTCGGGGTGGCGCTCGGCGAAACGGTTCAGCCGATAGACCAGCCAGCGGGCAGCAAAGACCGGCGCCACCGAGATCGTCAGCACCGACTCGTCGCGCCGCCGAGCCGAGGCCACGGCCTCCGCCAGTTCCTGAAAGGCGTTGCTGAGGCGGACGAGGAAGCGCTGGCCAAAGTCGGTCGGAACGAGGCCGCGCGGCGTGCGCTCGAATAGGATGCGGCCAAGCTGGGCCTCCGCCTTGGCAATCTGCTGGCTGACGGCGCCTGAGGTCACGCCGAGCTCCTCGGCAGCAGCCGCCAACGAACCAAGGCGACCGGCCGCTTCGACGGCGCGAAGCCCGTTCAAATGGACGGAATTCAAGTCTCTCATATAGTTTTCCTAAACCCGTCCGGTACCATTCTCAATTGAAAAGAGAGCGAGACAGGCAGATCATCCAAGCATCGAAAGGATGGTCCGCCATGTTGAAGCTTCTCTCGATGTTGACCGCATTCGCCACTTTTGAAAGTCGGAAGCAGGATACGCGACTAGCCTGGGCGCGCGACCCGCTGCAGCACCCGGATCTCGAGCGGATGGACGAACGCGAACTCGGTGATCTGCCCTTCCCCGGCTGGCCCTGGCCGCGCGCGGCCGAGTGTGCCAGCGACTGCCTGCAGGCCCGGGGCCGGTGACGGACAATGGCCATGTGATATGCTGACGGGATGAGCGAGGATCTCGACCGCAATTTCGCACGGGTCGTCAAGCTGGCGGAAGCCGCCGGCTTGCCGGAGGTTACCATCGGCACCTCCTACGGCACGCCGGCACTGCTGGTGAAAGACAAGAGCTTCGTACGCATGAAGGACGGCGACACGCTTGTCGTCATGTGTGCACTCGAAGAAAAGGAAATGCTGCTGGAACTCGATCCGCAACTCTATTTCGAGACCGATCATTACAAGGGCTGGCCGGCGATGCTGGTTCGGCTTTCGGTGATCGACGACAAAAGCCTGACCGGGCGGCTGGTTGCCGCCTGGCGCCAGAAGGCGCCAAAGCGGCTTGCTGCGAAACTCGCCGGCTGACCGCTTTTAGCCCCGATCGCCGACCTTGTAGATCAGGCAGACCTTGCCGCCATCCACCCTCTTCACCTGATCGAGTTGCAAGTAGTGGCGTTGGGCGATGGTATCGAACAGCGCCTTGCCCTGCCCCACCACCAGGGGATGGATGGTGAGACGCAATTCGTCGATCAGGCCGCGATCCATCAGGCTCGACACCGTGCGAGCGCCGCCGACGACATAGATAGTCCGGCCCGGCTCACGTTTTAGCCGGTCGATCTCTTCGGCATCGCTAACAAGAGTGGCGTTGGCCCATTGCACCTCGGAGCGCTCTTTCGAGAGAACATAATGCGGCGTGCTCAAAGCAAAATCCGCATATTCGATCTCTTCCTGCGTCGGCACCTTGCCGGTAAACTCCAGCGGCGCATGGGGATCCCGTTTGATCGCACTCCAATATTGCTCATAGCCCGAATACATGCCGCTCCCGAGGACGCAGGCATCGATCTCAGGCAGGAGGTCGAAGGTGTCCGACCAGGAATCGACCCAGTCCGTATAGCCATCCGGTCCATCGATCATCCCGTCGATGGACATTTGCATGCCCGCAACCACCTTGCGCATCGTCTTTGTCTCCCTGTTGGCGTTACGCAACAAGGACGTGCGGGCGGCGATTGAACCGACACGAGCGGTAAAAATCTCGCGCCGGCAGCTGGCGGCATTCGATGCGCGGACTTCCCTTTCGCGGCCGGCGCCTATACCGGTGGAAACGATAGCCGCACAGGTGCTCTTCCATGATCGTTCGCGACCGCCCCAGCCTTCTGAAACTGTTCTTCATCCTCAGGGGATCGGTCATTCAGCGGATATTTCCGCAGGTGCTGTTCGTCTTCGGCCTTTCCGCCTTCGTCGTCTGGGCGCACCGCGCCGATCCTGGCATCGTTCCGAGCGTCAACAGCGGTCCTTTCGCCTTGCTCGGCATCGCCCTCTCGGTGTTCCTCGGTTTCCGCAACAACGCCTGCTACGACCGCTGGTGGGAGGCACGGAAAGACTGGGGACAATTGATCTTCACGTCGCGCGATCTCGCCCGGCAGACGCTGGTCCTGGTCGACGCGAAAGCATCGGAGAATGCGGCGCGGCAAAGGCTCCTCAACATCGCCATCGCCTTTGCTCACGCCCTGGTTGGCCACCTGCGGCCGGGCAATCATGCCACCAGGGCGCTCGCGAGACTGCCCGACGATCTCGCTCCCGGCTACAAGGCAAGCCGCAACGCGCCGGACTACCTCCTGCGCGAGATGGGCCGCGATCTCGCGGGCTTGCGTGCTTCGGGCGCGATCAGCGACTTTCAGTGGGCCCAACTGGATGGCACCGTCGGCAGGATGTCGGCGATGCTTGCCGCCTGCGAGCGCATCCGCAACACGCCGGTGCCTTTCGGCTACACGCTGCTCCTGCACCGCACGGCCTATCTCTTCTGCTTCCTGCTGCCTTTCGGCTTTGCCGATGCGCTCGGCTGGGCGACGCCCTTCGTCACCGCGCTGGTCGCCTACACCTTCTTCGGCCTCGATGCACTCGGCGACGAACTGGAGGAGCCGTTCGGCGTGCTGCCGAACGACCTGCCGATCATGGCGCTTGCCGAAACGATCGAGATCAACCTGCGCGAGGCGCTCGGCGAGACTGATCTTCCGCCCCTGCCGCAGCCCAAGGACTACATCCTGATGTAGCCCAGATGATCGCGCAGCTCAGGTCTTGAGCGCGGCCAGGACCCGGGCAACGGCCGGACGCGCGGTCATGCGGTTGCGGTGATCCAGGATTTTCGGGAAACGCGCGGGATCCACACCGTCCGATTCGAGCCAGCCGGCGATGGTGAAAAGGTAGGGATCGGCAACCGAATAGGTCTCGCCCAGGACGAAGGGGCCTTCCAACATCTTGTTCTCGATCAGTTCGAAGCAGGCCGCCATGTTGGAGGCGACCTTGGCCTTCATTGCCTCGTGCGCCGCCGGATCGTCGGCCCAGCGCGCGCCGCGACGTCCATGGGCATGGGCGACATGCACCGTCGAGCAGAGATAGTTCATGAACGACTGCAACTGCGCAAAAGCAAAGGCATCGCCCCTTGGTGCAAGGTTCGCTGCCGGATTTGTCTCGGCGATATAGGTGAGGATCGCCGGCGTTTCAGTGATGACGCCCCGGTCGGTCAACAGCGCCGGCACCCGGCCCTTCGGGTTTACCGCGAGATAGTCAGGCTTGGTCTGTTCGGCGGTCGAAAAATCGACGCGGCGTGCCTCATAGTCAGCGCCCGCCTCCTCCAGCGCGATATGCGAGGCCAATGAGCAGGTGCCCGGGGCGTAGAACAATTTCAACACTTCAACTCTCCTCTGCGATCATGCGGATCGGATGACGTGGTGCCGACAGACCCGACCCTGCCCTATCAATTTTGCCGAACTGAAGCGGAATGCTGTCGGTGAACCGTGCGCTTCCGGCCGTTTCAACTCCAGACCAACCAAAGATCGGCGACAGAAGAAAGGATGTCACCCCGATTGACAAGCCCGAACGGATTTCAATAGAACACGAATGTTACGTTATAACATTATTTCGGAGTTGCTTATGAAAACGCTTTTCTCAACCTTCTTCGCTGCCGGCCTGTTTGCCGCCGCTGCGACGCCCGCCTTCTCCCATGGCGCATGGATCGGCGAGCGCTGGGGAACGCTGGCGGTGATCTACGGCCACGGCCCCGCGGACGAAGCCTATGATCCGGCCAAAGTGAAATCGGTCTCGGCCGTTGGCGAAGACGGCAAAGCGCTGCCGGTGACGATCGAGGCGGAAGATAATCACGCTACGCTGAAACTCGACGGCGAGCCGGCGCTCATCGCTCTTGAGTTCGACAACGGCTATTGGAGCGAAGGCGCCGACGGCAAATGGGTGAACAAGCCGAAGAACGAGGTGCCTGGTGCCAAACAGGCGAGCCATTCGGTCAAATACAGCATCGCTCTGGTGCATGCGCATGGCGCATTGCCGGCCTTCCCGGCACAGCCGCTGCAGATCGTCCCGCTCGACAACCCTGTTGGCCTGAAGCCGGGCGAGAAATTTCGCATCCGCCTATTGCTCGACGGCAAGCCGCTCGAAGGCAAGGAAATCACCCTCGACTATGCCGGATTGCCTGAGCTCGTCTCCGAAAAGACGAACGCGAATGGCGAAGCGGAAGTGACGCTGCGCAACGCCGGCGTCAACATTCTTGCCGTCAGCCACGCGATCCCGCTCGAAAGCAACATCGCCGCCGACAAGAAAGGTTTAACGGCCACGCTGACCTTCGTCGCCGAGCCGCACGTGCACGAATAGGCCTCCCGCCTCCCTCACCGCAATGCGGACCCAATCCTCGGGTTGGGGCCGAGGTTGAGGTGGAGTTCAGAAGCACCGCCACGGCCCGGCAGGTATCCCTGCCAGGCCGTTTCCGGTCAGGCAACCAGCGCCTCGCCGCAACCGGGCACGTCTTCCAGGCGGTAGTAGACGGGAATGCCGCGCTCACGGGCGATGCGCACGTCGTTGTCGGCACCCTTGCTGTCACCCGGCAGACGCAGCACCGCGTCGCACAATGCCAACAAGCGGCCGGCGACGGGATGGAAAATTTCCTCGTAGAGGTCGTCTCCGACCCGCTCGCCACCCGCCGCATTCCACACCGGCAGCGCCACCCATTCGCCGATGACAGGCAGGTGTCCGGCCCGAAACAGCGCATAGGACGGCTCCTCCAATCGCTTCAGGTTGGCGGCCATCTTGTCCGGGTCGTCTCCCGTTCCCGAGCGATAGGGTCCCGCGATCAAAATCAGCATGATCTTCTCCACATTTTTGCACGAATTTCCAGATCATTCTGGAATATTCACGATATTTCGTGCAATATCGTGAAGAGTCAAGGAGGCATTCATGCTGACAACACAGAGACGGGCTTTGATTTCGGCGCGGCTGGCAAGCAACGGCGAGATCGTCGCCAAGCGCCTGGCCGACGAACTGGACCTCTCGGAAGACACGATCCGGCGCGATCTCCGCGAGATGGCGGCGGAAGGTTTGCTGAAGCGCGTACATGGCGGCGCGCTGCCGCTGGTCCCGCCGCTACCGAACTTTGCCGCACGGCAGGAGATCGCCGGCGACGTCAAACACCGGCTTGGGCGAAAGGCCGCGACGATGATCGAGGCGGGCCAGACGATCTTTCTCGACGGCGGCACGAGCAACGCGGAAATCGCGCGGGCACTGCCGCGGGAGATGCGGCTGACCGTCGTCACCCACAGCCCGACGATTGCCGCCGAACTCGAACGACACGAAGCCGAAGTGATCCTGATCGGTGGCCGGCTCTACAAACATTCGATGGTTGCGACGGGCGCGGCGGCGCTCGCCGCCATCGCCGGCATCCGCATCGACCTGTTCTTCCTCGGCGTCACCGCCATTCATCCGGTCCATGGCGTCTCAACCGGCGACTTCGAGGAGGCGGCCGTCAAGCGCGCGATCCTCGCCCAGGCAGCCGACACCTATGTGCTGGCGACAGCGGAGAAATTCGACGCAGTTTCGCCACATCGCGTGGCCGGAATCGCCGATCTCGCCGGCTTCATCATACCGGAGGAAATCGAGCGCGAGATGCTAACGCCCTATGACGACGCGAGCGTCGTGATGATCGGCGCCTGACGGTGCCAGCGCGCCGAGGCTGCCGGGCGTGAACCGTCGCCCGCGAACCTCAGGCGGCGAAGGCGTCCGTGACCCTGACGTCACCGACATGGATGCCGTTCCAGTTGTGCATCGAGTGATTTGCCTGCGCCATCAGGGCCGCATGCAGCTCCGGCTCATCGCGGAAGAAACGGGCAAGCGTTGCCGCCACCATCGCTTCGGCGGCGCGGGTCCCGCCGTCCTCGCATTTCAGCGCGATGGCGATGCCGTTTTCCGGGATGGCGGCACAGAACACGCCTTCGGCACCGGTCTTGGCGAAGATGCGGCCGGGGGCCGTTTTCATCAGCCGGGTGCAGGCGCGCTTGGTTCCGGCCACGTAGAAGGGCTCGGCCATGCAGGCCTCGATCAGCCGCTTGGAGGCCCGGGCGCGTTCGGGTCCAAGACCGACGCCGGTCGCCATCTTGGCAAACCCGTGCGCCAGGCCCTTAAGCGGAACGGCATAGGTCGGGATCGAGCAGCCGTCGACGCCGCAATTGTCCGTGCCGAGGATCGCCCCGGTCAGGCTTTCCATCGTGCCGCGGATTTCCTGCTGCAGCGGATGCTCGTAGCCGACATAGCCCTTCACCTCGGTGCCCGAATGGCAGCAGGCGCAGATGAAGCCTGAATGTTTGCCGGAGCAGTTGTTGTGAAGCGCCGTCGGCGCCTCCAGGCTGCGGGCCTGGCCGATCAAGGTCTTCTGGTCGGACGACCAATGGGCGCCGCATTCGAGCGCCGAGACGTCGAGGCCCGCCGCCGCGAGCATCTTTGCGGCAAGTTCTACGTGCTCCGGCTCGCCGGAATGGGAGGAGCAGGCAAGCGCCAGTTCCCTGTTGCCGAAACCGTAGGCGTCGGCCGCACCGCTTTCCACCAAGGGCAGCCCTTGCATCGCCTTGCAGGCGGAGCGCGGAAAAACAGCGGTGTCTGTTTCTCCGAGCGAAAAGACGGTCCGGCCATCGCCATCGACGGCGACCACAAATCCGCGATGACGACTTTCGACGAGGTTTCCGCGGGTGACTTCGACGAGAACGGGATTCGACATGCCTTGCCCTCAAATTTCCGAAATTGCTCCGTGCATTTAGCAGGAATCTTAAGGCAGGAAACGGAGTTTTCATGAAATTCGCCCGCAGGCTCGCCGCCGCCTTTCTCGTCATCTACCTGCTGCCGGCGCTAGCCTCGGCCGGCTGGTGGTACATGCAGGACCGGCCACAGAGCTGGCGCGACGCGGATTGGTCCTCGGCCGACATCCTGCCCAAAGCCGCGGACAATACCGATGCGGCGATTTACGTGTTTTCGGCAACGACCGGCGGCATGAAGGGCGCCGTCGCCAGCCACGCCTGGATCGTAACCAAGGAACAGGGCGCCCTCGCCTACAACCGCTACGACAAGGTCGGCTGGGGCAAGCCGATCCGCCGGAACGGCTATCCGGCGGACGCCCGCTGGTATTCCAACGAGCCACGACTGGTCGTTTCGGTTACCGGGACCGAAGCCACCAGGCTGATCCCGAAGATCGAAGCGGCGATCGCCAGCTATCCCTATGACTCACCCGGCGGCTATCGGATCTGGCCGGGCCCGAACTCCAACACCTTCGTTGCCCATGTGCTGCGCTCCGTGCCGGAACTCGGCGCCGTGCTGCCGCCGGACGCCGTCGGCCGGGATTATCTGCCGGAGGGCAAGCTGTTCCAGATCGATGCCGACGGCCGCGACATGCATGCGACCCTTTATGGCCTTGCGGGCGTTTCAGCCGGTGTTCGCAGCGGTTTCGAGCTGCATTTCCTCGGCCTCGTCGCCGGCTTCGATTTCGCAAGACCCGGCGTCAAGATCCCGGCGCTCGGACGCTTCGGGGTGTGAGCAACGCCAGAACCGAGGCGACGAACATTCGCGGTTGAAGGCGCTTTCCCCGCATTGCATCTTCCGGCATCGAATCAGGAGGACGCCCGATGCATGAGATTCCGATCAGAAGTTTCGCCGTTTCGGTCGTCGTATTGCGCCCCGCGGAGAACAGCTGCGAGGTTCTGCTTCTCCGACGTACCGGCACGCTTGCCGGAACGTGGTGCCAGGTCGCCGGCGCGATCGAGGCGAACGAGACGGCCTGGCAGGCGGGCCTGCGTGAAGTCGAGGAGGAAACGGGGCTCAGACCTGATCGCTTCTATTCGGCCGACATCTGCGAGCAGTTCTACGAGGCCGATCGCAATGCGATCAGCCTGTTGCCCGTCTTCGTCGGCTTTGCGCCCGATGGCGCCACGGTCCGGCTGAATGCCGAGCACAGCGACTTTCGCTGGGTGAGCTTTGACGAAGCGATCCGCATGGTGCCCTTTGCCGGGCAACGGAAAGTCTTGAAGCACATCCGCGAGGAGTTCATCGACAATGAACCGAACCCGTGGCTGCTGATCCAGGAAGCCTCACCGGCCGGCGCAGCCTGCTAGAAATGGAAAAGGGCCGCCCGAGGCGACCCTTCCCTGAGTTCTGGCCAAGTGAGTGGCCCGGGCTCTAGGCCCGAAGGAAGGCGGGGATCAAGCCGAGGGCTGCCTCGACGTGTTCACCTCTCCCATGCCCTTCACCAAGACCGAAATCTCATTAGACATTGGATCACCTTCCTTTCTGTTCGTTGCTGATGCGTTGAAGGTAAGCGATCTGTCGCCGATTGCAAGCGCGACGATGGTCGAAGATCGCATCCCTTCGTCACGCCGCAGAACGCATGCATTGCGATCGTTCCGGTCACATGGACCTGATGATCTTGCCAATCACAGGGACCTGATGTTCGTTCCGATCACAGGGCCATGATGATCCTTCGGGTCACATGGACATGATGATCTTGCCGATATGGTCGCCGGTCTCCATCTCGCGGTGCCCGTCGGCCACCTTGGCGAAAGGCAGCACCGAGTGGATCACCGGTGAGACCTTGCCCGCCTCGAGCAGCGGCCAGACCTTTGCCACCAGACCATCGCGGATCGCCTGCTTCTCCGCCGGCGTACGGGGACGGAGCGCCGAGCCCATCACATGCAGACGCTTTGTCAGGATCGGCGCGATGTTCGCCGCCTCGACTTTGGCGCCGCCGAGGAAGGCGATGATCGACAGGCGGCCGTCCTTCGCCAGCGAAGCGATATTGCGATCGAAGTAACGCCCGCCGACCATATCGAGGATGACGTCGACGCCGCGTCCATCCGTCTCTTCGATGACGACCGTTTTGAAGTCCTGTTCGCGATAGTTGATCGCGCGCTTGGCGCCGAGCGCCTCGCAAGCCTGGCATTTTTCTGCGCTGCCGGCCGTGACGAAGACCTCGGCGCCGAAGGCCTTGGCAAGCTGGATCGCCGTCGTGCCGATGCCGCTCGATCCGCCATGGATGAGGATCGTTTCGCCCGCCTTCAGGCCGGCCATGTCGAAGACATTGGCCCAGACGGTGAAGAAGGTTTCCGGCAGAGCCGCCGCCTTCACCGCGTCATAGCTCTTCGGCCAGGCCAGCGCCTGGGTTGCCGGGACTGCCGCATATTCCGCATAGCCGCCGCCATTGGCGAGCGCGCAGACTTTGTCTCCGATTTGAAATCCTTCCGCGCCCGCGCCGAGCGCCACCACCTCGCCGGCCACTTCAAGGCCGAGGATCGGGCTTGCACCCGGCGGCGGCGGATAGTCGCCCTTGCGCTGCAAGACATCGGGACGGTTGATGCCGGCCGCCTCCACCCGAACGAGGATGTCGCCCGGCTTGATCTCAGGCAACGGTCCCTTTTTCAAGACCATGTTTTCCGGTCCGCCGGGAGCCGGAAGGTCGACGAAGTTCATTTCCGATGGAAGGGACATGGCACACCTCATGCTGCTGATGCGCCACATCTAGCGCTGACGGCGTGCCGCGAAAAGGGTGGCAGCAGTATTGGCCGATCAGAGTTCCGCCGCCAGGAAGGACAGGATCTCGCCAGCCACCAGTGCCGGGCTTTCCCAATGAGGGTTATGGCCATGGCCGGCCAAGTTGATCGAGCGCGCCGAGCCGATGGTCTCCGCCAGCAGCCGGCGATGCCCGGCGTCGAACAGCGGATCCTCGCTGCCGCCGATCGCCAGCACCGGCAAACGCAACTGCCGCGCACTGGCGCGAAGATCGGTCGCGGCAAGGCCATCGAGGATAGCGAGCCACGTCTGCGTCGGTATCTCTGCGGCCTCCTTGCGCATGTGAGCAAGGAACGCCGGGTCGACTGGTTGGTTGCAGGCGTGCCAGACATCGAAGAACGGGTGTTCCTGATCCAGCGGATCCTTCAGCGCGCGGATCGCCCGCGCTGTTGGATTGTCTTGGCCAAGGCCGGGCTGCAGGCTGCCGGATAAAAGAACCAGGGCACGTATCAAGTCCGGGCGAAGGGCGGCAAGCGCAATGGCGGTCATTGCCCCCATGGAATGGCCGATGACGACGATATCCCTCAGCGCTAGCCTATCGGCCAGACAAGCGAGATCCCGCGAAAAATCGGCAACCGTTGCCCCCGGCCCCGCCTGCGACGCGCCGTGGCCGGCGAGATCCGGAATGATCAGCCGATAGCCCACGAGGTGGGGCGCAACCAGCGAGAAAGAACGACTGCTGTCGGAATAGCCATGCAGCAGCAACAGCACCTGCCCCTCGCCGCGATCGACATAGGCGAACTGGCGCCCACCGGGCAGTTCGAGCCGCCGCTTCAGCGACGACCAGTCTTCCTGGTCGATGGCGATCACAGCCCCAGCGCGGCCCTGACCGCGGCAAGCCCCGGCTGCCCGTCGAAGGTCGTCACCCCGGCAAGCCAGGCGTCGAGCCGCTGCGGCTCCTGCTTGATCGCCTTCGCGCCAGCCTCCTCCGGCGCCAGCCCGTCGTTCATCAGGGAACCCATGCCGCGGTTCTCGAAGTCGATATCGAAGCTCAGATTGTTGAGGAGCTTGGCGACATTCGGGCATTCCTGCAGATAGCCCTTGCGCACCTGGGTCGAAACGGTCGCCGCGCCAAAGTCCGGTCCATAGAACTTGTCGCCGCCAGTCAGATACTTGATCGACAGGGCCGTGTTCATCGGATGCGGCGCCCAGCCCTGAAAGACGATGAAGGACTTGTCGCGAATCCGGCGCGTGACTTCCGCCAGCATGCCTTGCTCGCTTGATTCCACCACTTCCCAGCCATCAAGCCCGAGGCTCTGGTCCTTGACGGCATCCAGCATCAGCTGGTTGGAGCCGGGCTCGATGCCGTACATCTTCTTCTCGAATTTGTCGGCAAAGGTCTTCAGGTCGGAAAAATCCCTGACGCCCGCCTCCCAGACATAATCGGGTACGGCGAACGTGTACTTGGCCCCCTTCAGATTGGTGCGGACGGTTTCGACCGAACCGTCGTCCTTGTAGGGCTTGTAGTAGGAGACCATCGCCGGGTCCCAAAAGCCGAGGAAGACGTCGAGATCGCCGCTGCGCAGGCTGGTGTAGATGACGTCAATGCCGAGCAGCTTACTCTCCGGTTCATAACCCAGCGCCTTCAACACGGTCAGCCCGACGCCCGTGGTGAACGCCAGATCGTTCCAACCGGGCTCGGCCAGCCGGACTTGCCGACAGGATTGCGCCTCGCCGGCCAAGGCCGGAGAGGCAACGGCGACAACGGCAATGGTGGACATCAACAGTTTCAGCTTCGGCATCGCATCCTCCAGTTTGTCCATTCGGACTAAAAATTGTCCCACGGGTCAACATTTGATCTTTCCGGAAAGTTTGTCAATGTGGGAATCGTTTGGAGGCGGCTGATGCGACTGACGAGGATAAGCGAGATCAGGCGGCGCGAGCTGCGCCGCGCGGCCTTTGAGGTGCTGCAGAAAGAGGGCATGGCCGGCGCGACGCTGGAGAAGGTCGCGACACACGCCGGCGCCTCCAAGGGCATCGTGCTGCATTATTTCGCCAACAAACAGGAGCTTTTCGAACATGCCATGCGCGAGGCGAACGCCGCGCTCAAGGAAGCGGTGGTCGTTCGGCTGAACCGCGCACGCACGCCGCGCGAGCGGCTTGAGGCGATCATTGAGGCGAACTTCGAGGAGCGCTTCTTCCAGCCTTCGGTCTGCCATGCCTGGCTTTCCCTTTGTGCCGAAGTTCCGCGCGAGCCTCAGCTTGCCCGCATCCAGAAGGTGATCCACGCGCGCATGCGCTCGAACCTGCTTTCCGCGCTCGTGGATCTGTTGCCGGCAGAAGACTGCGAGGCCGTGGCGCTCGGCATCACTTCATTGATCGACGGCCTTTGGCTTAGACTTGGATTGCAATCGGAAGGGCTGACGCGCGACACGGCGCTTTCTCAGATGCGCGACTATCTCGCCCATCGCATACCCGCGACCTAAGCGATCCCGAAGACGGGAAATCAGCCGCCGAGTGCATCCATGACAAGACCTGCTTCGCTGGCCTTGGCGCGGGATTTGATTTCCGCGATGCGGGCGCTGACGGCCTGGGCATCGGAAAAGACGAAGCCCTCCGGCAGGCCGAGGACGGCGATCGAGCAGCGCATCAGCGCGAATTCCTTCGGCGCACCGTCACGACCATGGCCGCTGATGCGGCCCTCGGCCTGGTGCTCCGCCGAGTAGAGCTGGCGCACGTCGGAGCGGAAATCGTCCAGCAGGCGGTTCAGCACCGCCTCCAGCTCTTCGACCGAACAGCCGCTGATGCCGACGAAGAAATCATCTCCCCCGACATGGCCGAGGAACTTCTCCTCACCGATGAAGTGACGGCGCAGGAGTGCGGCAAACAGCGTGATCGCGAGATCGCCCTTCTGGAAGCCGTAGGTGTCGTTGAACGGCTTGAAGTCGTCGAAGTCGCAATAGCAGAAGTAGCGGGCCTGATCGCCGTCGAGGATCGCGTCCTGGACGTAATCGCGGATGGCGCGGTTGCCGGGCAGGCCCGTCAGCGGGTTCTGCTCCTGTGCCATCTTCAGCTGCTTTTCGTTGATGATCTTCAGAAGCGACGAGGCCGAAAGCGTACCGGCGTAACGCATGTTCTCCGTCAGGATCAGGCAATCGCTGCCATCCATGCCGGCGAAGATCTTCAGCATCTCGTCGGCCGGCGTATCGAGATCGGCGATCGGGGCCGGGCTGACGAAATGCGAGATCCGCCGCTGGTAGATCCGGTTCTTGAGGAGATCGCGGCCGAAGGGGTGATAGATCAGCTCCTTGACGTGATACTCATGCAGAATGCCGCGCGGCTCGCCATTGGCGTTCAGAACCGGGAAGAAGCCCTGGCGCGGGTTTCGCCGGAAGAGATCGAAGACGGAATCGAGTTCATCGCTTTCGCGCACCGTGGGCAGTTGCTCGATCTGCTTGCGGATCAGGATACTGTCGAGCGAGGACGAGGATCGCCTCACGCTGACGCTCTGATCGAGATGCGGATAGGCGGGCAGAAGCTCGCTGAGATGAGTGGTCGGCCGGGCGACATAATAGCCCTGCACCAGGTCGCAGCCGAGATCGCGGCAGGTCAGGAATTCCGCCTCCGTCTCGACGCCCTCGGCGATGACCCGCGTACCAAGCACATGCGCGGTGTTGACGGTGTGGCGCACGAGGTGGCGCTTGCGGGCGTCAGTCTCGATGCCGGAGATGAAGTGCCTGTCGATCTTCACATAGTCGACCGGCTGGTCGCAAAGCAGCTTCAGCCCGTTGAAGCCGGCGCCGAAATCATCGATCGCCAGCTTGAAGCCGGCGAGCCGAAGATCGCGCACGAGCGCGGAGAAGTCCGGCATCTTGCCGCTGTCGAAACGCTCGGAGAGCTCGAAGCAGAGCGACGAAGGGGCGATGTTGGCGCGCTTCAGATGGTTGACCAGGCGCTCGACGATGTCGCCCTCGCCGCCGACGAGGCGCGAGTCGAAATTCAGAAACAGGGTACGGGCGGAATGATCGGGCAGCGTCGCGAAGCCGGCGACGGCGCGGCTGTTGATCATGTGCTCCAGCGCCAGCAATTGCCCGGCCTCTTCCGCCTTGTCGAGCAGTTCCAGCGGCGAGGCGAAGCCCAGTTTCTGGAAGCCGCGCATCAGCGATTCGTAGCCGAAGACGGTGCCGGTCGCCGCTTCGGCGATCGGCTGGAACGCACTCTCGATCACCAGCTTGGCAAGCGTGACGATCTGGTCATCGCCGAACCGGCGCAACGAGAGGATTTCGGCGGGGGCGGCGGACATGCCGGGCTCCAGAAACAGGGAACGGACGATCGGACGCCGGCAGCATGGCCGCCAAGAGTCAAGGAAGTCTTTCCCCATTATGAAGCTTTGATGAAAGCTATACGACAGTCGCGACCGCGCTTTTCAGATGAAAACCTTCTAATGAAATCAGTGGTTTCATGAGCAGTTGCTGCGACTGGCCAATGCACCGAGCTTGGCACTTTCGCACCGCCTGGCACTGAACTCGCAACCCACAGATCGCAGGTGGATTACCCCTTCGCCAGCACCCCGAAAGCGATCAGCGACAGGCCCTGCATCACTAGGTCGACGGCGAGGAACAGGCCGAGGATCCAGAGACTGTTGACCGGCCAGCCGGCGGCGATGATGAGGCCGGCGGCAAGCGTGACCAGACCGCCGAGCGCCACCCATCCCCAGCCTTGTACTGGCCTGAGCTTGAGGCCGACCCAGATGCGGAAGCAGCCGGCGACGATGAGGGCGATCGCCATCACGAAGGTCAGGAAGGACGAGGCAAGCAAGGGATTGATGAAGGCAAACAGGCCGGCGATCGTATAGCAGGCGCCGCTCAAGCCCCAGTAAAGCACGCTGTCCCAGCCCTTGACCTGGAAGGCGTGGGCGAGATTGAAAAGCCCGCCGACCAGCATGATGATCCCGACATAATAGACCGAAGCGACCGTGGCCATCAGCAGATTGCCGAAGGCAAGACCACCGCACATGATGAGCAGCACGCCGAGTGCTACGAACCATCCCCATTTGCGGGCAACCGCCGTCTTGTCGGCCTGATCGAATGCATGGGTCATTTCAACCTCCAGTCCTTCAAATCGCAGGATCGCTACCGGGAGGATTGAGCCGGATTTCTTCGAAAAAGGGAAGCGAAAACACCGAAGATTTTTATTGATTGATGAGTCAATCAAAAATAAACTGAGCGCCGTCAAGGGAGAGACGGATGCCAAAGGTCGGAATGGAGCCAGTGCGCCGCAAGGCGCTGGTGGACGCAGCACTTCGCGTGATCGGCGACCAGGGCACGCTGACCGTCACCATGTCCGAGATCGCCCGCCACGCCGGCGTCTCCCCTGCCCTTGCCCACCACTATTTCGGCAGCAAGGAACAATTGCTGATCGAGACGATCCGCAGCCTTCTACGGCAGCTGCGCGACGACACGGTGACGGCGCTTCGCACGGTGGCCGGCCCGCGCGAAAGGCTGAGCGCTTTGATCCGCGTCTCCTTCCAGGCAAGCCAGTTCGCCCCAGATACGATTGCCGCATGGCTCGCCTTCTATTCGGAGGCGCAACGGTCTGAGGAGGTGCGACGGTTGCTCGTCGTCTATGCCCGGCGTCTGCGCTCCAACCTCATGGCGAGCCTTAAGGCGCTCTGTGCAGACGATGACGCGGAACGCATCGCCGAAGGCGCTGCTGCGATGATCGACGGGCTTTATATCCGCCAGAGTCTGCGCTCCGCGCCGATCAGCATCGAAGCCTCGATCGCGCTCACCGAAGACTACGTCAGCTCGCACATCGATCGGCTCAAATAGCAGGGAACGGCCGCATGACCGCAAGACCGAACATCCTGATCATCATGGTCGATCAGCTGAACGGAAAGCTCTTTCCGGACGGACCGGCCGCGTTCCTGCATGCGCCGAACCTGAAAGCGCTCGCCGCGCGCTCAGCCCGCTTCCGCAACAACTACACCTCGTCGCCGCTCTGCGCCCCTGCCCGCGCCTCCTTCATGGCCGGGCAATTGCCGAGCCGCACCCGCGTCTACGACAACGCTGCCGAGTACCAGTCCTCCATCCCGACCTATGCACATCATCTGCGCCGCGCCGGCTACTACACGGCTCTGTCGGGCAAGATGCATTTCGTCGGTCCGGACCAGTTGCACGGCTTCGAGGAGCGGCTAACGACCGACATCTACCCGGCCGATTTCGGCTGGACGCCCGACTATCGCAAGCCCGGCGACCGCATCGACTGGTGGTACCACAATCTCGGCTCGGTCACCGGTGCCGGCGTCGCCGAGATCACCAACCAGATGGAATATGACGACGAGGTCGCCTTCCTTGCCAACCAGAAGCTCTACCAGCTGTCGCGCGAAAACGACGACGCGGAGCGCCGCCCCTGGTGCCTGACGGTCTCGTTCACCCACCCGCACGACCCCTATGTGGCGCGCAAGAAATTCTGGGATCTCTATGAGGGTTGCGAACATCTGCTACCCGAGGTCGGCATGCTGCCGGAGGTGGATCAGGACCCACACTCGAAACGCATCATGCACTCGTGCGACTACGTCAATTTCGACCTGACGGAGGACAATATCCGCCGGTCGCGCCGCGCCTATTTCGCCAACATCTCCTATCTTGACGAAAAAGTCGGCGAACTTCTGGATACGTTGACGCGCACCCGCATGCTCGACGACACGCTGATCCTCTTCTGCTCGGATCATGGCGACATGCTCGGCGAGCGCGGCCTGTGGTTCAAGATGAACTTCTTCGAGGGTTCTGCCCGGGTGCCGCTGATGGTTGCCGGCCCGGGGATCGCGCCCGGCCTTCACCTGGCCCCGACCTCCAATCTCGACGTCACACCGACGCTCGCCGATCTCGCCGGCATATCCATGGACGAGGTGAAGCCCTGGACCGACGGCATCAGCCTCGTGCCCATGATCAACGGTGAGGAGCGCAGCGAGCCGGTGCTGATGGAATATGCAGCGGAGGCCTCCTACGCGCCGCTGGTCGCCATTCGCGAGGGCAAGTGGAAATATATCCACTGCGCGCTCGATCCGGATCAGCTCTACGATCTCGACGCCGACCCGCTGGAACTGAAGAATCTGGCGGCCAATCCGGAAACACCTGTTCAGGCGACAACGCTGCAGGCCTTCCGCGACATGTGCGCCGCCCATTGGGACATGGAAGCTTTCGATGCGGCCGTGCGCGAAAGCCAGGCACGGCGCTGGGTGGTCTACGAGGCGCTTCGCAACGGCGCCTATTACCCCTGGGATCACCAGCCGCTGCAGAAGGCATCCGAGCGCTACATGCGCAACCACATGAACCTCGACAATCTCGAGGAATCCAAACGCTATCCGCGAGGAGAATGAGATGAAAGCCCAACCGCAAGCCTCGCACTTCATCGACGGCGAATATGTCGAGGACATCGAAGGCACCGTCATCGAGAGCATCTATCCGGCAACCGGCGAAGTGATCGCGCGCTTGCACGCGGCAACGCCCGCCATCGTCGAAAAGGCGATTGCCGCCGCCAAGCGCGCCCAGCCGGAATGGGCGGCGATGAGCCCGACGGCCCGCGGCCGCATTCTGAAGCGCGCTGCCGAGATCATGCGCGAGCGCAACCGTGAGCTCTCCGAACTCGAAACGCTCGACACCGGCAAGCCGATCCAGGAGACGATCGTCGCTGACCCGACCTCGGGTGCTGACAGTTTCGAATTCTTCGGCGGCGTCATCGCCACCGCGCTCAACGGCGATTACATCCCGCTCGGCGGCGACTTTGCCTATACCAAGCGCGTGGCCCTCGGCGTCTGCGTCGGCATCGGTGCCTGGAATTATCCGCAGCAGATCGCCTGCTGGAAGGGCGCGCCGGCGCTTGCCGCCGGCAATGCCATGGTCTTCAAGCCGTCGGAGAACACCCCGCTCGGCGCGCTCAAGATCGCCGAGATCCTCGTCGAAGCCGGCCTGCCGAAGGGGCTCTACAACGTCATCCAGGGCGACCGCACCACCGGGCCGCTGCTCGTCAATCACCCTGATGTCGCCAAGGTGTCCCTGACCGGTTCGGTGCCGACAGGAAAGAAGGTAGCGGGTGCGGCCGCAGCCGAACTCAAGCACGTGACCATGGAACTCGGCGGCAAGTCGCCGCTGATCGTCTTCGACGATGCCGATCTCGAAAGCGCCATCGGCGGCGCCATGCTCGGCAATTTCTATTCGACCGGCCAGGTCTGCTCCAACGGCACCCGCGTCTTTGTGCACAAGGGCATTAAGGAGCAGTTCCTCACCCGACTAAAAGCCCGCACCGAGGCAATCGTCATCGGCGACCCGATGGACGAGGCGACGCAGCTCGGCCCCATGGTCTCGATGCCGCAGCGCGACAAGGTCTTCTCCTATATCGAGAAGGGCAAGGCCGAGGGTGCGCGGCTCGTGACCGGCGGCGGCATTCCGAATGCCGTCAACGCAGAAGGCACCTATATCCAGCCGACGGTTTTTGCCGACGTCACCGACGACATGACGATCGCGCGCGAGGAGATCTTCGGACCGGTCATGTGCGTGCTCGATTTCGACGATGAGGCCGAGGTGATCGCGCGTGCTAATGCCACCGAATTCGGCCTTTCCGCCGGCGTCTTCACCGCCGACATCACCCGCGCGCACCGCGTGGTTGACCAGCTCGAGGCGGGCACACTGTGGATCAACACCTACAATCTCTGCCCGGTGGAAATCCCGTTCGGCGGCTCGAAGCAGTCCGGCTTCGGCCGCGAGAACTCGGTCGCTGCGCTCAACCACTACAGCGAATTGAAGACCGTCTATGTCGGCATGGGGCCGGTGCAGGCGCCGTATTGAGAATGAGACAGGGCCGCCCCTCCATTGAGAGGCGGTTGTTTTACCCCTCATCCTCGGGCGAGCGAAGCGAGTTCCGGGGATCCAGCAGCGCCACGTCGGTGGCGCACAAGAGTCCTCAAGCGACGGACGTCGCTTGGCTGGAATCCTGTGACGAGCACAGGAATGAGGGGGGAAGCGCACAGGCGGAACGAGAGACGCGAGAGAAAGACCACGCTTATGCAGGCAGATTACATCATCATCGGCTCCGGCTCCGCCGGTTCGGCGCTCGCCTACCGCTTGTCCGAAGACGGCAAGAACACGGTGCTGGTGCTGGAATATGGCGGCTCGGATGTCGGCCCCTTCATCCAGATGCCGGCAGCGCTTGCCTGGCCGATGAGTATGAAGCGCTATAACTGGGGCTATCTCTCCGAACCCGAGCCGAACCTCAACAACCGGCGCATCACCGCGCCGCGGGGCAAGGTGATCGGCGGCTCGTCATCGATCAACGGTCTCGTCTATGTGCGCGGCCATGCGGAAGACTACAACCGCTGGGACGAGCTCGGCGCACGCGGCTGGGCCTATGCGGACGTGCTTCCCTATTTCAAGCGCATGGAGCATTCTCACGGCGGGGAAGCCGGCTGGCGCGGCACCGATGGGCCGCTGCACGTCAAGCGCGGCCCGGTCCACAACCCGCTGTTCCACGCCTTCATCGAAGCGGGCCAACAGGCCGGTTTCGAACTCACCGACGATTACAACGGCTCGAAGCAGGAAGGCTTCGGGCTGATGGAGCAGACCGTCTGGCAGGGCCGGCGCTGGTCGGCGGCGAACGCCTACCTGAAGCCGGCAATGAAACGGCAGAACGTCTCGCTCGTGCGCTGCTTCGCCCGCCGGATCATCATCGAGAACGGCCGGGCGACCGGGGTCGAGATCGAGCGCGGCGGCAAGATCGAGATCGTCAAGGCGAACCGTGAGGTGATCGTCTCGGCATCGTCGTTCAATTCGCCGAAACTGCTGATGCTCTCGGGCATTGGTCCGGCACAGCACCTCAAGGACATGGGTATCGAGGTGAAGGTCGACCGCCCCGGCGTCGGCCAGAACCTGCAGGACCACATGGAGTTCTATTTCCAGCAGATTTCGACCAAGCCGGTGTCGCTCTATTCCTGGCTGCCCTGGTTCTGGCAGGGGGTCGCCGGCGCGCAATGGCTGTTCTTCAAGAAGGGCCTCGGCATCTCCAACCAGTTCGAGGCCTGCGCCTTCCTGCGCTCCGCCCCCGGCGTCAAGCAGCCGGATATCCAGTACCACTTCCTGCCGGTGGCGATCAGCTACGACGGCAAGGCGGCCGCCAACACCCACGGCTTCCAGGTGCACGTCGGCTACAACCTCTCCAAGTCGCGCGGCAACGTCACGCTGCGCTCCTCCGACCCGATGGCCGATCCGGTCATCCGCTTCAACTATATGAGCCATCCGGAGGACTGGGAGAAGTTCCGCCACTGCGTGCGCCTCACCCGCGAGATCTTCGGCCAGAAGGCTTTCGACCACTATCGCGGGCCGGAAATCCAACCGGGCGAGAAGGTGCAGTCGGACGAAGAGATCGACGAGTTCCTGCGCGAACATCTGGAAAGCGCCTACCATCCCTGCGGTACCTGCAAGATGGGCGCGAAAGATGATCCGATGGCCGTCGTCGATCCGGAGACCCGCGTCATCGGCGTCGACGGGTTGCGCGTCGCCGACAGCTCGATCTTCCCACATGTGACCTACGGCAATCTCAACAGCCCTTCGATCATGACCGGCGAAAAGGCAGCCGACCACATTCTCGGCAAGCAGCCGCTGGCGCGCTCCAACCAGGAGCCGTGGGTCAACCCACGCTGGGAGGTCAGCGACCGATAAGGATCGCATGCACCAGAGCGCCGTGCGTTCAGACGAACGCACTAAGGACGCTCTGGCACTTTGATTCTAGAGCATCTCATCCGCTTTCAGTGATTCCACTTGAAAGCGGATGCTCTAGGCGGCACGTTTTCCTCGCATTCGACAGCTGCAATGTCTGCGGCATGTCACGTTCGCCGACGGTATCTCGTCCTGTCTTCTCGAGTGCCCGAGATGAAGGAGACGAACATGACACCGAGGCTGGACTTGCTTGCCGCTACCGCAGCGGCAATGCCATCATGGCTCCTCGCGCGTGCCGGCTATGCCATAGCCGATTGCCTCGAACGGCGATGGGGATCGTGATGGCCGAGATGACCGACGAAGACGTCAGAACGACCTTCGAGCCGCTGCGTCCCCGACTGATCCGCATCGCCTATCGGATGCTGGGTTCGGTCAGCGAAGCCGAGGATGTTGTCCAGGAGGCATTCCTGCGCTGGCTCGACGCCGACCGCACTGCCGTCAAGGATTCGTCAGCCTTCCTGCGCCGCATCGTGATGCGACTTTGCCTCGATCAGTTGAAGTCGGCGCGGCGTCGACGCGAGACCTATGTCGGACCATGGCTGCCGGAACCGGTCGTCGAGGAAAACGACGACCTCGACGACATCACCTTGCCACTGATGATGGCGCTGGAGCGCCTGTCGCCGCTCGAAAGGGCCGCGTTTCTGTTGCACGACGTCTTCGGCGTCAGCTTCGATGAAATCGGCGAGACGCTCAACCGCAAACCGGCGACCTGCCGTCAACTTGCCAGCCGCGCCCGTGTCAATATCCGCAGTGCTCGTCGCCGCTTTGTCATGCCCCGGGAACAGGGCCTCGAAATCGCCTGCGCTTTCTTCGCGGCCTCGCGCAGCGGGGACATGCAGCAGCTTCGCTCGCTGCTCGCAACGGAGGCGATCGTCTATGCCGACGGCGGCGGCAAGACAGCGGCGCCGAGACGGCCAATCATGGGCTTCGACAAGGTCATGAAACTCCATGCGTCGCTGGCTCTGATCTTTGCAGAAACGATGTCGCGACTCGTGCGCTACGACTTCATCAACGGGCTACCCGGTTTCATCACCATCGAAGAAGGGGGCCGGCTGCAGACCACCGCCCTTGAGATCGAGCAGGACCGGATCACCGCCATCTATGTCACGCGCAATCCGGAGAAGCTCAAACATTTCCCGGATGCGCTGCGGCAGTTCGATGGTCACGCCGTTCATTGAACGACATGTGACTGCGTCCTGACGATCACGCGAACGCTACTGCCTGTTTCCCTAAATCGTCGCCGATTTAAGGATAAAAACATGCAGCAAGTCAAAGTGCTACAGCGACCTTTGCGCGTCTCATAAGACGCGCGGCGCTGTAGAGCCCACCGCCCCATCAACCGATCCTGACCAGCGTTCCCTTCAACGTGCAACGCGCCGCAGGCGCGCGTCTTCGCTCGCGCGCTGCAGATCCATCACCCAAAACCAATGGAGACCAAACCATGAGCAACATATGCATCGCCGTTATCTATCACAGCGGCTACGGCCACACCGCACGTCAGGCGGAAGCCATCAAAGCCGGAATCGAGCGGGTCGACGGCACGCAATGCCTGCTCTTGACCGTCGACGAAGCACCGGACCGGTGGAACGATCTGCTCTCGGTCGAGGCGATCATCTTCGGCACACCAACCTATGTCGGGGGTCCATCAGCCGCGTTCAAATCTTTCCAGGAGGCAAGTTCGAACGCGGTGATGGCCAAAGGCTATCTCTGGAAAGACAAGATCGCCGCTGGCTTCACCAATTCGGGAACCGCTTCCGGCGACAAGCTCGCGACGCTGATGCAACTTGCGCTCTTTGCTGCCCAGCACGGCATGCACTGGATCAACCTCGATCTGCCGCCGGCCAACCACTCGACCACAGGATCGCCCGACGATCTCAACCGGTTAGGCTTCTGGCTGGGTGCGGGTGCCCAGTCGAATGTCGACCAGGGCGCCGATCTCGCCCCGCCGCAATCCGATCTCGCCACCGCAAGGCATCTCGGGCAACGGGTGGCCGAAGCGACGCTGCAGTTCGTGCGCGGCAGAACGGTCGAGCAGGAGCCGGCTCTCCCCACGTGGAGAACGGCAAGCGACCGATAGTATCGGCGTCAAAGGAAGCCGATCCAGCGCCCAGCCAGAAGCGCTGCCGGCCACACCGTCAGCGAGACGGCTGCCGGGATGCGAAGACGCCATGAGACCGGGCCGCCGTTTACGGCGGCCCCCCATGCGCCGCCCATATGCACACTGACAGCGTTGACGGCACCGATCCCCAGCAGAGCGATCTTTGCGAGAAAGGCAGCATTCGTGACATAGGCCGCGGGGCGCACGCTGAAGAGGCAGAAGCCAGTGGTGATCGCCAATGCTAAGCCAACTGCCGCCGCACGCGACAGAAACGGTCCGAGCACTTCAAGCGAGGTGTGGCCGAAGAAACCGAGCAACCGTAAATCCAACGGCACGATGGCGCCGATCAGCAGCCCGATCGCCAGGATGTGGGCCGCGTTGACGACGAGGTACAGGATCGCCGATCGCCGCATCGCCGATGCCAGCGGCCACGCGGCGAGCCACTCCAGCAGCTCCGCCGCACTCATCCGCCGGTCCGGATACGTTCCGGATAAATGTCGAAAGTCTTGCCGGCCACCGTCACGCGCACCGCCTTCATGCGCTTCTCGTTCGGATCAAGCGAGCGATTGCCCAGGACCACGATCTGATCGCCGACCTTGGCGACACCTTCGACGAAGCCGGATCGCTCCGTCTGTCTGGGGTTGCCCAACTCGACACGCCAGAGCCCGTCCTTTTCGGTTTCGACCTGTAGCGTCGGATGTGGCGGCGCCATCGAAATGTCGCGTATGGTACCCTTGAGCTCGATCTGGTCGGCCTCGGCCCAGGACCACCCATGATGGGCGTAAGTGCTGGTGGCAAGAAGCACCGTCATGATGCCCGCCGTGACGCTACGGCGTGAAATGCCCTTCAACATCTGCCTTCTCCTTCGCCTGTTTTGGAGAACCGGCAGCTTGCGCCGGAAGATGAATTTGCGGAAGCACGTGGTCTTCAACACTTCTTGAGCATCACCATTCAACCGCCTCCTGCGGTTGCGATGACCAAGGGTTGCGCGAACATAATTCAACACCTTAAAATTTAGCCATTCTTAATCTCCGGTTGTTATGTCTAGATGAGACGGAGTGAACGCTGGGCGAACGTGCCATGAGGGCAGTTTCGCCGCGTAGTGACGCGTGCTCCATCCCATCATCGTCATCACTCCCTGCCAAGGCGAGCTCGCTTCCCGATGACCATGCGGCCTTGTCCGCGGTCACCGGCCGAGGACAATTTGCCTTGCGGGCAACCGAGGAGCGTTTTTCATGACAATCAAAGCACGCCTGCTCGTGTGTTTGTCCCTGCTCGCCGTCGCCATGCTGGTCATGATCGTCACGGCTTTCAATGCGATGACATCGATCTCCAAGCGCACCGAAACGATCGTTGCCGACCGGCTGTTGCCGGTGGCGCAGCTCGATACCGTCGCCGACATGTATGCCGTCGAAATCGTCGATACGACCCACAAGATGCGAAGCGGCGCGCTTGGGTGGGCTGACGGCAAGGAGAAGATCAACGCGGCGCTTGCCACCATCGATGAACAATGGCGGGCCTATGAAGCAACGAGAATGACGCCTGAGGAAAAGAAGCTCGCGAAGACCTTTGACGCCGCCCGCGTCGGCAGCGAGCAGGCGGTCAGGGACATGCTCGAGATCATCGATCGACAGGACATCGCCGGGTTCGGCCGGTTTATCGACAGCCGCCTTTACGCGGCCATCGATCCGCTGGCCGAACCGATCGGCGCCCTGGTCAAGCTCCAGCTCGCCGAAGCCAACCACGAGCTGGAGGCGGCCAAGGTGGAGAAAGACACCCTGACACGCTGGCAGGTCATGATCGGCGCCTTTGCCATCGCGCTTCTCGGGGCAACAGTCTGGTTCGTCGTCTCGGGCCTCTTCCGGCCGCTGACGATGTTGCGCGAGGCCATGCGCCAGCTTGCCGCCGGCAACCTCAAGACCACGATCTTCGGCGAAGGTCGTCGTGACGAGATCGGCCAGATGGCGGGTGCCGTCGCTGTCTTCCTCGACAATGCGGCCGAACGCCAGCGGCTCGAGCAGGAAGCGGAGGCGGGTCGAACACTTTCCGAACGCGAACGCGAGCAACGCGAGGCGCAGAAGGCCAAAGAAGCTGCAGAGATCCAGACCGCGGTCAATGCGCTCGGCTTCGGTCTCGACCGGCTGGCGGAAGGCGACCTCACCTATCGCATCGGCACGCCGCTTGCCGAACGGCTCGACGCGCTGCGCACGAACTTCAACAGCTCCGTCACCAATCTCGAAGATGCGCTGCGCTCGGTCGGCGAGAACGCCCGCAGCATCAATGCTGGCGCCAGCGAAATCCGCTCTGCGGCCGGTGACCTTTCCAAGCGCACAGAACAGCAGGCGGCTTCGGTCGAGGAAACGGCGGCTGCACTGGACCAGATCGCGACCACCGTGGCGGATGCCAGCCGGCGTGCGGAGGAGGCAGGCACCTTGGTGACGCGCACCCGCGGTGCGGCAGAGAAATCCGGCGAGATCGTCGGCAATGCGGTCACGGCCATGAGCGGCATCGAAGCCTCGTCGCGGGAGATCTCCAGCATCATCGGCGTCATCGACGACATCGCTTTTCAGACGAACCTCCTGGCGCTGAATGCCGGCGTCGAGGCGGCTCGCGCGGGCGAAGCCGGCAAGGGCTTTGCCGTCGTCGCCCAGGAGGTGCGCGAGCTCGCCCAGCGCTCGGCGCAGGCCGCCAAGGAGATCAAGGTGCTGATCGCCACATCTGGCCAGCAGGTCAAATCCGGCGTCACGCTGGTGCGCGAGACCGGTACGGCGCTCGAAAGCATCATCACCGAGGTCAAGGAGATCAGCAGCCACGTGACGGCGATCGTCGAAAGCGCCCGCGAACAGGCCGCCGGCATCCAGCAGATCAATACGGCGGTGAATGCTATCGACCAGGGAACGCAGCAGAACGCGGCCATGGTGGAGCAATCGACCGCCGCGAGCCATAGCCTCGCCCGCGAGGCCGGCGCGCTCAACGATCTGCTGATGCGCTTCAAGACGGGCAACGGCCAAGCGGCGGCACCACGCCTCGTGACGAGCGAGATTGCTGCCCCCTCGCCCGCACGCGCCTTGAGCCGCAAACTCGCCACGGCCTATCGCAGTGCCCCGCAGGCACAGGAGGCCGGCTGGGCAGAGTTCTGACGGTCTGGCTCTCCCCTTGGCTGGAGGCGCGGGCCCGCAAGGTTCGCGCCTCCTCTTTAAGGGTTGCCGTCGTCGCCATACAGTATAAAATCTAGTAATTTACTAGTCTATATTCGGTTTTTCGCTGCCTTTCGTTCTGAGAGGCAGATTTGCTCCAAACAAAGAGCATTAGAAACCGCTATTTCTGTTCATTGTCACATTGGGCTGCGATATTCCGACCAAGTTGGAACAGGACGCAACCATGACCACGCCATCCCTCGAAACCACTGCCAAGGCACTGAACGAGACGCTCGAAGGCCTGGATTTCGCCGGCCGGCTGGCTCTTGTCGCAAGCCTTGAAGGGCAGGCCGTCTTCACGACCTCGCTCGGCATCGAGGATCAGGTGATTACCGCGGCCATCGGCGAGAACAAGCTGTCCATCAATGTCGCGACACTGGAGACCGGGCGCCTGTTCAACGAGACGGTCGCCCTGATCGACAAGACCGAGGAAACCTACGGGATCCTGATCAAGCGCTACCATCCGGAGCAGGCCGACGTCGACGCCTACGCGGCGCGCTATGGCCTCAACGGCTTTTACGAGAGCGTCGAGGCCCGGCATGCCTGTTGTGACGTGCGCAAGCTAAAGCCGCTTGCGCGCGCGCTCGAAGGGGCAACCTTCTGGATCACCGGCCTGCGCCGCGGCCAGTCGGGCAATCGCGCGTCGACCCCGTTCGCGGAAGCCGATCTCGAACGCGGCCTCATCAAGATCAACCCGCTGGCCGACTGGGACATCGAAACCATCCGCGCTTACGTCGCCGCCAATGCCGTTCCGGTCAACCCGCTGCACGCCCGCGGCTATCCGTCGATCGGCTGCGAGCCCTGCACCCGCGCCATCAAGCCCGGCGAGCCGGAGCGCGCCGGCCGCTGGTGGTGGGAGAACGACGAGAAGCGCGAATGTGGTCTGCACGTTCCGGAAGCTGCCGCCAGTTCCATCATCCCGAATTCGAGCAGCGCCGCCTGAGGCTGGCGCGCCCCTCTGAAGACAAATCCTCCCGGAGACTGAAATGCCCCATATCCATCCGGAAACGGAACTGCACAATCCGCAGAGCGCCAAGCCGCCGCTCGATCCGCATCTGAAGGCACTCGAGAACGAAGCGATCCACATCTTCCGCGAAGTGGCCGCCGAGTTCGAACGCCCGGTCATGCTCTACTCGATCGGCAAGGACTCCTCGGTGCTGCTGCACCTCGCCCGTAAGGCCTTCTATCCCGGCCGCGTGCCCTTCCCGCTGTTGCACGTCAACACCGGCTGGAAGTTTGCCGAGATGATCACGTTTCGCAACGAGATCGTCGAGCGCTACGACCTCGACCTGATCGAGCACATCAACCCGCGCGGTGCATCCGAGAACGTCACGCCCTTCACCCACGGTTCGGCGCTCTATACCGACATCATGAAGACCGAGGCGCTGCGCCAGGCGCTCGACGCCGGCCAGTTCGACGCGGCCTTCGGCGGCGCGCGGCGCGACGAGGAAGCAAGCCGTGCCAAGGAACGCATCTACTCGTTCCGCACGCCGGATCATCGCTGGGATCCGCGCAACCAGCGTCCGGAACTCTGGAACGTCTATAACGGCATGATCCGCAAGGGCGAAAGCGTGCGCGCCTTCCCGCTCTCCAACTGGACCGAAGTCGACATCTGGCGCTACATCCAGGCAGAAGAGATTCCGATCGTGCCGCTTTACTTCGCTGAGAAGCGCCCGATCGTCGAACGCGACGGCATGATGATCCTTGCCGAAGACCCGCGCCTCGAACTGCTTCCGGGCGAAACCAAGCGCGAGGAAGTGATCCGCTTCCGCACCCTCGGCTGCTTCCCGCTGACCGGCGCCATCCGCTCCAGCGCGACGACGCTCGACGACATCATCTCCGAACTCGAAACCGCGACCGTATCCGAACGCCAGGGCCGCGCCATCGACCGCGACCAGTCCGGCTCGATGGAAAAGAAAAAACGCGAAGGATATTTCTGATGACTGCTCCCGCAACCGCGAATGCCGTTGAGCACGTTGCTGCCGGCGAGGTTCTGGCCTTCCCGGCGCAGGAGCCGGCGCGCGCCACGCGTGACAGCCGCCCGCTTCGCCTGATCACCTGCGGCTCGGTTGACGACGGCAAGTCGACGCTGATCGGTCGCCTGCTCTGGGACACCAAGGCGGTCAAGGAAGACCAGGCCGCGACGCTCCAGCGCGATTCCAACGGCAAGCAGAACGATCTCGGCCTGCCCGACTTCGCGCTGCTCCTCGATGGCCTGCAGGCCGAGCGCGAACAGGGCATCACCATTGATGTCGCCTATCGCTATTTCTCGACCGACAAGCGCTCCTTCATCGTCGCCGACACGCCCGGCCACGAGCAATATACCCGCAACATGGCAACGGGCGCCTCGACCGCCGACCTCGCCGTGCTGCTCGTCGACGCCCGCGTCGGCCTGCTCGAACAGACCCGCCGGCACGCGACGATCGCGACGCTGATGGGCATCAAGCAGTTCGTGCTGGCGGTCAACAAGATCGACCTGACCGACTACGATCGCGCCCGCTTCGAAGAGATCAACCACGAGTTCCGGGAACTGGCATTGTCGCTTGGCGTGCGCCAGGTCACCTCTATTCCCGTCTCCGCTCTGAAGGGCGAGAATGTCGTCTATGACGGTCGCGCCTCCATGCCCTGGTATGACGGCCCGACGCTGATCGAGGTGCTGGAACTGGCAACCACCCGTTCGGCCCAGACCGTCGGCTTCCGCCTGCCGGTGCAGCGCGTCTCGCGGCCCGGCGAAAGCTTCCGCGGCTATCAGGGCACGGTTGCCGGCGGCTCGGTGAAACCGGGCGACAGCGTCGTCATCCTGCCCTCCGGCATGGTGGCCAACGTCACCAAGATCGTCACCTTCGACCTCGTGCGCAACGCCGCCGTTGCCGGCGACGCGATCACGCTCGTGCTCGACCGCCAGGTGGACGTGTCGCGCGGCGACATGATCGTGGCGATCGACAGCCAGCCGCTGACCGGCCTTGCCTTCGATGCCCAGCTCGTTGCCCTGCAGCCGGAAGGCATCCAGCCGGGCAAGCGCTACTGGCTGAAGAGCGGCAGCCGCCGCCAGCGCGTCCAGATCCAGCCGGCAAGCCAGCTCGACCTTCAGACCGGCAAGTGGAACCATGCCGAGCAGCTGCCGATGAACGCCATCGGCAAGGTGCATCTCGCCTTCGACGAACAGGCGATCTTCGACACCTACGAGCAGAACCGCACCACCGGCGCCTTCATCCTGATCGACCCGGACACCAACAACACGGTGGCTGGCGGCATGATTACGGCCAAGCGCTCGGCACTCGGCGGCATCCACACGGAAGACGCCCGCGTCATCCTCTCGCTGCCGGCGGACCTCGCCGACCAGCTGATGGCGACCGAACTCTTCGCGGGCCGCCGCGAGGAGGCCGAAGTCCGACGCGTAAGCGCCGGCAAGGCGGTCGAGATCATCGACGATATCGACGGCTGATCGACAGCCGCAGCACAAAAAAAGGGGCCCGACCAAGGCCCCTTTTTCGTTGCTGAAACCGCGGTTGCTACCGGTCGATTTGGACCTTTTCAAACAAGTCTGTCGCCCTATCTCCCTGGCGCATGGGAGAAGCACCATGAAAACGGAACATCAAGGCGAGGATGCGAGGCAAAAAGGATTTCGCGGGCGTATGGTATCGATCGAAGCATTTGCCCGGAAGTATCGGCTCGATGCGGAGGAAGCCGAGCGACTGGAGAGCCAGTTCGGTCCGGTTGCCGGCGAAATCGACCTGCTGCAGGCGGCCAGGCGCAACGGCATGCCGGAGGAGTGAACTCCTGCCGGCATTCATCATCAAAGCTGCTGCTCGATCGCCGGCAGAACCATCGTCAACGGCGCCGGTTCGGCGTGCTGCCAAAGCTGATAGCCGACGACGCTGCCAAGTATGGCTGTCCATATGGCGATCTCGCGAAAGGTGAGTATCGGTTCCTTCAACATCTGAGCCTCTCAGGCAAGAACAAGTGTTGATAGAAATATCGCCCTGATTGTTCACGTTGATAAGACATCATTCCGTGAACACGTCGTTTCAAAGTGAACAATAAAGCTGCGTATTGCTGGTGCAAGCGTGATCCGGCGCTGTTGGATCTGCTCCCTGCGGGAGGCTCTCCGACGCCCTGAAGCCGGCACCGTCCCAAAACGGGACAGGGCTGGCAATCGCTTCACCTTGACCCGAAATCGCACAGATCGCACCTTTTCATCCGTCTCCGCATTCGTAAGTTGGCGCGTCGATCATGAGGATCGATAGGGCTGTTTCACCGTTCCTGGACGTTGTGGGACAGTCCGCCTGACCGTGGACCGGCAGCAAGGTTCCTGCCCGGCATGCGCAGTCATCCCTGGCCTCTCCCCCGCCACAGCGCCCCATGTATGCGGCGTATCGATGGACAGAACCGACCTCTCCGGCGTATCTGGACGACTTTCGCGCAACGATGCGCCGAATCAGGGAGACGAAAAGGTGAGCACGGACAAGCAACCGGAAACCACCGTGAAGGTCGAGAAACGCATCAACGGCAAATGGTGCTTCGTCATCAAATATCGCGGCGTCACCTATCCCGCCCAGGGCAATTTCACGTCGATGCTGCAAGCGCAGGCCGCTGCCCAATCGACGCTAAAGACGCTCGAAAGGCAGGGCTGACAAGCGGGCGGAGCGTTGCCGTATCGATGATGGAAACGCTCTCCTGCCGGTGCCTGTCCGTTGCGCCCGCCTGGTCCTTACTCGACTGCGGAGCGGATGATGTTGCAGAGCCCCTCCTGCACCACCTGTTTGGTGGTCACCTGCCCCACCTGAATATCGAACATCGCATCAACCCGCGTGCCTGAACCGCGCTTGCGGGCAACGACGCGCAGCGTCTGCAGCCGTCCGGAGCCGGCGGTATCCTGATAGGCTTCGATGGTCCCGAGCGACTTGTTGATCTCGATTCCCGAAAATCCTTCCGCCGCGACACCCCGCGCCATCCGCTGCAAGGCGGCCTCGGGCTTCAGCTTCGGAAACTCCTGCCAGGTCTTGTAATAGACGGGCGTCACCAGCGGCACGCCCGAAGCCTTGAAATTCTTCTCGCAGCTCTGCGCCGCCGCCACCGAATGGCCGGCCAGAAGCAGAACCGCTGCAATCGATAGATGCTTGATCGACATTCCCGTTCCTCGTCGTCATTGATCGAATGACGGGAACCTAGAACCTTCGCCTTCGCGCAGACAGGCCACGCGCGCCCGAATGCACGGCTATTCGACCAACGGCTTGAAGGGAGCGACGAACGGCTAAGATGGAGGATGAGCGGGCGTAAAGATGGACGCCGGAACAGGCGCGCAAAGCGCAAGCGCATACGGTGCGGCGCCGAGCGGTATGCACGGGAATGATCGGGTAAAGGATTGATTTGGCTGGTCGGAGTGGCAAGATTCGAACTTGCGACCCCCACGTCCCGAACGGAGGAGGCTTCGCGAAAACCCATGTTTTCCGGGCTATGCGATCCCCCTCCGTTCTATTCTGTTCTCATTCTGTCCATCGAAACGGTCCGCAAACGGTCCGCAAACGGCCGAATTTCGGGAAAACGTATCGAACGCTCGACCCCGTCATTACGGCAGGCCTAAGAAACTGGTAGATTAGCCACTGCCGGCTCTTTGCCGTCCATAATCACTACCTCCCCAACTTCCTTCCCCACCCCGCCGGCGACCGTATAAGTCAGGTCAACACGCACAATCGGAAACGCTGAAAAGACCTCACGGACTTCTGGTCGGTCGTTGAGCGAGATCATGAAGCGCCCCTTGATGGTTGCCAACCGATCCGCCATCTCTGCAAACCGCGCGCGGTTAAAGGCACCCTTGCCATAGTCACCCTCATTGCCGAAGTATGGCGGGTCCAGGTAGAAGAGTACGCCCTGCCGGTCGTATCTCTCGATGAAGTCCCGCCAGTCGAGGTTCTCGATCACCACGCCACTCAAGCGCTCATGCACTTCCTCCAAGACGATGCCGAGCCGGCCGATGTTGAACCTGGCCGGTCCGCTCGTATCGACACCGAACGTCCTTCCGGTGATCTTGCCGCCGAACGCCAGACGCTGAAGATAAAGGAAGCGCGCGGCGCGTTCGAGATCCGTCAACGTCGACGGATCGGTCGCCGCGAGCCGCTCAAACTCGCGGCGAGACGTGAGCTGGAACTTTATCACCTCCATGAATTGCGGGTAGTGCCGCTGCAGGATGCGAAAGAGTGTGATTACGTCGCCGGAGCGATCGTTGATGACTTCCGCCTTCGGGATCAGCGATCGGCGCAGAAACACGCCACCCATGCCGACGAATGGCTCGGCATAGAGCGAATGCGGAATCTGCTCGATCATCGAGGCGATGCGCGCCGCGAGTTGCTTCTTGCCGCCGAGGTAAGCCGCCGGCGGGGACACGGGCCGAACGGCCGTGAACTGAAAACTGTCTTGCATTGTCGAGGACCATTTTTTCTGGCACACCGCCGAGCGCCTGCGCAGGCAGCGGGTGTGGCAATGATCCGTTAGGATTGCCGGGCGGGAACGACGCCAATCAGCTCCGCCGTTGCAGCCTCAGGGCTGCGACCACCCGTGGCCGGGCAGCCAAAGGCCGGAGGGCAGATGCTCTCCGGCCAATCTTAGAAATGGCGCCCCTGTTGGCACCGACTTAAATTGGTAGCGCGGGACTGTCTCACGCCATCCCCCCGGATTTCATTCGGGCGTTTTGCGGCCTAATTGTCCACGCCATGTTGATGAGAACCTTGCGACTCTACTTTCAACCATTGATTGGATCAGGTAAGGACTCGCGTCGACACACCTTAGCTGCGAGGGACGACAAGCATGACAATCACTTTCGATGTGAGAACACCTAGCGGCAAGCAAGCAATGGCCGTCGAGGAAGGCACGTCGACGTTTTTCGTCGGCGCCAACGGAAGCGGGAAGACACGACTGGCAGCGGAGATAGAGGAAGCCCTGGGTGAACGAGCGCATCGGATAGCTGCGCACCGTGCGCTTACCCTTAACGCTGACGTGCCCAAGGTCAGCGAAGGGCAAGCGCTCAAAACCCTGAGATACGGTACCTATTTTGATGGCGTAAGCATCCACCATAGGCCAGGCAGCCGCTATGGAAGTAACGCGGCGACACATCTCCTAAATGACTTCGACGCGCTGCTGCAGACACTATTTGCCGAGCAATCCAATACCGCCCTTGTTACGCATAAGAGTGTCCGCGCCGGTGGCGCAACATCGGCCGAGCCCACAAAGTTCGAGAGACTGGCAGATATCTGGGACCGAGTCCTCCCGCACAGAAAACTTAAAATAACCGGCGACAATGTTCTCGTGCAGGTCGCAGGTACGGGCGCAGAGTACAGTGGCCGAGATATGAGCGACGGCGAACGAGCGGCGTTTTACCTCTTGGGACAAGCGCTCGTAGCCGCACCGGATAGTCTGCTAATTTTTGACGAACCAGAACTGCATCTTCATCGATCGATCCTGGGTAAGCTGTGGAGTGAGATCGAGGCCGCGCGACCAGATTGCGGCTTTATAGTCATTACACACGATCTTGAATTTGCGACTGGGCAAGTCGCCACTTTGTATGTTCTTCGGGCCTATGATCCAGCGACCGGGTGGGTGATCGAACCTGTTCCTGAGAGCGGATTCGATGAAGAAACAGCCACACTCATATTGGGAAGTCGCCGTCCTATTCTCTTCGTGGAAGGAGGGGAATCGAGCCTCGATCTCGCGATTTATAGGGCCTGCTATCCGACCTGGACAATTCTGCCTAGGGGCGGGTGCGCAAACGTGATCCACTCCGTCGCGACGATGAGAGCAAACGCTTCCCTGACAAGGATCACGTGCGCGGGTATCGTCGACGCGGATGACTATTCTGAGAGCGACAAAACGTCTCTGGAAAAGCTTGGCATTGCGGTACTGCCGGTGGCCGAGATCGAGAACCTATTCTTGCTGCCTACGGTTCTTGAGGCGATTGGAAAAATTGAGGAACTGCCCAGAGATGAGATCGCGCGCCGTACAAAGGCCCTCGTCGACGAAATCCTCAATGCCACTGGGGACAAGGTCGTAGCGAAAGCAATTGCGCGCTACCTGCGAAGACGCATCGACCGCGCAGTTAAGGCGCTTGACTTCACAGACATGGAAACCGTTGACGAGATAGCAGCTGCTTTCGAGAAGAACACCAAGGAACTGGACATCCAAGAGATAGCGAAAGTGCATGCCGACCGCATTCGTGGCGCGATCGAAAAAAAGGATCTGGCCGAGATCGCCAAGTGGCTTGACGAGAAGTTTATGTTGACCTTTGTCGGCAAACAGTTCCGCAACACTAACAAGAGCGAGTTTGAAGCGTGGATAGCGAGAAAGGTGGGGAGTACCAATACGCCGGAACTGCGCGACGCTCTACAATCCGTTTTGCCGAAAATTAAGGCTCTATAGCTGACCGTGAGGACCTTCGACATGGCGCCCCATGCCGAAGCAAGGTAAGCGCCCAAAATCAAACGCCTGCCGTTTTGCGGGACACGCTGGCAGAACGTCGTTTTGTTATCTTTTTTGCCGCTGATGTCTCACGCTCTGCGACATTTTGCGGGAAGTGCCGAAACAGCGACGGGAACACGATCAAGGTTTGGCAAGCGCGAACGCTAAAGGCGTTCAGCTTGACATCGTAACAGCGTTGATTAACGCTTTTGGTTGCGTCATCTTTTTTTAGGTAACGACACTTTGCAGCCTCAACGCAAAATACCAGCGGCAATCAAAAAACTGCTGATCGATAAGGCGGGGAGCAAGTGCGCTAACCCTGGATGCCCAAACCGCCGCCTAGAGATCCATCACATCCGAGCGTGGGCAGTGTACAAAGCGCATGACGCCGAACACATGATCGCGGTTTGCCCCGCGTGCCATGATGATATTCATCATGGCCGTCTGAAAGCGTCAGATCAGACACTCTACACTTGGAAGGGCATCCAACGACCAAAGAATTCAGATGACGCTTTTCTCTATGTCGAGCCGTCTTCTGTATTGAGGCTATTGACGGGTAGTTTCCACGTTGCGTCAGAGCGCGACAATGTTTCAGTGTTTAACTTGAGTAAGTTCAGCAAGCTTAGCATCAGGGTACTTGACGGAGATATATTGCAAGTGTCGGCTCGGCACCAGGACGCTGCGGGAAACCAGATCCTACGGATCGTCGAAAACAACGTCAGGCGAGAGATCCACGATAATGAGATCCGCCTCGATTTCAGACCAGGACGGATTGCCGCGTCGGCTCCAAAACGACAGCCCTATCTCCCGGGCTGGTTGCTTTCACAATGGAGTGAAATTGGCCGCAAAGACAGTACATTTTCACAGACGGACGACCGAGCGCATATTCTTGACATAGAGGTCGTCAAGCCCGGCACGGTAAGAGTAAAGGGAATTTGGGCGAACAATGACGAAGCTATGGTGCTAACCCAAGAGTCCTTTTTCATGTGTGCGCGTGGCCGCAAGCCAATGCGCCTGTCCGGTCCAGGGCCTGACAAGAGTGGCATCACGTGGTGCGGTCCAGAAGGCGGCACATTGTTCGGGTTCAGGTAAAAATCAGCGCCGCAACTGTCCCTCGCGTTGCCCCGCCTCGATCCGCTGAAGGATTTCCCGAGTGACACGCATGTCGGTCGCCAGGCTATTTAGCGTATTTTCGACAGCTCGCATCGAGGTCGCCGCCTCGGCGGCTTGTTTCTCGACAGAGGTGATGCGGAGCTCGTGCGTGTCGAGCTGCCGGATTGTCGCCTCTAGGGCGGTTACCCGCTTGTCCAGCTTGTCGAGTGACTGAGCATGAGCATCCTGGTTGCCGCTGACACGTTCCCATGTCGCACCCCACGCGACCAGCCCGCCGGCGAAGCCGAGCAGAATGACCACGGTATTTAGGTTCCATTCCCACTTCCAGGCTGGTGCTCGAACGCTGACCATCTCTTCGTTCCCGTTGCTCACCCTTTGCCCCTCGATGCAAATTGCTGATCATCGCGCAGCGTCGTGAGCGCTGCATTCTTCCTTCGTCCAGATGCGGGCGCCGCATATCCCCGCGACTGTGTCGTCGATCCTGTCCTGGTCGGACGGCGTCGCGCCGCGCGCGCCGATAAGCGAAGTCCCGACGACTGCCCTAGCCGCCAGGTTGAGTTGCTCTTTCGACGCATTGACCCGTGCCGTTGAGGTACAGCCAGCCCCGCTCAAGACAAAGGCGGCGATTAACGCGAGCGCGATCCGCTGCATTGGTTAGTTCTCCGATTGCTTTCGTGGTGGCGGCCTGGGCTTCGACGCGCTCCGCCGCCCTGCCCTGTTCCCTCGCGGCAGGCAGCAGCCAGACGCCGTTGACCGTCTGCATGGCGAGGAAGACGATAAGGCCACCGACCACTCCCCCGGCGGCCAACTGGATCTTCAACATCACGCTCCCTCGATCGCCGTCTTGATGTCGCGAACGGCCGCGATGATCTGATGCCGCAGCACCAGGCCGACGCCGATCGCGACGAGGCCAACGCCGCCGATCGCAAGCACCGTCTGCCAGTTGGCGCCAGCAAGCGCGGAAATCCCCGTGCCGGCCGCCGACGCACCACCGAAGAGCCAGCCCCAAAGGTTCGTCTTCTTCTTCACTTCGGTCTCGACGGCAGGCGGCACGATGGTTTCTGTGACAGGCGCCACCTTCACTTCCGGTTTGTCAGCCTCGCCGGGCACCAGCGCGACGAGGCGCTTATGCAAAGCCGCGCGCGTCTTCGGTCCCACATCGCCGTCGACATCGAGGCGATTGTCCGCCTGGAATTGCCTGATGTTGTCCGGCCGGTAGCCGAGAACGACCAGCGCCAGGCGCGCGAACCTGTCGACGCGATCGGCAAAACCGTTCTTGCCACCGTTGATCTTCTTCGTGATCGTCTCGACGTCGCCCTGGTCGGCCCATCGGTTAAGGTCGCGTTCGCTCCAATAGAAGATCGGCACGAGCCCTTCCCACGGATCGCGGTTGACGGCGTCCGGGTCGTCAACGAAGTCCGGGCAATCGAGCCCCTGCCGCTGGCACCAATCGCGGAAGAGCCCGTAATTGTACTTGCCGGTCAGTTGCATGGCTGTGCGGCCCGCATACTTCTTTCCGTCGCCGTCGCGCTCAGGCGTGTTACCGAGATTGGTGCGGGTATCGTAGCGCTGCTGCGCCGGCGTCGGTCCCCAAAGCTCGCGATCGAACCGGAAGTCCGCACTTTCGTGCCCGAGCTGGGCAAAGTAGTGCACCAGGCGATGCGGCTTATCGAGCCCGAACATGTCGCCGTAACGATCAAGCGCGACCAGGACGGATTTCAGGTTGGCATCATTGACCGGCGCTTTCGCGGCCATGCGAATTTGTTGCGCCGAGATTGCGCTCATCTGAGACTCCTGATTTTTTCTGAGAACGAAAGATTAGACCGCGACGCTAGGCGGGACACGCGTCATTCCGAGGGGAGGTTTAGGTAATGCCGATGAACGACTTTCTTCAGAACGTCTTAAAGCCCTGCCTGAAATTCCACTCGCAGATCATTTCGAGAACAATCGAAGATATCAAACTCTCTGACACGATATCGGCTGGGCAAGACGCCGCCATAAGCGCCTTCCATTTCACGGAGATCTTCCCTGACTTCAAGTGGACGGATGCAATCGCTAAGGAACTCCAGAGCAAACTCGGCGACGTTGCCAACACCAAGAAGCACCGGATTAGAAAAGACCCAAAGCTGCAGATTGAGATAACGGCTGGAATTGCTTTCGAGTTTATCGAAGACAAATCCATCCGATACCACCGAAAATATATTGTGGCTTCAAACCAACGTTTTGGGTCATTCGACCTTTACGATACCATCGCTGCATACCTTCCCATCCTCGCAGCAAAAGTCGGTTGGAAGCTGGGGGATTTGCCTAAGATCGTTCACGACGAGGGCTTTGCACCATACGTTGTCTTGGAGGTGCCCGATGCGTTTCTACTTGAGGGATTTCATCTGACATTGCTCCAGAAAAACGACGAGGGTGAAATGATCCCCACGGACCATCCCTTTTTCGCGGGTATCTTTCCAAGAACAAACGAAATTGGGCGCGTCGCGGTCATCGGTCTGACAGGCGAGAGCGGTCAGCTCCGACACCCCCTTCCCTTAGGTTTGGACGAGCCAGAAGCGTACGTCTTTGTTGGCAGGCAAAGCTAGGCACCGCGACCTAATGGGTCAGTTCCGAAAGGGGCTGGCAGATGCAACCAAAGATAAGTTACTCTTATCGGGATGGAGCACCTGCATGAGAAACGACATTACGATCGCCGCAATTGCCAAAAATGAGGCTCGATACCTTTCTGAATGGATCGCGTATCATCTTGCGATCGGTGTTTCACGGATTTTGGTCTACAGCAACGACACTGAGGACCTACAGGAAGAATTCTTGGAGCGGATATCTCGGTCGGACCAGCGTATCGCCTGGATACGTTGGCCATCCAGAGAAGGCATATCCCCCCAAGTCTCCGCCTATCAAGATGCACTCGATAAAGCTTCGACCGAGTGGATCAGCTTTATAGACATCGACGAATTTATCGTTCCACTAGCGGCCAACACTTTGCCGGCCTGGCTGATGACAGTTCCGGACGACGTGTCGACCGTTCACATCAACTGGGCCGGCTTCGGATCAGGCGGGAGACAGTCAGCAGACTATCCTTTAGTTACCCGAGCGTTCTCCGCCGCCGCACTGCGTGACTGGGACAACAATCGACATTTCAAGTCAATCGGCCGCCGCACCCGAGTTACGCGAGTAGCGGTGCACAACATCGTCGCGGATGGTCGACGCTGCCTGTCGGATTTCTCGGATTTTGAGACACTGGTAGATGGTGCATCCCTACGTGTTTGCCACGACGGCATTCAGATTAATCACTATCAGTGTAAAACCTTCGCCGAATTTCGGCTTAGGATGCGGCGAGGCGATGCAAATGTGCCCATTGGACACCCCGGCAAGCCAAGAGATGATAGTTTTTCTCGTTTTGCCCAGCTGGATCAGAACCAGTGTGTAGACACCGCTATTCGCCGGTTTGACGCCGTAGTTGATAGGGAATTACGGCGCCAAATCATGACGCCGCACCATCCCTATTTCTTTGCCTATTCCGCCGCCGAGAGAATCTTTGATCAATGGCAAACGCGGCGAAGCGTCACGACGCCGGATTTTCAATCGCTTCGGTGAAGGCGATGATATCGGCGTGAGCAATGGTCCAACTGACATCTTTCACGCGGGCTAGGACAAAAGCATGCTCCGCATCTTCCAGTTCGATGGCCGTCGCATCTGCCGGCGCTTCATCAAGCTTGTCCAAAACCTTCACCGCGGCGCGGACTTCCGAAATGGAGTAGCCCGTGCTTTTCGGCCCGTCAGCAATAATCGTGCGCAACTGATCTCTGGCATTGAAAATCGACAATACCGGGAATTTAACAGTCTTCATCTCAAGTCCTTTTCTTAGGGTAGTGGAACGCCGTTTCTGAAGACGTTGCCGGTGATGTAGAGATTGCCGTTGTCGGCGAAGCGGAACGCTTGTCCCGTGTTCGTTTCGTAGACGAGGTAGCCAGATTGATATCGGAGTGAGCGATTATGGCCCCCAGCAGTGTTGCCATCGAACGCGATCCGCTGGTTTTCAGCCATAAACAGGACTGGCTTAGTGAAGGTGGCTGCAGACGTGTCGAAACCAATTTCGTACGAACCCGGCCCACTGACCTCCATAAGCCGGTCAACAATCACATTCGCTTGGTTGTGGCCGATCAAGAAACCGCGTCCAAAGTGGAGCGGGTTGCCCGCACTTGGCGTCTCGTTCGTTCCAACTCCGAAGGCGAGCTGAATTCCGACGCGTGCCCTGTTGGTGTCGCCGCCGCCCGTAGGTAGGCAATAGTTGTCGATCTCTACCGCAACCCGGCCCAAGGTCGGGTTCGGCACACCTTGCCGATCATCGATGTTGAGGTTCGAGGACCACGTTCTGCCGACTTCAACAGCTTCATTATCGATGAACGTCGTGGCATTGAAGGCGAGGTTCTGCGCAGCGGAAGTCTTGGCAGTCTTGTTGTGGAACTCGACCTTGTGCGCCCACTCGTATCCAGCGCCGGTGGGTGCGGACGTGGCAAGAACCCACAAAGCGCTATACGTGAAGGTATCAATGCCGCCTGACCCGTCAATGACGTGGCGATCGACGCGAAGTGTGGACTGGCTGTCGAAGCTTGGCTTTTTGTTCCAAATAAACCAGTTCGAATTGTCGAGGCCAGGCGTCCCACTTGATTGAACGCTGGCGCTGAGGTTCGGCAATCCAGCATCCATCGCCGCAAACTTGCTCGATACCGACCCCGCGCCGTGCGTGATCTGAGCAGAGGTGTAGTCTCCGGATGCCGCACTGACACCGCCGGTCCGACCAAACACCGATGAAACCGCCGAGGCGCTTGGTATCTTCTGCCAGACCGTGCCGTTGAAGCGGATCGTGTCTCCGACCGCCCAAGAGGCGGTGCCATTGATGTTCGTCGTGCCGGCCGTGCCGACGATGTAATAGTCACCATTGGTGCCCGTGCTTGAGACAATCGTCGGGCTGTTGGTGTTCGCGTTCCAGACACCCTTGTAAGACCCCGTCGCCATGTCCGAGAGCAGCGCAACTTGAGCGCCGGCGACCGTCGGCCGCACTTCGAAGTTGGCAACGCCGGTTGTCCGGTTGACGCTCAACGTCACCGTGGAAACGGCAGAGTCGCTGACGCGCACCAGGTCCAGGTTATCCGACGCGTTGTTCTGGAGGCGCCACCTGTCCGCGCCGCCGCTGGCGAAGTTGATCCGCTTGGGCTGGCCAGCATCGCCGTTAATGAACAAAAGGGTTTGGCCGGAGCCGGTACGGCTGACAGTCACTCCAGAAAGCGAAGGGTTCGTATTCGGCTGAACGGCACTATCCGCTTTGGCGAGGGACGCGATGGACGCCCCACTGAGCGCGAAGCTTCTGTCGGCGGAAAGATCGCCGCCGCCCGTCAGGCCCGCCCCTGCGGTCAGGGTGCGCGAGGCAATCAGCGACGCGCTTGCCGCAGCTGCGGCCGCACTTGCAGCAGCCGCGTTTGCGCTGTTGGACGCCGCAAAAGCACTGTTTGCGGCAGCCGTCGCGCTTCCCGCGGCCGCCGTCGCGGCCGCCTCGGCGCCTGCGAGAACTGCGCTACTCGCCTGGTCGCTGACGAGCCGAAACGTTGCACCAGACACAATGCCGAGAATGATCATGCCCGCTTTCAAGCCAGCGGCCGCAACATTTCCGCCGCTGTTCGTCTTGATCGTCAGCGCGGCGCCGCCGTTGAAGGATACGGTCACCGGCGAGGCCGTGTTCGCCTCAAAGATATTCATCCAGATCAGCGCCGAGCTGCTGACCGGGATGCTCGTGGTCGCCTGGATGGCGTTCGCCGTGCCGGCGCCGGCGTCGGACGCGACAATGAACGAATACGGCAGGTCGCCCATGCGCACCCACGAACCCGAGCCGGAGGCACCGATCTTGCGGTAAACGCCATTGTTGCCAACGACGACATCGCCGATCACCCACGCCATCTGATTGGCGTTGTAGGTAAGCGCCGCATCCATCGCCGACTTGCTCGGAAACACGATGCCGCCGCCCGCCTGGAAGGCGAGAAAGCCCCGCTCTACCTCCGTGCCCCAGACCTGCGCGTCCTGAGGCACGATCTCCCGCGGGTTTCCAGCAATGTCATAGGGCGCAAAGGTATCGTTCGCCGTCTTCGTGAACATTCAATTCTCCGATTTTTGACTGGTATCGCTGGAGGCCCAGACTGGAGGCTTCAGGTCAGCTGTTGTCCCAAACGTCCAGCGTATAGGTGCGCGGGTTGCCATCGACGCCACCCGTGGTCCGGGTGACCAGCCGCCACTGGACAGTGTGTTGAGGACCAAACATGTTCGAATAGCTGTTGTTGAACGTCAGATCCTGCCCCGGAAGGGCATTCTGCTCGCTGATCGTCACCCAGCCGCCGTACCCGCTGCCGGTGTTCACTCGGCGATCGAGACGGATCGATGCGCACCACAGCTCCAAGGCTTCGACCACGACATCGAGTGTACCGACACCAGTGCTGCCGCCGGTCGTGCCACCGGAAAGCACGATCGGCTGTCCGCAGGGCGTGTTGTCGACAGCAACGGTCATGTGCAGCAACGGCGAGAAGTAGCTCCCGTCGTCACCATTGAAGATGCGAACACGTGCATCGATTTCGCTGCCGAAGACGTCGGCCGGCGCATAGGCGAAGTTGAACTGTTCCGTCATGCCCAGCCAGGTGCCGGGCAAGCCACCAGAATAAACGCGATAGTTCGCCTCGACCGCGGTGCGCGGCACGCCGGGAAGTGCGTAGGCAACCCGGATTTCCTTGGCGCCGCCGACCGGGTATGTGATCTGGATCGCAGCCGTCGGCGCCCCTGGTGTCGGCAAGGTGCTTTCGTATTCCATTTCCGGTATCTGGTCTGGAGCGGCCGCCTCGTCTGTCGCCGGGTTCCATAGTTCGAGTGCGGGCCAGACGGCAAAAGGAACCTCGACCATGCCGCGACTGTCGTCGACGCGCGGCGGCGAGAACCTGACCTTCTCGACGTCGCCGAGATCCGGTAGCTCAACCTCACCATAGAAGGTGCCCCAGGCCGCAAGCCCTGCCATGTTCGTCTGGGCGACACCGGTATCGCCGCGCGCCAGCAAGAACCGGCGACGGGCGATGCGTTGCGCCTGGCTGGCCGAAGGGCAGAACGACAGCTCCACATCGAAATATTTCGGGCCGTAGCGCGTCACCTCGTCATCAATGCGCGCCCACGCGATGCCGGTCATGTCGATGTCGGCGATCTCATAATTGCGTTCCGGCGAAAAGTAGGAGATCCGGCAGATGTTCGGCCGCTCCACCGCTTCAGGCCCGGATGCCCAGTCGAGATCGACGATATCGCGGGGTCCAAGGCGGAGTTCGGAAACGGGGTCATCGTCGATCAGCTCGAACCAGATCTTGCCGGCCGCCGTCATCCGGATCTCGGCGCCGACCGAATCCAGCATGTCCTGCAGGGTGTCGCGCCGCGCGCCTTCCCAAGCCCACATTCCGCCGATGCGCGCACGCTTCTCAGTGCCGGTTTTCGTGGCAACGTTGACGTCAGCCTTCACGGCCTGCGTCACGATCAACGGCCAGTCGAAACGATCGGAGACAAAAGCGGGATCACGCCGCAACACATGCGCCAGCCCGAGAATGCCGTTCTCGCTCCACTTCCAGGTCGCGGGATTGTTCGCATCCTGCGTTTCGTCGCGCGGATCGAAAACGAGGGAAGCGCGCGCCACCCATTCCGTATCTGGCACGCCACCCTGATAAAGCGTCAGGTACTTCGGCTCGGTCAGCCCCGGATTGAAGAAGGTCACCAGCGATTGCGCGATGCCGCGCACCCGATGTGCCGAGGTCCAGAGCGTCGGAAAGGCCGCTGTGAGAGCCGGCCATGCCGTCTCCGCGCCCGTCCCCTTCTTATCCTCCCACCGCATCCAAGAGCCGCCGGGTGTCGCCCACGGCGGTGACGAGATTTTGCCGTCCGGATCGACGGTCACCTCGCGTCCGCCGACGAAATAGGCTTCCACCGCATCAATCGGTCCTTGCAGTCGGCAGACGAGCCGCCACCTGGTCGAGCCATCCGTATTGCCGAAGGCCTTCAGACCGCCGACCCGCACGCGCCCGAGCCCCTCGATCACGGAGCTTTCGCCAGTCTCGAACGTGCTCTTCGCATCGGCCGCCTTGACTTTGCCCGTCTGGCGCTGACGGCCGAGCAACTGCGCACCGGCAACGGCGCCGACGACGAGCGCATTCGCGGCAATGGTCGCGATCGTGCCCGTCAATGCGGCCGGGATCGCCGTGCTCGAAAGCAGGAAACCCCAGATCGGCGTGATCAACGCAGCCGGCGCGGCATGGGCATGCGCCGTCATCGCGGCATAGGCGACGCCGGCAAGAAGAGCAGATCGTTTGAATGTCATCGGATAGACCAGGACCGGACGATACGGCGAGGAACAAGGAAGCGCGTGCCTTTCTCGGCACGCCACGCAAAGTATTCGCCGGCAAGGAAGATCCCGCCGACCTGACCGAAACGGCCAGTATCGATAATGCCCACGTCACCAACGTCAGGGTCGCCCGTCTCGCGAAGGCCCCGCGTCGCCAGGGCATCGCGCCAAAGCGCGTCGAGCGAGCCGGCCTCGGCAATCAGTGCATAGGCTTCATCAGCGCTATGCCACGGCGGCATTGGCACCGGCTCACCGGTCACTTTCGCCACCCATCCTGCCGACCAGGACGAGCAGTCAGAGACGCCCCATTCAACCGGTGCATCGTTGGCGGCCTCGATGTAGGCGCGAAGCTCGGCATCGATGTCGATCATGCGCGGATGATCTCCTGTACCTTGACGCCGACGAATCCCAGACCCTTGTCACCCGGATGTCGCGCCTGCTGGTCGGCCGGGCTCCATTTGCCGCCGAAGGGATAGTTCTGCGAATGCCAGAGGCTTTCGATGGTGATCGAGACCGTGCGCGCCCCGAGCCCCGACCAGCGAATCTTCGGCGCCGAGAGGTAGCCTGGAAACAGCTTCTTCAGCCCCGAGGCCCAGACCTCCTGCGTCTCCTGGTCGAAGGCGCACCAATAAACGTCCGCAACGCGTCCCTCGATCTCACGTCCCAGATCCTTGACCGAACGGAGGAAATCGAGGTTCACGCCGGCAATGACGACATCGACCTTTGCCGCCTGACCGAAGCGCGGATCTTCGACGGCGCTGATCGAAACGAGCTGCCGGCCGAGCGGATCAGAAATACCGGACCATTCGAAACCACCTATGCTCTTCCGGCCGACGCCGTTGTGCAGTCTCCAGCGCCCATCCGGCAGGTCGAGATCGGCGAACCAGGCGCGCGCGATGTGCGGCTGGCGCAGAAACGCCAGCTCGTCTTCAGAAAACGAACCCGCCATGATCAATCCGCAAAATACTGGCGCACGTCGTAATCGAAGACCTCGACGAGCGTTACCGTCGCCTCTTCGGCGAAACCGACATTCCGGACGGCCGAGGCCGCATCCTCACTTTCGAGCCGCATTACCATCGTGGGATAGAGCGTCGCGAAATCATCCACTGCCAGCGCCTTGCGCAGGGGCGGCCAGATCCGGTACTCGCCGTCTCCCCGCTCTTCGGTCACGGTGTAGAGCCCGAAGTGCAGCGGGAAGAAGCCGAGGTAATCACCCATCTGAAGGCGATGCCCCCAGAACTGATCTTCGAGGCGAATGATCGTGGCATCGAAAGTAGAAGCGGCGGCAAGCTTCACGTTCGGCGCCGTAATCTGCCAGTTCTGCCCATTCGACCAAGCCTCGCCATGACTCCAAGGCAGGCCGAAACGTTCCTGCGTCGGCGATGCCGAAAGCCCCGCCTCAAGCAACGTCATCATGTCCGGATCACCGAAGGGAACGCGCGTCGCATTGGCGCCGGCATGCAACGCCGTGGCCCAACCCCGATACCTGCGAAACTTCGCATCCTTCGAAACCGGGAACGTGAACTGCCAGCGCCAGGCGCCGAAGGGCGACGCCACCGTTTGCATGAAGTTGCCGATCGAGGTGTTGCTCGCACCGCCCACGGCGCGAGGTCCGCTAAGCGGCGTCATCGCACGCGGAACGAGGCCGACCGGCATCGATATCAGTCTCGCCATTAGGCCCTCGTATTCCGGGTCGAAGCCGCGTGCTGGTATCCGGCCACGCGCTTGCTTTCCGTTCTGTCACGCTCTGTCATCCATCGCTCCAGGCGCGCCACTGCTTCAGGTGCCGCACCCCGGTTGTCGATGTTGTAGACGGGTGAATAGTTGGAGCCACTGCGGGCAGTCTGCCCCGGCTTGGTGATGCTGACCGTCTCATTCGGGCTCGCACGGAAGGCAACGAGCTGGCTGTCGATGCCGCCGGCGCCGCCGACCTGAAACGACCCGCCATTGGCAAAGCCCATAAGCCCGCCGAGCAGACCCTTGAGCAGCCCACCGCCGAAACCGCCACCGAAGCTCATCGTCTGCAACAGGCTGGAGCCGATGCTGCGCAACGCGTCCAGAGCCACGTCGCGCCAGTCCTTCGTGCCCTTGATGGCTTCAGCAAGCGACGACCCGATGCCGTCGAACATGCTGCTGATGCCGTTCCCGACGCCAGTCCCAACATCCTGGATGCCGTCGAAGGCGGACTTGATACCTCCGGCAACGCCGCCGGCGACGCCGACGACACTGCCCTGCATGTCGCTCATGCCGTTGCCGAGGCCCTGCATGATGTTCGTGCCGACCTCATGCATGACACGCGACGGCGAGTGGATATCGAAGAAGCCGGTGAAGGTGTCCTTGATCCCAGAGGCGATCTCGGCGACGCCACCCTTTAGCTCTTCCCACTTGTTCTTGATGCCCTGCCACAGACCGCTGATGATATCCGAACCGATCTGCATCATCTGCGCCGGCAGTGCCTGGAAGGTCGCCAGGATCTCCTGACCGAGACCGGCCAGCGCGGCAACGATCGCCGTGCGCAACTCCCCAAATTTCTGAATGACGGCGGTCAGAGCCTGCGTATGCAGCTCGACGAAGGCGGCGGTGATCTTCTTCACCCAGTCCCACGCCGCCTGGATCTCCGGCCAGAAGGCGACGATCGCCGCCGTCAACGCAACAATCCCGGCAACGGCCGCCGCGATCGGCACGCCGATGGCAGCAATCGCGCTCACCATCAGGCCGAGCGCCGCAACGACCGGACCGATGATGGCAGCGAGCCCGCCGACGATCGCGCCCCATTTGACGATTTCCGGGTTCGTCTGCGCGAGCTGCTGCACGAAGACAGTGATGCCCTGCACGGCTTGCGTCACCCATTCGATCAGCCCGCTGTTGGCAATGACCACAGCAAGGCCGCGCAGCGACGCCCCAAGCTCGGTCATGGAGGTATTGAACTTCGCAGCTGCAGCGGCCGTGTCCCCGGAAAAGACTGCGCCCAGCTCGACAGCCCGATCGCCGAGGCGAGTGAACTCCGCCCCGCCGTTCTGCAAAAGCGGGATCAGCGCCGTCGCTTCGTCGGCAACCGCCTCCATGTAGAAGGTCATTTCCGCCTGGCTGAGACCGGCCTTCTGCAAGCTGTCATAGTAGAGCTGCAAGGCCTGCGGGCCAGAGAGATTGCGGAACGCTTCCGCCGTCACGCCGACCTTCGGCGCGATGTTGGTGAAGAAGTCCGCCATCTCCCCGCCGCCGTTTTGCAGGAAGTCGCCGACCTTGTCGTTCACGTCCTTATAGATATCGCCGAGCTTGTCGCTCTCGATACCGACCGACTTGGCGGCGAACGCCAGTTTCTGAAACTCTTCGAAGCCGGCGTTTGCCACCTTCGCCGAGTTCTGGAGCTGGCTGATATCGCTGGAGATGCCGGAAAGCGCGGCCGTGATCGCGCCCCCGGCCGCAGCGAGCGGCGCCGTGACATAGGTTGTCATCGACGCGCCGAAGTTCTGCAAACTCTTGCCGAGCTTCGACAGGGTGCGCGGTGCCCCGGCCGCACCCTTCTCGAATGCCGCCGTATCGAGACCGAGCACGACGCGCAGCGCACCGATGACCGAGTTCATAGGCTATCCTTGTTTGGGCTTTGCCCAGCTGCTCATCTTCGCGAGCACGTCGCGCCAGTGAGGTTTCGCGGCTTTTGTGGGAGCGTCGCGGAGAAGGATCTTCTCCAGCTTGACGAAGTCTTTGGCCTTCTGCGGCGCATAGGCGTTGAGCTTCGCCATGAACCAGGCGGCGGTGAGCAGTTCATTCTGCCGCTTGCGTTGCCCGGCGACCGCCCCGCGAACGATGATGTCGATTTCGCGAAGCGTGAGATTCCAAAAGAGCGCCGGGTCCTGCCCGACCTCGACCCATGATGCGAGCAGAGCGTCCCAGTCTAGGGCCGCCCCACCCGCTTCGGCTTTCCCGCGGGGCGCTTTGCCCCTGCCGTCTGCTTCGGCATGCCGAGTTGCACGACCTCGACGACGAGGAGCCCGGCCTTTTCAAGGCCCATGGCCTCCATCAGATTGCCGGCATCATGAGCCGTTGCCTCCGGGTCGGAGTAGCTGAGAGCCGCCCGAAAGATGGCACGGAAAAGACGCTGATCGACGTCCTTGCCCTTCGCCATCGCTTCGAGGTCTCGCACAATCGCCGTCGTGCTCTTGCCCAAAGCATCCTCCAGCTCGCACCATTCGTTGGTGCCGAGCCGGAAGCCGTAGGTTTTGCCGTCGATTTCGCGGGTGACGACACCCTTCACGCTGTTGGTCATGATCCGACCTTACGCAACGACAGCGGCAGTCGCGGCGGTCGCGACCATCGTGTTGAAGTTGTCGTTCGCGCCGGTGATCTCGCAGGTGATGGTATCACCGATATCGCCGGTCACGGGCACATAGGACGTGCCCGTCGCACCGGTGACTGCCACGCCGCCAGCCTTCCACTGGAAGGTGAAGCGCTCGGCGCCGGCCCAGATGGACGGATCGAGGATCAGAGGCGCACCCACCTTCGCAGTGCCGGTAACGGTCGGAGCGACGAGGTTGCGGGGCGCGGTCGGGTCAGTCTGGATCGGATCGCCCGAAACCTTGAAGGTGACGGTGGCCGTCATCTTGTCGTCGAGCGGCGCCGCCTTCTCATAGGTCTGTCGGCTGCCGACGAAGAGGATCTGCACCCCGTTCGGGAACGTGATGCGGCACCACTTGCGCTTGCCCTTGGAGGCGATCAGCGCCTTGTCAGACGCCGAGCCCGGAACATAGTTCATCTCGAAAGAGGCCTCGCCGGCATCCGTCAGGCTTTCGATGAACTCTCGTGTCCGGTTCGGGCTCTGGAAATGCGACGCATCAACCTGGTCGGTTTCCTCCGACGGCGGCGTCATATCGTTCAGTTCGGCGATGTAGGTGAATACCGTCGGGGTTGCGAGATCGGCCATCTCGAAGGTGATGCCGTAACCAATGGATGCTTGCGTGTCTGCCATGACAGGCTCCCTTTCAGAGGCGTGAGTGCCAGATGATGATGTCCGCCGATCGACGGAAAAGTTTCTTGACGTCGGTTTCAGTTGGAAGGTCGCGGAAGTTGTCGATGAAGCCGCCCTTGATCTGCACCCCCGCAACCGCGCCGCGGTAGCCGGAAAGAACGCGCCCCGCGGCTTCGGAAATCCGCTTTGCCGCCAGATAGGTTTCGGCGTAGGCGTCGAACTGTACCCGCTGGTCGACGAGACCGGAGGCACCCTGAGTGTGATAATCAGGGCTGCCGCCAATCGTCTGGAGCACCAGATAGTCAGGCTTCACACCCTGCGGCGCCCTGCCCCAATGGATGCGGTCGCCAACCAGCCGCCCCACGGCGGGATCGCCGAGCAGAAGTGCCGTCAATGCTTCTTCCATGGATTAGCCGCCGAGTTTCCGGGCTTCGCGTTCGGCCTTGCGCTGCGCGCGCGCCGTCGCCTTTTCGATTTCGGTCACAAGCTCGGTCTTGATGATGCCGAGCGACCTGTCCTTATTTGCATCCCAGGCGGGTCTCAGGTGCGGTTCGGCCGCCTGGTGCTCGTTGCCGAATTCGGTCTGCACGGCCGCGGGATCATTCGGCCCGGCATAGACCTCGACCGGGCTTTGCTTTCGGTTAAGCTTCGACTGCCGGCGCGTCAGCTTCGTGCCGACGCCGTAGGAATCCTTGAGGTTGCCGGTCGGCCCCAGCGGCGCATTCGCACGCCCGGCATCCGCGATTGGCTCCGCCGCCTTCGTGAGAACACGACGGCCGACGTTGCGAGCGGTGACCTTACCGAGATCGCGGAGAGCTTTCTCCAACTCCCGCAGGCCCTCAACCTTGACCTTCGACCCTCTCACTGCACCCTCACTGAAACGCCGTGTCGTACGACAAACCCGCCAACCCAGTCCACAAAGGCGTCGACGCGCGTTTCATTGCTGAAAACGATAAGCAAGAACGCAGGAAAGTACGCGGCTGTCAGGAAGGGGCGAACCCACCACTTCGGTTGAACGGAAAGCTTCAACGTCGATATCTCGGCCATTTCCAAACCTCACATCGAAGCCCAACAGGCCATATTCCAGGCAACGCGCCACGCGCGGCGCCGGTCTTCTGCGAGATCGCGACCGAGCCGGTACTCGAAATACAGCCGCCCCAGGAAGAACCGCCGCAGGAAGCGCACGAGCATCAATCTGCCCTCGCCGTCACATCGAACTCAGTTCCGACGCGGCGACCGATCTCGCGCACGCTGAGGATATCCCAGGTGCGCCCCTCACAGTTCACGCGATCCTTCACCGTGACGTCACCGCGATAGCCGATCCGGAACGTCGCGTTCTCCGATCCGGTCAGCTGCTGTGCCTCGAAGCGTTCCGCGCCGCGATCGGGCGCGAGCTGCCCCCAGACGGTGGCGACAGCGACCCATTCAATGATCGGCTGGTTGACCTCGTCGCGACCGGTTTCCAGCTCGCGGAGAATTACGACGCGCCTATCCAGTTTCCCTGCGCGCATCTCAGAGACCCACCCGCCGATAAGGTGCGAGCAGCCGGTCCATAGCAACGCTTGCCGGCAGGCTCGAAACATTGGTACCGACCACGGTCTCTTCCCGGTTTTCATACCAGGCGCCGACAGAAAGAAGGATGGCCTGCTGGATCGGAACCGGCACGCTATCACTGCCTGCCGTATAGGTGACAGAAACAGCAGCGGTCTCGAAGAGATCGCCCGGCATCGACCAGGCATTGCGGAACCGAACGGCACTGCGGCCGCCGCCATCCGTCTCCAGCGCATAATCGCCAGGAGTCACGGTCGAAACCTGCCCCTCGCTGCTGAGCCAGGTCACCGAGCCGATCGCGCTGACCGGCCCGAGGCCGAGCGGCAGGCAACGGGCAAACCCGTCGAAATCCTGCCGCCAGACCTGAGTTTTCAGGCACCGCCCCAGAATGCCTGTCCAGCCTTCGAGATGTTCGGTCGCGGCAAGGATGTAGGCGCCGAGCAGCTGCTGGACTTCCGTCAAACCGACAGGGTCCAGAGCATCGGCACTGATACGGCACTGCCGCATCGCTTCCTCGATCGACACGGCGAGATCTGCCGGCGGCGTGACAAGAACGGGACGGTGCATGAATCTTACTCGGTTGATGCGGCTGCGGCCGCGACGATGACGGCGATGATCTCCGCTTTGGTCTTTGCTTCCCCGAGGTCGATGCTCAGAGACGCGGCATGCGCCTTCAGCTCGTCGACCTTCATCTTGTCGAGAGCAACGCCGCCTGCGCCGTTATCGTCACCCTCCTCGGCTTCGGCCCAGCCCTCAGCGACAGCGACTGCAGCGAGGTCACCCTCGACGGTATCGCCAACCTCAAAGTTTCGCGGATGCACGAGCCCATCGGGCACGCCAGGGAATGCTACTTTCACCTTCGCAAGCATGGCTTACTCTCCTGAGATGTGGGCGGCTTGCGCCGCCCGTTACGATCAGATCTGGTCGGCCTGCGGATTGTCCGAGCCGTTGCCCTTGATCAGGAAGATGCCGAGCGGAGTGCCGGCGCCATGTGTGCCGCTGAAGTCGGCGAGCAGCTTGAGCCATCGCTTGCCGCCCTTGTAGCCGACGCGATAAGCGGCAGCCGCCGCGTGCGCCGCGACCAGCGCCTTGATGATGCCGCCGGTGCCAACGCTGGCGACGCCGAGCACGTCGTCGATGTCGACGGCAGTGTAGTCGCCGGCATCCGGCGCCGAACCGTCTGCCTTGTCGTCGGCGTGCGTGAGCTTGAACTCGATCTTGTTGGTTGCATCGAAGGTGATGCCGCCGATACCGACGCCAAGCAGGATCACAGCCGACTCATAGCCCTTTAGGTCGAGCGTGGCGGGCGTGTTGTCAGCGCTCAACGCGGCCATGATGATGGGCGTCGCGAAGAGCTTGGAATGCAGGTCTTTCATGGGACCGATCCTTTCGAAGTGCAGAGGGGAAAAGCTCGACGCTGATGCGCCGAGCAGTGATATCGAGGGCGGGCTTAGCTTGCCGCCACCTTCATCAGTTTGATCGCTTCGAAGTTCGCCACACCACCGCCGACACGCTTCGTCGTGTAGAAGTGGATCTTCGGCTTGTTGGTATAGGGATCGCGCAGCACGCGGATGCCAAGCCGATCGAGGATCAGGTAGCCACGCTTAAAATCACCGAATGCAACAGGGAAGGAACCCGCCCCGAGCGCCGGCATGTTGTCGTCCGTGTTCACCGGCTTCTCGAGAATGGTCGCGACGCCGGCGGCAGTATCTGGCGCCCGCCACAGGTAGTTGCCCTGCCCGTCCTTGAACTTGCGGATCTCTTCCATGACGCCATCAGACGTCAGCCAGGAAGCGTTGTTCCGCATGCCCTGTTTGAGGCTGTAATAGAGCTTGATGAACGCATCCGCCGGGTTGGTCGAAGCAAAGCCTGCTGCGCCGCCAGTCACACTGAAACCGAGCTTGCCCCATTGCCAGTTGGCATTTGCGACGGCGTCATAGGCGAGGATGCCGCGAGGACGCTTCGAACCACTGCCAGAGATGAAGGCCGCGCCCTCCAGCTCCGCAAACGTAGTCTGCACTTCGTCAGCAAGCCAGGCGGCGATATCGATGATGCCATCATCGAGCATCGTCTGGGTTGTCGCCGGATTAGCGTACATTTCCATCACGGTGAAGACGAGTTCGCGGAGAGTAGGCGTACCCGTTTCCGGCCGCTGATCTTCCTCGCCAACCCAGCCGGCGCCGGCACCACCCATGCTGACGAACTTCTTGTACTCGCTCGTGCCGATCGGCATTACGGTCGCGAGCTGGCGCATAACTGAAACGACGCCCAGAACCCGGTCGATCGTTTTTTCGGTTTCCGTCGGCACGAGGAAACCGCCGTCCGGATCAGACTGCGTCGTCAGCGACGCCTTCACTTCGAGATCCGAGAGACCGTTGTCCACGCCGCGACGGAACCATTTGTTGAAGGCCTCGGCATGTTCCTTCTTCGCGGGATCGGAAGCGTCACCGCCACCGCCGCCGATCTTCAAGGCCGCGACGAGGGCATTGCAGTCGTCGAGCGCCTTTGTCAGGGTCGAGATCTCGGCATTGATCTTCGCTACCTGTTCGGCCTGGACGACATCGGCAAACTTCGCCTTGATGCCCTTCAGCTCTTCCTCGTGCGAGGCCTTGAAAGCCTCGACCGTCTTCTTCAGTTCCTCGAAAATTGCCGGCGCATTGCCGGCATCTGCGCGCACGCCGACGAGGCCGCGCGCGCGGCTGTTCAGAACCATATTCATGGATATCTCCTAGAGTTTGAAAAGCTCGACAAGCTGCCGGGCGGCAGCTTCGTGTTTGCCTGCATCACGCGCGGCGGATTTGCGGCTTGCATCACGCGGGGCCGCTGAAGCTCCGAGTTCATTCAGAAGCTCGGAACGCTTGTCTCTGGAAAAGCCGGCGCGCGCCAGCGCGGCTTCGGTCTGACGGCGGGCCATGAGCCCACGGTCCATATTCTTCGCATCGCCAGAGCCAGCTTCGACAGTGCTGTCGACAATGTCGGCAAAACCCTTCTCGACGGCGTCGGACGGCCCCATGAACGTCTCAGCGTCCATGAGCTTCTCGATATCTTTGCGGTTCATGCCGGTGCGCGCTTCGTAGATATCCGCAATTGCGGCATCAAAGCCGTCGAACAGCTTCGCCGCCTCGCGCATGTCATGGCGATTTCCAACGACGACGCCCCATGCGTTATGCACCATCATGAAGGTGCCCAGCCCCATCCGGATCTCGTCGCCTGCCATGGCAATGATGGAGGCCGCTGAAGCGGCCCAGCCGAGCACCTCGACGGTAACCTTTGCCGGATGGCTGCGCAGGAGATTGTAGATGGCAATCCCCTCAAACATATCGCCGCCGGGGGAGTTGATTTTCACGGTGACTTCGCGATCGCCGATGGTGCGCAGCGCGGCGGCGATCCGCTTGGCAGTCACGCCACCGCCTGTCCACCAATCCTCGCCGATCACTTCGAACATCGAGATGGTGTTGTCTTCGTCGCTGGCAGCAGCCATCGGCAATTCCGCCCACTTGGCGAGAACATCCGAAGGCGCATCCCACTGAAAGTTCTGCGGACGCTGAAACGTCTTCGCTTCAGGCAGTTTTCTGAGGGTCATTTTTCGCTCCAGCGGGTTGATTTGCACGTTCCGGGATCACGTCGAACCCGTCGACCTTCGGCAGTTCGGAAAGAGAGCGGACTTCATTGACGCGCATCCAAGGCTGCGATCCACCGGCCCCGAGAGCCTTCGCGAAAAAGTCCGCCTGGTCCTTCAGCGAACCGCGCAAAAGCGCCGCCTCATTGAATTTGGCTTCGTAGATTGCGGTCTCATCTTCCGTGAGCACCGATCGGGCGACCGCCTGTTCCCAATTCACAAACTGGGGCGCGAGACCGTAGGTAACGAAGAACTGCCCCAGCGCCTCGATACCCGAGCCCCATGCCGTTTCATCCATCATCAACAGCGGGCGCGGTACGCCAAAGATCCGGGCAATCTCTTCCGTTTGCGCGGCGAGATTCTCCACCTGCAGACTGTCGCTAAGCGATTGCGCGAAGGTCTTCGCCTCCAACCCTTCCTCCAGGAGGAACCACTTTCCTGCATTCCCAGCGCCCGTCTTCTCGGCCATGGACGCCTTAAGGTTGGCCCTTGCTTCAGGGCTCAATTTGGTGGGCGAGGAAATCGAACCGCCAACATGAAGCCCGTTGTCAAATAGCTTTTGGGCTGCTCTTCTAATCGACCTCGACAAGTCGATCGCATCCTTCGCTTGGCTGACGCGGGACGAACCGCAAACACCATCCTCAATGTCCATGTCGCGCAAAACAAAGACTTCGTCCTGCCGAAGCGTACTGGTGACACCATTCGGCGAGGTCAGCTTGTAGCTGATTGACCAGTCGGCGTTCTGGAGCGGGTCCACATTGAACTTTGCGAGCGGCTGCAGCTGAAGAACCTGTCCGCGCGACTTCACAATCTGTGCGTAGGACACACCCTTTCGCAGCAACACCGCTTGCATGAGACGCTTGAACTCATAGGGCGTCTGCCAGTTGTTGGGCTTCTTGTGCAGCACCCGATAGACGGGGTGATCGGTCGCCTTCCCCTTTTGCTCATCTTGCCAATGGAGGTGTATCGGCAGCATGCCGATGCTCTCAGAGAGCAGGCGAACGGAACGATTGATCGCTCCATTCAGCAGCACGTCGCGGCCGCTCGACGAAAGACCACGGCGAATTGCCTCAAGAAAGGCTGGGTCAGTGACGCTATAAGCCTCACCGCCGCCGATGCTCTGAACAGAGGCGCTGGCCGCGACCGGCTCTCGCCGGAAGAAACGAAACAGGTCCACGGTCAAAGCACCTCAAAACCGCGCTCGTCATAGACCGAGCTTGTATCCTCAACACTCATCGCGAGACCGATACCCATCACTGTCGCCACCATCCCGTCGATCTTGTCCAAAGACTTCTTTTTGCTGGGCACGTAGTTGAGGTTCTCGTCGAACCGCACCGTGCAATGCCCTGCCATCCAAGCGAGAACTGGATGGCCGCCATGCTCGACCTTGCCGGCGAATACGAGCCTCTCGAATTCCTTCGTGGGCCCACCCAAGGTCTGATGACCCTGACGCATGTCGACCTGCAACTCGGCATCCAGGCCGTCGAGTTGCAAGTCGCCTTTCAGTTTCTGAGCATTCCAAGGGTCAAGGCCGAGCGCCTGAACATCGAAATGCTTGAATGCCTCGTGGATCGCCCGTTTCACAAAGTTCTGATCGACGGAATCACCGGGCGTGGTCCGAAGCGCCTCGTCGGCGACCCATTGCTTCCAGTTTACCCGCTTGTCCTGCTGCGCACGCTCGTCGAGCGTCGCCTCAGGCACCCAGAAGAGGGGAATGATCACCCACTTTTCGTGCTCGTCATCGGGCGGGATAACGACAACAAGCGCGGTCAAGTCTTGCGTCGATGAGACGTCACAGGCGACGTACGCCTTCCGCCCCTTGTGCTGGTTCCAAAGATCACGCCACAAACGCTTCGTCGGATCTGCGCAGCACGCGGCCCATTTGGGGCGCGGTATCCAGCCGGAAAGCTGGTCGACCCAACGATTGAGGTGATAGCACTGGAAGATCGCTTCCTGCGCCGGCCGTCCTTTGGCCTTTTTGAACTCTGTCCGTAGGTAATCAAGCGTCGGCGTCAGGCCGAGGCTCGGGTTTGCCTTCCGCCAGACCGCCTCGTCGGTCCAGTCGTCGTCCTCTTGGATACCGAAGAAGACGACCAGCGTTGACGGGTCATCGAGGTCGCCGCGCATGATGGCCATCGACTCTTCGAACCACTCGAAGCCCGTCAGGTTCTGCTTGCGACCCGCCGTCGATGCGTAAAGCTCGATCGGCTGCAGTCTTGCGCCGGTCCCCTGCCTCAGGTTGTCGGCGAGATCGCGTGATTTCCATTCGTGGATTTCGTCGCCGACGATGACGGTCGGCGAGCGGCCGTGCTTCCCGTCCGGCGTACCTGTGAGCAGCTGGCAGAGCGATGTCGTCTCGCGCAGAAAGATGCTTTTGTCGTGCAACGAAATCCGTTCGTTGCCCTGCACATCCTCCATCAGCCCTACGGCTTCACGGATAATGTCCTGCATCTTCCCGAAAGGAACGCGACCCTGATCTTCGTTGCGCCCGAAGACGTAGGCTTCCGCCCCATTCACCTTCTCCAGAACGAAGAAGAGCACGGCGAGCGCCGCGAGAAACTCCGACTTGCCGTTCTTGCGCGGAATCCAGAGATCCAGGCGCTTGAACACGCGGACATGCTCGATCGCCGGCAGGTGCGTGGCCGGATCGATAACCTCGATCGGCTTCTTCCAGCCGACCAGCAACCGAACGCCGATCGCCTGCCACTTCACCAGGCGAAACGGAACGCCCTTGAAGCGGTCGTTCGTGAGCCGGAAGATTTCCGACCAGCGTTCGACGACCTTGTCGGCCTTGGCATGATCGAACCACGCACCAGGCACCGCCGCGGCTCGGTCCCAACCCGAGACCGCCCATGCATAGGCGGGATCGTCGGCGACCTCTGCCAGCCAGTCGGGATAGGGCATGGCCAGCGGATACGGCGCGGCCATGTCGGCTCCTTACTGCGTTCGCATTCCAGGCGGCGGGCTGTCGCTCCCGTTCATCAAGTCCATTGGGTCCGCGACCGGGCCAGCGTTTGGCGCGGCCCTCGCCGGTTGCGATGGATGGGTGCCACCGAGCGGAAGCTTGCCTTGACCGGCGTTGAAGGATTCGACGCGCACCAGGTCCTGGTCGCGCACTGGGGTGAAACCGAACTCCGCATCGAGCAGGCGCAGCGCCGTCTCAGCCTTCGCCATGAAGTCGATGTTCGGGTGTGTTCGGATGACGATCTCACCGTCACCCTTCTTGACCTTGATCGAGGCCCCGCCTTTCGGCAGATCCTTGCGCAGCTGCTCGCCGGCCGCGATGAAGAACTGGTTCCACATGCAATAACGGGCAAGCGCTCGGCGATAGCCTGGTCGGCGACGACCGGCGGAGCGCAGCACCTCGGACTGTTCCTTCCAGACCTTAATCGCCACACTCCAGTAGGCCGGCGCCTTCAGGAATTCATCGGGTATCGGAAATGGGTCTGCCGCGGTTGCCGGCTGCGCGGCAGCCGCTTCGGCCGCCGCCTCGATTTCCTTTTCGACCTTGCCACGACGGCGACCGGGATAGCCCTTCGCAGCCTGCAACAACGGATCATCTTTGCGCCGTCCCATGGTCGATCAGTCATCCGCTCGTCGGCCAACCGCCCCGCCCGGTCCCGAAAAAAAAGTTATCGCCAAAAATATCGCGCCGTTTTTTTTGTTGTGAGGCCGCCGGTCAGGAAGGGAGGGGTCTGAGACTTTTACCCTCCCCCCTCCCCGTGCAGGATCAAGGGTCGACCTCATCGCATCGCAAACCCTGCGCGGTCCGGATCGCAACTTCGCTGTTGAGCCACAGGTCGTTGAGACCTATCCGACCGTGGGCATAGAGCTGCTCGAGTCTCTGCTTCACGCTGTCGTGGTGCCACTTGCATGCCGACTGCCACATCGAGGTATCCCAGAACTTATCCGGGTCGCCGTGGTGCGGGTCGACGTGGTCGACCAGCGTTGCGGGCTCTACACGATCAAGGGCAAGGCAGCCGATGCATAGCGGGTTTCGTGAGAGGTGCGTCTTGCTGGCTTTGGACCAACGGTGATTGTAGCCGCGCTCGCTTGCGCTACCTCGCCACCGATCGGCCTGCCGTTTCTGCTCTTGCCTGGTCGGCGCTCCAGCGGGTCGAAACTGCTTTGCGCGCTTCATATCCTTTAAACAAAAAAGGCGACCTCTCGGCCGCCTGTCGTCTGGTCATAGCTTTCGCACTGGCCTTGAGTCGATGTCCGCTTCGGGACCGCCAAGGCGTGGGGCTGACCGGTGTACCGACCTCAGGCTTTACGCCCCGCACTCTCGTGCGTTCTCAGAGGCTCACTGCAGGATCATCAGCTTGTCCAATGCCGAAATGACTCTCACAACTTCTTCAGCAATGCAAGAGGCACAGTTACGGGCACCTCACGACCCATGAACATGATGGCTATCACCACGTCACCACGCCCGTTGCGGTTCGGCGTCACCACAATTCCCTTCTGATCACGGAAGTGCCCTTCGGTCACCCAGACCGGTTCTCCAGCCTTCAGAACCAGGTCAACGGGACGCTCCCAATCATACGCCCCACCACAAGCCAGCACGTTGAATCTGTTTACTTCCGCGTCTGTCAAACGCATAGGCTGCTCGCATCCGCCCAGCACGTCGATGGCGTGATCAACACCCTTCAAGCCAGCCAGATACTCAGGTATCGCCATCATCTGGACAAGCACATAGCCGTGGATGACGGGCATCAGCGAGCCCTCGATAACACGTCCACGACGACGCAAATCCGGCCCTTTGCGCATCGGCACCAGGGAGCGCACACCCATCGCTTCAAGCGTTTTTTCCACCGACTTCTCGCGACCAGTCCAAACCCGTAGCGCAAACCAAGGCGCGTGTCCGCCGTTGATTCGATAATTCACGGTCAGAAGCGCGCCCTCATCGATCAAGCTGTCTGTGATTCGACGCATCCGCTCGTCGAAGCCTTCGGCCGATCCCACCGCGATCGGAGCACCTTCGAACACGTTACGCTGCATGATCATCGCCCTTGCTCCTTACGGTGAGAAAATCGGAAATCTGGTCTCGGTAGCGGTCGACGGCCGAGGCAACGGCGCGGTCGAGATCGTCGTCGGCATCGAGCGCTGGGAAGTAGACCCATTCGGGCAACCGGCCATCGAAGAACGGCCAGCCGCGGCGCTTGTGTTCGCGTCGCCATGCTTCCATGCGGTCGGAATCGCGGTGCACCTGCTCGAAGCCCTTGGCCGGCTCCTCGATCGAGAGCGGGCACACCCAGCCCTGCCGGTCTCTGGCGCGCTCATGCATCGTGTTCACGGTCGGCCACCCGCTACGCATGCGCTTTTCAGCCATGACGTCCGCGAGCGTCGTCTTGCCGTTGTCGATCTGCAGCCTGTCGAAAGCTGTCGGCCCTGCAATGGGACCGGTCGGAGGGCACAGCAACTCGGCAATGCGGGTCGCATTCCAGAGCTTGCCGTACGGGCCTGCCATGACGTTGGTCGGCTTATCGGCCTCTGCCGCAGATGGCACGTCCTGCCAAAGCTTTTCGCCGAAATAGGTCGAGGGCGCCGGGACGTGGGATTTCTTCTGCGCCCTGAGCAACGCCAGCCAACATGGGAAACGCTCGGCAGCTTCCTGACGTTCATCGGCCGTGAGCTGGTACCAGGCGCGGCGGGCCGGCTCTTTCGGCATGCCGGCGAAACCCGGCCAATCCTTCACCAGCGCCCAGAACGCCTTGTCGATGGCCGCCGAGCTTTCGGTCGGGCTTTCCTGCCCATCCGCCTCGCGCACGCCCTCTCTCGATCTATAATCAGTCTTTGCTGAATCTAAGTTATTACTATGTGCCGATTTTACCGGCGACGGCTCAGCCGTCGACGGTTTTGCCGTCGCCGGCAAATCAGTCTGCGGCAAAGATGCAACACTCTCGACGACGCCGGCCGGCGGCATGACCTTCGGTTCGTCGAAAATGACCAGTGCCGAGGCGCCGAACTTGCCGTTTTCGCGGTTCTGTTCCTCCCGCTCGGCATAGCCATACTCGACCAGCTCGGCGATCATCTTGCGAGCTTTGTCGCGCCCGCATCCGCCTTTCTTGATGATGTCGCCAATGACAACGGTCCAATTGTCCGGCTTCGAGAGCAGGTAGCCGAGCAGCCACCGCGCCTCCATGGAAAGCCGGGCATCTTCAAAGACATGGTTCGGTATCGCCGCATATCGCGCATTGCGCACGCCACGGCGAATGGTCGCCTCCTGGCTCATTCCGCCGCCTCCTGCATTGCATGTCCGCCCCACTGCGCCGCCATTGCCGCCGCAATGCCGGGATAGGTAACGGATCTCAGTTTCCAGCGATCAGCACGCGGCGGAGATCGGTGCACCCTCGACCACCGCTTGTGCTCTTCGGTGCCCGACGCCGGCGGCGTCAGGCGATGGGTTGCCGCGAGCTTGGGAAGACCGCGGAGATAGAAGGACGTCGCCTTGAACGCCGGATCACCAAACCACCATGGCTGCACCGTCTGCGCTGCCTGCTGGTAGTTGCGGATGCGCTCTTTCGCATAGCGATGCATGACCGGGTTTTCGACGGCTACGCGCTCGATCGGCGCATTCCAGCAGTCCGAGAAGAGTGCCGCACCGGCGTCCAGCTCTGCCCACATCTCTTCGAGCGTGCGGCCCGGAGGCGGCACCTTGAGCCAACGAACACCGGAGTTGCACAGACGCGTGCACGGCGGATGCATGACGGCCAGCAGGTCCCACCCGTCGCCGAGCAGATCGCGAACATCACAAACGATATGCCGATTGCTGCCGTCGTCCGCCGGGAGAAGATCGCACGACCAGACATCGTGCCCGAGGGCATCGAAGGCACGCCGGACCACGCCGGAGGTCTCGCAGCCGACGAGTACTTTCATGCCTGCCCCCCACGCGCCGATATGCCGAGAACGATGCGCGAAGTTTCCCGCATCGAGCGCGTGGTTGCCGGCGCGAGGCCATCACTGCCACGAACCGCACAGAGCGACGCGATCTCAGCTTCGAGATAAGCAAGCCCTTCCGGGAAATTGGACTTCACGAGCGCCTGGCGGATATGCACCCGCTCCCGTGCCAGCACGTCGAGCGGCACGGCCAGCAGCCAGCGGGCGCGTTCCGCATGATTGGTTGCGTCGAACAATTCTTCGACGATCGGGAGGAGAGCCGCCGTCATCGACCGATCTCCCTTTCAACCCGCTTGGCAAGTGCCGCGAGGTCGCGCGCCTTGGCGTCGAGATCGTCGAACCGGCGCCGTAGTGCCGACCCTTCCTCGACGTGCCTTTTCCGCATCTCGATCACGCCCTGATACTCGCGGTCGAAGTCCGCCTTGGCTTTCAGGAAATCGTCGAGCAGCGGGTTTGAGCCTTCCGCGCCGAAGAACTGGTCGCGGATCTCGCGCACCCACGCGAGCGGCACGTTGAGATCGTCCGCCACGCGCTTATCGGTCCAGCCGGCGCTATAGGCCTCGCCGGTGTAGTGGTCCGAGATCTTGGCAAACACGATCTGCCGGTCGGCGCGGCTCATCTCCGGCGGCGGTTCGGCCTTGAGCGGCACGACCGTTGCTGCCGGCCCTTTCTGGGTCGTCGTCATCGTTGCGGTCTCCTCTGAGGTGGTGGCGGCTCGCTTCTGGCATTCCGGGCACCGGTCCTTGCGGTCCGTCGTGCCCACCAGCCAGCCGTAGCTGCGGAAATGTGTCGGGATGGATTCGGGCGTCCGCCGCTTCACGCCGCGCTTCAGCGGGTAGAAGCAGACGGCGCCGCAGGTGCAGCGGATGCGGTAACCAAGCGCCGCATTGCCGGTATCGGTGGTGCCGATCCTGTCGACAGGGAACGTGCGTGCGCTCATGCCGGCCTCGCACGCATGTAGAGATCATAATCGCGGCGCAGTTTTCGGAACCGCGCCGCGCAGGACGCGTCGTCGTCGAGCTGTTTTTTCGATTTGATGTTCAGCAGGAACTTGAGGCGGGTATCGGCCTCGGCCATCGAGCGGACCTGTCCGCCCGCCCCTCGCCCCTCCAGGAAGCGCTGAAATGTCGCCTTGCCGCAGAGGATCGCGGCGACCTGGCTTGGCGGACGGTTCGCCCGTGCACGCCCCTCCAACTGGCCGCGAAGATCGAGCACCGTCGCCGCCGCCCGATCCTGCAACGACAAGAACAGCCTCAGCAGACCAAGGCCGCTCGACAGCAACTCGAGTTCCGGCGCCAAGGCATCGGCATGAATGGTGCACAGCGCGACCGATTCTCCGGTCGAGCGCTTCGCGATGATGCGCGTGACGGAGCCATCGACGTCAAATTCCCAATCGTCGCCCATCAACCGATCCGCGATGTCGCGGAACCGGGCCAGCTGCGCCTTTTCGCGCGCGCGATCGGGAGAACTGGCCATCACTGGCTATCCCCCTCCTCGTCCTCCGGCACGGTGGCCGGGTTCCACGTGTAGGCCCAATCGATCCGCTTGATGATGGTCGTGTCGCCGTAGGTTCCATCTTCCTGCAGCTCCCAGACGCACCACATCGTGTTCATCTGGCTGGACGCCTTGTTGCCGTCCCAGCCGTCGCGGTGCATCATTGGCACGCGGCGCTTCATCACGTAGATCCGCGCCGGCGGGCAGGTCTCCATGAAGAAATTCCGGTCAGGATCTTCGAAGCCGGCGAGCACATTGAGGTTGAGCAACAACGCCATCTTGCGCGGTTTGCGCACCCGCAGCGCATGCGCGATGCAGGCGTTCATCTCGTCGCCATAGGGCGGGTTCGAGAGGATATCGTGAGACGGACCTTCGGTTTCGCGATAGTCGCCGACGTCCTGCACCACGCCGTCTTTCGTCGTCGTGCCGTAGTCGACGAGGTCGCCGAGAACGACGTCGTAACCGGCCGCTTCGAGCACTCGAACGATCGCGCCCCGACCGCAGAATGGCTCATCAACGGTTGCGGAAAACTGCTCGAGCGCAAGTATTGCGCTAGTCGCTTCCTCTGCCGTCTCGTAAAGATTGTTGCCGCGCTCTTCCTTGGTCGCCGTCTTGGTGCCGATCGCGTGCCTCAGGTTCGCACGCGTCGGCGCGAGACCGGCGGCAACACGCGCGGCAATGGCGCGCTCTGCGATGCCCGGCGTCTTTTCTTCCGCCGCCGCCAGCTTGCGAGCGTCGTGAATCTCCTGCCGGGTCAGGCCCGCTTCCGCCTGCTTGAAAATGTCGTCAGTTGCGACATTTTTCGGCCGCCCCTTTTTGGCCGCCTGCCCCGCCTGCTGTGCAGCGTCATATGCTTTCGCAAGCTCGATCTTGCAGCGCGTTTCCATCAGCAACGCGTCGCCCTGGAGCTGCCGGAACTTCGGCACCAGCTCGCGCGTGGCGGCATATTTGGCGGCGAAGCGAGCCTCGGCTTGCGTCAAGTCATATGCGCCATCGGCAATGACCAGCGCGCGCTGGATATCGCCTTCGTCGAAAAGCCGAGCGGCAGTCTCCAGCATGGAAACGATCTGCGGCACCTGCGCCCGCTGCGGCATCTCGACGATTGCCGTGCTCGGAGCTGGCGCACCATCGAGAAGCCCGAGCGACTGCGCGGCAATCATGCCGGCATCCGTTGGGAAGCAAAGCGCAACGTCGGTGTCGTGCCGGCGCACCAGACCATGCTGATGAAGGCGCTGAATGCGACGCTTGGCGCCACCGTCCGGCGCGCGATACTCACCGGTGGCGACCGCGCGAAGGATGTCTTTCTGCTCGGGAGAGAGCGAGGCGACGATATCCAACATCAGTCTGCCCTCATGATCCGGTCGAGGTAGTATTCGCCGGCCGCCGCGATCACGAAGTGATGCGGATAAACCGGGTGACGGCGCGCATAGCCGATCTGGACGAGCGCGCAGGCCGCCAGTTTGTCCCGCAGCCCAGTCGCCATCAGGTATTCGCCGTCGATCTGGTTGAGCCGGCGCAGGAATGAGCGCTGATCGGGCTTGAGCGGTGAAATGGTAGGAGCGCGGCGCATGTCAGGCCTCCGCCGTCGCGGCTGCGACCAGTTCGAGCGCTCTGATCGCCTCAAGTGCCTCGCGGTGAATCGTCCGCTTTTCGAGCGCGTCATACTTGCCATCAGCGCCGGCATCGATGATCGCCTTGGAGACGTCCATGGTCTGAGAGAGGACGCGATGCGCATCGAGTTCGGTAAGAGGCTTGACCCCTTCCCGTCCGGCCGAGGGCACGAGATCGAAGCCCAGGATCTGCGCTGCCTCCGAAAGGATGATCGGCGAGCCGGCCCGCATGTCCGCCTCAACGGCGATATCGATCGGGATCATCGACTGGCCGTGCTCATAAGAGCCGTCCTGTCGACGCTCGCCGAGGGTGGCATATTTGACGAGGCTGGAGACGGCGACGCGCGTTAGCATCGCGAAGGAAGTGACGCCACCGCCCAGGCGGTAGCAGGCATCCGTAACGCCCTTAAGGGCAAGAATCTGTTGCTCGGATATCAGGCGCACGAAAACACCCCACTGGAAAAGCAAGGAAAGAAAACGGGAGAAGGATTCGGTGAGTGGCAGCGCTGGCGCTGCTACGAATGGGCCATCAAATCAGGGAGGCCCGCATGGATAGGCAGATGCAAAAACAGAGGCAGGGACGCAGCGTGCCGCAAAGCCACTGCGCCCCTGCCAGGTGGCAAGGCTCGCGGGAGGGAGGGCGCCCGCGCTTCTCTCGCCTTGCATCCTCATTCTGCCGCCTCCGCATGCTGCGCGCGGTGGTTCGCGATCAGCAGCTCAATAAGCTTGATCACGGGGCCAGATGGCCGTGACTTTCCATTGATCCACTTGGAAACGGTTCCCTGGTCGACACCCAAGGCGTCGGCGAACCTCGGTTGGTTGAGACCGAGAGTTTCCATTGCGTCAGCAATCATATCGGAGGCGGCAAAATCTTTCGTCATGCATTTTAAATGCATTACGCATTCTTTTCTGTCAATGCCTCTCGCATATCTCTTTCGGGTACAAAAATGCTTATGACAGACGAAAAAGATGTTGGTCAGCGATTGAAGCTGGCTCGGAAGTCCGCCGGGTTCAAAACAGCACGCGAGGCTGCAGAGTCTCTCGGCGTCCGCTACCCCACGTACAGTCAGCACGAGAATGGCACGAGAGGGATCGTGCGCGAGGCCGAGCTGTACGCGCGGCGCTTCAAGGTGTCGCTAGACTGGCTCTTGAGAGGAAAAGGCGCAGGCCCTGAAGTTGCAGCCCTCGTCGAAGACGACACCGACGACGAGCCGGTCAGCAGGCCGCGCCCGAACGCGAGCTTTCCGCCACGCTACCAAAAATTCGAAGGCACCCATTCCATTCCCTTGCGAGGGCAGACAGTTGGAGGCCCGAACGGGCGCTTTGTCCTCAACGGCTCGGAAGTCGGGCGCGTTTTCTGCCCGCCAGGTCTGGAGGGCATTGAAGGCGCGTATGCGGTCAGAGTTTACGGGACATCGATGGAACCGCGCTTCAAGGCGGGCGAGACCGTTTGGCTCAATCCACACGAGCCTGTAAGGGCCGGAGACGACGTGGTCGCGCAGATAATCGGCGACGACCAGGATCTGCCTGAAAGCTACATCAAAGAATTTCGCTCAAAGTCGTCCAAGGTCCTTCGCCTCTGGCAACACCACCCGGACGAAGGCGAAGACAACGAACTTGAGTTTGACGCCGAGCGTGTCTTCTCAGTGCACAAGATTGTATTTCACGCGACAGTCTAAGCGACAGCGGTTGCAGCAAACCAACTCGGCCGGATCGTTAGATTTCGGTACGCGGGCGGTTGCTTTGGGCATTCGCTACACCGGATCTTCCTGCACAACTGCATGTAGTTGTGCACGCCCAAGGACGCCGCCTGCCGAAGATTGCTCAGGCGCAGCGTTCGCGAGTGCCCGCAATCGTCACAAGCGACATAGACGCTTTCCAGTTCCACCACGAGGCGCAGCGCATCCGGATGGTCGACTGGGCAACCTTTCGTCATATCCCTCTCCTGTTTGTTCTCATTTCGTTCACGCATAGGAAGCAGGTTCCTGTCGGCGTGTCGAGTCGTTTTTCAAGCCTCCCAAAATTCGTTTCGATCAACCCTTCAAAACAAAATAATGCGTTTTGCATCATTTTAGATTGACGCATAGAAATGCGTTATGCATATTTCCGCTTGCTTCCTCATCGGAGCTGAGCGGGCCTTGCGGCAACAGCACAGCACTCCGGCGAGGGCCTTTAATCCCTTCAACCGGAGACAGACATGCTCAAGAATCGCTTCGACAACGCCACCCCCGACCAGATCACCGAAGCCATGGCGGACGCCATGCGCCGCCACGGCGACGGCTGCACCCGCAACCAGTTGAAGTCTGACGGCTTCTCCAATGATCAGATTGACCGTTACGGCGACCACGCCCGCGAACACGCCACCGCGCTCGCATCGAGCACGATCCGCGCCCGCGTTCCCGCTTCCAGGGCAGCTTAAGCCCATGGCGCCGAAATCACGCCTCGCGGGAAATCGCTCACGCTTCCCCTTGCCCAGCACCGAACTTGAAGCAGCCGCTGCAGAGATCGAGCGCGCTGATCGCCAGAGCGAGTTCCTTGGCGGCGTGATCTTCGGCGTTCTCCTCACTCTCGTTGCCCTTGCCGCCCTCTGGCGCCTCGCGGCCTGACCCGAAAGGAAAACCCCTCATGAAGAAGATCCGCGATTTCGGCCAGATCATCGGTCTGCTCGAAAACGGCCAGCTCAACCCGGCGCTCTCCGGAGAAATCGGCGACACCCTCAACAAGCTCTACGAGCTGTCCGAGGGCAACCAGGGCGCCACCTTCAAGGGTTCCACCACCCTGAAACTGAGCTTCAACGTGAAGGACGGCATGGCGACGATCGCCGCCGACTTCACGTCTGTCACTCCCAAGCGCCCGCGCAAAAACTCCGTCTTTTGGGTCGTCGAGGACGGCTCCCTTTCGACCGAGCACCCGCGCCAGCACGACATGTTCCCGCGGCCGGTCTCCTCCGAAGAGCCGAACCGCCAGAGCCAGTAAGCCCTTCAACCCTCCAACGCCACGAAAGGAAACACGGTGGAACAACTGGACAAAGGCGCGGTCGATGCCGTCGCCAAACTCGCGAAACTCTCCGAGACCAAGGTCGTCTCTATTACCCTGCCGGAAAAGATCAACGGCCTGCCGTCGTCTATCCCGGCTCTCCTGCATGCCGACACGGGCAAGGCCACCGGCCTTTACGACCTACTTGCGCCCTGGCGCACCAAGCCCGAGCGCAAGGTCGGCACGGCCCGCGTTGAAACGCTCGAATCCTTCATCGAGCTGATTGACCGCCACAAGCAGGAAAACAGCGTCATCTTCGCCAAGACGGACTGGAAGTCGCCGGCGCTGACCGCCGTCATCGACTATCACAGTGCCGATGGCCCGGATAACGGCAAGCACCGCATCCACTACGAGTTCCCGCTGTCCGAGGAATGGAAGGCGTGGCTCAAGATCGACAGCCAAGGCATGAACCAGGCTGTGTTTGCCGAGTTCATCGAAGACCATATCGCCGATCTCTCCTCGCCGGATTTGAACGAGGCCGAGGACTTCGAGCGCATGTTCGGCGCCAAGGTTGGCTTCCCGAACGATATCGTCATGCTGTCTCGCGGGCTGCAGGTTAATGCCGAGACGCGCGTGAAGCAGGCGGTGAAGCTCCAGACCGGCGAAACCCAGATCATGTTCGAGGAGGACCACAAGAACGCCAACGGCGAGCCGTTGACCGTTCCGGGCGTCTTCATCCTGCAGATTGCGCCGTTCTTCATGGGCGAAGCCAAGCGCATTCCGGTGCGCCTGCGCTACCGCCTGCGCGATGGCGTACTGACCTGGATCTGCCAGCTCTACCGGCCCGACCGCTACATCACCGAACAGGTTCGCTCTGACCTGGACAAGGCCGCCGAGGAAACCGGCCTGCCGAAGTTCGAGGGCGCACCGGAAATGTCCGCCGGCTAACGGCGCAGCAGGGCGGCTCCGGCCGCCCTCACACCCTTCTCACAATTGAACCTGACCGATTGAGGATAGAACTATGTCCGCAAGCAGCCTGCCCGTGCCCGAACGCACGAAATCCTTTCCGCACAATCTCACCCCGGCCGGCGTCGACAAGATCCGCCGCATGGTGCTTGCCGGCAATTCGACAGCCGAGATCGCCGAGGCCTTCGACACCACCGAACGCCGCGCCGAAGCGTTCCTCGCCGTCCGTCGCCCCCGCTGGCTTCGCTACCGCGACGAAGGCCGCATCGAGTTCATGCCCGACAAGACCGTCTTCTATCGCTGGCGCTCGCGCGGTGATGGCGGCCGCGATCTCCGGCCCTTCTCTGTCGCCGCCATCTCGATGCACCGCGCAGCCCTGGAGAAGCGGGCATGAGCGACGCGATCCAAGCTGATGAGCCTGTGGGCGTACCCAAAGATCATGGGACCATTATCGAAATGCTCAAAAACATCACCCTGCCAGTGGTGGGGACGCTTTTCGTTGCGCGAGGCGGGGCAACGGCACGGGCTTACGCCGGCCTTGGCGATGGGCCTGATGAACACAGCGACCTCGTGCGCGTGTCTGACGTCACCAAGGCGTTAGAGCCGATCCTTTCCGCCCTCGTCTCCCCGCCAGCCGCGCCGGTAGTGGCGGTGCCCGCCAGTATCCGAAACTTCCTCGGCAAGGTGCAGGGCGTGTGCATGGGCGTTGCCATGTCAGGCCGCGCGCACCCGAACCCGGATAGCGTCTTGATGGAGCTCGCGCAGGAAGCTCAAGAGCTGCTGTTTCCCTCCACCCCCACTGAGACCGGAGAGGATGACCGGCAAAAGGCGGATTGGGACGCCTGGCAGCATTTCCTCACAGAACTCGAGACGTGGTGCTGCGAACTGCCCGACCGCACGTCCCCCGACGAGGCGCCGGAAATGATGCTGCTCGATCGCTACGAGCTTCACATGCTGGCAGACAAGGTGCGGGCATTCCTGAAAGCCCCAGCTCCCCGGAACCCGGCGCTGTCATTGGCCCACCGCTTCAAACTGCGGGACAGTGACTTCGGAAGGTACATCGCGCCGGTGATGCCGTTCGGATGCGACATGATCGTGGTTTTCGCCAATCCGGCAGGCCACCTCCCGGTTTGGCTCGGGCTTCCGCACCAGCTTTACATCAAAACGGCCCGCGACTTGCTGGAGAAGCACGGCAGCACCCACCTGACCATCGTGCCGTACCGCAACATGGATAAGTTTGACATTGAGCGGGAAGCACTCGACGCCGCCCCGAAGGCCGAGGCTGCGACCGATGTCTGAGCCGATCACCACCCTCCCCACCTTCCGCGTCTTTTTCCACGACGGAAAGACGTTCGACTTCGAGGCCGGCCATCCGCTGATCGCCGAGAAGAAAGCCCGCGCCGCCCATCCTGGCGGCTTCGTGAAGAAGGTCAAGATCCTGAAGGGAACCGCGAAATGAAAGCAGCTCTGCTCGAAACAGCCGCCGCCTCTCATCTTTGGGAAGCCCTGATCACCGACGAGGGCGAGCCCTTCGCCGCCTTCGTGCGCGGCCATGTCAACCCGTTCACACTCGCGGGAGACGCCGAGGAGGCGATCATCAAAGCCTTCAATGATCTCTCGCCCGATTTCGCCGGCGACGTGAGCGAGATCCTCGAAAACGCGGGTGGCGCAGTCATTTCACAATTTTGGCTGCGCCCCCACGGAGAACCGTCCGATGAGCTGGCGTACTTCGAGCTGGCCACTGCCGACCAGCGTCGCGCCTTCCCGGTTACCGGCGTGAGGTTTCAGTGATGGATAGCTCTATCCCGCAGTTCGCCCTCTCCGTCCGCCAGCCGTGGGCATGGTGCATCCTGCACGCCGGCAAGGACATCGAGAACCGCTCCTGGGGAACCCGCATGCGCGGCCCGATCGCCCTGCACGCCGCGAAGGGCCTGACGCAAGCCGAATTCGCGGATTGCCTGGAGACGATCCAGACCCTCAGCGAAGACGCGCCATTTCCACCGGGCATCACGATGCCCTCGATCGAGGAGCTACAGCGCGGCGGCATCGTCGGCGTCGTCGAGATCGTCGATTCGGTGCAGCAATCCGCCAGCCCGTGGTTCTTCGGAAAGCACGGATTCCGCCTCGCCAATCCCCATCCGGTCGAGTTCGTGCCCGTGAAGGGCGAACTCGGTTTCTTTGACTGGCGCAAGAACCTGGAGGGATCGAAACGATGATTGCCGCCGCCATCGCATATTTTTTTGCGCTGCTGTTCTTCGCCGCCGGCATCCTCGCCATGTTCCAGTTCGGCCGAGGCCAGATTGCGGCCAACGACAAGAATGCGCACATCTGGGCAGCCGTCGCCTGCATCGTGATCGCGTGGTGCGCCGCCTACGTGGGTGGCATCTGATGACCGACCAGAACCGCACCAACCGGCGGCGCCGGGAGAGACTTCAGAAGGCAATCCACCGCGCGGGCTTCTTTCAGGCCCGCGACCGGGCATGCTTGCTCGCGCAAACGCTCGGCGCTGATAAGGCGCTGCTCGAAGCCCTAAAGGAGATGGAACCGATCGACCGCGGTTCACAAGTCGCGGTCACCGTTGAAACAGGCGCCGAACCGGTGCGGCTGCAGCTTTCCAGATCGAAGGGCTTCAACCTTCAGTGCCATAGCGTTGAGGCAAACGGCCTTTCAGCGGTCAACGTCGCGCGCCCTTTCAGATATGGCAATCCGGTCACCCAGCAGGACTTTCTGGAACTGCAAGCGATATGGAAGGAAATGGGCCGCAAACCCATCGAAGGCCCATGGCAGCAGCACGCCGTCCGCTGCTTTGACGCATGGCTCGGAGGCGAGTTCGCGGAGTTGGGAAAGCCGCCGACAGCGGCGGAGATACGCCGCGACCTGAAGGGAAAGAACCTCGCCTGCTGGTGCAAGCCCGGTGCCCCCTGCCACGCCGACGTACTGCTAGAAATCGCCAATGGCCCTGACACCGCAAATGATATCGCAGGGAGGCGTTGCCGATGACGATCAATGGCGACAACACCGACGAGTACGGCGACGATGATCTCGTGCCGCTTGCAAAAGCTGCAAAGCTGTTCTTCCGTGGCGAACTGACGAAGTCCTCGCTCCGAACGGAGCACCGGAAAGGCAATCTGGAGATCCACCAGATCGCCAACAAGGACTTCGTCACGAGAAACGGAGTCAAAAGGATGATTGAAAAATGCCGCAAAAACGCAGACCAGCAAGGCTCTGGCTCAGATCAGACACCGGAACGTGGTTCATCAAGGACGGAAAAAAGCGCATCCCCACAGAGTGCGGCGAGGCTGAGGTTGAAGCAGCTCAAAGAGCGCTTGCCGAGTACATCGACGAGCAGTACCGGCCGGGCCGCAGCAGTCGTGCCGCTGAGGTCACGGTAGGTGACGTTGTCATCATCTACGGCGAGGAGAAGGCGCCATCCACGGCGAGGCCGAAGGAAACGCTCGCGATGCTCGATCGCATCAACGAGTTTTTCGGGGAGATGACACTCACCGAGCTAAGGGGCCAGACGTTCAGAGAATACGTTGACGACCGAGGCTCACCCGGCGGCGCACGTCGTGATCTGGAAGTGCTTCGCGCTGCCATCAACCACTATCACGCCGAAGAAACCCTCGACATGGTGCCGAAGGTGACCCTGCCCGAGAAGGGAGAACCACGCCAAAGCTGGTTGACCCGAAGCCAGATTGCCAAGCTGTTGCTCGCGGCTATGGGCTGGGTTCCGCTTTCGTGCGACATCGAAAGCAGAGAGCCGAATAGATGGTCTCGGATGGGCCGGCGAAACCCCCACCTTGTCCGGCTTATCATGATTGGCCTGTACACGGGCACGCGTCTCTCGGCAGTTCTCAACCTGCAACGGATGCCGAACACTGTGGGCGGCCACGTTGATCTTGAGCGAGGCGTCATCTACCGCAAGGCCCAGGGCGAGCGGACGATGCACAACAAGCGCAAAACACCCGTGAAGGTTCCGCCGCGCCTGCTTCGCTTTTTGCGCTACTGGCACAAAGCCGACACAGACAAGGACGAGATGGGCCGCGAAGTCACGCTTCGCTATGTGGTGCACTATCAGGGGGAAAAGCTGACGAAGCCGCATAAGGCTTTCCGCTCGATCCGGGCTGTTGCCGGCTTTGGCGAGGATGTCACCCCGCACGTTCTGCGCCATACCCGAGCAACCTGGCTTGCCCAGGCGGGCGTCGCCACCGAACAGGCAGCAGCATCACTTGGCATGACGACGGAAGAGTTCGAACGCACCTATGCACACGCCAGCCCTGACTTCCAGGCACAGGCAGCAAACGCGTTCTAAAGCGGTCCGGAGATTGAAACGGTCCGCAATCGGTCCGCGCGCCTAGCGCGAACTGTCGGGAATATCAGCTAAGCAATTGATTTGGCTGGTCGGAGTGGCAAGATTCGAACTTGCGACCCCCACGTCCCGAACGTGGTGCGCTACCAGACTGCGCTACACTCCGTGACCAGCGGCGCCTCTATAGAACAGGCATTTTGATTTCACAAGCGCCTAACTCGAAAAACCTTGCGCCTTTTTCAAAAAACTTGTGACGGTGGAAAACTCATGCGGAGATTGCCGTTTTCCGGGGGCGGCGGCGCCTGAAAGCCCGCCCGATAGGGACTTTGTGCAACGCTTCATATTTTCCTGAAATGCAAGGCGCGGCGTGGATTTCCTTTCGCCTGGTTTGGCGCTAGAGGCACAACGGAAAGCGCGGGAACCCAGGGGATACGGGCTTCCGCGCCATGCCTATTTCAGAACGAGAGCCAAAGGGACAGAAACATGAACTTCCGTATGATGACGGTGGCGGGCGTTGCGCTCGTGCTCGCCGGCTGCACGACGACCGGAACGGGGATCTCCAAGAACGCGGTCGAAGCGCGTTGGCTCGGCCAGCCGGCCGGCGGCTTCTTCGCTCAATACGGTCCGCCGATCTCCGACGTCGAAAGCGGCAGCTCCACCGTCTATAGCTGGAAGGGCGGCTACAAGACCCGCAAGGTTCCGGCGCAGTACGAAACCACCAAGGACGGCAAGCGCGGCAAACGCATTTCGTCGGCCCGCACGGAATATCTGAGCTGCTCGATCCAGCTCACCGTCTCGTCCGACTATGTCATCCGCTCGATCCGCATTGCCGGCGACCGCAAGCGCGCCGATGGCCCGAGCTGGTGCGAAGAGTTCCTGGGCGCGCCGGCGCAGACCAAGCCGGCCGCAACCGCAAGCTAAACGCCAAGAAACAAAAAAGCCCGCCGGTGAAAATCGGCGGGCTTTTTCTATGGAAAGAATGTCGAACTCAGCTGCTGCTGTTGTCCTCGATGGGTGCGTCGGGACCGTTCTTTTTGATCGAGTCGATGGCGTTCTGCGCGCTGGCCTTGGTCTTGTAGCCCTCGGTCGAGAACATCACTTCGCTGTTGTACTTGAAGCGAACCCGGTATTCACCAGCCTTGTCTTTGTAGATTTCGAATTTGTGAGCCATCTTCTCCCTCATACAAGTAGGAATCACCGCAGCTAGCGTGTCAGTTGCAGAGTGACTTGACAAGAGTGCAAGTAGAAGCCCGGCCCAAAGCTGGCTTTGGCCGTTCCGGATCGGACGATTGGAAGAATGTGGCTGGGGCGCCAGGATTCGAACCTGGGAATGCCGGTACCAAAAACCGGTGCCTTACCGCTTGGCGACGCCCCAACGGAACTGACGGAAAAGAAGTCCGCCAAATCGAGCGCCTGATTATCAAAGCTCGCCGCCGGTCACAATCACTAAGTTGGCACTTCGTTGAATTTTCGGCGGATTTGTTGGCGCCTTGTGCAAAAGGCGCCCCGGGCTCCTCGACACGGGCCGCGTATGCGCCCTTCCCTTCGCCGACAGCACCTCCTATTGTCCCGGCAAATGGAGAACCTCATGAGCCAGTTTCGCGCCCGCCCCCCTGCCGTTCCGAGCGTGCTCGTCGATGACGCGGTTGTGCGGATCACCCGCTGGGATTTCGAGCCCGGCGCCGACACCGGCCATCATGTGCACGGGCTTGGTTATGTCGTCGTGCCGATGACAGACTGCCAGTTCCTGCTCGAGGAGGAAGGCGGCAGCCGCCGTGTCGATATCGCCAAGGGGGCGGCCTATCGCCGCGAGGCGGGCATGGCGCACAATGTCGTCAATGCCGGAGCCGAGCCGATGTCGTTCATCGAGATCGAATACAAGTGAAAGCCAGGAAGAGACGCATGCAGGGCCCGGACTTCGATCTCGATTTCAAGCCGGCCCACGGCGAGGCCGTGACAGTTGCGGACGATGTGCAGCGCATCACCGTCAACAATCCCGGCCCCTTCACCTTCCACGGCACCAACAGCTATATCGTCGGGAAGCGTTCCGTTGCGGTGATCGACCCCGGCCCTGATGACGAGGCGCATTTTCAGGCGCTGATGGCGGCCCTTGTTGGCCGTGAAGTCACCCATATCGCCGTCAGCCATACGCATCGCGACCACTCGCCACTTGCGCGCCGGCTGAAGGCGGCGACCGGCGCACTGATCGTGGGCGAAGGCCCGCACCGCTCCGCCCGCCCCTTGCATACGGGCGAGACCAATCCTTTCGCCGAGAGTTCGGACATGGAGTTCGCCCCCGATCTCGGGCTTGCCGATGGCGGGCGGATCGAGGGCGATGGCTGGAGCCTGACAGGGCTGACGACGCCGGGCCATACGGCCAATCACATGGCCTTCGCACTCGACGGCACCGGCATCCTCTTTTCCGCCGATCACGTCATGGCCTGGGCGACAACGATCGTCGCGCCGCCGGATGGGGCCATGGCGGACTACATGGCTTCACTCGAAAAACTGCTCTACCGAGACGAGCATCTCTACCTGCCCGGCCATGGCGGGCCGGTGACCGAGCCCGCCTCCTTCCTTCGGGGCTTGCGCGCCCACCGCAAGATGCGCGAACGCGCCGTGCTCGAACGCATCCGCGCCGGAGACAGCCATATCCCGGATATGGTCAAGGTCATCTATGCCTCGACCGATGTTCGGTTGCATGGGGCGGCAGCACTTTCGGTCCTTGCTCATCTGGAAGACCTGATCGAGCAAGGGCGGGTCGAGACCGATGGGCCGCCCTCGCTCCTTGGCGCCTACCGGCTGGCGCCTGGCGGAGCCGACTGACCATGCGGCGGGAGGCCTATAGCTATCGCAGCGATGCCGCGGTGCCTGCCTTTGCCGACGACAAACCTGTAATCGTCTTCGACGGCGAATGCATTTTCTGTTCCGGCTGGGTGCGCTTCCTGCTTCGCCATGACCGGCGAGCGCAATATCGCTATCTCACGGCGCAGTCGCCGCTGGGCCAGGCGCTCTATCGACACTACGGGCTCGACGCCACCAGCTTCGAAAGCAACATCCTGATCGAGGACGGCGTCGCCCGCTTCAAATCCGACGGATCGATGCGGACGCTTGCGCAGCTGGGCCTGCCATGGTCGCTGGTGAACGTCTGCCGTATCCTGCCCACTGCCCTTCGCGACCCACTCTATGATCTCGTTGCGAAAAACCGGTATCGCATCGCCGGGCGCCGTCAGAGTTGCATGGTGCCGACACCCGAGGAGCGTGGACGCTTCATCGCATGACGACGGAAATCATGGTCCAACAGCAGAGCCTCTACCGGCGGATTCTCGGACGCGATTGGGATCGCGTGCCCGCCTCTATCCGCGCCCTGCATGACAGGTCGGAGGGACACGCAACGTTTCGCGGACGTGCGGTCGTCGAGCGAGGCGGCTCGATCTGGGCTCGTCTTGTCGCCTCTATCGTCGGCTTTCCCAGCGCCGGTGCGGATGTGCCGGTCGAAATCCGCTTCGCATGCGGCAACGGTCGGGAGGTCTGGACCCGGCGCTTCGGCGAAAAGATCCTGCGCAGTTCGCAGCACGAGGTGGAGAGGCGGAACGAACAACTGCTGGCGGAGGATTTCGGACCGTTCCGCATCCTGTGCGCCTTGGAGCCTGCAGAAAATCGCCTGCACCTCTCGGTTCGCGCGTGGTCCTTCCTCGGCCTCCCGCTTCCCTTGCCTCTCGCGCCGGGCGGCCGGACGTTCGAGGAAGATCGCGACGGCCTGTTTCACTTCCATGTCGAAGTCGAAAGCCCCTTGACCGGCTTGATCGTGCGCTATCGCGGCTGGCTGGCACCAGCCGATGAGCCGACATGGTTGCAGCCGCCCGCCCTTGACCGAAAAGCTACCGCTGAATTCGATGGCCGCGGCGCCGTCGTGAACGACTGACGTCTCCTGGCGGTACTCTGCCGATCAATCGCCGGCAATGCCGAGCAGCTCGGCATCGAGCGCCCGCAGGAACTGATCAGCGAAGACGGCACCCATGCCAAGGTCATGCGGGCCATAGCGGGAGGCGACACGCAGGTCGACGAAGGTCGTTTCGGCTTCTTCGCGCAGCCGGATCAACACATCGAAACGGAAGCCGGCAATCAGCGTGCGCCATTCACCCTGGAGCACGACGTCGCTGGCGCGGCGTCCCGCGATCGCCCCTTCGAGCGAGAGTTCCGGCCGCGCCGCCGGCACCGGTACGTTCTCCGGTTCGACGGTCGTCTCCGCCCCGGCATTCGGCCGGACGGTCAGATCCTCGAGATCGGCGCGGGCATTTTCGACGCCAAGCTCCTCGGTGATGCCGACGCGGTTCTGTTCGATGACAGTGCGCACGCCCTGGTAAACGCGGTCGAGTGCGCCATCATAGCGCCGGCCGGTGAGGCCCGGATAGGCAAGGATCTGCGCTTCCCGGTCCTCGGGCGTCACAGCATCCTTGCGTTTCAGCCAGCTCTCTTCGGTCTGCGGTACCTTGAGCCATGGCGGCGGCGTCACCGTGTCGGTGCTGACATCGTAGATCGCCGGGCGGGTCAGATATTGCACGACGCCGAAGCCGATGAAACCGAGCGCCGGCGCGGCATAGACAAGAGCGGCAGCAGACGCGAGGCCGCCGATCGCGGCGACCTGCCAGAGGCGTGCAAGACCGACGACCGCAAGCAATACGCCAAGCAGCGCGAAAATGCCGGACAGGCCGACAAGAGCCAGGAAATGCGGTGTCGTCAGTGGCCCGAAGCGGTGCGCCAGCAGCGAGAGCACAAAAAGCACGAAGGAGACACGGGCGAAGCGACGCGCCCAATGGGCGGCATAGGAATAGGGACGCTCGTACCGGACCATCATGTAGTTGAATCAATCCCCTGCCGCGAAACAGATCGCATTCTTAGACCATGCCCCGTGCCGTGAAAACAGGCAATGCGCCAGTCGGCCGCCGCGCTGCGGGCCACGCCTGAGGCTTCGCCGCAAAATCGCCATTCTCGTTAACCACCTATCAACACATGGGAATGTGCCCGCGCTCCTAAGAATCGGCCGGCGCGCGGAGTTTCAATCGGAGGCAACGGCCGCGCACGGCTTCATGCGAGAGTACGCGGCGATCGACGGAGAACCGACATGGGCGCATCGCAGGCAGCCGTGGCCATTGCCACCCCTACCCCTCTTCCCCCGCGTGACGGCGGAATTCCGATGGGGTTCCTCGAGCTCGAACTCTCCCTCGACGGCTTTTCCGGAAACAAGGACGATTTCCCTGGTTTTGTCCGGACCGTTGCCGACAATGCCGGCGGCGAGTTTCTGTTTGCATTGCCTGCTTCGGAACTGGTCGAAGATTGCCTGAGTATCGCCGTGCTTCGGCTTGGCGAGCAGGACACCGAAACATCGATCCTGTTTGCCTGCCTTGATGAGCAGGGCACGACCATCCGCCTCGAGCATCCGGGTGATGGTACGCGAGACCTCGAGCGCTTCGCCGAGTCCTTCGTCGGCGTGCTCGAACGCATGTGATCGCCGCCTGTCGGCGGCGGTGCAAACTGGCTTCAATCGAAAAACCTACGCGCTGACGTGTCGGTGCTGGCGTGTTGGTCACGTCGGGCCAAGCCTCCGAAAATCAACTTTCAGGACGACATCGGACGCTTTACGGCGCCGCTGCATGTGACCGCGCGCGCGCCCCAGAATTGGCGCGATCCGCTTCGATTTTCGGCGCAACTCCCTATATTAATTGCGATTCGAGAAATGGACCCGAAGGCGGCACGCGCCGGCACTCAGGAGGCACGAACACCATGACGACCCGATTGACGATCCTAGTCGCAGCCGCCCTGCTGCTGACGGCGTGCCAGACGGTGACACCTGAGGAACGGCGCATCGCCGACGGCAACACCTGCGCCTCCTACGGTTTCCGCCGCGGCACCGACGCCTTTGCCACCTGCCTGCAACGCATCGAACTCGACCGACGCGCTGAATCGCGCGCCTTCCGCTATCAGAACGACGTGATGATGTGGGGCTGGGACCGCCCCGTCGTCATCATGCGCTGACGGGGTCGTTCAACCGAAGCAACCGGCAATGTCGCGGCCCGACAATTAGCGCATCAAGGCGACCCGGGCGCACAAGCCCGGATCGCCAAACAAGGCTACAGGCGGAAGGTCTTGACCGCGTTACCCCGCTCCAGCTCCTTGCTGGCCATGAACAAGGCCGTCTTTTCCTGCTGCTCGTTCCCGGCGGCGATGAGATCCAGAATGGCTAGCCTGCGGATTGCAGTTGCCTTGTTACGATGCTGCGATCGCTCCTCTCGGCAGACGACCGTGTGGCCCGTGGGGACATGCGTCGCCCGCACGGCGCTATCGGTGGTGTTTTGATGCTGGCCACCGGGCCCGCCGGCTCGCAAGGTTTCGAAGCGCAAATCCCCAAGCTCGATCGTCGGTACAACGCCCACGCCGGAAAGATCCACTTGCCGGACACCGACAAACCAGTTTTGCCGTTGATGCCCTTTTCTAACCGAGCTCTTGAAAACAAAGCGAATCGTCCCGCAATAGGCTCTCGCCAAATCTTCGGATCGAGCGCCTGCCATCGTGACGATTGCGGATTTTGGACCGAACGCATCCGGTTGCCCGCCAAGGGCCAGGTCAAAGCTGCAGCCGTTGACCTTGGCTTCCTTGCCCAAGATGTCGATCAGCGCGGCAATGGCGATGCGGCATTCCACCGGACCGTTGCCGGAGGTCAGAAAGAGCGTCACCTCACCCATGGCGCATCCTCCTGATCGTCGTCCGCTCCCACTTCGTTTTCGCGCGCACCCGCTCCTGCGGCTGCACGTTCTTGTAGGTGACGAGCGGCTTCATCGCCGCGATCGGCCGAACAAGCCCGAATGCCTCGAGGTCGGCGACAACCTTAGCGGCATCCTTGTAGGCGCCTGCCGCCTCCTCGATCAGCAGGTTGCGATCCTCGCAGATTGCGAGACCACCCCAGGCATTGATGCGCAAGGCATCGCGATCGGAACGATTGCCACCCACGCGGCCGTGCATGGCCTTGCGGTCATATTTCCGCCCCGCACCGTGCGAGATGCCCCAATGCGATCGCTCCGCACCAGCCAGGGCGCGCACCAGAAAGCTTCGCGTCGCGCGCGATCCAGCGACCGGCGCGACGGCATCCTCACCGATTGCGGCCGCGCCCTTATAGTGCAGGAAGCCCGACGCCGTGGCCCGCACCAGGTTGTGCGGGATATCGGCAACCAGCGACAGCTCGGCACGCAACGCCCGCGCTGCCCGCTCCGCCACCATTCGCCGATTAAGCGAAGCCCATCGAACACACTCGCCGCTTCCGGCGAGCCATTCAACGGCGGCGGCCGAACCGATAGCCAGACCGTCCCGCAGGTGTTCCGTGCCGAGCGTGCGTCCGAAAAGATCGGCGCCCAGCGAACGCGAGCCCGAGTGGACCAGAAGATAGAGCTTCTGCCGGTCGGCCACGCTTTCCGCCTCGTACTCGAACACTTCGTCCACGGCCTGCAGCTCACAGAAATGGTTGCCGCCGCCGATGGTGCCGAGGGATTGCGGGCCCATGTCAGGCGAAAGGTCGTGCTCCGCCAGGCGGGTTGCCATGTCGCCGAGATCGATCTGCTCCAGCCTGCGCAGTTGCTCGGCCGCCTTTTCGACCTTGAACTTGCGCAGCGGCAAGGAGAGCTCGAAGAACGACATGCCGCAGCCGATATCGTTGCCGATCAGCTGCGGGTAGAGCCGCTGCGAAAGCGCGACCATACCGACGGGGCCATACTTGCCCGGGTGCAGGTCCGGGAAACCCGCGACCGAGACCATGCCGGGGAGACTGGCAATTTCCGCCAGTTGATGAACTGCCGCGCCTTCAATCCAGCTGCCGGCAGTAAAATAATGCGTGACGGTCGCTCTGCGCGCACCATCGTCGCCTTCGGGGACGATGTCCCCAAAAGAATGATTGCCCATGAAAAATAATCCAGAACAGGGTCAAACAGCCGGCACATTGGCCGGCAGGACGGGCCCTTTCAGCGCATCAACGCTGATCAGCCGCGAAGCCCCAAGGGGCGTGTGGAAACGCACTGCGTCATTTTCCGCTCCCGTTCTGAACAAACCGCTATGCACATGCATAGCTACTGCATGTCTCCTTAAATCGACCTCGATTTAAGGACGAAGACATGCAGCAATTCGAAGTGCTACAGCGACCTTTGCGCGTCTGATAAGACGCGCGGCGCTGTAGTGATCGCCCGCGCCGACACGGCGCGAACGAGGTGCTGATGCACTATCCGCTCGCCGGTTGCAACCAGGAATGCAGGGCTCCGACAACCAGCGCCCGCGCGTTGCATCGTTGCAACACGCAAAGGGCGCCCCTACCCCTTGCCGTTGATTGCCGCCTGAGCGGCGGCAAGACGGGCAATCGGTACGCGGAACGGCGAGCAGGAGACGTAATCGAGACCGGCGTCCTCGCAGAAGCGGATCGAGGCCGGGTCGCCGCCATGTTCGCCGCAGATGCCGAGCTTGAGGCCGTTCTTGGTGCGTCGTCCGCGTTCGGCGGCGATCTGGATCAGTTCGCCGACGCCATCGAAATCGAGAGAGACGAAGGGATCCTGCTCGATGATGCCTTTCTGCTGGTAGGTCGCCAGGAACTGTGAGGCGTCGTCGCGCGAGATGCCGAAGGTCGTCTGCGTCAGGTCGTTGGTGCCGAAAGAGAAGAAGTCGGCCGCTTCGGCGATCACGCCGGCGCGCAATGCCGCGCGCGGCAGTTCGATCATCGTGCCGACGAGATAGTCGATGCCGATGCCGGCTTCGCCGATCACTTCCTTGGCGACCGCGTCGATGCGCTCCTTGACGTAGTCGAGCTCGGCCCGGAGGCCGACGAGCGGCACCATGATTTCAGGAACGACGGCTGCGCCGGTTTCGCGGGCGGCCTCGACAGCAGCCTCGAAGATCGCGCGTGCCTGCATCTCGGCGATCTCAGGATAGGAGATTGCCAGACGGCACCCACGATGGCCGAGCATCGGGTTGAACTCGTGCAGCTCGTCGACACGCTGGCGCAGTGCCGACGGGTCGAGCGAAAGCGCGCCGGCGACATCGGCGATCTCCTCGTCGGTCTTCGGCAAGAACTCGTGCAGCGGCGGGTCGAGCAGGCGGATCGTCACGGGCAGGCCATGCATGATCGAGAACAGCTCGGCGAAATCCGAGCGCTGCATCGGCAGGAGCTTGGCGAGCGCCAAGCGCCGGCCGGCCTCGTCGTCGGCGAGGATCATCTCGCGCATGACGTTGATGCGGTCGTCCTCGAAGAACATGTGCTCGGTGCGGCAGAGGCCGATGCCTTCGGCGCCGAAGGAGCGCGCCGCGCGCGCATCCGCCGGGGTTTCGGCATTGGTTCTGACAGTCATGCGGCGGCTGGCATCCGCCCAGGCCATGATCTTGCCGAAGTCCCCGGAAAGCTCCGGCTGCAGCATGGCGATCGACCCTTTCAGCACCTGGCCAGACGAGCCGTCGATGGTGATGATGTCGCCCTTGCGGAGCGTCACGCTTCCGGCGGTCAGCAATTCGTTGCGAAGATCGACGCGGATGCTGCCGGCGCCGGAAACGCAAGGGGTGCCCATGCCGCGGGCAACGACAGCCGCATGGCTGGTCATGCCGCCGCGGGTCGTCAGGATGCCTTCAGCGGCGTGCATGCCGTGAATATCTTCCGGGCTGGTCTCGACGCGCACGAGAATGACCTTGCGGCCTTCCTTGTCGGCCTGCACCGCCTCCTCGGAGGTAAAGACGATTTCGCCGGTCGCAGCACCTGGCGAGGCCGGCAGGCCGGAGCCGATGATATCGCGCCGCGCATGCGGATCGATCGTCGGGTGCAGCAACTGGTCGAGCGAGGCCGGATCGATGCGGGCGACGGCCTCCTGCTCGGAGATCAGCCCCTCCTCCGCCATGTCGACGGCGATCTTCAGCGCCGCCTTGGCGGTACGCTTGCCCGAGCGCGTCTGCAGCATCCAGAGCGTGCCGCGCTCGATGGTGAACTCGAGATCCTGCATGTCGCGGTAGTGCCGCTCGAGCGTATCGCAGATCGACCGAAACTCGGTGAAGGCTTCCGGCATCAGCTTTTCGAGCGACGGCTTGTCGGAACCGGAGGCGAGGCGCGCAGCCTCGGTGATGTTCTGCGGCGTACGAATGCCGGCAACAACGTCTTCGCCTTGGGCGTTGACGAGGAACTCGCCGTAGAGTTCGCTCTCGCCGGTCGACGGATTGCGAGTGAAGGCGACGCCGGTTGCCGACGAATTGCCGAGATTGCCGAAGACCATCGCCTGGACGTTGACCGCCGTGCCCCAGGCAGCCGGAATTCCGTGCAGGTGACGATAGGTCACCGCGCGCGCGTTCATCCAGCTTGAGAAGACGGCGCCGATCGCGCCCCAAAGCTGTACTTCCGGATCCTGCGGAAACGGCTCGCCGAGCGCCTCTTCGATGGCCTCCTTGTAGCGGGTGATGACATGCTGCCACTCGACCGCGGAGAGCTCGGTGTCCTGCTCGTGACCGAGACGCGCCTTCTCATCTTCGAGGATTTCCTCGAAGACGTCGTGATCGACGCCCATGACCACGTCGCCATACATCTGAATGAAGCGGCGGTAGCTGTCCCAGGCAAAACGCGCGTCGCCGGCGTCATGGCCGAGCGCGTGCACGGACTCGTCGTTGAGCCCAAGATTGAGAACCGTGTCCATCATGCCCGGCATCGAGGCGCGGGCGCCGGAGCGAACCGAAAGCAACAAGGGATGAGCCGTGTCGCCGAAGACGCGGCCCGTCACCTCCTCCATCCGGCGGATACCCTCGCGCACCTGATCGTGCAGGCCGTCAGGCATTTGCCTGTCGTTGTCGAAGAAGTTGTTACAAGCATCGGTGACGATGGTGAGGCCAGGCGGCACCGGCAAGCCGAGGTTGCACATCTCGGCAAGGTTTGCGCCCTTGCCACCCAACCGCTCGCGGTCACCTGCACGTCCTTCGGCCTTGCCCCCGCCGAAGGTGTAAACCCATTTCGTCATGCCTGCTCTCCACCCAGATACAGTGTTTTATGACGATTTACAGTATATGCTTCAGGCTGAAAATGCATCCGGCGAAGATTTATGCTGCACCGCATCATTTTCTGTAACAATGCAACATATTGGCGGGCCTCAGGCCGGGACCCAAATAAGATGGGCTTCGCCTCTTCTACCGGCACCACAAATGCCCGCCAGAGGCTTGAGTGTCGATATTGCCGGATACATTATAAAAAACTAATATAATTGCACGCGATGGGGCGCATCCGAGAATATCCCGTCGTGGCGATCCGTTTCAGTCCCGTGGGCTTGGAGGGTAGGTCATGCAATGGCGTGCGAAAGTGAGATCCTGGCTCCTCTCGGTCCCGATGGTCTTGCTCGTGGTCGGGCATGGCCTCGCCGAGGAGAGCGGCAAGCGGCTTGCGCTCGTCGTCGGCTTGACGAACTACGTGGCAGCAGGAACTCTGCCCAATGCCTCGCGCGACGCCGAAGCATTCGGCACCTTCCTCAAGGGCCAGGGATTTGAGACCGATCTTGTGCTCAACGCGGATCGCAGGGGCCTTGCGGCCGCGCTTCGATGAAACAATGAAATGATCTAGACCACTTCGCGCAACCGTTCCGCCGTCTGCAGGTCGACGGAGACGAGTTGGGACACGCCCTGCTCGGCCATGGTCACGCCGAAGAGGCGGTTCATGCGGGCCATGGTGATCGGGTTGTGGGTGATGATGATGAAGCGGGTCTCGGTCGAGGCCGCCATTTCGTCCATCAGGTTGCAGTAGCGCTCGACATTGTGATCGTCGAGCGGTGCATCCACTTCGTCGAGCACGCAGATCGGCGCCGGATTGGTGAGGAATACCGCAAATATCAGCGCCATCGCCGTCAGCGCCTGCTCACCGCCCGAAAGCAGCGTCATGGTCTGCGGCTTCTTGCCTGGCGGGCGAGCGAGGATTTCCAAGCCCGCTTCCAGCGGATCGTCGCTCTCGATCAGCTGCAGCTCGGCAGTGCCGCCGCCGAAGAGGTGGGTGAACAGCCGCTGGAACTGGACGTTGACGACATCGAAAGCGGCGATCAGGCGCTCGCGGCCCTCGCGGTTCAGGTTCTGGATGGCGCTCCTGAGCTTGCGGATCGCCTCGATGACGTCGTCGCGCTCCCTAAGGAGAAGGGCGAGCTTTTCGGAAAGCTCCTTCTGCTCCTCTTCTGCGCGCAGGTTGACGGCGCCAAGCCGTTCGCGTTCGATCTTCAGCCGTTCGAGTTCGCGCTCGATGTTGCGCATGTCCGGCAGCGCCTCATCGACAGCGAGCCCGGTCAGGCGCATCACCTCATGCGGCGCGCAGGAGAGTGCTTCCTGGATGCGTGCTTCGATCTCGACGCGGCGCTCACGGGCCGAGACCAGGCGTTCCTCTGCGCGGCCACGCTTCTCGCGCGATTCCGCAAGCTCGGACAGCGCCGTCGCCGCCAGCCGATCCGCCTCGCGCTGGTGATTTTCGGCCTCGGCGAGAAGGTCGGCCGCCTCGCGCCGTGCCGCTTCGGCCTTCTGCAATTCGTTCATCAACGCACGGCGCTTGTCATCGAACTCGTCGGGCGCGTCGATCAGTTCTTCCACCTCGCCGCGAGCCTCGGCCTCGCGGTCGCGTAGCGTGGAGATATGCTCTTCGGCGCTGGCGGCGCGCGCCTTCCAGGTCTGGCGCTCGTTGGCTATCGCGGTGATGCGCCGCTGGCGGGCCTCGTTCTCGCGCGCCAGGCCGTCATGGGCGGCACGGGCCTCGGCAACAGCGGCACGATCGGCGGCGACATCGGCCGTCTGGGTGCGCAGTTTCAGTTCCAGCTCCGAAAGATCGGGCGTATCCGCCAGCGCGTCGTTGGCCGTTTCGATCTGCTCGGCCACTTCCTCGATCTGGGCCTCGATCTGGCTGCGCGTTTCCGCCAATACCGCGCGCCTACGGGCGAGATCGCCGGACGCACGCTCGGCGGCAGCAAGGGCATCACGGGCTTCGGCCAGTTGTCGGGTGATCATGCGCTGCGCATCGCGCGAGAGCCGTAGTCTTTCGTCTTCGGCGCGGATGCGCGTACCGGCGGCCGCGAGTTGGGCCTCTGCGCGGCGCAGCGCCTCCGCGGCGCCTTCAGCCTCGGCATCGAGTTCGGCCAGCCGGTTCTTTTGAGCAAGCCGCAGGGCGGCAGCACTTGGCGCCTCGGAGCCGGTCACGTGACCATCCCAACGCCAGACGGAGCCCTGCTTCGTTACCAGGCTCTGGCCCGGTTTCAACAGAGGCAGCAGCCGTTCCGCATCCGCTTCGCTTGCGACAATGCCGATCTGCTTCAGCGCGCGGGTCAGCGCATCCGGCGCTTTCACATGCGCAATCAGCGACGTAACGCCCTCCGGCAGGCCGGCATCGCCGGCATGATTTCCCAGCGCCCGCCAATGGGCCGGCGCGTCCGTTTCGAGCGGGGAATCGAGATCGTCGCCAAGGGCTGCGCCGAGCGCGATTTCGAAGCCTCGGTCGACCTTCATGTCCTCGACGACGGCGGGATAGGTGCCGCCAGCCACCGCTTCCAGCATGCGCCGGATCGTGCGTGCTTCGGTTTCGATGCCGTTGAGGGTAGCGCGTGCACGATCAACCGGCGGACGTGCCTCGACCTCGGCGCGACGCGCCTCTGCCAGTGCTTCCTCGATCGCAAGCACATTGGTTTCGGCTTCTTCGAGCGCGGCTTCGGCGACCTCGACCTGGCCCTGTTTCTCATGCGGATCGGGAAGTGCGGCCATCTGCCGGTCGAGCTCGTCGAGATCGCGCGACTGATCGGCGAGCTGGCGGGCAAGCCGGGCCTGTCGCTCCGAGAGATCACGGAGAGTGCGTTCGAGCTGGTTGCGGCCGGCCTGCGCCTCGGCACGCTCAGCGGTCAGCCGCGCCAACAGCGCTTCGTTGCCGGCGAGCTTTTCGTTCGCCTCCTGCAGCCGTTCGCGCGCTTCCGTCGCACGGTCGTCGGCCTCGGCCAGCATGTCGCTGAGCTCGGCTTCTTCCTCGTCGAGCCGCGACAGGATACCGGCATTGTCGACGACGAGCCTCTCTTCGCGGGCGATATCTTCGGCAAGCTGCGCCAGACGGCGCTGCAACTCGTCGCGCCGCCTCAGGATCCGGCCAGCATCTTCTTCGAGCTGCGAGCGGGCGATCTGCAGGCGTTGAAGTGCTGCCGCGAACCGCGCTTCATTCTCGCGCAGCTCCGGCAGCTTCAGGCTGGCAATCGCCTGATCCTTCGCCGCCTGCATCTGCGCTTGCGCCTTTTCCGCGACCAGCGCTGTGATCTGATTGAGCTGGCTCGTCGCGTCCGCTTCCGCCTCCTTGGCGTGCACCCAGCGGATATGGAACAGGATCGCCTCGTGCTTGCGGATGTCGGCCGAAAGCATCTTGAAGCGATTGGCCTGACGCGACTGGCGCTTGAGGCTCTCGATCTGGCTTTCGAGCTGCGAGGTTACGTCGTCAAGGCGCTCGAGATTGGTCTCGGCTGCTCGGAGGCGCAGTTCCGCCTCATGGCGGCGCGAGTGCAGGCCGGAGATGCCGGCTGCTTCTTCGAGGAGTTGCCGACGCGCCTGCGGCTTGGCGGCGATCAGCTCACCGATACGCCCTTGCCCGACCATCGACGGAGAGCGCGCGCCGGTCGAGGCATCGGCAAAGAGGAGCTGCACATCCTTGGCGCGCGCTTCCTTGCCATTGATGCGGTAAACGGAGCCCTGTTCGCGCTCGATACGGCGCGTCACCTGGATCTCGTCACTGTCGTTGAAAGCGGCCGGTGCCGTGCGATCGCTGTTGTCGAGATAGAGGCCGACTTCCGCCGTGTTGCGCGCCGGGCGGTTGCCGGATCCGGAGAAGATCACGTCGTCCATGCCGGAGGCGCGCATGTTCTTGTAGGAGTTCTCCCCCATCACCCAGCGCAACGCTTCGACGAGGTTCGACTTGCCGCAGCCGTTCGGCCCGACGACGCCGGTCAGGCCCCGCTCAATGATGAACTCGGTCGGTTCGACGAAGGATTTGAAGCCGAGCAGGCGAAGCTTGTTGAACTTCATGCGGGCGACGCTGAGGTGGAGTACCCCCCTCTACAGCGCCGCAAAACGAAAAAAACGGGCGCACGGCTGCTGCCGTCGCCCGTTTTCAGGAAAAGCGAAGGATCAGAGCTTGCTGTCGATGAGGGCCGACATAACGTCAACCGACATGTCCCCCGAATAGTGCTCACCATTGACGAAGAAGGTCGGCGTCGACTGTACGCCGAAATCCTTTGCGCCCCGCTGCATGACAGAGTTCACATCATCCAGAAGTTTTTGGTTCGTCAAGCAGGCCTCGAAGCTCTCCTGTGTAAAACCGGCGAGTTTGGACATCTGCAACAGTGCATCACGGCCATTCTGGGCCGCGGCCCACTGCTGCTGCTGCTTGAAGAGCATGGAGATCATCGGGAAGTACTGGCCTTCCGGCGCGCAACGCGCCAGCATGAAGGCGGCAGCCGCGCGCGGATCGAACGGGAATTCGCGCACGATGAAGCGGACCTTGCCGCTATCGATGTACTTCGTCTTGATGGCTTCGAACGTGTTGTTGTGGAAGGCCGCGCAGTGCGGGCAGGTCATCGACATGTATTCGACGATCGTCACCGGCGCATTGGCTTCGCCCAGCGCCATTTCCGGCAGGGCGCCCGGCTCGAGCAGCTTGGCCTGATCGACCGAACCTTCCGACGAAGGAAGCTCGACTTTCACGGGAGCAGCCGTCGACTGAGCGACTTCGGTGCCTGCAGCCGGCTTTGCTTCGGTGCTTGCCGGGGTCGCGGCCGTCGATGCCGTGGTGATGGCGTCCGTAGCGGGCTTTGCCGCCGTCTCGCTCGCCTCAGTCGGCGCGGTCGATGCCGTTTCCTTCTTTTCGTCGCTGCAGGCAGCAAGCACCAAGGCGACGGTTGCGATGGCGGCACCGCTGAGCAGGCGTTTCGTAAGGTTCATTGCGGAAGCGGACATGAATTTGACCCGTGTTCGGAGGGATTTATGGTGCGGATTCGATATCTTGCTGCGCGCAGGGCGGCAAGTGGCCGGTCGTCAACAGAATTCAAAGAATTGTGACCGGCTGATGGCCCTATCGCCGACGCGGCGCGAGCACGGCCGTCCCAAGCCGACGCAAAGCTGCCTTCAGTTCTTCGCTCTCTATGCCCTCGACCATCGCTTCCAGCCGGCGCGCGGGCTCTCCCGAAAGCGGCTTCGGCTTGCCACGGTGTTTGGGCTGCGGCGACACGGGCTTCTGAACGATACGCAGTTGCCCGATGGCATAGAATCCGAAGAAGCCGTTGATGCGCTGGATCAGTTCGCCCTGGGCATGGGTCAGGAAGAGCGCACGTGCGCCTTCACAAGCAACCGTCAACACGCCCGGCTGGTAGCCGCCCTCGCCCGAGATTTCCGAGGCGCGGCGCGGCCAGGCGATCTTCTCCGGCCTTGTGCAATCGGCGAAGCCTTCCCCGGCAATTTCGTCCCAGGAGCCGAGCAGCATAGTGTTGATGCCTGCCCGCTTGGCGAGGACGGGGTCGATCAGGCCGTTGGCGACTTCGCTGATCTGGACGACACCCTTGCGGGGCTTCTGCTCACTCACGAAAGCGACTTTCTGTATGCAACGTCGATTGAGCCTTGATGCCGCGGCTCCGCTTCGCCAAGTATAGGCCGGAAAGAGAACTCCCGGCAAATCATGCACGATACAATCCCAGCGGCCGACGCCGCTCCCCTACTTTTGGAATGGTACGACAGGCACCACCGCGACCTGCCCTGGCGGGTCTCTCCGCCTATGGCGAGCCGAGGGATCGTTGCCGATCCCTATCACGTCTGGCTGTCGGAGGTCATGCTGCAGCAGACGACGGTCCAGGCAGTGAAGGCCTATTTCGAGAAGTTCCTGTCGCTGTGGCCGACCGTCGAGGACCTGGCGCGCGCCGACAACGAGGACGTGATGAAGGCCTGGGCCGGGCTCGGCTATTATGCCCGTGCCCGCAACCTGAAGAAATGTGCCGAAGCCGTCGCGAACGATTACGGCGGCCGTTTTCCCGACACGGAAGACGGGCTGAAATCCCTTCCGGGCATCGGCGATTACACCGCAGCCGCGATCGCGGCGATTGCCTTCAATCGCAAAAGCGCCGTGCTCGACGGCAATGTCGAGCGGGTGATCTCGCGCCTCTATGCGATCGAAACGCCCCTGCCGGCAGCGAAGCCCGAAATGTGGGCGCGCGTCGCCATCCTCACGCCTGATGATCGTCCGGGCGATTTCGCCCAGGCGATGATGGATCTCGGCGCGACGATCTGCACGCCGAAGCGCCCTGCCTGCTCGCTCTGTCCCTTCCGTGCGCACTGTCGCGCGCTCTCGGTTGCCGATCCCGAGACCTTTCCGCGCAAGGCGCAGAAAAAAGAAAAGCCACTTCGGCGCGGCGCGGCCTTCGTCGCGATCGATGCCGACAATGCCGTCTATCTGCGCAAGCGGGTCGAAACCGGCCTTCTTGGCGGCATGACCGAGGTGCCCGGCACCGACTGGACATCGCGTCAGGACGGCGACACCTCGCTCGCCTCCCAACCCTTCGTCGCGCCCTGGGAAGACTGCGGAACCATCAGCCACGTCTTCACACATTTCGAGTTGCGTCTCTCCGTCTACCGCGCCAATGTCGCGCGCGCCGGAACGGAAGGCGACGGCTGGTGGGAACCGGTTCACTCCCTCAGGGCCCAGGCGCTGCCGACGGTCATGAAAAAGGCGATCACCCAAGCAATCCCTGACGCCTTCAAGGCTGAACGCTGAAAGATCGAGCAAGGAATGCAGTCATGAGCAGCATCGATATCCGCCACATCGTCTTCGACATCGGCAAGGTGCTGATACATTACGATCCCAACCTGCCCTATAGCCGCCTCATTCCCGACGAGGCCGAGCGGGAATGGTTCTTCGCCAATGTCTGCACCCATGACTGGAACATCGAGCAGGACCGTGGCCGCCCCTGGGAGGAAGCCGAAGCGCTTTTGATCAAAGACCATCCGGAACGCGAAGAGCAGATCCGCGCGTTCCGCAAGCATTGGCAGGAGATGGTCCCGCACGCCTATGTCGAAACGGTCTCGCTGCTGGAGCGGCTGATCGCCGAAGGCCGCGACGTGACGATGCTGACCAATTTCGCCTCTGATACGTTCCGCGAGGCCCAGCAGCTCTATCCCTTCCTGACGTTGCCGCGCGGCGTCACGGTTTCGGGCGACGTGAAGCTGATCAAACCCGACATTGCCATCTACGAGACGCACACCCGCATCTTCGGGCTTACCCCCTCGGCCACGCTCTTCATCGACGACAGCGTTCCGAACGTCGAAGCCGCACGGCTCGCAGGATGGCACGCGGTGCATTTCGTCGATCCGGAGAAGCTGAAAGCCGACTTCGTCGCCTACGGCATCCATCCCTGACGCAGGCCGTCTCGCCGAAAACCAGCCGATGGCCAGCTAAGTTGCGGTATTGTCAGCTTTCGGCCGAAACAATCCGCCACACCACCCAGCCAGCAAGCGCTGCGACCACCAGCCAGATGCATAGGATCGCGACCAGACCGCCGCGGCTGGACGGGCGCCCCTCCAAAGCCGTCGCCCGCTCCCGGAACTCGTGCATCAGCGCCGGCGGCACGAGACGCACCGCCAGCAGGATGCCGAGCGGAACGATGACCAGATCATCAAGGTAGCCGAGCACCGGAATGAAATCGGGGATCAAGTCGACCGGCGACAGCGCATAGGCGGCGACGGCGCCGGCAACGAATTTCGCTGAAAGCGGCGTTCGAAGATCTCGTGCAGCGAACCAGAGTGCGACGACGTCGCGTTTGATTTGACGCGCCCATTGCTTCACGCGCTGGAGTCGATCGGGCGAGGTCATGCGGATGGCAACCCTTGTTCGGGTGAAGACAGGTTTCTCCGAACCCTATTTCCGGACACGATAATTGGCAATCAGGCGCAGCTTCGTTGCCCATCGCGTAAGCGGTTCCGGCAAGCATACCGAGAACATACAAATGCCCGGAAACCCCTTTTCGAGGATTCCGGGCATTTAAAGCACTCCTTCCGGGACTGAAGGTACAAAAACCGGTCGGAGCGCTTTTCGAAGGATCTGGCGAACTGGTTGATCAGTTCAGCTTTGCCAGATCATTTCGAATGACGGTTCTGAGTTCGTCGATGGGCTTCAGGGTGTTCCCGTCTTCGAAGTGCCAGAATGTCCATCCGTTGCATGCATCAAGCCCCTGGACCTTGGCGCCCAGGCGGTGAATTGAGCCGGCCTCGCCGCCGGAAGCGACCGTGCCGTCGGCGCGGACGATGGCGCTGTAGCGGCGCTTGGCGTCCGTGAGCACCGTGCCCGGCTTGATCAGGCCACTCTCGATCAGTGTATTGAAGGCAACACGCGGTTCGGCCTTTTTGCCGGTCATCACCGACAGCATGGCCTTGCCGAGCGGCTCGACCGCGTCGATGCGTGCCGAAGCCGCGTCGATATAGTCCTGCTCGCGCTCGATGCCGACGAAGTGACGGCCGAGGCGCTTGGCGACGGCACCGGTCGTACCGGAGCCGAAGAAGGGATCGAGCACGACGTCGCCAGGCTTGGTGGAGGCCATGAGGATACGGGCGAGCAGTGCTTCCGGCTTCTGGGTCGGATGCACCTTCTTGCCGTCGTCGCCCTTCAGGCGCTCATGGCCGGAGCAGATCGGAAACAGCCAGTCGGAGCGCATCTGCACGTCGTCATTGGCCGCCTTCATCGCATCGTAGTTGAAGGTGTAGCCCTTGGCATTGGCGTTCGGCGTCGCCCAGATCAGCGTTTCATGGGCGTTCTGGAAACGGCGACCCTTGAAGTTCGGCATCGGGTTGGTCTTGCGCCAGATGATATCGTTGAGGATCCAGAAGTGCAGGTCCTGCAGGATGGCGCCGACGCGGAAGATGTTGTGGTAGGAGCCGATAACCCAAAGCGTGCCGGTCGGCTTCAGCACGCGGCGGCAGGCCAGCAGCCAGGCGCGGGTGAAGGCGTCATAGGCCTCGAAGGAGGCGAACTGGTCCCACTCGTCGTCGACGGCATCGACCACCGACTGATCGGGACGGGTCAGCATGCCGCCGAGCTGGAGATTGTAGGGCGGGTCGGCGAAAACGACGTCGACCGAATTGTCGGGAAGCGCATTGAGCGCCGCAACGCAGTCACCCTTGATGATGCTGTCGAGCCAGCCCAGCGGGCGGGTGGAGCGGGAGACTTCGGCAAGCGAAACAACTGAAGACATGGACAACTCGCAAATACGCTTACTCGGAACGGACTATGGAGCTTATGGTTACCGAAGATGGTTACCAAAGCCTGAAGGCCGTTCCGAAAAAGTTCGTATTCCCGATATGTTAGTGAGAATTTTTGCTGCGGCGATTCATTTGGAGTCGTGAAAGGCGCGGCTGTCGGCCGGCGCTTCACGGCGCTCGTTCAGCCCGTAATCGCGGATCACGGAGGCGATGCGCAGGCGATAGTCGGCAAAGACGCCATGGCGTCCCGCATCCTGCGCAGCACGGTGTTCGGCGCCGTTTCGCCAGGCCTTCACCGCCTCCTCGTCGCGCCAGAAGGATAGGGACAGGACTTTGTCGGGATTGGCGAGACTCTGGAACCGCTCGATCGAGATGAAGCCATCGATGTCGTCAAGCAAAGGGCGCAGATCGGCGGCAATGCCGAGATAGGTGTCGCGACGACCGTCGGCCGGCAGGACTTCGAAGATGACGGCAATCATGTTTCACTTACCTCCGGCAGGTGTAGATACGTTCTTCAGGAAGATTCGGTCCTCCTTCAGGATAAACCGCTCGCGGCGGGAAAAGGCGTAATTCTCCCGGCCGAGCGGATCGGCTGAGAGCCGTGCGCGATAGGCCTCGTAAGCCGCGAGGCTCTCGATGTTGTAGACACCGTAGGCCGTTGTCGCCGAACCTTCGTGGGGCCCGTAGTAACCGATGAGATCCGCGCCGCAGCGCGGGATCGCCTCGCCCCAGTTGCGCGAATAGGTGGCAAACTCCTCCTTCTTGAAGGGATCAATTTCGTAGCGGATGAAGCAGGTGATCATCGTCGTCTCCTTGTGGCCACGGCATTTCGCGGGCCTTCGATGTGGTGACTATGCCCGCTTGTTTGACAGGGATGCTTCGACTACGATCGAAGTATGAAGGAAGGCCCTGACATCGCTCTCATCGGATCGCTGATCGGTGATCCCGCCCGCGCCAACATGCTGACGGCGCTGATGGCCGGCCGTGCCCTGACGGCGACCGAGCTCGCGACCCATGCCGGTATCACGCTGCAGACCGCAAGTTCCCACCTCTCGAAGCTCGAGGCGGGCGGTCTGCTCACCCAGCGCAAGCAGGGGCGGCACCGCTACTTTCAGCTCGCGGAAGACGAAGTCGGCCTGATGCTTGAGAACCTGATGGGTTTTGCCGCCAGCCGCGGCATGAACCGTCACCGCCCAGGCCCGAAGGATCCGGCGCTCCGGAAGGCACGCGTCTGCTACAACCATCTCGCCGGCGACTATGGCGTGCGCATGTATGACAGCCTGATTGCAGAGAAGCAGATCGAGATCACCGGTGACGACCTGGCGCTGACGCCGGCCGGCCAGAGCCGGATCGAGGCGCTCGGCATCGACTATGCCGCACTGAAAAAATCCCGCCGGCCGATCTGCCGCACCTGTCTCGACTGGAGCGAGCGCCGCTCACATCTCGCGGGATCTCTGGGCGAAGCGCTGCTGACGCTGTTCATCGACAGGGGCTGGGCAAAACGCGAGGCCAACAGCCGCGCCATCCGCTTTACGGCCAATGGCGACAAGGCGTTTTCGGAGCTGTTCCCGCAATAGCGGCCACGCGTCTAAATCGACGCAATTCCGGACGGAAAAACCGCTTCACACTTTTCCTGGAATTGCTTCGTAGGCAACGCAATTCCGGACGGAAAACCGTTTCACACTTTTCCTGGAATTGCTTCTAGCCGACGATCGAGAAAGCCTCGCGGGTCTCACCTGCGGCGGTCCTCACCGGCGTCTTGCCGATCCAGCCCACGTGTCGCTCGAGGATCTTCGCGGCCTCGTCGCCGCGGCCTTCGCGCAAAGCGGCAAGAATCGCGCGATGATCGTGATCCGTGCGCGCTTCCCAGCTCGTGCGCCAGGCGGAAAAGAGAAAGCGGGCGCTGGCCGCATGCAGATCGTCGATCGCCGCCAAGAGCCTCGGCATGCCGCAGGGCTGCAGGATCAATCGGTGAAAGGCGCGGTTCGCTGCTTCCCAGGAGCGCACGTCGCGCGAGGTGTCGGCGGCGACCGTCGCCGCTTCCGCCCGATCAAGGATCGCCGGCGTCAAATGCGGGATCGCATGGCGAAGTGCCAGCACTTCGAGAACCGCGCGCATTTCAGCAACCTCCCTCACCTCCTTGAGATCGAAGGAGGCGACGCGGACGCCGCGGCGCGGTTCGCTGACGGCAAGCCCCTGGGCCTCCAGCCGCCGAAAGGCCTCGCGAACGGGGACGTGGCTCGCGCCGAATTCCTCGGCGATGTGATCCTGCCGCAAGCGCTCCCCGGGCATCAAAATGCCGGAGATGATCCTCTCGGCGAGTGCCCTGCTGATGCGACTTGCAAGTGTGTCGTCCTGCTGCTTTTCCATCGCCTACAGATAGAGCCGCGAAACAATACTGTCGAGCAAGCGGAACTGCGGTTTCGATAATTTCCAAAGGTTGAGCTTTAGGCCGCCTTCGTATAAAGCTCTGGCGTACGAAATCCCCGCGCCGCGCGACCGATCCTCCCCCGCCTGCGGCGCCTCTCCTCCCAGGGAACTGAACCAAATGTCCGGTATCGATCTCATCATTTTTGATTGCGACGGCGTTCTCGTCGATTCCGAAATCATCGCCTCTGAAGTCGAAGCAGCACTGCTCACCGAAGCGGGCTACCCGATCAGCGTCGAAGAAATGGCGGAGCGTTTTGCCGGCATGACCTGGCAGAACACGCTGCTGCAGATCGAAAAGGAAGCGAGCATCCCGCTTTCGGCTTCCCTGATCAGCAAGGTCGACGTCATCCTCGACGAGCGCCTCGCGCGCGACCTCAACATCATCGACGGCGTTAAGCAGATGCTGGCGCAGCTGACGCTGCCGCACTGCATCTGCTCCAACTCGACCTCGGCACGGCTTGCCATGATGCTGGGCAAAGTCGGTATAAAGGACCACTTCGGCCGCCACATCTATTCCGCCCGTGACCTCGGCGCCGACCGCGTCAAGCCGAAGCCGGATATCTTCCTGCATGGCGCCAAGCAGATGGGCGTCGCCCCGTCCCGCGTGCTGGTCATCGAGGATTCGGTGCACGGCATTCACGGCGCGCGCGCCGCCGGCATGCGCGTTGTCGGCTTTACCGGCGGCTCGCACACCCATCCCTCGCATGCCGACCAGCTGACCGAGGCGGGCGCGGAGACGGTGATTTCGCGCATGTCGGCGCTGCCGGGTGTCATCGCCGCACTTTCCGAGTGGTCGGAGTCGATGACGGCCTGACGCCTGTGCGGCCGATATCGACCGCAAACCCTTTCGCCCCGGCTACCGTCGGAGCGGGAAAGAAGCCTTCGGCCACCACGGCCGGCGTCCAATTAGGCGTCGAGGGACACGATGACACATTGCAGTGGCGTCGCATCCCCTAGAAAATCTCCCCGGTTTTCGAAAAGCCGCGCACGAGGGCCATATCAAGCAAGCCCCATCAGGGGTATTTCTAGGAGGAAACACTATGCGTCTTTCAATGTTGACTGGCCTGACCCTGGCGGCCAGCGTCGCCTTCGGCCCGCTCGCCTTTGCCGATATCACCGTTGGCGTCATCACGCCGCTCACCGGCCCGGTCGCGGCCTATGGCGAGCAGGTGAAGAACGGGGCGGAAACGGCCGCTGAAGAGATCAACAAGGCTGGCGGCATCAACGGCGAAAAGATCGTCCTGAAGCTGCTCGACGACGCCGGCGACCCGAAGCAGGCCGTTTCGGTTGCCAACCAGGCAGCCGGCGAAGGCATCCGCTACGTCGTCGGCCCGGTGCTTTCGGGCACCTCGATGGCGGCTTCCGACGTTCTCGCCGAGAACGGCATTCTGATGGTGACGCCGACGGCAACGACGCCTGACCTCACCACCCGCGGTCTCTGGAACGTGCTGCGCACTTGCGGCCGCGACGACCAGCAGGCTGAAGTCGCCGCTGCCTATGTGGTCAAGAACCTCAAGGACAAGAAGGTCGCCGTGCTGCACGACAAGGCTCCTTACGGCAAGGGCCTCGCTGACGGCTTCAAGAAGGCGATCAACGCAGGCGGCATCACCGAGGTCGTCTATGAAGGCCTGAACCCGGGCGACAAGGACTTCAGCGCCATCGTCACCCGTCTGAAGGCCGAGAATGTCGATGTCGTCTACTTCGGCGGTTACCATCCGGAAGGCGGCCTGCTCGCACGCCAGATGCACGACCAGAGCGTGAAGGCACAGATCTTCGGCGGCGACGGCCTGTCGAACACCGAGTTCTGGGCAATCGGCGGCGAAGCTGCGACCGGCACGGTCTACACCAATGCCAGCGACGCGACCCGCAACCCGGCATCGGCTCCGGCGGTCGAAGCGCTGAAGGCGAAGAACATTCCGGCCGAAGCCTTCACTCTCAACGCCTATGCCGCCGTGCAGGTGTTGAAGGCTGGCATCGAGAAGGCCGGCTCCGCCGAAGACGCGACTGCGGTTGCCACTGCGATCAAGTCCGGCGAAGCGATCGACACGGTGCTCGGCAAGCTGACCTACGGCGAAGCCGGCGACCTCACCTCGCAGGCTTTCTCGCTCTACAAGTGGGAAGGCGGCAAGAGCGTTCCGGCTGAGTAAGTTAGAGCGGGATGAGGAAAAGTGTGTGCGGTTTTCCGCCCGCATCCCGCCCTAACTTATGAGAGTCGATCACGTTTATGATCTTGGGTCGATCCGACCCAAGATCATCGTGATCTACCGCGATATAAAATAGAAACGCCGGGGCTTGCCCCGGCGTTTTTGTTTGCAGGCTGCAATCGCAGCTTACTTTTTCTTGCCCTTTGCCGGCGGACCTTCGTCGAAGCCGACATAGACCGTGGCATTGGAACCGGACCCTGCCGGCAGTGTCACGTCGGCCTTGGTAAAGACGAACTGCGTCGAGCCGGTCGAAGGAATTTCGACCGCATGCTGCGTCAGCTCGGAATAGAGCGTCTTGTCCTCGTCGGTCGCAGCCACGCGGATCGGCATGGTGATCTTGCCGGGACCGCCGGCGGGACCGCTGACGACGCGGCCCTGGACCACGACAGTAATGGTCATCGCGCTCTCGCTCTGTACGCATTGGCGCGTCGTGTCGGCAAGAGAGGCCTGATAAACGACCTTCGTCGGGTCGTTCTTGGCGCCCTTGGCGTAGCTGGTGAACACCGACGTGCCATCGCGCAGGATGACCTGCGGGCACGCGGCCTGGACGACGGCTGGCGTCGGAGCGGTGGCGCTGCCGCCCGCATCGATCGCTCCGCCGGATTGCGTCTTGTTGCAGCCGGCGAGGACCGCGAGAAAAGATATTGCGAGAACAGGCCGGGATACTTTGCCAAACACGTTGAACAACCTCTGCTGGACCGGTTGAAACTCCTTGACCGAAATCTCGGCCGGAAGACCTTTCATGGCCTTCGGGCATCGTCTATAGCAGCGACAAACTGAAAAATCGATTGGGTCGGCGTGTCCCTTCCGAATTTTCCGAAACCTGATCTACGGTCGGAAATTGCGTCGGTGACAAGAATAGATGCAGACTTTGTCAAGGACTGACGCAATAAGACGGGCAAACCGCGGCGCCGCTTTCTAGGGTCGTCGCGATCGGCAGGTGGGACGAAGGACAATCATGGTGAAGTATATCTCGACGCGCGGCGAAGCCGCTCCTCTCGGCTTCTGCGACGCGTTGCTTGCCGGTCTTGCGCGCGATGGCGGTCTTTATCTCCCCAAGGAATGGCCGAAGTTTTCGAAGAAGGAAATCCGGGGCTTGCGCGGAAAATCCTATCAGGAAATCGCGTTCACAGTGCTCGAACCCTTCACCAATGGCGAGATCCCGGCGGCCAAGTTCCGCGAAATGATCAACGAAGCCTACGCCACCTTCCGCCATCCGGCGGTGGCGCCGCTCGTGCAGACCGGCCCAAATGCTTTTGTCATGGAGCTGTTCCACGGCTCGACGCTCGCCTTCAAGGACGTTGCGATGCAACTGCTCGCGCGGTTGATGGACTACGTGCTTGCCGAGCGCGGCGAGCGCGCCACCATCGTCGGCGCAACCTCGGGCGACACCGGCGGTGCGGCGATCGATGCCTTTGCCGGCCGCGAAAGCACCGACATCTTCATCCTCTTCCCGCACGGCAAGGTTTCGCAGGTGCAGCAGCGGCAGATGACGACGTCGCAGGCATCAAACGTTCACGCCATCGCCGTCAAGGGCAACTTCGACGATTGCCAGAACCTCGTCAAAGCCATGTTCAACGACGCCGCCTTCCGCGATCGCGTCAAGCTTTCGGGCGTCAACTCGATCAACTGGGCGCGCATCATGGCCCAGATCGTCTATTATTTCACAACTTCGGTCGCGCTCGGCGGCCCGGATCGCAAGATCTCCTTCACGGTGCCCACCGGCAACTTCGGCGACATCTTCGCCGGTTACGTCGCCAAGCGCATGGGCCTGCCGATCGACAAGCTGGTGATCGCCACCAACGAGAACGACATTCTCGCCCGCACGCTGAAATCCGGCCGCTACGAGATGCGCGACGTCAAGGCGACCACGGCGCCGTCAATGGACATCCAGATCTCGTCGAACTTCGAACGGCTTCTGTTCGAGGCGAACGACCGCGACCCGGGCGAAGTGCGCGCGGCAATGGACGGCCTCAAGCAGTCCGGCTCCTTCACCATTCGCGACAAGGCGCTGAAGGCCATCCGCAAGGAATTCCGCGCCGGCCGCGCCTCGGAGAAGGAAGTGGCCAAGACGATCGCCAAGACGCTGGAAAAAACCGGCTATCTGCTTGATCCCCACAGTGCTGTCGGCGTCTTCGTCGCCGAGAAGCACGAGAAGCCGTCCGCCCCCATGGTGACGCTTGCCACCGCCCATCCGGCAAAATTCCCGGACGCGGTAAAATCGGCCAGTGGTATTGACCCGGCGCTTCCGACGTGGCTTGCTGACCTGATGAACAGGGAGGAGCGTTTCGATATCCTGGATGCGGACCTGAAGAGCGTCGAGACCTTTATCGGCGAGCGCACCCGTCTCCGGGGGTAAGAACGAGAAGAAACGTATGATGAAAGTTGAGTGCACCCGGCTCCCTTCCGGGTTGACGGTGGTAACCGAGCAGATGCCGCATCTTGAAAGCGTGGCGCTCGGGGTGTGGATCAAGTCCGGTTCGCGTAATGAAACCCTGGGCGAACATGGCATTGCCCACCTGCTGGAGCACATGGCTTTCAAGGGCACCGCGCGGCGCACGGCCCGCCAGATTGCCGAGGAAATCGAAAATGTCGGCGGCGAAGTCAACGCCGCCACGTCGACCGAGACGACGTCCTACTATGCCCGTGTCCTCAAGGACCATGTGCCGCTGGCGGTCGACATTCTCGCCGATATTCTCACCGAATCCAGCTTCGACGACGAAGAACTGCGGCGCGAAAAGCACGTGATCCTGCAGGAAATCGGCGCTGCCGACGACACGCCGGATGACGTGGTCTTCGACCGTTTCGCCGAGACCGCCTATCGCAACCAGACCGTCGGACGTCCGATCCTCGGCACCCCCGATACGGTCATGTCGTTTTCCGCCGACCAGATCCGCCAGTATCTCGGCCGCAACTATACGACCGATCGCATGTTCGTGGTCGCGGCCGGCGCCGTCGAGCACGACGCCTTCGTGCGCCAGGTGGAGGAGCGTTTCGCCTCGCTTCCACGCACGCCGATCGCGACCCCGGTGCTCGAAACCGCCCGCTACACCGGTGGTGAGAGCCGCGAGACGCGCGACCTGATGGACGCCCAGGTTCTGCTCGGCTTCGAAGGCAAGGCCTATCACGCCCGCGACTTCTATTGCTCGCAGATCCTCGCCAACATCCTCGGCGGCGGCATGTCCTCCCGCCTCTTCCAGGAAGTGCGCGAACATCGCGGCCTCTGTTATTCGGTCTATGCCTTCCATTGGGGCTTTTCCGACACCGGTATCTTCGGTGTGCACGCGGCAACCGGCGGCGAGAACCTGCCGGAACTGATGCCCGTCATCGTCGACGAACTGCGCAAGTCCTCGATGAACATCGAGCAGCAGGAAATCGAGCGGGCCCGCGCCCAGATCCGTGCACAATTGCTGATGGGCCAGGAAAGCCCGGCCGCTCGCGCCGGCCAGATCGCCCGCCAGATGATGCTCTACGGCCGCCCGATCCCCAACGAAGAACTGATGGAGCGCCTCTCCGGCATCACCATCGAGCGTCTGACCGACCTAGCCGGCCGGCTGTTCTTCGACACGACCCCGACGCTCTCGGCCATCGGCCCGCTGGAACAGCTCGCCCCGATGAACGACATCCTGTCGTCATTGACCGGCAAGGCCGCCGTACCGCACGCCGTCGCCAGCTAGTCGGGCCTAGATCATTTCATGGTTTCATCGAAACCGTGAAATGATCTTACCTTTTCGAGGCTACTGCATGTCCGCTTAAATCGACCTCGATTTAAGGACAAAGACATGCAGAAAATCAAAGTGCTACAGCGACCTTTGCGCGTCTGACAGGACGCGCGGCGCTGTAGGCAACCCCGGCGGAAAGCGTTTGCCACTTTTCCTGAAATTGCCCCGGGCCGCCGAGGACGCAAACACCATATCCAAATGGTGAAGTCTTTGCGTCTTTTCGCAAATTCGGATTCGATTTGCGCGCAAAGTTGTGACACGTTTCGGTTTGTGACAGCGCAAAGGCGCGCTGCCGGGCGGATGATAAAAGGTCCCCGCACGCAAACTGGACGGCCTCGGAGGCAGCTATGACACGATCGGTTTTTCGGTTCCTGTCGCGGCAGCCGGAGGCGATCGAAATTGCCGACCAGAATTATCTGCTGCGGCTCCCGCGCTATGCCGACTATCGTCAATGGTACCAGCTCAGAAGCGAGAGCCGCGCCTTCCTGGAGCCTTGGGAACCATCCTGGCGTACTGACGAGATGACGGAGAGTTCCTTTCGCAGCCGGGTCATCCGCAACGAACAGGAATATTCGTCTGGCCAGGCCGTGCCGCTCTTTCTTTTCCACAAGCCAGACGAGACGCTGCTCGGGGGGCTGACGATCGGCCACATCCGCCGCGGCGCGGGGCAAAACTGCATGATCGGCTACTGGATGGGCGCGCGCCACGCCGGCAAGGGCCATATGTACGCTGCCCTGAGGCTCGCTATTCCCTACATCTTTTCGACCCTTGAGTTGCACCGTATTGAAGCAGCCTGTATTCCGGACAACTCAAGAAGCATCCGGCTCCTTGAAAAGGCCGGTTTTGAGCGTGAAGGCTACTTAAGACAGTACTTGAGAATCAATGGCCAGTGGCGAGACCACGTGCTCTTTTCTCTCCTGTCCGACGATGCCCTACCGAACAGGAATATGCCCCTTTGATGCCTCTAGCCCGCTCGCCCTTCGCTTGGTCAGCCTCGAAGCTGGCAGCGTTTCTGATTGCGCTCACGACGTTTTTCTGCGCGCTCGGCGGTGCGGCTGAGGCTCTGGAGCCGGTGAAGATTTCGCGCGAGGACACCGCGCTTGACCTGACGGCGACAACCGAGATCTACAGCGGCCGCAACGAGGCCTTCCAGGTCTCGACGGCGCCCGGAACCGACGGCATCGTGCGCCGCATCGAAGTGCGCTCCAGCAGCGAAGACCATCAGGGCGACTGGGCGGTGTTCGCGCTCGCCAACGTTTCGGCCGAACCGCTCGACCGCGTGATCGTGGCGCCGCATTTCCGGCTGGTGAATTCCAAACTCTTCTGGCCGGATCTCGGCTCCAAGCGCATCCTTTCGATCACGCCCAGCGAAGGCTTCGCGCTCAGCCGCGAGCCGAGCGACGAGGCGGACGTCTTCCGCATCACGCTGGCGCCGGGCGTCATCATCACCTTTGTCGCCGAACTCGCGACGCCGGAGCTGCCGCAAATCTACCTGTGGGAGCCGGACTCCTACAAAGACACGGTCAACGCCTTCACGCTCTACCGCGGCATCGTGCTTGGCATTGCCGGCCTGCTCGCGGTGTTCCTGACCATTCTTTTCGTCGTCAAGGGAACCTCGATGCTGCCGGCAACGGCGGCGCTCGCCTGGGCGGTTCTCGCCTATATCTGCGTCGATTTCGGCTTCCTGTCGAAGCTCATCAGCGTCACCGCTGGCGACGAGCGAATATGGCGAGCGGGCACCGAGGTCTTCCTCGCGGCGGGCCTCGTGATCTTCCTGTTCACCTATCTCAATCTCAACCGCTGGCACCAGCATCTGGGTTACGCCACGCTCGCCTGGATCCTGGGCCTCGGCCTGCTCTTCGGCGTCGCCGTCTACGATCCGGCAATTGCGTCGGGCATCGCCCGCCTCTCCTTCGCGCTGACGGCAACGGTCGGGATCGTGCTGATCGCCTATCTCGGCTTCAACCGCTACGACCGGGCAATCCTTCTGGTGCCTGCCTGGCTGCTCATACTCGTCTGGCTCTTCGGCGCGTGGCTGACCGTCACTGGCCAGCTCGCCAACGACATCGTGCAGCCGGCGCTCGGCGGCGGTCTCGTCCTCATCGTGCTCCTGATCGGCTTCACCGTCATGCAGCATGCGGTTGCCGGCAGCGGCTACCAGCAGGGCCTGTTCTCGGATCTCGAACGCCAGTCGCTCGCGCTCACCGGCTCCGGCGACACCGTTTGGGACTGGGACGTCGCCCGCGACCGCGTGGTGACCATGCCCGATATCTCGACCCAGCTCGGCCTATCGCTCGGCAGCATGCATGGCCCCTTGCGCAACTGGTTGCCGCGTCTGCATCCCGACGACCGCGACCGCTTCCGGGCGACACTCGACGTGCTGCTCGAGCGTCGTCGCGGCAAGCTCAATCATGAATTCCGCGTGCGCGCTGAAGACGGCCACTATCACTGGCTTTCCATTCGCGCCCGGCCAGTGCTCGGCGCCAACGGCGAAATCATCCGCTGCGTCGGCACGATTATCGACATCACCGAACAGCGTAATTCCGTGGAGCGTCTGCTGCACAACGCGCTGCTCGACAATCTGACCGGCCTTCCGAACCGCCAGGTCTTCCTCGACCGGCTTCAGGCGATCCTGCTGATGGCCGACGGCAGCAATTCGGTCCGCCCGACGGTGCTCGCAATCGACATCGACCGCTACAAGCAGGTCAACGATCTCCTGGGCATCGCCGCCGGCGACAACATCCTGATCGCCTTGACGCGGCGGCTGCGGCGGCTGCTGCGCCCGCAGGATACGCTTGCCCGCCTCGGCGGCGACCAGTTCGGCCTGATCCTGATGTCGGAGCGCGATCCCGCCAAGGTCGCGGATTTCGCCGACGCGGTGAGCAAGGCGATCATGGTGCCGCTCAACTACGGCAACCGCGAAATCAACCTGACGGCTTCGATCGGCCTCGTCTCCTGGCTCGATCAGGAGCAAAGCGCGGCAGGCCTGCTCGACGATGCCGAGCTCGCCATGTTCCGGGCGAAGAAGGAAGGCGGCAATCGTGTCGAGCCCTTCCGCCCTGCCTTCCGTACTTCGGGATCCGACCGGCTTCAGCTCGAAGCCGATCTCAAGCGGGCGATCGAACGCAAGGAGCTCTCGCTGGTCTATCAGCCGATCGTCCGGCTGAACGATGCGGAGATCGCCGGTTTCGAAGCGCTGATGCGCTGGGATCATCCGAAGCGCGGCAACATCTCGCCGACCGAGTTCATTCCGATTGCCGAGAATTCCGACCTCATCAACCAACTCGGCATGTTCGCCTTCGACAAGGCAACGAGCGATCTGACGGAATGGCAACTTCAGACCGGCGACCTGCCGATCTTCGTCTCGATCAACCTTTCGAGCGCGCAGCTGCTCAACAACGAGCTCTATGACGACGTCCGTGCGATCCTCACCAAAAACCGCTGCGATCCGGGTAAGGTGAAGATGGAACTGACGGAATCGCTGGTGATGGAAAATCCCGAGCAGGCCCGTCTCGTCCTCGAAAAGCTGAAGGAAGCCGGATTGAAACTGGCACTCGACGACTTCGGTACCGGCCATTCGTCGCTTTCCTACCTCACCCGCTTCCCCTTTGACACGATCAAGATCGACAAGGCGCTGGTGCGCGACCCGAGCGACAAGCGCGGCATTCTCCTGCGCTCGGTGATCACCATGGCGCGTGAGCTCGACATGCAGGTGGTGGCCGAGGGTATCGAATCCGAAGACGATGCGATCCAGCTTTCACAGATGGGCTGCGACTACGGCCAGAGCTTCCTCTTCGGCCCGCCGATCGGCTCGGAATCAATCCAGCGGCTGCTGAAGGAGCGCTTTCCGCTGATGAAGCGGGCGTGAATTCGCCAAGGCGCCCCCGGCAACGCACAATCTTGCCTGGCCCGTCGGCAACACCCGACGGGCTCAGTTTTTCAGCATGTATGATTTGAAGAAAGCCGGCTAAGACGGCGATCAGGCGTGGCCTGCGTCCACCGAGAGCATCGCGGCCGACACGCCCATCAGCGCCAGCGCCCGGTCGTATTTGTCGTCCAGCGCCTTGTCGAAGATCAGTTCCTCGCGTGCCGGGCTCGTGAGCCAGCCGTTCTGGGTGATTTCCGCCTCGAGCTGCCCCGGACCCCAGCCGGCATAGCCGAGCATCATCGTCGCCCTGACTGGCCCCTCCCCGCGCGAAATGGCGCGGACGATATCGAGCGTTGCCGTCAGGCAGATGTCATCGCTGACCGGAATGCTGGAATCGCTCAGATAATCGTCGGAATGCAGCACGAAGCCGCGCCCAGTCTCAACCGGTCCGCCGGCTTGAATCTGGAAATCCCGTGTCATCTGCGGAAGCCGGATCGCCTCCTCCTCGTCGAGAATATCGAGGTGAAGCAACACGTCCGGAAAAGTCAGTTGCTGAGGCCGATTGAGCACGAAGCCCATCGCACCGTCGTCGGAATGGGCGCAGATGAAGATGACCGTGCGGGCGAAGTTGGCATCAAACATTCCCGGCATGGCGATCAGGAATTGACCGTCAAGGAAACCTCGCTCCCGTCTCTTCTGCGCCATCGGAGTCGACATCATGGGAACAGCCTACCAATTCGCCGCGAAATGAAAAGCGCCTCAGCGTCGCGGCCGGGAAATATTGCACGCACGACGTTCACTTCGCCGTGTCCGATCAAGCGATTATGATCGTTGCTCTCTTGGAGCGTCTGGAGCAGCATCGGCAAAAGCGATATTGCTTCCGATATGATCCAGCGCTCCACACACCAGAACATGGCCCAGTTCATTGGCGCGGCAAGCCTCATCGCCGCTTTTTTTCTTACCGTCGCTGCACAGGCGGCCACCAGCGACTGGGTGACCTCTCCAGGCGGCATGATCCGCCTCGTCGCAGCCCAACCCAGGCAGGATGGTACGATCCCCGCAACGCTCGAAGTCAAGCTCAACGCCGGTTGGAAGACCTATTGGCGCGAGCCGGGCGCAAGCGGCATCCCTCCGCAGGTGACGATCGATCCGGCGAGCGGCGTCGTGCTTGAGAAGATCGGCTTCCCGGTGCCGAAGACGTTCGACGATGGAGTCGTGCGCTATGTCGGTTACGACAAGTCGGTCGCTTTCCCGTTGATACTGAAGCGCGTCCAAGGCACCGGCGACGTCAATATTCGCGCCTCGGTGTTTCTCGGCATCTGCGAGGACATCTGCATCCCGGTCCAGGGCGAATTGACGCTGGCGCTGAAGCAGGGCGACTTCGACAATCCGCTCGACAGCGCGCGCATCGATAACGCGGTTGCCGCACTGCCGGAAGCACCTTCCAAGGACTTTGCCGTCACGGCGAGCCGCTATGATGCGGAAAAAACCGTGCTGCACCTCTCCGTGCATTTGCCTGACGGCGCGGACCATCCGGAGCTGTTCCTGGCTGGCCCTTCCGGCGTTTCCTTCGGCAAACCCGAGATCGCGATCGAGGGCGAGACGGGCCTCAGCGCAGCCGTCCCCGTTCGCCTCTCCGGCAAGGACAGGGAACTCAAGGGCAAGCCAATCGTTGTCACCATACGCGCCAAGGGCCGCAGCATGGAGACGACCCTTGCCTTTGATTAGGCCGCATCTATAGTCCGCCGAGTTCTCCGACGCGAACGGAGAAGCGAAGACTCAAGAAACGCAAGGAGAGTGCCGTGACCATCGCCGTCGGAGACAAACTGCCAGCCGCAACCTTCAAGGAAAAAACCGCCGACGGTCCGGTGGAGGTCACCACCGATCAGCTCTTCGCGGGTAAGCGCGTCGTGCTCTTCGCCGTTCCCGGTGCCTTCACGCCGACCTGCTCGCTCAACCATCTGCCCGGCTATCTCGAAAACCGCGACGCGATCCTTGCCCGCGGCATCGACGATATCGCCGTCGTCTCGGTCAACGACCTGCATGTGATGGGCGCCTGGGCAACCGCGTCCGGCGGCATGGGCAAGATCCACTTCCTTTCCGACTGGAACGCCGCTTTCACCAAGGCACTCGGCATGGACATCGACCTTTCGGCCGGCACGCTTGGCGTCCGCTCGAAGCGCTATTCGATGCTGGTGGAGGACGGCGTGGTGAAGTCGCTCAATCTCGAAGAAAGTCCGGGCCAGGCGACCGTTTCAGGCGCTGCGGCGATGCTCGAACAGCTCTAGAACAATTCACTGTTTCATTGAAACAGCGAATTGCTCCAACTGTTTGAAATTGCGCAATTCCGGACGGAAAACCGTTTCACACTTTTCCTGGAATTGCTCTGAGCGCAGAAGTAAGTGCAAATGGAAACGGGCCTCAACGGCCCGTTTTTCATTTCACGAGAAGAGAGTCCGACCGGCGGCCCTTCTTGAAGGGCTCCATGCCCTTGCGCGCGAGCTCGTCGGCGCGTTCGTTTTCCGGGTGGCCGGCATGGCCCTTGACCCAATGCCAGGTCACCTTGTGTCGGCGATTGGCTTCATCCAGCGCCTGCCAGAGCTCGCCGTTCTTCACCGGCTTCTTGTCCGCGGTTTTCCAGCCGTTCTTCTTCCAGCCGTGGATCCACTTGGAGATGCCGTCCATCACATATTTGCTGTCGGTATGGAGATCGACCTCGCAGGCGCTTTTCAGCGCATCGAGCGCCGAGATCGCCGCCATCAGTTCCATGCGGTTGTTGGTCGTCTCGGCTTCGCCGCCGGAGAGTTCCTTTTCCACCTCGCCGTAGCGCAGCACGGCGCCCCAGCCGCCCGGCCCCGGATTGCCGGAGCAGGCGCCGTCCGTGAAGATGTCGACGTGTTTCATGCCTGGCCCTCGTCTCGGCGCAGGCCATATTCCGCGCTCGAAGCGATCGCCCGGTGGAAGCGGATCTTCGTCAGATATTCGAGCGGATCCTTCTTGACCACCAGCGCGCCGGCGGGCGTCATCAGCCAATCGTAGAGCCGCGTCAGGAAGAAGCGCAGCGCCGAGCCGCGGCAGAGCAGCGGCAGGGCGTCGACCTCGGCCGGCGTCAGCTTGCGCACGCTCTCGTAGCCCGAAAGCATCGCCATGCCCTTGGTGATGTTGTAGGAGCCGTTCTTCTCGAAGCACCAGGAGTTCAGGCAGACGGCAACGTCATAGGCGAGATAGTCGTTGCAGGCGAAGTAGAAGTCGATCAGGCCGGAAAGCTGGTCGCCGAGGAAGAAGACATTGTCCGGGAAGAGATCGGCGTGGATGACGCCATCCGGCAGGGATTTCGGCCAGTGGCGTTCCAGATGCTCGAGCTCCGCCGATATCTCGTCCTTGAGACCCGACTGCACCTCGTCGGCGCGTGCCTCGGAATTGACCCAGAGGGGCCGCCAGCCGCCAACGGAAAGCGCATTGGTGCGCTTCAGCGCGAAGCCTTCACCGGCGAGGTGCATGGCGGCAAGCGCTTTCCCAACCTCGTGGCAGTGTTTTGCCTCGGGCTTCCTCAGCCACATGCCCTCGAGGAACGAGATGACGGCGGCAGGGCGGCCAGAGAGCTCGCCGAGCAGCTTGCCATCGGCCCGCGGCAGCGGTAGTGGGCAGGACAGGCCGCCGTCGGCCAGATGGTGCATCAATCCCAGGAAGAATGGCAGGTCATCGGCGTTCACGCGCTTTTCGTAAAGCGTGAGAATGTAGGAGCCCTTGGTCGTGTGCATCAGGAAATTGGAATTCTCGACGCCTTCGGCGATCCCCTTGTAGGAGGTCAGCTGGCCGACGTCATAGGCGGTGAGAAAACGGGAGAGATCGTCTTCCGTGATATCGGTGTAAACTGCCAAGGGCTTCCACTCTCAAGAAAATGCGGGCAAGAAATATGACTATTCGCCGTTGACGAAGGCCATGTCGGCTGATGTCAGCGGCACATGGCGGATCTCGCGGTTGACGAGGAAGTTCTCGTTTTCCTCGACCGTATCGGCGAGTTCCACCTGCGCTTCATAGCGTTCGCGAAACGCCTCGATGATCTCGTTGACGATCACTTCGGGCGCCGAAGCGCCAGCCGACAGACCCACCGTCGAGATATCGCCCATCTCGTCCCAGTCGATTTCCGATGCACGCTGGACCAGCACGGATTTCTTCGCACCCGCTTTCAGCGCCACTTCGACCAGTCGCTTGGAATTGGAAGAGTTCGGCGCACCGACGACGAGGAACAGGTCGCAGCCCGGCGCTGCCTGCTTCACCGCCTCCTGGCGGTTGGTGGTGGCGTAACAGATCGAATCGGCAGCAGGCGCCGTCAGGTTCGGAAAGCGCTCGTGCAGCCGCTTGATGACGCCGGCCGTGTCGTCGACCGACAGCGTCGTCTGGGTGACAAAGCCGAGATTGTCCGGGTCCGGCGGCTGATAAACGTCTGCATCCTCGACGGTCTCGACCAGCGATACCGTGCCTTCCGGCAACTGCCCCATCGTGCCGATCACTTCCGGATGGCCGGCATGGCCGATCAAGACCACGTGGCGGCCGAGACGGTTGTGGCGCATCGCCTGCTTGTGGACCTTGGAGACCAGCGGGCAGGTGGCGTCGAGATAGAAGAGATTGCGGGCGTCAGCATCCGCGGGCACCGATTTCGGCACGCCATGGGCCGAGAAGACCACCGGCTGCTTGCGGTGCTCCGGCGGGATCTCGTCGAGCTCTTCGACGAAGATCGCGCCCTTGGCCTCGAGGCCCTCGACGACATAGCGATTGTGCACAATCTCGTGGCGGACATAGACGGGCGCGCCGAATTCCTTCAGCGCCAGGACGACGATCTGGATCGCCCGGTCGACGCCGGCGCAGAAGCCGCGCGGCCCGCACAGGCGAATGGTGATCGGGGATTTTGCTGCCGCTGATGATGCCATGGATCAGAATGCCAATAGAAGGAAAACAAGCGCTGCGATCGCCGAGCCGCCCTGGATTAAGAGGATACGCGGCTTGACCGACCACGCGCCATATATAGCGGCAAGGATCACGCACACAAGGAAGAACACCTTCAACTCGAAGGCAAAGGACGGTTCCGATTGGATCAACGACCAGAACAGGCCAGCCGCGAGGAACCCGTTGTAAAGCCCCTGGTTGGCGGCAAGGACCCGTGTTGTCTCCGCTTGCTCCGGTGTCATGCGGAAGACAGCCCTCCCCCGAGGTCCTGTCCACAGGAACATCTCGAGCACGAGAAAGCCGACATGCAGCAAGCCCGTCACGGCAATCAGAGTGTTCGCGATAATCGCCATCTTATTCCCCGCTGTCGATCCCTTCAGCAGGGTTAGCACGGCGGCGCCGTCCGGGCTATCGCCCGCGGCGCGCCACGTAGAGACCGCTGACCAGCACCAGTGCTGCCGCCAGCCCATACCAGGTCAGCGCGTATTGCAGATGGTTGTTGGGCAGGTCGAACTGGGTGACACCGCCGATCGGCAGGCCACCGGGGTTGGGTGTCGCATCGGCATCGACGAACAGCGGCACGACCTTGTCGGCGGGAAGACCGACCGACGACGCCATCGTGTCGAGATCCTTCCAGTAGAAGATGTTCTTGGCGAGATCATTGTCCGGAACGAGCGACGACGGTTTCTCGTCAAGCTTCGGCCTTGCGAGGCCGTTGATGCCCACGAAGGCGGGAAGCTCGCCCGCAAGACGGGTGGACGAATCCTTCTGTTCGAAGGGCACGAAGCCGCGATTGACGAAGAGCACGCGGCCATCGTCGAGCGTCAGCGGCGTGAAGACGTAGTAGCCGGTGCGGCCGTTAAAGGTCGCGAAGAAATGCCGCTCCTTGCTGTGATCGAAGGTGCCGGTAACCGTGACGGTGCGGTAATCGATGTCCACGCCATCCGCGAGCATCTTCTCGATGTCGCCAAGCGACACCGGAGGCGCCGACCGACGCTCCTGGATCGCTGTCAGCAGACTTTCCTTCCAGTGCAGCCGCTGCATCTGCCAGGTGCCGAGCGAGATAAGGATGGCGAAGGCGACTGCGAGCAAAAGGAAGGCGCCGAGGCGTCCGACGAGGCCGCGCTTCTTGACTTCGATCTCAGCCACGGTCGATCTCGCCCGGGCGCGCATTGTTGCGGTACTGCAGGTTGATCAGGACGCCCTTGAGCATGCGTGTCAGTCCGAGGCTGAGGATAGTCGCAAGCGGGATCCACAACAGGAAATGCAGCCACAGCGGTGGGCTGAAGTTGACCTCCGCCCAAAGCGCCGCGCCAACGACGACAAAGCCGACGATCAGGATGACGAAGACCACCGGGCCATCGCCGGAATCGGCAAAGCGATAATCCAGGTCGCAGCTTGTGCAGGCCGGTTTGACCTTGAGAAAACCGTCGAAGAGCCTGCCCTGGCCGCAGCGCGGGCAAAGCCCCTTGATCCCTGTCATCACCGGGTCCACCGGCGGGAAATGTGCCTTGTCTTCGCTCACGGCTTGATCTCGATCGGCGTGTTGTTGGGGACCATCGTCCAGATTTCTTCCATTTCGGCATTGGTAACGGCAATACAGCCATTCGTCCAATCGAAGCGCTGCGTCAAAAACGCCAGCCAGCCGAAATAATTGGGCTGGCCGTGGATCATGATCATGCCGCCGGGATCGACGCCATTTGCGACCGCAGACTTGGTATCTTCCGGTGCCGGATAGGAGACGTGGATGGATTTGTAGTAGCCGCTTCCCGGATTGCGCCAATCGAGCAGATAGAGCCCTTCCGGCGTCCTCTGGTCGCCTTCCTGCCGCTTGTGACCAACGGGGTTGCCGCCGAGCGCGACGGAATATTCGCGGATCACCTGCCCATCGTGGAAGAGCTGCAAGAGCCGTCGTTCCTTGTGGACGACGACCCTATCCGCAACGTCGTCCGCCGCAGCCGAGACGGATCCGACCAGCACCGCCATGACCGTGATCGACGCAACCCGCATTTCGCACCCCTGTCGCGTTTCCATCACCACAAGCCACCAAAAGAACAGGGCGGTTGCATGGCTGCAACCGCCCTGTTCATAAAGATCGAGATGCTCGCGCTATCAGCCGTGAGCGATCGGCGCACCCCAACTGCCCCAGATATAGATGGAGAAGAAGAGGAACAGCCAGACGACGTCAACGAAGTGCCAGTACCAGGCAGCCGCTTCGAAGCCGAAGTGCTGCTTGGGCGTGAAATCGCCGCGCAGGGCACGGATGAGGCAGACGAGCAGGAAGATCGTGCCGACCAGAACGTGGAAGCCGTGGAAGCCGGTCGCCATGAAGAAGGTCGCGCCGTAGATCGAGTCCTTGAAGGCGAACGGAGCGTGGGCGTATTCGTAGCCCTGAACGAAGGAGAACAGCACGCCGAGAACGACGGTCAGCGTCAGGCCCGAGACCAGGCCCTTGCGGTCGTTGTGCAGCAGAGCGTGGTGTGCCCAGGTGACCGTCGTGCCCGAAAGCAGCAGGATGACGGTGTTGTAGAGCGGCAGGTGCCACGGATCGAGCACTTCGATGCCCTTCGGCGGCCAGACGCCGCCGGTGAAGGTAGAGCGTGTTGCCTGGATGGCTTCGCCCGGGAACAGGCTCGCATCGAAGAAGGCCCAGAACCAGGCCACGAAGAACATCACTTCCGAAGCGATGAACATGATCATGCCGTAGCGCAGGTGGAGCGACACGACACGGGTGTGGTGGCCCTCATGCGCTTCCTTCACCGTGTCCGACCACCAGCCGAACATGGTGTAGAGAACGATGATCAGACCGGCGAGCAGGATCCAGACGTTGGCGAACTCGAGGCCGAAGATCTTCAGCGAGCTGCCCGCGAGGTAGCGCATGTAGCAGATGCCGCCGAACGCCATGACGAAGGCGCCGATCGAGGCAAGCAACGGCCAGGGGCTCGGGTCGATGATGTGGTAGTCGTGATTCTTCTGATGCGCACCGGCCATGTCAGTAATCCCCGAAATGTCTCTCTCTTGTCGCCCTTCCGGCATAGCCGAAAAGGACCTCCAGTCAAAGTTTGTTCTCTTCCGTCTTCACCTGCGCCACCGGTTTCGACGGTTCGCGCGGGTAGAAGGTGTAGGAAAGCGTCAACGTCTTGATGTCCTTGGTCTCCACCGCCTTGACGATGTCCGGATCGACGAAGAATACCACCGGCATCTCCATCTCCTCTCCCGGCTGCAGCGTCGTCTCGGTGAAGCAGAAGCACTGTACCTTGTTGAAATAGGCACCAGCCTGCATCGGCGTGACGTTGAAGGTCGCCTGGCCCGTGGTCGGCTTCGACGACAGGTTCTTCGCCCGGTACATCACCTGCACGGTTTCGCCAATGCGGATATCGATGTCGCGCTGGACCGGCTTGAACTCCCAGGGCAGACCGCCCGAGGTGTTCGCGTCGAAGGTGACCTTCACCTTCTCGTCCAGGATCACATCGGAAGCTTGCTCGACGCGCTGCGTCGTACCGTTGTAGCCGGTGACGCGGCAGAACATGTCGTAGAGCGGCACGGCCGCATAGGCCATGCCGACCATCCCGGCGACGAAGGCGAGGCAAGTGCCGACGACGACGCGGTTCGAGTGCTGCTTGGGCGTGATTTCCGGTGAATTCGTCATGCCATCCTGCCTCAGCTGACCATGCCGTTGCCGAACTTGATCAGCGTGACGATGTAGAACAGAACGACGAGCCCCGCGAGGACGAAGCCGAGCGCAATGTTGCGGCCTCGGCGCGACTTCTTCTGGGCTTCAGTGAGCTTGACGGTTTCCATCAGGCAATACTCCCGGCGTTCAGCCAGATATTGACGATCAGGTGATCCGCCATCAGGGCGGAGAAGATCACGAACAGATACATGATCGAGAAGGCGAACAGCTTCTTGGCGGGCAGCATGCGCTCATCCGCTTCCGGCATGCGCAGCACGCCGATCGAATACCAGATGAAGCCGAGACCGAGTGCCGCTGCGACGAGGCCGTAACCGATGCTCGCGAAACCGAGCAAGGTGGGACAGATACCGATGAGCGCAGTCAGCACAGCATAGATGACGATCTGCTTCTTGGTGGTCGCCTGGCCGCAGACATTCGGCATCATCGGCACACCGACGGCGCCATAGTCGCCCATCTTGAAGAGGGCAAGCGCCCAGAAATGCGCTGGCGTCCACAGGAAGGTGATCAGGAAGAGAACGATGCTTTCGATCGATACGGCGCCGGTGACACAAGCCCAGCCGATCATCGGCGGGAAAGCACCGGCCGCACCGCCGATGACGATGTTCTGCGGCGTCGAGCGCTTCAGCCACATCGTGTAGATGACCACGTAGAAGAAGATGGTGAAGGCGAGCAACCCGGCTGCGAGCCAATTGACGGCGAGCCCGAGGATGATCACGGAAAAGGCGGAGAGCGTCAGGCCGAAAGCCAGCGCTTCCTGCGGCAGGATCTTGCCTGCCGGGATCGGGCGCTTGGCGGTACGGCTCATGACCGCATCGATATCGGCGTCATACCACATGTTCAGGGCGCCGGACGCACCTGCGCCGACGGCGATGCAGAGAATAGCGATGAAGCCGATGAAGGGATTGATGTGGCCCGGCGCGAGCACGAGCCCGGCGAGCGCCGTGAAGACGACGAGGGACATGACACGCGGCTTCAGAAGCTCGAAATAATCGCGCGCAGAGGCTTCGGACAGACGCGGTGCGCCTTCCATGCCGACTGCTTCGTGATTGTCGATGACCGTCATGTCGTGTCCCTGTGCAAGTCCCGGCCGCAAAGGCCGTTTGTCGCCGGTTTCCCGGCGGGGTGAAGCCGCCGGAACCGGCGGCTTCTGTTCGTTGCCCGTCACTTGATGCGCGGGAGCTGTTCCCACTGGTGGAACGGCGGCGGCGAAGACAGCTGCCATTCCAGAGTGTTCGCGCCCTCGCCCCACGGGTTGTCGCCTGCGACGCGCTTCTTGGCGAAGGCTTCGAAGACGCCGAAGAGGAAGATCAGGACACCGACGGCCGCGATGTAGGAGCCGTAGGACGAAACCATGTTCCAGCCGGCATAGGCATCCGGGTAGTCGATGTAGCGGCGCGGCATGCCGGCGAGGCCGAGGAAGTGCTGCGGGAAGAAGATCAGGTTCACGCCGATGAACATGACCCAGAAATGCAGCTTGCCGACGAACTCGGAGTACATGTAGCCGGTCATCTTCGGGAACCAGTAGTACCAGGCGGCGAAGATCGCGAACACGGCGCCGAGCGACAGAACGTAGTGGAAGTGAGCAACCACGTAGTAGGTGTCGTGCAGCGAACGGTCGAGGCCGGCGTTGGCGAGCTGAACGCCCGTGACGCCACCGACGGTGAACAGGAAGATGAAGCCGATCGCCCAGACCATCGGGGTCGTGAAGCGGATCGAACCACCCCACATCGTCGCGATCCACGAGAAGATCTTAACGCCGGTCGGAACAGCGATAACCATCGTCGCGAAGACGAAGTAGCGCTGCGTGTCGAGCGACATGCCGACGGTGTACATGTGGTGCGCCCACACGATGAAGCCGACGGCGCCGATCGCGACCATGGCGTAGGCCATGCCGAGGTAGCCGAAGATCGGCTTGCGCGAGAAGGTGGAGACGATGTGGCTGACGATGCCGAAGCCCGGCAGGATCAGGATGTACACTTCCGGGTGACCGAAGAACCAGAACAGGTGCTGGAACAGGATCGGGTCGCCGCCGCCCTCAGGCGCGAAGAAGGCCGTGCCGAAGTTGCGGTCGGTGAGCAGCATGGTGATGCCGCCTGCCAGAACCGGCAGCGAAAGCAGCAGCAGGAAGGCGGTGATCAGAACCGACCAGGCAAAGAGCGGCATCTTGTGCAGCGTCATGCCCGGAGCGCGCATGTTCAGGATCGTGGTGATGAAGTTGATCGCGCCGAGGATCGACGACGCGCCAGCGATGTGCAGGCCGAGGATCACGAAATCCATGGCCGGCCCGGGCATGCCCGATGTCGAGAATGGCGGATAGATCGTCCACCCGCCGCCTGCACCATAGGCGCCTGCAGGACCTTCGACGAACATCGACAGCAGCACCAGCAGGAAGGCCGGGATGATCAGCCAGAAGGAGATGTTGTTCATGCGCGGGAACGCCATGTCCGGTGCACCGATCATGATCGGAACCATCCAGTTGGCGAAACCGCCGATCAGCGCCGGCATGACCATGAAGAAGATCATGATGAGCGCGTGCGCGGTCGTGAACACGTTGAACATGTGCTTACCGCCGTCGATGGCAGCATCGCCCTCGAAACCGTAGACCATCTGCGCCAGACCGTGGAAGATCTGGATGCCAGGCTCCTGCAGTTCGGCGCGCATGAACACCGAAAGCGTGCCGCCGATGATACCCGCGATGATCGCGAAGATCAGGTACAGCGTGCCGATGTCCTTGTGGTTGGTCGACAGGAACCAGCGCTGGAAGAAGCTCAGAGGCTTATGCGCATGGTCTGCGTGGCCATGATCGGAGTGATCATGGCGTTGATCGTGATGAACGGCTGTTCCAGCCATGGGTCGAGCTCCCCTTCCGATTACTGTGCGGCGTTTGCGGCGACGTCGACGGTCTTGGCCGCATCGATGGACGCCATGAGCGCCTTGTTCGCATCGCCAATGTTGGTTGCGGCGGCTGCGAGCCAGGTGTCGTATTTTTCCTGCGAAACAACGCGGATCGCGATCGGCATATAGGCGTGATCCTTGCCGCAGAGCTCGGAACACTGGCCGTAGTACAGACCTTCGCGGTCAGCCTTGAACCAGGTTTCGTTCAGGCGGCCGGGAACGGCATCGATCTTCACGCCGAAGGCAGGCATTGCGAAGGCATGGATCACGTCGGCGGCGGTGACGAGGACACGCACCGTCTTGCCGACCGGAATGACAACTTCGTTGTCGACGGCGAGCAGGCGCGGATATTCCTTCTTGTCTTCCTTGCCGAGGGCGGCGCGATCTTCTTCCTTCATCAGCAGGCTGTCGAAGGAGAGCGGGCTTTCGCCGACTTCATATTCATAGGACCAGTACCACTGGTTGCCGGTCGCCTTGACCGTCAGGTCCGGATTGGCCGGCGGCGTGAGCTGCGCGGTCAGGAGCTGGAAGGACGGAATGGCGAGGAAAAGAAGCACGATGACCGGACCGACGGTCCAGACGACTTCGATGGCGGTGTTGTGGCTGGTCTTGGAGGGAACCGGGTTAGCACTCTCGCGGAACTTGACCACGACGATGATCAGCAGGAGGAGAACGAAGAGGGTGATCGGAATGATGAACCACAGGGTATAATGTTCAAACCATGTGATTTCTTCCATAATGCCCGTAGCGGCCGACTGAAAGTTCGTCTGCCAATCGACAGGCTTGTCAGCAAAGGCGCTCGAAGCAAAAAGCAGACAGGCAAGCGCTGCCAGAACTGCATAAGCCTTGTTTTTCACAATATGTCTCCCCAATGCGCTTGATCAGGATCAAACCGGAACGCAGAATCCCTGCGATACTGCTGCGCTTCAAACCACAGTTTGTCCGATGCCGCAACATCTGACCAATCAACCCCATGCGGCATTTTTGCACAAACGCATCTTTTCACACAGGCACCCCTTAGAAGCCGTCACGAATCGACTTATATGACGTCTTCCGCGCCCCTGGAGGCGCGATCGCACGCGGTTCGCGCGGCAACACACAGGAGAGGGCGTTAACCCGCCCAATTTCCGCCATATGACGCTGGAATGTGCCCCGCAGGGCTTTTCATTTATTCCTGCGCGCTTCAAGAATAGCCCTGATGATTCGACGTTTTGAGGTTTACATGGGCCTGCCCCTCTTTTCGCGACTGTCGGCCTTCGCCGCCTTCGGCCTTGCCGTTCTCGCTCTCCCCGCTCAGAGCCTGGCCCAGCAGCCCGCCGGAACACCCGGCACGGTCAAGTCCAACCACGGCGCGTGGTCGATCGTTTGCGATCAGCCGGCAGGCGCTTCCACCGACCAGTGCGCGCTGATGCAGAACGTCATTGCCGAGGACCGGCCGGAAGTCGGCCTGTCGGTGGTCGTGCTGAAGACGGCGGACCGCAAGGCGAAGATCCTGCGCGTGCTCGCTCCGCTCGGCGTGCTTTTGCCAAACGGCCTCGGCCTCAATGTCGACGGCAAGGATATCGGCCGCGCCTACTTCGTGCGCTGCTTCTCCGACGGCTGCTATGCGGAAGTCGTGCTCGAGGACGAGTTGCTGAAGACCTTCCGCTCCGGCGCGACGGCGACCTTCATCGTCTTCCAGTCGCCGGAAGAAGGCATCGGCATCCCGGTCGATCTCAAGGGCTTCGGCGAAGGCTACGACGCGCTGCCCTGACCGGTCGCCGGACCCCACGCAAACAAGACACAACGCCGCGCTTCGAGCGCGGCTTTTTTATTGGCCGGCACCGGTACAAACGACAAAGCCCGGATCCACGATCCGGGCTTTGTCGTATTCAGAGGCGTCATGCTTTAGATGATGTCGGTTCCGGCGATCTTGATGCCGAAGCCTTCGAGGCCAACATAGTGGCGCTCCCGCGAGGCAAGAAGACGGATAGAGCTGATGCCGAGATCTTTCAGGATCTGCGCGCCGAGGCCGATTTCCAGCCATTCGTTCTCGCGCGCCTGCGCCTCGTCATGTGCTTCACGATCGTGTTTGCCCTTGCGGGCCGTTTGCGACACGCCGACACCGACCGATCCTTCGCGCAGGTAGACGATGACCCCCCTGCCCTCGTCGGCGATACGCTTCATGACGCGATCGATCTGGCAGTCCTTGCCGAACACATCGGCGCCGACATTTTCGAGATGCAGGCGGACCGGGATATCGACGCCATCGCGAATATCGCCGAAGACGACGGCGAGATGCTGCATCGGATCCCAGGGTAGCGAATAGGAATGACCCTTGGCCGCACCGTAGGGCGTTTCGATATCGAAGGACCCGCCCTGCTCGATCAGCGTTTCCTTGCGCTGACGGTAGGCGATGAGGTCGGCGACCGAAACCTGCTTGAGGCCGTGGGTGTCGGCAAAGCTTGCGACCTGCGGTCCGCGCATGACGGTGCCGTCGTCGTTGACGAGTTCGCAGATGACGCCGATCGGCGGCAAGCTTGCGAGCCTGCAGAGGTCGACGGCGGCTTCCGTATGACCGGAGCGCATGAGAACGCCGCCTTCGCGGGCGACCAACGGGAAGATGTGGCCCGGGCGAACGAAGTCCGTCGGCCCGACATTGGGATTGGCGAGGTTGCGCACCGTCAACGTACGATCATCGGCGGAAATGCCGGTCGTGGTGCCATGCTTGAAATCGACCGAGACGGTGAAGGCCGTCGTATGGGCAGAATCGTTTTCAGCAACCATGGCATTGAGGTTGAGGCGTTTCGCCTCCTCGCGCGGCATCGGCGTGCAGACGATGCCCGACGTATGGCGCACGATGAAGGCCATCTTCTCCGGCGTGCAATGCACCGCGGCGACGATCAAATCGCCCTCGTTCTCGCGGCCATCATCATCGGTCACGACAACGATTTCGCCGGCCTCGAAGGCGCGGATGGCGTCGACGACACGCTTCTGGTCATAGGACATGGTGCTCTTCCCGAAATAGAGGGCGAATTACTTGAGGCGGCCGGTCTGGCCGCGGTCACGCAAGTAGTGATCGGCGATCGTGCAGGCAAGCATCGCCTCGCCGATCGGCACGGCGCGGATGCCGACACAGGGGTCGTGGCGACCCTTGGTGCGGACATCGACTTCTTTGCCATCGCTGTCGACCGAGCGACGCTCGGTGAGGATCGACGACGTCGGCTTGATGGCAAAACGCGCGATCACAGGTTCGCCGGTGGCGATGCCGCCCAGAATGCCGCCGGCATGATTGGAGAGGAAGACCGGCTTGCCGTCGGCGCCGATGCGCATCTCGTCGGCGTTCTCCTCGCCGGTGATCTCGGCCGCACCGAAACCGTTGCCGATCTCGACACCCTTGACGGCGTTGATCGACATCAGGTTGGAGGCAATGTCCTGATCAAGCTTGGCATAGATCGGCGCGCCGATGCCGGCGGGCACGCCCTCGGCGACCACTTCGACGACGGCGCCGATCGAGGAGCCGGCCTTGCGGATGCCGTCGAGATATTCCTCCCAAACCGGCACGATCTCCGGATCCGGGGCGAAGAAGGGGTTGTTGTCGACCTCGGCCCAATCCCAGTTGGCGCGGTTGATCTTGTGTTGGCCGATCTGCACGAGCGCGCCGCGCACGACGAGGCCCGGCACGACCTTGCGGGCGATGCCGCCGGCGGCAACGCGCGCCGCGGTCTCGCGCGCCGAGGAACGGCCGCCGCCACGATAGTCTCGGATGCCGTATTTCAGATCGTAAGTATAGTCGGCGTGGCCCGGGCGGTAACGCTTGGCGATCTCGGAATAGTCCTTCGAACGCTGGTCGGTGTTCTCGATCAGCATGGAGATCGGCGTCCCGGTCGAGATCATCGTCTCGCCGTCCTCGTCGAACATCACGCCGGAGAGCACCTTGACGAGATCATCCTCGCGGCGCTGCGTCACGAAACGCGACTGCCCGGGCTTGCGCTTGTCGAGCCAGGCCTGGAGTTCGGCGAGCGTGAAACGGATGCCGGGCGGGCAGCCATCGACGACGCAGCCAAGCGCCGGCCCGTGGCTTTCGCCCCAGGTGGTGACGCGGAAGAGGTGACCGAAAGTGTTATGCGACATGAAGGCTACCGGACCTTAAGCAAGCAACGGCCGTACATTTCGTACGCGGATGCCCTCTCTTAGTGGAAAGCCGGGGACGGGGAAAGACTTTTGCGCCTGCCGCCGTCGCTTCGTCACGATGCCAGGCGCAGGCCGCGGTCGGCCGCAAAGGCGAGGAACTTCTCCGCGCTCAACGGCCGGGAGAAGGCATAGCCCTGCAGGACGTCGCAGCCGAGGATGCCGAGCATCTCCGCATGCGCCATCGTCTCGACGCCTTCAGCAACGGTCTCGATGTTGAGCGAGCGGGCGATCTCGATGATCGAACGCACCAGGGCCTGCTCCCGCCGTGCGCCCAGAACCGGAACGACGAGCTGCCGATCGATCTTCAACCGCTTCGGCTTGATCTTCAGCAGGCTGACGATCGAGGTATGACCGGTGCCGAAGTCATCGAGCTCGATATCGATGCCGAGCTTCTTGATACCTTCGATGTTGGTGGCAACGATGTCGTCGCTCTCATCGAGGAAGATCGATTCCACCAGTTCGAAACAGATCTGGCCGGGCGCGATGCTCAAGCCTTCGAGCGAGGACAGCAGATCATCCTCCTGAAGCCGCTTCGCCGAAACATTGACCGAGATCTTGGGAACTCTCAGGCCGGCGGCCGCCCAACGCATGTGGTCGATCAGCGACTTTTCGAGCACGAGGCGATCAAGCGCCGCCGTGACATTCAATTCCTCGGCGATGCCAAGGAAACGATCCGGCGTCAGGACGCCCTCACGCGGGTGGTTCCAGCGCACCAGCGCCTCCACTCCGCACAGCGCAAGCGTGGTCGCGTCGAACTGTGGCTGATACCAGGGTTCGAACTCGTCCCGTTCGATGCCTTCGAGGATCTCGTCGGCGATCCGCTTGGCGGTCACCACTTCGGCCTGCAACACCTCGGTGAAGAACTGATAGCGGTTACGGCCCGCCTCCTTGGCCCGGTAGAGCGCGATATCGGCATTGACGAGCAGCCTGCGCGCATCGATTTCCGCGCCACGGCCCACCGCCACACCGATGCTGACACCGAAGCGGCAGGGAAAACCGTTGTAGTCGACCGGCTGGCGCATCGCAGCGATGATCCGGTCACAGCGCGCTGCCAGTGCCGTCTCGCCGGGCGCACCGGTGACGGCGACCACGAACTCATCACCACCGATGCGGGCGATGATATCGCCGGGCCGGATATTTGCCCGGAGGATTTCGGAAGCATGGATCAGCATGGCGTCGCCGGCTGCGTGGCCGAGCGTGTCATTGATCTGCTTGAAGCGGTCAAGATCGATATGGAGGATGGCGATATCCTCGTGATCACCGGCCCTCGCCAACCGCTCCAGCGCCTTGTCGAGCATGCGGCGGTTTCCAAGACCGGTCAGGGGATCGTGCAGGGCGTTGTGCTCGATCCGCACCCGCGCCTGCTCCAGCTCGGCGTTCTTCGCATCGGCCATGGCCTTGGCGACCCGCAATTGCTCGGTCATCAGCACGTCTTCGGTGACGTCGAGCGCCATGCCGACGAATTTGCGGGCACCATCCGGCGCCACATGAAGCTTGCCGACCGACCGGATGTGGCGGACGCCGCCAGCCGGCAGAAACACGCGCGCCTGGTGCACATAGGTCTCGTCCGCCGCGATTGCGCGGTTGACCGCGTCCAGCGCCGGCGCCCGATCATCGGGATGAAGCGCGGTGAGCCATGTCTCTTCATTAGTGGTCCCATCGGTGTAGACGAGACCGTAGAGCTGGTGCATGCGATCGTCCCAATAGGTCAGTCCGCTATCGAGGTCCGCCTCCCACATGCCGCATCGATAGGAATCGAGTGCCAGGTCGAGCCGGCGTGAAAGCAGTTCAAGATCCTGCTCACGCTCGTAAAGACCCTTCAGTGCCTGTTCGAGCTCGAGGTTCTGTTGATCGACCTGGGCCTTGGCCGCAGTCAGCCTCTCGGTCTTCATAACGTCGTCCGTGACATCCCAGCTGATGCCGGTGACCTTTGCGCGCCCATCGGCGCCGCGGTGGCTGGATCCGACGTTGCGGATGTGGCGCAAGGTTCCGTCAGACAGCACAACCCGGTATTGCGAGCGATATTCCAACCCGTCGTCCAGGCTGCGGAACAGCGCGTTGGCGGCGATGCCGATGTCCTCCGGATGCACCGTTGCGCGCCACTCCTCATAGGTCGGTTCCTCCAGATGGACCTCCAGCCCATGCAGGTGGAACATGCGATCGTCCCAGGAGCGCTGCTGCGTTTCGACATCGATCTCCCAGACGCCGATCTTGGACGCGTCGAGCGCGAGGTTCAGCCGGTGCGACAGCGTCATCACCTCCCCTTCCCGCGCTTTCAGCTTGGCAATGTTGCGCTGCCGTTCGTTGAAGAGCCCGCCGGTCAAGAGGATCGGGATTACCACGATTGCGACAGCGGCGGCGATCGCCAAGCGAGTGGCATCGATGTCTTCGGGAAGCTGGTCCCACCCGCCAACCGGCATGGCTGCGAGCTCCCATGCGCCACCCGCCAGATCCAGCCGACGCGTTACCGGCGCCTTGCGGAAAAGCGCGTCGTCGCCGAAGAACGCGTCCTGGATGCGTTCCTGCTCGGAGATATCCCTGATCGCGAGGTGAACGTCGACGTGGCGATGATCCTTTGTCAGTTCCGGCGTTTCGCTGCCCGCCTCCAGAAGGCGCGCGGCGCGATAGAGCGCCTTTTCGTCGATGATGGCCTCGACATAGCCCCAGCGCTCCATCCGCCCCTGGATCTTGGAAAAGACAGGCAAGAAAAGCTCGAAGCCGTTACGGCCGCTCGGCAGGCGAATGGGGCCGATCATCACGGGTCTCACCGTCGACGATGCGCGTTCTATTGCGTGCCTTGTCGCGCCGAACCTGTTGAAATCGGTGCCGACGAACCATTGCTGGCTTTCACGCGGGAAGGCGATCCGCACAACACCGGCGGGCGCAGCCGAAGCGCGCACCATCTGCGGGTTCTGGAGAAGAAGCTTCGTTGCCATGACGGTAAAATCGTCAGGCGTCATCGCCGGGTGCACGCCGATGCTGTTGGCAAATCCGTTCAGCGCGGCGATGTTGGTGTTTATCTCCGATTGCAACCGGTTGGCGATGAGGTTCAGTTCGTTCTCGACGTCGATCCTGAGGTCATTCTGGAAGTTTTCGCGATTCTGCCGCTCATAGACGTACCCGCCGGCAAACACGACGAGGCCGGCGATCGCCGCTGGTATGAGCGATGGTTTCGCAAATTTGGCTGCCGCCCGAATGCGCTGGCGCAGAACGTCGATGATGTTCAATCTCTTCCCCTCGATCCCCAACCAAAGGTAGCGAGCGAACCTTAAGATTGGCTTTCGTCACAAATCCTTGGAAAACCCTATGATTCATGGGGAAATCAATATTCCGCCGCCCCTACTTCGACGCTCCCCCGCTTGAAAAAAACGATGTCGCCGTCCAGTCTTCCGGCGTCGGACGGGCCATCAAAAAACCGGGGCCTGGCGGCCAAAAGCCAAGTCACAAGGCAATTTTTGCCACAATCGGGGACCAAGGGTGATGACAGGAATGTTCGCAGAATCGTTGAAAAGGGCAAGAAAGATGCGTTTCGTCATTGCCGCGCTCATGGCCACCGCCGGCTTGCTTTCGCCTTTGTCCGCTCTTGCGGAAAGCGCCGACGTGGAAGCGACCATTACGGGTGTCGACACCGAACGTCTCAGCCTGCAGCTCGATGATGGCAAGAGCTACCAGGCACCCGAAGAATTCAATTTCGAGGGCCTGAAGGAGGGCGTGAAGGTTCTGGTCTTCTATACCGAAGTCGATGGCAAACGGGTCATCAACGACCTAGAAATCGTACAGTAAGCAGCGATCCGCCGCCCTTCTCTCTGGGGCGGCTCTTTCATTTCGGCCGTCAGATCCAGCCGATGGCACCGCCGGAAATGCGCAGAAGGCGATCCTGCGGGATCGCCGCAGACGCAGCCTCTTCGGCTTCCATTTCTCCAAAGAGCTTGAAAAGCGACCGGATGACGCCGCCGTGGCTGACGCAGACGGTCGGCTTCGTCACATCCTTCAGCCAGGCGGCAACACGCCAGGAGAGGATCTCGTAACTCTCGGCATCAGGTCCCGGCGGAATGAAGTCCCACTTCACCGCGCGCCGTTCGGCGATCCTTTGCGGCGCCGAGCGCTTGAGCTCGGGAAGCGTGTGCCCTTCCCAGTCACCAAAGGATACCTCCTTCAGCCGTTCATCGGTACGGTAGGCGGCGGGATCGAGCCCCATCGCCAGCCTCACGCGCTCCATGGTCTCGCGCGTGCGGCCAAGCGGGCTCGCAACGAAATCGAAATGCGCGGCGTCGGTGCCGAGGATACCGGCGAGTGCGGCGCCATTGCCGGTCGCCTGCTGGCGACCGAAATCATTAAGCGGGATGTCCTTCTGCCCCTGGAGCCGGCTTTCGGCATTCCAGTCGGTCTGTCCGTGACGGATCACATAGATCAGCACAACATGTCTCCGGGCAGCGGGGCCGTCGAACCGGCAAGCCGTGCCGATCAGTCCTTGAGCACGGAGATATCGGGCGCGTCCACCGCCTTCATGCCGACGACATGGTAGCCGCTGTCGGCGTGGTGGACTTCACCGGTGACCGAACGCGACAGGTCGGAGAGCATGTAGAGGCCGACGTCGCCGACTTCCTCGATCGTCACGGTGCGGCGCAGCGGCGCGTTGTACTCGTTCCACTTGAGGATATAGCGGAAGTCGCCGATGCCGGAGGCGGCCAGGGTCTTGATCGGGCCGGCGGAAATGGCGTTGACGCGAATGTTCTTCGGGCCGAGGTCGACCGCGAGGTACTTCACGCTGGCTTCGAGCGCAGCCTTGGCGACACCCATGACGTTGTAGTTCGGCATTACCTTTTCGGCGCCGTAGTAGGTCAGGGTCAGCATCGAGCCGCCATCGGTCATCAGCTTTTCAGCACGACGAGCAACCGCGGTGAACGAGTAGACCGAAATCTGCATCGTCTTGGCGAAGTTCTCCGGCGAGGTATCGACGTAGCGGCCGGTCAGTTCGTCCTTGTCGGAGAAACCGATCGCGTGCACCACGAAATCGATCTTGCCCCATTGCTTTTCGAGCGTATCGAAGACGGCGTCGATGCTGGCTTCGTCACTAACGTCGCAATGGCCGGCCATGAAGCCGTCGATCTCGGCGAGCAGCGGCTCGACGCGCTTCTTGAGCGCATCGCCCTGATAGGTCAACGCAACTTCACCACCCTGCGCGTGGATGGCCTTGGCAATGCCCCATGCGATGGAACGGTTGTTTGCAACGCCCATGATGACGCCGCGTTTGCCCTTCATCAGACCGGATGCCTGAGCCATGGTAAGTCCCCAATACTATTTCCAGCAACGGCCGGCGCCGGTGCCAAAGTTCACAAATGTCATAGACACCCCACCGAACGGGTGCGGCAAATTGCCGAGAATTGCCTATGGCATAGTGGCAAGGGTGGTTCAAGCGCGCCTGAGATCAGGAACTGTTAGTCCCCGTAATATTGGTTCAAAGTGTCAGCGAACTGTCACAAATGGACCGTCACAGATAGAATCCGTCGCGCTGCGACTTCATCAGATCAGTCACCTTCTCATCCGGCGTGTCTTTCAGGACCAGTCGCAATTCCACCAGAAGATCGCCGTGGGTCCCGTAGGTTCCGGGCAGGCCCTGGCCTGCGAGACGGATGATCTTGTCCGAACCGGACCAGGCCGGAACGACGACGGTGACCGGACCAACCGGCGTCTCGATGCGCTCCTCGCAGCCGAGGACGGCACCCTGCAGATCGATCGGCAGGGTCGTGAGCAGGTCAAGGCCGCGGGTGCGGAAGGTGCCGCTCTGATCGACCCTAAGCGTGACGACGACGTCGCCACGGCTCATGCCGGTGACGCGATAGCCCTGCTCCGTAAGACGAATGGTCTGCCCATCGACGGCACCCGGGGGAATTTGAACCTTCGGGCTCTCGCCATCCGGAAGCTCGACAGTCAGGCGATGGCGATTGATCAGGTCCTCGATGCTGACAGCCAGATCGACGGTAAGGTCGGGCACCTTCTCGGCGGTCTTTGCTGCGCGGCCGCGGATGCGCCGGACGATGGCTGCGACGAGTTCAGCTGCGGGCGCTGCGGCGCGCTGCATGAGCGGCGTATCCGTCTTTGCCACTGTTTCCGGCTGCGCCTCGGCCACAGGTTCAGGCTTTGCCTCGGCAGCTTGAGCCGGGCGTTCCGGCTCCTTGGCCGCTGCCGGTTTCGGCGCGGGCCCGGGCGTCGGGTTCGACGCCGGCTTCGGCGATGGCCGGGCCGACTTGGCACGAGACTCGGCGCCAAAGATCTGTGAGATGGCGTCCTCGGCAGTCTCCGCGTCGACGGGCGCCTCCTCCTGCACATTGCCACGCATCTTTGCCTTCATCGCCTCCATGCGACGAAGCTCGGCCTCTCGGCGCGCATAGTCGTAGCGGCTCCTGAGCTTTGGATCGCGCAGAAGCTCGTAGGCCTTGCCTGCCTCGGCAAAGCGTTCGGCGGCGCTGGGGTCGTCCTGGTTATGGTCCGGATGCACGGCCTTTGCCAGCGAACGCCAGGCCGCCTTGATTTCGTCCTGCCCGGCATTGCGCCGGACGCCGAGGATCGCATAGGGATCACGCATGGCTTCTACCATCTTCTCTGATCGGCGGCCTCTCCCTGATGCCCGCCTTATGCCCCGATTGAAGGCGTCATTGTCGCCCGTCCACTGAGCACCGATGATCCGGAGAACTTGCTAAATAGTGGTTAGCCGCAACGGCGCCACCGGCTCTGGAACGAGCGCCGCGGACGATCGTTCGCACTTTTAGAGAATTGTGGTTAATCGCCGATTGCCGCGCTATCTTAGGCGCGCGGGCCGAAGCTCGTCAGATACCAGGCGCCATCACCACCCTGGCACGTGCTGCCGTCGAACTTTGCGATGCCCTCGTAGGAATGGCGCGTCGTGGTGAAGCGGCGGCAGAGCATGCCGCTTGCGCGGTCTTCCTGAATGATGCTGATGACACCGGCACTGCCGGAAGTCGCGTTGGCCCAGGGGATCGGGTTGATGGTACCGCCACCGAGTTCGGCCGAAGTCACAGCATTGCGAACCATCACGGCGTCGGAGAGGCCATCGGAGGTCTTGGCAACCGGAACGGTGCCTGTCGAGACCGTGCGGTCGACGCCGCTGCCAAAGAAATCGAGACCCGCGCCCATGCAGCCGGAAAGCGCCAGGACCGGCAGGCAAATTGCCGCGCTACGCAGCAAGGCGAAGGAATACCCCTTCTTGGTATCGATCCACTTTGCTATGTCTTGCACGGCAATCCTGTCAGACTCGCTGGAGCCGCACGCTGCTCGAGAAGGTCAACGTACAGGCTCCGACATTTTTGATGCGGAAATACCGGTCGGGCTCATCCCGAAGCATTTCCGCGCCAGACATCACGGCATTGGAAGGCAATAATGGCGGCGAATGAGTTAACAAGCGGTTCCTTACGACCCAACGGGAAACAATTACTTAGCTGCGCGTTCTCCGCGTCGTTTTCCCGTCCGTTCACGAGGTCCTCCGAATCGTCATTCGGCGAGCGGAGAACCACCTCTTGGAGAACCTTCGGATAACTGGGGTATAAGCCATTGATTTCTAAAGATAGTGAGAATGCAAGCGGTGACTTCACCGAATCAAATGAGCCCTTTTCCCTGTTTGGCACATGGCTGAAGGACGCGGAAGGCAGCGAAATCAACGATCCGAACGCGGTTGCGCTCGCCACCGTCGACGGCGACGGATTGCCGAATGTCCGCATGGTTTTGCTGAAGGGCTTCGACGAACGCGGCTTCGTTTTCTACACGAATTTCGAGAGCCAGAAGGGCCAGGAAATCCTTGGCGCCCGCAAGGCGGCCATGTGCTTCCACTGGAAATCCCTGAGGCGGCAGGTGCGCGTGCGCGGTCCGGTCGAGATCGTGACCGACGAAGAGGCAGACGAATACTTCAAGAGCCGGCCGCGCGGCAGCCGCATCGGCGCCTGGGCATCAAAACAGTCACGCCCGTTGGAGGGCCGCTTCGCACTGGAAAAGGCCGTCGCCGAATACACCGCCCGCCACGCGCTCGGCGAGATCCCACGCCCGAGCTATTGGTCCGGCTTCCGCATCCGCCCGACCTCGATCGAATTCTGGCACGACCGCCCCTTCCGGCTGCATGACCGGATGGAGTTCCGTCGCGCAACACCCGAAGGCGGCTGGGAAAAGGTGCGCATGTACCCTTAGTTGGCGGCCGTTCAGGCGCCCGCCAAGCGGAATGGGATGCCGGACGCCAGCGCCGAGACGTAACGTGCCCGCTGGAAATGCCCATTCAGCGAAATGCGCGGCAGCGCATGAAGGCTGGATTTTGCGCGTTCGACGAGCGTGCCGGGCTGGGTGGTGACCGCGAGGGAAAAACCGAGATCGGCGACGATGCGATGATCGCGCGCCGAGACGGCCGGTGGGTCGCCATAGGGATAGGCGAAGGTCAGAGGCTGCCGGCCGGTAATGGCCTCGACACGCTCCGCCGACTGGCGAATTTCTCGCCTTGCGTCGTCGCCGCTCAGGCGCGCGACTGAGCGATGGCTGATGGTGTGTGCGCCGAGGCTGGCCAGCGGGCTTTCGATCAGCCGCCGAAGCCCTTTCTGATCCAAAGTCAGCCGTTCGGTGATCGCCAGCGGATCGATACCGTGTTCGATCGCTACGGCGTTCAGCAATGCAATGGCCGTCGCTTCATCGCGGCTATGAACGACCGCCGCGACACGATTGAAGGCCGCCTGCTTGTCTGCAGTCGTATGCGTTGGCAGCGTCTCGACACCGTGACCGAAGTCGAACCGCAGCGTCTCCTTCGTCGCCAGCACGTCGGCGAGCGTTTCCCACCAGAGCGTATGGGTTCGATCGATGAAGCCACCAGTGACAAACACGGTGAAGGGTGCAGCATGGCGCTCGAACACGGGCAGCGCATGCGCGAGATTGTTCCGGTAGCCGTCATCAAGCGTAAAACAGGCGATCGGCCCGCCTCCGGCGGCCAACGCGTCCGGCAATTGTTCGAGCGGGACGAAGCGATAGCCGTCACGCTTCAGCGTCGTCAAAGCTGCGTCGAGGAATTCCGGCGTGATCTCCAGATGGGCGTTGGGATCGAAGGCACGCACAAGCCTCGGCCGGACATGGTGCAGCGTGAAGATCGCCCCCTTTCCGCGCGCGCCAGCCATCAGCCCGACGCGGCTCAGCGCTCCGGCGACCTCCAGCCCGCCGGCGATGGCGGCGCGGCGAACAATTGTCGCGATCGTGTTCCTGACGGTCGGCCCCATGTTTCCTCGCGGCATACAGGCCTGGAAAGTTAACGGCGAGGGCGTTAAACCTTGTTGAACGGAGAGGACATTCATTGGCCATTTACCACGGCCCCGAAAACAGGGCGGGACCGCCACGTTCCGCCCTAAAGTTGCAGCAAAGACACGGATCTTGTCACAAAACGAAACAGCATCGCGCCTGTGACCGATGGCGCTTTCCGACGGGGATCGACATGAAAACTTTGCGCTGCCTCCTGCTTGCGATCTTCGCTTTCGCGCTTGGGTCCGCAACGGCGATCGCCGGAACCGCCTCGCTGGTACTGGATGCGCGCACCGGCAAAGTCCTCTCGGCCGAAAACCCTGATGTCCTCAACCATCCGGCCTCGCTGACCAAGATGATGACAGTCTACATGACCTTCGAGGCGCTGCGGCGCGGCGAACTTTCCTGGGACAGCACGATCAAGGTCTCGAAGGCGGCGGCGGCCAAGCCGCCGATGCGCCTCGGCCTCAAGCCCGGCATGACCATCACGGTCCGCGAGGCGGTACTCGGCATGATCGTGCGTTCGGGCAACGATGCCGCGACGGCAATGGCGGAAAAGCTCGGAGGGTCGGAGGCAAACTTTGCCAGGATAATGACCGCCAAGGCGCGGCAGCTCGGCATGCGCAAGACGGTCTTCATCAACGCCTCCGGCTTGCCGGCCAGCCAGCAGGTGACGACAGCGCGTGAGATGGCGACGCTTGCCGTCGCGCTGATGCGCGACTTTCCCAGGGAATACCGGCTGTTTGCCACCGAGAGCTTCAGCTTCCGCGGCCGCAAGGTCCGCGGCCACAACAATCTGATGTATCGCTACGAGGGCATGGACGGCATCAAGACCGGCTATACCAACGCTTCCGGCTTCAATCTCGTCAGCGCCGTCAAGGACGGCAATCGCCGGGTGGTCGGCGTCGTGCTCGGTGGGCGGTCGGCGCGCAGCCGCGATGCCAAGATGGCGGCACTTCTCGATCGCCATGTCGGCAAGGCTTCGACGAAGATCGGGCGGCAGCTGGTCGCGTCCACCCGCGGCGGGAAGGTGGTCGAGGTGACGTCGGCCGCGACATCGGACGTTCCGATGCCCTTTGCCACGCCCCAGCGGACGAAGCAGGATTCCGTTGCCGCTTTGATTGCGGCAACATCCACAGCCGCTATACCTGCGGAACGGCCCACCGAGGTGGCTGAGATCGAAACGACGGCGGCGGCACCGGCTGCAGCTGGCGGCTGGCAGATCCAGATTTCGGCGGCACCGTCTGCCGAGGCGGCCCGCATGCTGCTCGCTCAGGCACGCTCCGAGGCCGGCGCTCCCCTCGCCGGAGCCACGCCCTACACTGAAGCTGTCGGCAAGGGCGCCAATGCGATCTACCGCGCCCGCTTCGTCGGGTTCTCGAGCCGGGACGCTGCGGCCGCGGCCTGCGATGCGCTCAAGCAGCGCTCCTATGATTGCATGATGCTGCCGTCGCGCGGGTGAGCGGCGGCAATAGAGGCGGTCTTCATCAAGTTTCCGCGACGATCCTGCGGAAACGATTCGCGAGCCACCAGTCGCATTGCTCCTCGCTATAGCCGAGGAGCAATCCTTCCTCGCGCTCGTCTTCCGCAGTCCATGGACGCCAGTTGTGAAAGAGCTGGTGGCGGCGCTTCCTGAAGTGCGCAAAGCGCCATTCTTCGCCCGGCAGTGCATAGGTGAGATACACGGTGCGTTGCTCCTTCTCGCCGCCTGTTGACGTCGGGCACATCCTCGAGAACGCGAAGGTGCCTAGAAGGAAGGTCCCCGCGTCCACGTGCGGTGCGAAGAGCGCTCGCGTTTCCTCCAACCACGACGATTCCGGGTCATCGCAGAAATATGCAAAGGGTTTGCGCCCTTCGAGCATCAGCGGAAGTTCGTAGTCGGTGTGAACCAGATAGGGCATCGCATCGATTGCCTGTGGCCGTCGAAGCAGAGCCTCCTCGTCGGTCGCGGGCAAGGCGAGCCCGAGCAGCGAAGACAGGATGGTCAGATCGTTTCGATCCAGCTGGTAGTAGACATGGCCTGGAATAACGGCGTCCCGCAGCCCCAGCGCCCGCGCGATCTCGCCAGCATCCGCGTCGAACCTGAGTTCGTGACTCGGCGTGGCGGTCTCCGGCGACAGAAACGAGAGCGTGAAGACCGACATTCGATCTTATGCCTGCGTGCCGCCGACCGTGATCTGATCCATGCGCAGATGCGGCTGCCCGACGCCAACAGGCACCCATTGGCCGGCCTTGCCGCAATTGCCGATGCCGGTGTCGAGCTTGGTGTCGCTGCCGACCATCGTCACGCGCTTCATCGCGTCCGGACCGTTGCCGATCAGCATGGCACCTTTGACCGGCGCGCCGATCTTGCCGTTTTCGATCAGATAGGCCTCGGTGCAGCCGAAGACGAACTTGCCGGAGGTGATGTCCACCTGGCCGCCGCCGAAGGAAACGGCATAGATGCCCTTCTTGACCGACGCGATGATTTCTTCCGGCGTCCTGTCGCCCGAGAGCATGTAGGTGTTTGTCATGCGCGGCATCGGCACATGGGCGTAGCCCTGGCGGCGGCCGTTGCCGGTCGGCTGCATGCCCATCAGCCGGGCATTCTGCCGATCCTGCATGTAACCCACGAGCTTGCCGTCCTCGATCAGCACGTTGTAGCCGGACGGCGTACCCTCGTCGTCGATGGAAATCGAACCACGGCGCGCCTCGATGGTGCCATCGTCGACGACGGTGACACCCTTAGCGGCGACCTGCTCGCCCAAAAGGCCGGCGAAAGCCGAGGTTTTCTTGCGGTTGAAATCACCTTCGAGGCCATGGCCGACAGCCTCATGCAGCATGACGCCGGGCCAGCCGGAGGCGAGCACCACGTCCATGGTGCCGGCCGGCGCATCGATCGCTTCGAGATTGACCAGCGCCTGGCGCAGCGCCTCATCGGCGCCCGTTTTCCAGTTTTCCTCGGTGACGAAATCGCCGAAGCCGCGACGCCCGCCGGTGCCGAAGGAACCACTTTCCTGGCGGTCGCCGTCACCGGTGACGACGGAGATGTTGATGCGGGTCATCGGCCTGACGTCATGCACGCGGTGGCCGTCGGCCCGGAGGATGTCGACAACCTGCCAGCTTGCCGCGATCGACGCCGTCACCTGCCGAACCTTGGGATCCTTGGCGCGCAGATAGGCGTCGATTTCCTGCAAGAGGGCGACCTTCGCCTCGAAACTCGGCTCGCCGATCGGGTTCTCGTCGCCATAGAGCTTTTTGTTGGTGCGCTGCGGCGCAGCCGCATAGGAGCCGGCATAGCCGCGGGTGACCTGCGCCACCGCGTCGGAAGCGCGGCGAAGCGCCGACAGCGAAAGCTCGCCTGAATGGGCGTAGCCGACCGCTTCTCCGGCGACGGCACGAAGGCCGAAGCCCTGGTCGGTGTTGAAGCTGCCGCCCTTCAGACGGCCGTTGTCGAAGGACAGCACTTCGGCCTGCGCATGTTCAAGAAAGAGTTCGCCATCGTCGGCGCCGGCGAGCGTCTCCGAGAGAACCTTACGGATCGTTGCCTCGTCGGCATCGAAGAGGCTCATCAGATCGGTGTTCATGGCAGTGCGCTCCCGCATCGAGAAATTCTATCGCCTCCATTTAGGAAGGCCGCGGGTTCAAGCCAAGGAAAATATCACTTGCTGCATAATTCCCTAGATCAGGATCGGTCCAGGGAATTATGCAGCAGTTCAAGGTGCTACAGCGTCGCGTTCCAGCCTTCGAGGCGCTCCACCTTTTCGACGCCGGCAAAGCGGGCGACCCGCTCCAGTTCCGCATCGATGCGCTCCAGGCGGCCGGCCGACGCGCGGACGCCCGTCTCGAGCCAGAGCTTGCGCACATCGAGGCTGCCGCGCTTGCGGTCCGCCTTCATGTCGATGCGGCCGATCATCCGGTCACCTTCGATCAGTGGAAAGACATAGTAGCCGTATTCGCGCTTTGCCTCGGGCACGAAGATCTCGATGCGATAGAAGAAGCCGAACAGGCGCTCGGTGCGGTTGCGGTCGCGCAGCAGCGGGTCGAAGGGGCTGAGTACGCGGACACGGCCTGGCGGCTCGGGGATATCGCCGAGCGTTTGCGGAAAACCGGTGAAGGCGAAGGCGGCGCGCGGACGGCCGCCATCGATCGCCTCGATCAACACTTCGCAAAGTTCATCGCGATGCTCGGCAACCCAGGTCTTCGCCTCGTCGGGGGATACGAGATCCCAGAAGGCGGCGATCTCGCCGTGGGTGGCAAAGCCCAGGCGTTCGAGCGCGCTGCGGCAAGCCCAATCGATGAACTCCTGGTGGCTAACATCGCCATCCTGATGATGCGGCGGGATCACCCGCTCGGTCAGATCATAGACCTTCTGGAAATTCTCACGCCGCGCGATCGCCAGTTTTCCGGTGCGCCAGAGCACTTCGAGTGCGGTCTTCGAGGGATGCCAGTTCCACCAGCCGCCGGATTCGTGCTCGGCTTCCTTGAGGTCGCGGGCCAGCACCGGTCCGCCCTCGGCGATGCGCTGATAGGTCTCGTCACAGCCCTTCTCGAAGCCCTCGCCACGCCATTTCTGCCAGCGCTCGACGATCGTCTCGCCTTCCCATTTGAAGCGGTGCTTCCAGTAGCGGAAGAAGCTGCTCGGAATGATCGAGGCGTCGTGCGTCCAGTGCTCGAACAGGTCTCGATCGTCTTCCAGGAGCGCCGTCAGATGTTCGCGCCGGTAGGTCTGGTTGCGGGCAAACAGGATCTGGTGATGGGCGCGCTCGACCGTGGCGATGCTGTCCACCTGCACGAAGCCGATGTCGTGGATGAGCTTCAGCAACCCCTCCTTGCCGAGCGCACGGTTCGGAGCGCCGGAAAGGCCCTGCTTGGCGAGGAAGATGCGACGGGCGTCGCTGTTGGAAAGGCGAATCGTCATGGCGACAAGAATAGGCTTTTATTCCCATAATTCAAACTGAAGCAGCATGAGGAAATGTATGCGCCGTATTCCGCCCGGATCTCGGTCCCGCTTCACCGCATTGCCCTTGTTGTCGGACTTGGCCTATAGAGCACCCCGAAAACGGCGCGAGCCGAAGATAGCGAGGGACGGAATGGACATCCGCTTTACCGATTGCGCGGTCCGCTTCGGCGAGCGGGTGGCATTGCACCCATTGAATTTGACGCTCAGCGAAAAGCGCGTCGGCATCATCGGGCTCAACGGTTCCGGCAAGACCACTTTCGCCCGGCTGATCAATGGCCTGGTCAAGCCTTCCTCGGGCCGAGTGATGGTCAACGGGCTCAACACGGTCGAAGACGATCGCGCCGTGCTTTCCGAAGCCGGCTTTATCTTCCAGAACCCGCAGCACCAGCTGATCATGCCCATCGTCGCCGAAGACATCGCCTTCGGCTTGAAGAACCGTGGCCTTTCGCGCGAGGAAATCGACCGCCGCATGCAAGGCGCGCTGTCGCGCTTCGGCATCGAACATCTGGCACGACGGCGCGTGCATGAGCTTTCGGGCGGAGAGACGCAGCTCGTCGCCATGGCGAGCGTCGTCGTCACCGATCCGAAAATCCTCATCCTCGATGAGCCGACAAACCAGCTCGACCTGCGCAATCGACGACACGTCGCCGAAACGATCGAGGGGCTGCCGGAGGATACTGTCGTGATCACCCACGATCTTGCACTCGTCGAGAATGTCGACCGGCTGCTGCTCTTCCACGAGGGGCGGCTTGCCGGCGATGGCGACCCGCCAGAGACCATTCGCCGCTACCACGAGATTGCCGGATGCTGACGAGCCTGCACATCGAAGGCGACAGCCTGCTGCACCGTCTGCCGGTGAGAGTGAAGCTCATTGCACTCGTAGCCCTGAGCATCGTCCTCTTCCTCAGCGGTTCACTGGCGCTGCAGGCGATCGCCTTCGTCCTTGCCGCCGGCCTCTATCTTTCCGTCGGGCTCCCCCTGAAGGAGGCAATCGCGCGCGTCGGACTCGTCTTCCTGACGATCTTCTTTCTGGCCGCGGTCAACCTTTTTCTGCTGCCGGTCGGCGAGGTCGCGACCCTGACGTTGAGGCTGATGGCCCTGGTGCTGTTTGCGGCCGCGGTCACGGCGACGACGACGATCAGCGCCTTCATGGACGAGATCACCATCCTCTTGACCCCTTTCGAACGGCTCGGTTGGCTGCGGGCGGCCGATGTCAGCCTGGCGCTCGGGCTGGTGCTGCGCTTCGTCCCCGACATCTTCGCGCGCTACGAGGCGATCCGCGAGGCGCACCGCGCCCGCGGCCTGCCGATCCGACCGTTGACGATCATCGGGCCGCTGATCATCCTGACGCTCAAAGATGCCGATACCATCGCGGCGGCAATTGACGCGCGCGGATTTCGTCGCCAATAGATGCGAAAAATCTAATACACAGGGAACCGCAACGTCATGAACACCAGAGATCTCGTCCTCATCGCCCTCTTCGCCGCGATCGTCGTCGTGCTTGGCCTCATTCCGCCGATCACGCTCGGCTTCATTCCGGTGCCGATCACCGCCCAGTCGATGGGCGTGATGCTCGCGGGGTGCATTCTCGGCGCCAAGCGCGGCGCACTCGCCTTTCTCCTGTTCCTGCTTTTGGTCGCCATCGGCCTGCCGGTGCTCTCGGGTGGTCGCGGCGGCCTTGCCGTGTTGGCCGGCCCATCGGGCGGCTTCATCATCGGCTGGGTCGTCGCCACCTTTGTCACCGGCCTGATTGCCCAGCGCACCGTGCGCGAGGGCCAGGCGGAAACGCGCCAGTTCATCGGCTTCTTCCTCGCCTCCGTCCTCGGCGGCATCGTCGTGCTTTATGCGATCGGCATGCCCTGGGTTTCGGCGGTTACCGGCACGCCGCTCCTGACCGTCGCCACCGGTTCGCTCGCCTTCATCCCGGGCGACCTCTTGAAGGCAGCGATCGCAACGCTGGCCGCCCGCGCCGTCTACGCCGGCTATCCGCTGCTGCCGGCACGCGCCTGAGCCGATGCCGTTTGCCGCCGCGATCCATCGCCACGCGGAGGAACATCCGTATGCCCCGGCCTTCCGTATGGAGGGCCGGGTTTTCACTTTCGATGAGCTGAAGCGCCTCGCCGGACAGCTCGTTGCGGCGTTCGACGATTTGGCGGGGAGTGCCGGGCACCGCAGCGTGCTTGGCAACCGCGCGCGCCTGATCGTACTTGAGGCCGGCAATCATCCACTCTTCGCCGCCGCCTTTCTCGCCGCCGCCAGCCAAGGCAACTGCGTCGCGCTCATCGACCCACATCTGCCGGAAGCGACGCGTCAGGCGATGCGCGATCGTCTGTCTCCTGATCTCATCATCAGCGCCAATGGCGCGGACTTGTCTCTTCACGTTCCGGCAAACGGCGAGACGCGGTCTTTTCACGAGAGCGAAGGCAAAGAGCGAGCGCCGCTCGCAGCCGGCAAAGACGGCGAGCCGTTTCTGGTCGTTTTCACCTCGGGAACGACCGGCACGCCGAAAGCGATCATCCGTGATCGCGGCTCGTGGCGCAGGAGCCTGGCCACCGGCGCGCGCTTTTTTGGCATCGACCATGGCACCCGCACCTTTGCTCCCGGTCCCCTGGCGCACGGGCTGACGCTCTACGCGCTCGCCGAAACGCTCGTCGCCGGCGCCGAATTCATCGGGGCGGCTCATTTCGACGCAGCGCGAGCGCTCACCATCATCGAGACGGAGAAAGTGCAACGCCTGGTGCTGGTACCGACGATGCTGCGGCGGCTCTGCGCCGCGGCGACGAACAGACCGCAGGCCTGCGTCACACAGATCACCGTCGCCGGCGCCAAACTGACGGCGAGCGATCGCGCCGTCGCCGCACTCGCTTTTCCGAAAGCGGAGGTCATCGAATATTACGGCGCTTCGGAACTGGGCTTCATCAGCGTCGCAACAAAGGACGACACCGCTTCGGCCACCGCCGTCGGCAGCGCCTTTCCCGGCGTTGCGCTCAGCATTCGCAATGACACAGGGGATGAAGTGCCCACAGGCGAAACGGGGACGATCTTCGTTAACAGCGCCCTCATCTCCGACGGTTATGTCGGCGACGCCGATGGCGCCGGTTTCCGCCGTCTTGGCCAGCTTGCGACGGTGGGCGACATCGGCTTCCTCGACGACGACGGTACGCTTCATCTTCTCGGGCGCGCCGGCGGTATGGTGCTGTCGGGCGGTAATAACATCTACCCGCAGGAAGTCGAGGCGACACTTGTCGCCTACCCTGACGTTCATGCTGCGCTCGTCCTCGGGCTCGATCATCCGGACCTCGGCAGCGAACTCGTCGCCGTCATCGAGCCGGTTGGCAGTATATTTGACCGAGAAGCGCTTGACCGTCATCTCGCCGCCCACCTGCCGCGCTACAAACATCCGCGCCGCATCTGGCTCTGCTCGAAGATGCCTATGACGCAGTCGGGCAAGGTGGCGGCGGGCACGCTCAGGCAATGGATCGCGGATGGAAACGATGCTCTCGAACTCATCGACTGAGCCGGCACGCACACCGGTGATCATCGCCGCGCTCCGGACACCAATCGGCCGGGTCAACGGCACGCTTCGCGATATCGAACCCTCGCAGCTGGCAGCACCGCTGATCGCCCGTATTCTCGGCGATGTCGGGCTTGAAGCGACCGAGATCGACGACGTCATCCTTGGCAATGCCGCAAACAGCGCCGGCAATCTCGCCCGGCTCGCAGCGCTCGAAGCAGGCCTGCCGGTCTCGACGCCGGGCGTGACCGTCGATCGGCAATGCGGCTCCGGGCTGGAGGCGATCACGCTTGCGGCGCGGATGATCCAGGCGGGTGCCGGCCGCTTCTACCTGGCCGGCGGGACCGAGAGCGCCAGCCGCGCGCATATCCGTCTGAGGCCGCCGCTGGAGCGCGGCGGCGAGCTCGCGCCGGTCAAGCGCGCCCGCATGGCGCCGGACGAAATCGGCGATCCGGACATGGGCGTCGCCGCCGAAAACGTCGCGACCGCCTGTAGGATCTCTCGCGAACGGCAGGATGCCTTTGCGCTTCAAAGCCATCGCCGCGCCGTTGAAGCCGAGCTTGCCGGCCGTTTCGTCCGCGAGATCGTGCCGATCGAGACGGCGGCGGGCTTTGTGTCTCGCGATGAGTGCCCGCGTCCGAACGCGTCGATGGAAACACTGCAGCGGCTGAAGCCGGTCTTCGTCGAGGGTGGCACGGTGACCGCCGGCAATGCCTGCCCGATCAATGACGGAGCGGCGCTCGTGTTGGTGACGAGCCTCGCGGAGGCAAAACGGCTCGGCGTTCCCTTCGCGGTCGAATTCGTCGATGCCACGACGGCCGGCGTGCACCCCAACCTTCTCGGCCTCGGCCCCGTGCCGGCGATGCAGAAGCTGAAAGTGCGGCAACCCGCGCTCGATCCGGCCAAGGTCGATTTCATCGAATTCAACGAGGCCTTCGCTTCACAGGTGCTTGGCAGCCTCGACCAGCTCGATATTGCCAAGGAAAGGGTCAATCTCGATGGCGGCGCCATCGCGCTCGGCCATCCCTATGGCGCATCAGGAGCAATCCTTGCGGTCCGGCTTTTCTCGCAAATGTCGACCGCGCCCGCCGGCACCGAAGGACTGGCGATGATGGGCGTTGGCGGCGGCATGGGCATCGTCGCCCTGTTTCGCGCGGTTTGAGCGCGCGCAGTTCCAGACGGAAAACCGTTTCGCACTTTTCCTGCAATCGTAGCTGAAGGGTACGCAATTGCGGACGGAAAACCGCTTCGCACTTTTCCTGCAATCGTAGCTGGAGGGTGCGCAATTGCGGACGGAAAACCGCTTCGCACTTTTCCTGCAATTGCTTTGGTTCAGACCGTATAGGCCGTCAGCCATTCCCGTGTCGCGGTCGGCAGCGGCAGGGGGGTGTGGCGTTGCGGATCGACCGCCACCCAGACGACCTCCACTTCCGCCACAAGTTGGCCGCGCGCCTCGACCTTGACGGCGAAGCTGATCGAGCTGCCGCCGATCTTTGTTACGTTGACAGTGAAGCGGGCCGGTTCGTCGTAACGCAGGCCGCGGTGATAGACGCAGGCCGAGCGGCGCACGAGATAGCTCGGCTCGTTCACCACATGGGGACGGTGGCGCCAAAGACTGGAAAGGGCTGCTTCCGCATGGGCATAATAGGCGGCATTGTGCATATGGCCGTGCATGTCTATATCGCGAAACGGAATACGGATTTCCGTAACGTTCTCCAGCTCCCTGCCGTCCATGCGAGGCTCCCCGACGATGCGCTCCACCCTCGTTAGACAGTTCGGCGACCCCCGGCAAGTGATTGCGCTCGTCGATGGGGAACGCGTCGCACCGGGACCGGGCGAAGTCGAAGTAGCGCTGTCGCTTGCCGCCATCAACCCGTCCGATCTCATCCCGGTGACCGGCGCCTACAGCGCCCGCACAACCCTGCCCTTCGTTCCGGGCTTCGAGGGCTTCGGTACGGTGACGCGCGTCGGCGGCGGCGTGACTTCGTTGAATCCCGGCGACCGAGTGGTACCGATCGGCGCCAGCGGCCTCTGGCAGGAGTATCTGCTGCGACCGGCCGAATGGTGTTTCACATTGCCCGACGACATCACCGACACAGATGCAGCGACCTGCTACGTCAATCCGCTGACGGCGCTGCAGTTGATCGATGCGCTGCGCAGTCATTTGGGTTCGCTCGAAGGACGACGGATCGGCGTCACGGCGGCAGGGTCGGCCATCGGCGGCATGCTGATGAAGCTGCTTGCCGGCGAAGGGGCGGAGGCCACCGGCATCGTTCGCAGTCAACGCAGCGCCGCGCGGCTTGCCGGCGACGTTCCCGGCCACGTTGTTCTTGGCGACGAGAGCCGTTTACCCGAACTCCGGCTCGAAGCGATCATCGACGCCGTCGGCGGTCCGTTTGCCGGCGACCTCGTCCTTCGCACGCTCGAACCCGGCGGCGCCTTCATCCAGTACGGGGCGCTGAGCGGCGTACCGGTATCTCAGGCAGTGATCCAGGCGCGGTCGGATATCCGCTTCTCCTTCCTGTGGCTGCGCACCTGGGTGCATTCGGCCGGACGGCTCGCGATCGAGGCCGCCTTCGCAAAAAGTTTCGACGGCCTGCGCACCGGTCTCTTTTCCAGCCGGATCGCGGAGATCTATCCATTGAGCCAGCTCGGCGCGGCGCTTGCGCATCAGGCAGATGCGGGCCGCGACGGTAAACTGCTGCTCGATCCGCGCTGTTGAAAATTCCGCCTTTCGACTGCCTCGCCATGGACCTTGCAGGGTGACAGCACTAGGTTTCGCGACATGACCACGTTCCTCTATGAAAATCCGGTCTTTCTGGAACACGAGGTTCCGGAGGGGCATCCCGAACGGCCGGACCGGCTGAAGGCGCTGAACCTTGCGCTCGAACATCCGAACTTCGCCGATCTCAAGCGGATCGAGGCGAAGAAGGCGAGCGAAGATCTCGTTCTGCTCGTTCACCCGGAAGAACACCTGCGTAACGTCAAGCGCGCCATCCCGGAGGAAGGCATCAACCATTTCGAGGCGGACACCTATGCCAGCCCCTTGAGCCTCGAAGCCGCATTGACGGGCATCGGCGGGGCGACCGCCGCGGTCGACGCGGTCTTTTCCGGCGAAGCCGACAACGCCTTCGTCGCGGCGCGCCCGCCGGGACACCACGCCGAAAAGAACAAGGCGATGGGTTTCTGCCTCTTCAACACGGTGGCGATTGCCGCCCGGTACGCACAGAAGGCCTACGGCGCCGAGCGCGTCGCGATCGTCGACTGGGACGTGCACCACGGCAACGGCACGCAGGACATTTTCTGGAACGATCCGTCTGTGCTCTTCTGTTCGACGCACCAGATGCCGCTTTACCCCGGCACCGGCGCCAAGGACGAGACGGGCATCAAGGGCAACATCGTCAACGCGCCGCTGTCGCCGAACATGGGCAGCGAGCAATTCCGCGAGGCGTTCCGCAGCCGCGTGCTTGCGGCGCTCACCAATTTCCGGCCGGATTTCATTCTGATTTCCGCCGGCTTCGACGCCCATCACCGCGATCCGCTGGCACAGATCAACCTCGTCGCCGAGGATTTCGACTGGGCGACCGGGCGCCTGCACGAGATCGCCGACCGCAGCGCCGGCAACCGCATGGTCAGCCTGCTCGAAGGCGGCTATGACCTTCAAGGCCTGGCCGAATCGGCCGGCCTGCATATCCTAAGACTGATGAGAGGGTAACCATGAACAACACCACGCAACCGGACGTTTCCGCCCTCTCCTTCGAGCAGGCCGTCGAGGAACTGGAACGGATCGTCTCGGCGCTGGAGCGCGGCGACGTCGCCCTCGACAAGTCGATCGAGATCTACGAGCGTGGCGAAGCGCTGAAGAAGCATTGCGAGGCGCTGCTGAAGGCTGCCGAAGACCGCATCGAAAAGATCCGCCTCGACCGGGCCGGCAAGCCGCAGGGCGTGGAGCCGCTCGACGCCGATTGAGAAGTGGATTGATTGCTCCGCGGAAACGCTTCGTATCGGATTGGTCCCTAGCCGCCTCAGTGCGCAGGCGCTAGTTATTGATATGACAGCATAAACGGGAGCACGCGCCATGTCCTTCTTTCCAGGCCCCGATCCGCTCGCCGGCGACAAGCCCGCCTGCGACGCCATCGAACATCTGATCGTTCCGCGCACCAGCGACATCGGCGGGCTGCAGGTTCGCCGCGCCCTGCCGTCGGCGAAACGGCGCCTGGTCGGTCCCTTCATCTTCTTCGACCGCATGGGCCCGGCGCTGTTGCGCGCCGGCGAGGCGATCGACGTGCGCCCGCATCCGCATATCGGGCTTTCGACCGTCACCTATCTCTTCGACGGCGAAATCAAGCATCGCGACAGCCTCGGCACCGAGATGGTGATCCGCCCCGGCGACGTGAACCTGATGACCGCCGGCCGCGGCATCGTGCATTCCGAGCGCTCGCCCGAAAACCAGCGCGGCCACGCTCGCTCGATCTCCGGCTTGCAAACCTGGCTGGCGCTGCCCGACCACAAGGAAGAAATCGACCCGATTTTCAGCCACACCGAGGAGCGCATGCTGCCGCATATGAGCGACGACGGCATCAAGGCGCGGGTGGTCCTCGGCAATTTCGAAGGCGCGAAGTCGCCCGTCTCGGTCTTCACCGACACCATCTATGTCGACCTCAACATCGCTCCGGGCAAAAGCGCCCCCTTTGCCGCACAGTGGGAAGAACGCGCGCTCTACATTCTCTCCGGCGAGGCGATCATCGCCGGCGACCACTTTGCCGACAACCAGCTGCTCGTCTTCCGTCCGGGCGACGAGATCACGGTGACCGCCGGGCCCGAGGGCTGTCACGTCATGCTCTTCGGCGGTGCAGCACTTGGCTCCGCCCGCCACATCTGGTGGAATTTCGTCTCCTCCTCCAAGGAGCGCATCGAAAAAGCCAAGGAAGAGTGGCGCACCGGTCGCTTCGACATCGTGCCCGGCGACGAGGAAGAATTCGTTCCCCTGCCCGAAAGCTGATCTCGACCGAAAGTAGAGCGGGATGAGTGCATAAGACCGCGCAACATTGCCTCATGGCGCTTGAATCGATTTCGATTCACAGAATCATGCGCTAGTCTCTTGGTTGACGACGCAGGAACGCCTAATTTTGCATTCAGCAACGATTGCGTCTAAAGAGCCGCTTCGACGGTACCACCAACTATCGCGCGCCTGATCCCGCGGCGCGCATGAGGCATGCAGCGTGACACAACTGCCAACCAATCCGATGCCGGCTACTCCCTTGCTCGACAAGGTGACTTTCCCCGACGATCTGAAGAAGATCGACGACAAGGATCTGCCGCAGCTTGCCGGTGAGGTCCGGGCAGAGATGATCGACGCGGTGTCGCGCACCGGCGGCCATCTCGGCGCGGGCTTGGGCGTTGTCGAACTGACGATTGCCATCCACAAGGTCTTCAACACGCCGGATGACCGGCTGATCTTCGACGTCGGCCACCAGTGCTATCCGCACAAGATCCTGACCGGCCGTCGCGACCGCATCCGCACGCTGCGCCAGGAAGGCGGTCTTTCCGGCTTCACCCGCCGTGCAGAGAGCGAATACGACCCCTTCGGCGCCGCCCATTCCTCGACCTCGATTTCCGCCGGCCTCGGCATGGCGGTCGCCGCCGATCTCGACGGCAAGAACCGCAACGTCATTGCCGTCATCGGTGATGGCGCGCTTTCGGCCGGCATGGCCTATGAGGCGCTCAACAATGCCGGCGCGCTCGATGCACGGCTGATCGTCATCCTCAACGACAACGACATGTCGATCGCGCCGCCGACCGGCGCCATGAGCGCCTATCTGGCGCGCCTTGCCTCCGGCCGCACGTACATGGGCATCCGCGAAGTCGGCAAGAAGCTGACGGCCTATCTCGGCAAGACCGTCGACCGGGCGATCACTCGCGCTGTCGAGCATGCCCGCGGCTACGTCACCGGCGGCACGCTCTTCGAAGAGATGGGCTTCTACCATATCGGCCCGATCGACGGGCACTCCTTCGACCATCTCCTGCCCGTGCTGCGCAACGTGCGCGACAATGGCAAGGGTCCGGTGCTCATCCATGTAGTCACGCAGAAGGGCAAGGGCTATCCGCCGGCGGAAGCCGCAGCCGACAAGTATCACGGGGTCAACAAGTTCGACGTCATCACCGGCGCCCAGGCGAAGGCCAAGCCGAACGCTCCGGCCTATACCTCCGTCTTCGCCGATGCGCTGACGCAGGAAGCCGGTTTCGACGATAAGATCGTCGCCGTCACCGCCGCAATGCCGTCCGGCACCGGTCTCGACAAATTCGCCAAGGTCCATCCGTCGCGCTGCTTCGACGTCGGCATTGCCGAGCAGCACGCCGTAACTTTTGCCGCCGGTCTTGCTTCCGAAGGCTACAAGCCGTTCGCGGCGCTCTATTCGACCTTCCTGCAGCGCGGCTACGACCAGGTGGTGCACGACGTGGCGATCCAGGGCCTGCCGGTGCGCTTCCCGATCGACCGCGCCGGTTTCGTCGGCGCCGATGGCCCGACCCATGCAGGCTCCTTCGACACGACCTATCTCGCCACGCTCCCCGGTTTCGTGGTGATGGCAGCCGCCGACGAGGCGGAGCTCAAGCACATGGTGCGCACCGCCGCCGCCTATGATGCCGGCCCGATCTCGTTCCGCTATCCGCGCGGCGAAGGCGTCGGCGTCGAAATGCCCGAGCGCGGCCAGATCCTCGAGATCGGCAAGGGCCGCGTCGTCAAGCAAGGATCGAAGGTGGCGCTGCTCTCCTTCGGCACCCGCCTTGCCGACTGTCTGCTGGCCGCCGAAGATCTCGACGCTGCCGGCCTTTCGACGACTGTTGCCGACGCCCGCTTTGCCAAGCCGCTTGACCATGACCTCATCCGCCAGCTGGCCCGTAACCATGAGGTGCTGATCACCATCGAGGAAGGCGCCGTCGGCGGCTTCGCCAGCCACGTGCTGCAGTTCCTCGCCGAAGACGGCCTGCTCGACGGTGGCCTGAAGGTGCGCCCGATGGTCATGCCTGACATCTGGATGGAACAGGCCAAGCCCGAGGCCATGTATGCCGCCGCCGGTCTCGACCGCGCTGGTATCGTCTCTACTGTTTTCAAGGCGCTCGGCCAGAAGCAGGATATCGGCATCGGCGCTGCCGGCTGACGACTTTCGCGACACGACACAAAGAAAAACCCCGGTGCTGAGCCGGGGTTTTTGCTTTTCCAGACGGATATGCAGAATTTCTAGCCATCGTCCTGCGCCATGACCCGTCGTCTCCCCTATTTTTTGAGTTTTTCTACCCGTCTCACCCAAAGGGCTCCATGGCTGCGGCCGCAAGGGCTTGCCATTCTGCCGGCAAGTCGCCATGAGAAACACATGTCAGAAGAACGCCAGAATGAAGAACACAGAAACAGGGTGCGCCTGGATCAATTGCTGCTCAACACGGGACTGGTTGCCAGCCGCGCCCGCGCTCGAGACGCGATCCAGCGCGGCACCGTCAAGGTCGATGGCCGCACGGTCACCAAGCCGTCATTAATGTTCGCCGAAAGCGTGACGATCACCATTGATGACCCGGCGCAGGACTATGTCTCGCGCGCAGCGTTGAAACTTGTCGCGGCACTCGATCATTTCGCGCTCGATCCCTCGGGCGAAAGCTGTCTCGATATCGGCGCCTCCACCGGCGGCTTTACCGAAGTGCTTTTGAAGCGCGGCGCAGAGCACGTGGTTGCCATCGACGTCGGTCACGGCCAGATCCATCCGCGCATCGAAGGTGACCCGCGCGTCACCAGCATCGAGGGCCTCAACGCCCGCGCGATGACAGAGGACGATATCGACGATCGCGAGGTAACTTTCGTCGTCTCCGACGTCTCGTTCATCTCGCTGAAGCTCGCCCTCCCCCCGGCACTCGAGATGGCGCTTCCCGGCGCGCATTGCATCCTGCTGGTAAAGCCGCAATTCGAGGCCGGCCGCGATGCAATCAGCAAGGCGGGGCTGCTCAAGGATCCCGACAGCGCACCGGCGGTCGCCGCCGAACTCGAGCGCTGGCTCGTCGAGGACATGGGATGGCAGAGCCTCGGCCTGATCCCCTCGCCGATCGCCGGCGGTGACGGCAATGTCGAGTTCCTGCTGGCGGGCAAGAAGCCATGAGCACAGAGACGGTCACGATCACTCGCCTCGGCGCGCAGGGGGACGGCATTGCCGAGGGTGACGAAGGCCCGATCTATGCACCGTTTACGCTGCCTGGCGAGAGCGTGGCTCTGGCCGTCAACAAGTCGCACGGCACGCTGATTTCCCTGAGGGAGCCTTCTGCCGAACGCATCGAGCCGCTCTGTCGTCATTTCGGGCCCGACGGCGTCAACGGCACCTGCGGCGGCTGCACGATGCAGCATGCTTCGGACACGCTCTATCACGGTTTCAAGCGCGATCTCGTGATCGCCGCGTTGAAGTCGAAAGGGCTGAAGCCGGAGGTGGCGCCGCTCATCACCGCCGAACCGGGCCAGCGCCGCCGCGCCGTCTTCACCGCGCGCAAGACCGAGAAGGACCTGCTTCTCGGCTTCAACCAGGCCGAAAGCCACCACATCGTCGCGATCTCCGAATGTCCGATCGCGAGCCCGGGCATCGTCTCGAAGCTCGCAACGATCGCCAGAATCGGCACGGCGATGGCCGTCAATGCCGAGCCGTTCCGCATCACCGTGCTCGAAACGCTCTCCGGCCTCGACCTCGCTGTCGACGGCATCAAGAAGCTCGACGACCGCGAGCGCCGCCGCACGGTCGAAGCGGTGCTGGCCGAGCGCGGCATCGCCCGCGTCAGCCTTAACGGCGAGGTCATCGTGGAACCGGTGAAGCCGGTGATCGACTTCGGCGGCGTCCCGGTCTCGCCGCCGCCGGGCAGCTTTACCCAGGCGACAGCCGAGGCCGAAGAGGCAATGGCGAAGCTGGTGCTCGATCATCTCGGCAAGGCCAAGCGCGTCGCCGATCTCTTTGCCGGCTGCGGCACCTTCGCGCTCCGCATCGCTCGCAAGGCGCGCGTTCATGCGGTCGAAGGCGAGGACAAGGCGCTGAAAGCGCTCGATTTCGCCGCGCGCAACACGCAAGGGCTCAAACCCGTAACGATCGAGAAGCGCGACCTCTTCCGCCGCCCGGTCATGGCGCAGGAACTGAAGGTCTTTGACGCGATCGTCTTCGACCCGCCGCGGGCCGGCGCCGAGGCGCAATGTCACGAGATCGCCCGCTCCGGCGTCAAGAAGATCGTCGCCGTCTCCTGCAACCCGGTCACGCTGGCGCGCGACCTCTCGATCCTGACCGCTGCCGGCTATCGCATCACCTCGGTGACGCCGATCGACCAGTTCCTCTGGTCGTCTCATGTCGAGGCGGTGGCAACGCTGGAGAAATGAGGACAAGCCGGCTTTCCGAGCCGCGCCACTGCTCGGCCTTGTCCCAGATTGTTACCTTCGCTCTCTGTCATGCTCGGGCCGACCCGAGCATCCATGTACGGGCCCTCTATGTCGCTGGATCCTCGGGTCGAGCCCGAGGATGACGGGAGAAAAGGTCGGCGGATGACGTCAACAGCATCCCAATGACAAAGGCCCGGTTTCCCGGGCCTTTGTCATATCAGGCTTGAGGCACTTGCCATACGGATTCACGGCGGTGGCCTTATCGCTTTGTTATTGCGGTGTTCCTCCGCTCAGGCCGCGCGACGACGACCCCCGTTTGCCGCCTGCACTTCGCCGAGGTTGAACTGGGCAAGCAGCGCATTGAGCGAAGCGGCTTCGGAGGCCAAGCCATGGCTTGCCGCCGTCTGCTCCTCGACCATCGCTGCATTCTGCTGCGTGCCCTGGTCCATGGTGTTGACCGCCGTGTTGATCTCCTGAAGACCGGTCGACTGCTCGCGCGTCGCCGTGACGATCGCGCTCACATGCTTGTTGATCTCCTGGACTTCGGAAACGATCGTCTGCAGCGCCTTGCCGGTATCACCGACCAGCGTCACGCCGTTGCGCACCTGGTTGCCCGAGGTGGTGATCAGCGCCTTGATCTCCTTGGCGGCATTGGCCGAGCGCTGGGCGAGTTCGCGCACTTCCTGGGCGACAACGGCAAAGCCCTTGCCGGCCTCACCGGCACGGGCCGCCTCGACGCCGGCGTTCAGCGCCAGCAGGTTCGTCTGGAAGGCGATGTCGTCGATGACGCCGATGATGTTGGAGATTTCGCCGGACGACTTTTCGATCGCGTGCATGGCTTCGACGGCGTTGGCAACGACTTCGCCTGATTTCTCCGCGCCAGCGCGGGTGCGGGCGACCAACGCGCCGACTTCCTCGGCCCGGCGGGCGGAGTCCTTGACGGTCGTGGTGATCTCTTCCAGCGCTGCGGCGGTCTCTTCAACCGAGGCTGCCTGCTGCTCGGTGCGGCGGGCAAGATCGTCGGCGGCCGAGCGGATTTCCGTTGCACCGGCATCGATGCCGCGGGCGTTGGCGCCGACAGCGCAGAGCGTGTCGTGCAGCTTGGCGACCGAGTTGTTGAAGTCGGCCCTCAGACGATCGAGGCGATCGGCAAACGGGTTGTCGATGCGATAGGCGAGATCGCCCTCGGCAAGGCGGCCAAGGCCGGACGCCAGACCATCGACGGCCTGCTGGATCTCGGCCGCGTCGCGCGCCTTCTGCGCCTCCCGCTCCAGACGCTCGCGTTCCGACAGCGACCGGTTCGCGTCCGCTTCGCTTTCGAGACGGGCGCGTTCGACGGCGTTGGCCTTGAAGATGGCGACCGCAGCGGCCATCGAGCCGATCTGGTCGGTACGCTCCTCGCCGGGGATTTCGACGTTGTGGTTGCCGGCCGCGAGCTTCTCCATCGCGCCGGTCATTTCGGTGACCGGGCGGATGACCAGACGGTTGAGGAAGGTCGCGAGGAAGACGAGCATCACGCCGACAGCGAGAATGGTGGCGATGGTCGCGGCGATGCGGAACTGGTCGATCGCGGAGTAAGCGGCATCGGCGTCGATGACGAAGCCGACATACCACTCGACCGAGGGAAGCCCCTGAACCGGGACGAAGCTTACGAGCATCGGCTTGCCGCCGAGTTCGGTATGCATGATGCCAGAACCGATCGTCGGCGTGTCGATCGGGAATGCGTCGGTGAGCGTCTTGGTGACGAGCTTGGCATCCGGATGCACGAGGATCTGACCGTCCTTGCTGGCGAGGAAGGCGAAGCCTTCACCGCCGACATCGACGCCCTTGATCATCGCCACCAGCGTATCGAGCGAAAAGTCGCTGGCCGCAACGCCATAGAGCTTGCCGTCACGCTTGACCGGGACGGCGGCGCTGATGATCAGCGCGCCACTGGAGGCGTCGACATAGGGCTCGGTCAGGACGCGGGCGTCGGCCTTGACGGCCTGCTGGTACCAGGGGCGCTGGCGCGGATCGTAGCCGGCCGGCATCGGATTGTCCGGCCAGGTGATGAACTTGCCGCTCTCGTTTCCGACATAGGTCGACATGAACTCGGTGGTGAGCACGTCGTTCTTCAGGATCGGCTGGATGGCGCTATCGTCCGCGACGTTGCCGGTGGCATCGGCCACCATCGCCGTCAGCGTGACGCGGCCGTTCAGCCACTTGGCGACGCTCTGGGCGGCCTGCGTGCCGGAGGATGCAATGTTCTCCTCGACAGCCTTGGTGGTAGTGCCACGCTGCAGCGTGTCAATGTAAACGGAAAAGCCGGCAAAGGCGCCGACAACGACACAGGACGCGGCAACGAGAATGCGCGTCATGAGGTTCGATCGCTTGGACAAGATGGGCTCCCAATGGGGTGCCGGCGGCTCCCGCCGGACATGAGCTCTCGATGATTTTCGCGCAGCATCCTTCGTCCGCCGGAGGGACGGAGCGCAGACGCCTGCGGGAAAACGTTGAACATGCCAGAAGGCGGAGCCAGCCATGCTTCATGCGGCTGGGGCCTCTCGAAATGAGGATAGGCCTATCGCGCCGCACGCTAGCGATCGCTATTTAAGAACAAATTAAAATTGATCTATGCAAGCTCGCGATGCCGACGGCAACGCGATCTTTACCGTGCGGCGGCTAGAACACCGCCCCCGAAAGCAAAAACGGGTGCACTGCGGCACCCGTTCTCCCACTCACAAAAGCCTGGAGACTGCTTAGCGGCGCATGAAGGCCTCGAAGGCGGCACGCGCTTCGGCGCTCTTCAACTGCGCGGCGAAATGCTTGGCTTCTTCGTCGATGCGCGCAAGAACGTCACTGCGGTCGCCACGGACGAGGTCGCGGGCGATACGCAACGCCTCCGGCGGTTTTTTGGCGAGACGAGCAGCGAGAGACAGCGTTTCCTCTTCAACTGCATCCTGACCGACGATCTTCCAGATCAGCCCGGCGTCCAACGCGCCCTTGGCGTCCAGCGGCTCGCCGGCGGCCAACAGCGCGAAGGCGCGCTGGTGGCCCATGATGCGCGGCGCGATCAGGCTGGAGGCGGCTTCCGGCACCAGCGCCAGATCGACGAAGGGCGTCTTGAACAGCGAACGTTCAGAGGAGATCGTCAGGTCGCAATGGAGATGGATCGTTGTGCCGATGCCGATCGCCAGGCCGTCCACGCCCGAGACGATGGGTTTGGAGGCGGTTGCGAGCGCCTTCAGGAACTCGATGACCTCCGTGCCCATGCTCCCGCCCATGGCGAAGGCGAGGAAATCTGCCATGTCGTTGCCGGCGGAGAAGCAACCTTCGGTGCCGAGAAACGCGGTGGCGCGCACGGCCGGATCGCTTGAGGCGACCGTTAGCGCATTGGTTATCTTCGCGTACATGTCGCGAGTGATGGCGTTTTTCTTTTCCGGTCGGTTGAAGCGGATCACCTGGACGCCGGGGTGGGCTTCCGGACGCTCGATGAGCACGTGGTCAGTCATGATAGATCCTCTCAAGCCAGAACGGCGCGCGCGACGGCAAGGCTGTCGGCGCCGTTGACGACACGATCCTTCAGGGCAGCGGTTTCCGCCAGAAGGTTTTCGGCGGTGAAGCGGCAGAGTGCGATGCGCTGGTCTTCCTTGCCGTCAGCCACTTCGGCCAGACCGCCCTTGGCGAGATAGGCGCCGGTCAGCGCCAGGCCGAAGAGGCGCTGATAGGCCGTCGCACCGGCCAGCGCTTCGGCGAGCTTGCCGCCGGCGACGGCCGCAATCAGCCACTCGGTTGCAGCCGAAAGATCATCCAGCGCCGCATCAAGGCGCGCCGCCGTCTCGCCGAAGCCATTCCGGTTCGAGGCGCGCAGGGCCTTAGCGATCTCGCGCAGTTCGCCGATGAAACCGCGCACATGCGCGCCGTCGGAAAGCGGCAGCTTGCGGGTGACGAGATCGATCGCCTGGATGCCGTTGGTGCCTTCATAAATCGGCGCGATGCGGGCGTCGCGCAGGTAGCGGGCAGCACCGGTTTCCTCGATGAAGCCCATGCCGCCATGAACCTGGATGCCCATCGAAGCGACATCGACGCCGGCATCCGTCGAGAAGGATTTAGCGATCGGCGTCAGCAGGCTGGAGCGCTCCTGCCAGAACTTCGCCTGGTCGCCTTCGACTGCATGCCCCATGTCGACCGCGTGGGCGCAGGCATAGGAGATCGCGCGTGAACCTTGCGTCAGCGCCTTCATCGTCAACAGCGTACGGGCGACATCGGGGTGCTCGATGATCGGGCTCATGCCCTGCCCGGTCCAGCCGGGCGCTTTGCCCTGGGTGCGTTCCTTGGCAAAGGCGATGGCCTTCTGGGTGGCGGCGTCGGCAATGGCGACGCCCTGCATGCCGACGGCGAGCCGGGCATTGTTCATCATGGTGAACATGCAGGCGAGACCGCGGTTTTCCTCGCCGATCAGATAGCCGATCGCGCCCTTTTCCGCGCCGAACTTGCCGTCGCCGTAGATCATCGTGCAGGTCGGTGAACCGTGGATGCCCAGCTTGTGTTCGAGCGAATGGCAGAAGAGATCATTGCGTTCGCCGAGCGAACCGTCATCCTTGACCAGGAACTTCGGCACCAGGAAGAGCGAAATACCCCTCGTCCCCGCCGGTGCATCGGGAAGCCGGGCGAGCACCAGATGGACGATGTTGTCGGTGAAGTCGTGTTCGCCCCAGGTGATGAAAATCTTCTGGCCGAAGATGCGATAGGTGCCGTCGTCGCGGCGCTCGGCGCGGGTCTTCAAGACCCCGAGATCGGAGCCGGCATGCGGCTCCGTCAGGTTCATCGTGCCGGTCCATTCGCCGGAGACCATCTTCGGCAGATAGGTAGCTTTCAGCGTCTCTGAACCGTGCTTCTCCAGCGCTTCGACGGCGCCCATGGTGAGTGTCGGGCCGAGCGCGAAGGCCATGGAGCCGGCGTTCCACATCTCCATGGCGGCGACATGCAGCATGTGCGGCAGGTTCTGGCCGCCGAATTCTTCCGGAGCCGTCAGCCCGTTCCAACCGCCAGCGATCCAATTGTGATAGAGGTCACGCCAGCCATCCGGCGTCTCGACCTTGCCTTCAACGAGACGCGAGCCCTGCCGGTCGCCGACGTCGCCGAGGGGCGCCACCTCCTCCGTCGCGAATCGGCCCGCTTCCGACAGGATGGCATCGACCAGATCTTCGCCGAGGTCGCCGAGCGCACCCGATTGCAGCGCGTCGCCCATGCCTGCCACGTGTTTCAGCGTAAACGCGATCTCGTCGACGGGTGCCTTGTACATGATGATCCTCCCAGATAGCCAGGTCGCGCAAGGCGCATCCTCGTTGCGCCGAACACTATTGATTTTTACGTAAACGTCAACGTCAATTGCCGCACTCTGCCGCGACGTCGCGCCGCTTCGCCTGTAACAAAACTGTCATCAACGGCGCATAGAAGCCAAGGCGTAAGGCTTTTGCCAAGGCGTTCAGATGAACCTGATTTCCCCCGAAATACCCGGCATCGTCTGGGCCTATCGTTTCCTGCCGGGCGAAAGCCGCTGCCAGCGCATCGCCACCGACGCTTCGGTCGACAGCCTGCTGACAGGCGAAGGATGGGTCTGGGTTCATCTGGCGCTCTCCGATGCACGCACGCCTGCCCTCATCGAGCGGATCGGCAACCTTCCGCCACTCGCGGTCACCGCGCTGACCAGCCACGACACGCAGGCCGCGATTACGGTTTCGGATGATATCGTACACGGCACGCTCGTCGACTTCGAGCGCACCTTCGATGCCGTAACCAAGACGATCGGCTGGCTGCATTTCGCCGTCAGCGACCGGATCATCATCACCACACGCCTGCATCCGCTGCGCAGCATCGACCGCGTCAAGGCGGCCGTGGAGAAGAGCACGAAATGTGCCCGCCCGATCGACCTGTTCGAGATGATCGTGATCGAGTTCCAGCGCACATTGATCTCGCTGGTTCTGGAACTGACCGAGGAACTGAACGTCATCGAGGATCATGTCTATGGCGCGGCCGGGCATCGCCAGCAGCCGGGGCTTGCGCCGCTCCGCCGCACAGTGGTGCGGCTTCATCGACATCTGCGCACGATCCTGGCTTTGCTGAGGCGGGCGGCCGCCTCGGACGAGGACGAGGTGCCGCCCGGTTTCATCGACGTTGCCGAGCGACTTTCGGACCGGCTCGAGGCGGTCGACCGCGACGTCTTCGCGCTACAGGAACGGGCGCGGCTGCTGCACGAAGAAATCGACAGCAAGATCTCCTCGGAGACCAATCGCCACCTCTACATCCTGTCGCTGATGACCGCGTTCCTGCTGCCGCCGACACTCGTGACCGGCTTCTTCGGCATGAACACCGGGGCGCTCCCCTTCGCCGATGGAACGGGAACGCTCTATGCGGCTCTGTTCATCGGAGGCTCGATGGCCTTTGCCTGGTGGATCCTCAGGCGGATCGGAATTCTGTAGGCCTATGAGAAAGGGCCGGCGGCGGAAGCCCCCGGCCCTGCTCACCCCTTAGCTGTAGGTTAGCTATAGGGCGAATAGCACTGCTGGCGCGGGCCGCCATAGGGCTGATAGGTATTGTCGTAGGCCCTGTAGGACCGATAGCGGTCATAGCACCACTGCACATGGCGGTTGCCATAGCCGGGTGCGGGACGTTCGTAGCGTGGCGGCTGGGCGATCGCCCCGCCGATGATCACGCCGGCGCCGAAAGCGGCCATCGGGTACCACCAACCGTTATAGTAGCGATAGCCTGGGCGCTCGTAGCGATAGCCGCGATAGCCGTTGTAGTAGTAATAGTTGCCGCGGCGCTCATAGCCCGGCCGGCGATACTGAACGTTCATCGCATCGTCCTGCCGTTCGACGCGCGGCGGCGCCGGCATGAACGCCTGCGACGGGACCGCGGACGTCATCAGGACTGCCACGGCAATGATCGAAGAAAACCACCGGCTCTTCCCGGTCTTCAGCAATGCCTTCATCAAAACCTCCATAACCGAATCCACGCTCCGCAGGGTGCCGAAAAATCGGGCAACCACGGGAACTTCAGCCTCTGCATGATTTCACCCGGTTCGCTGCAAAACCGGGGATGACCCTCAGCCGGGAAATCCGAAACCAGCCAGCAACGCATAAGTCACCGGTTTTGTTCCATCTTCAGGCATCGCGGCTGCGGCGGATCAGTAGCGGCAGATCGGCAGCAGTGACGGCTTCGGCGCATTCGTTCATCCGCCTGTCGGTCTCGAAGGCATCGCGCAACACACCAATATTATGCAAGGCATTGCTCATATACAGCCGGAGGTCGGTATACATTGGCGCGCCGCTCCAGCACAGTCCGCCTCGGGGGCTGGGATTTACGATACATTAACGATACTGTCGGCAATCTCAGAGAATGGCAAAGCGGTATATCTCCACCACAGGGATGGTTCTGCGCCTCGCGACCTTTCTAGGTCTGGCTTTCGCGGCGGCGATCGCACGCGCCGGTGAACTGGAGCCCTGGAAGACCAAGTCCAACGCCATCATCGTCGATGCCTATGAGATGAACAGCATCGACTGGGAAACGATGCTCGCGGACAAGCGCATCTCCGGCTTCATCGCCAAGGCCTCCGATGGCCTGCCCGAAAGCTTCTCCTGCACCGGCGACCACAACGGCGACACCTTCAACCACTGCAAGACCATGTGGCGCAAATACGCCGTCAGCCGCGAGCTCTACCAGACCCGGCGCATGCTTGCCCGCACACACGGGCTGCTGTGGGGTGCCTACCATCTCGCCCGTCCCGGCAATCCCGTCGACCAGGCGAACCATTTCCTCGACTACGCCGAGCCGCGCGACGACGAGTTGATGGTTCTCGATCTCGAGGGCATCGATGCAGACAAATACATGTCGCTAGAGGATGCCGCGATCTTCGCCGGCCACGTCAAGACCCGCACCGGACGTTACCCGATCCTCTATACCAATCACATCACCGCCAAATATATCGCCGCGCACCGCGCCAAGCACCGGCTGCTGTCGCGCCTGCCGCTGTGGTACGCGCGCTACAAGCCGGATATCCGCCAGGTCTTCCCGATGGGCAATTGGGAAAGCTATGCGTTGTGGCAATTCTCCTCCGGCATCAATTGCGGCAAGCGGCGTTGCCCCTACCGCGTCCCGGGGACACTCGACGATATCGACGTGAATGTCGCTGCGATGTCGCCGCTCGCACTGAAAGCAATCTGGGCGCAAGGCGCGTTGCTGCCCGAAAAGCCGCTCCCGCTGGTCCTCGTCGCAGAGGCCAGCCAAGGGACCGGGGTTGGGACGACCGCTCGCGCAACCGCGACTTTTGAAAGCGAGCCGCTGCTCGTCAGCCGCACGGAAGCAACGAGCGGTGCTGGCAGCGGCGTCGATATGTTTGTGACCGGCTCGATCGATTTCGCCCGCCAAGAGCGCGCCTTGCGCCTGGCGACCGCTGCCGACGACACCACACAGCATGGATGTCCCGAACCGGCCGCAGGCGAGGACAGCCTGAGGCGCGTCGCGGTCAAGGTCTCCCTTTGCCATGCGCAGTAGGGCGATAGCTGAAGCAGCCTGAATCCTATCCGCGGCTGCACCGCTCGACGTAAAGCCGTCCGTTCCTTCCAAACGGCGCTCTCAGGCTTCGATCTGGACATCTCCCAGCGGCCGCGAGCAGCAGGCGAGGATGTAACCCTCGTCGATCTCGTCATCGAGAATACCGCCATTGTGGTTCATCTCGACCTCGCCCGCGACCTTCATCACCCGGCAGGTGCCGCAGATACCGCCCTCGCAGGCAGCGCCGATCCTGACACCATTAGCACGCGCCGTCTGCAGGATCGTCTGGCCAGGTTTCGCCTCCACCTCCTTGCCGCTCATGGTGAAAGCAACCTTGGCGGCAGCGGCTTCGCTGTCGCCCGCCACGCCAGCGCGGACGGCGATCTCTTCCGCCGCAGGCGCTGCCGCCGGCTGGAAGCTCTCCTCGTGATAGCGGGCCATGTCGAAGCCGGCTGCCTTCAGCATCTCGCGCACGCCGCGCATGAACGGTTCAGGACCGCAGCAGAACACCGTGCGCTCCAGGAAGTCGGGAGCGAGCAGCGGCAGCTTGGCACCGTCGATGCGGCCGCGCAGGCCATGCCAGCCGTGACGCGCCTCGTGCCCCTCGACGATGAAGCCGAGGTTCAGCCCGGACATCTGTGTCGCCAGAACCTCGAGCTCCGAGCGAAACAGAAGGTCGTCCGGCCGACGCGCGCAGGAGATGAAGGTGACATCGGTCTCCGGCACGCAGTCGGCCATCCAGCGCGTCATCGACATCATCGGCGTGATGCCGGAGCCGGCGGAGATAAACAGGTACTTTTCGCCGGGATGACGGACGAAGCTGAAATCGCCGAGCGGGCCGAAGGCTCTGAGCTTCATGCCGGGCTTCAGGTGATCGAACATCCAGCGCGTGCCGATGCTGTCGGCCTGTGCCTTCACCGTGACAGCAATCGAGAGCGGTCGCGATGGCGTCGACGAGAGTGTGTAGGTACGCATGACAGGCTCGTCTGCGACCGGCAATTCGAGGGTGACGAACTGCCCGGGCAGATAACGAAACCAGGCCGGCTTCTCCGCGCGGAAGGTGAAGGTCATGACATCGGCGGTTTCGACAACCGCCGATGTGCATTCGAGCATCTGCTGCCGATCGATCCAGACATGCAGCTCGTCGAAATGATGGAAGGAGGACGCCATCTGCATGTCAGGCGACCTTGGAAAGGGGAGCCGCATCGCCCTGCAGGCGCTGCCCCATGAACTTGCAGTACCATTCGACGAACTGCATCACGCCGCCTTCATGCTCCGGCGAATAGGGGCCGGGCTCATAGGCCGGCGAGCGGATGCCGAAGGCATTTTCTTCGACGATCTGGCGGTCCTGGTCGTTGGTCTCGGTCCAGACATGAGTCAGATCCTCGAGCGTGTAGTCGACACCTTCGACCGCGTCCTTGTTGACCAGCCACTTCGTCGTCACCTGGGTGAGTTCCGGCCCGAGCGGCAATACGCGGAAGGTGATGGCGTGATCCGAAAGCACGTGGTTCCAGGTCGTGGGGTAGTGGAACATCAGGAGCGTGCCGATCTGCTTCTGCCTGACATCGGCCGACAGCGCCCTTTTGACGGCGGGCGCACCCGACATGGTGTAGCTTTCGGCATCATCGACCAGCGGCATGCGCGCGGCGCGGAACTGGCCGGTCGGCGACATCCGGAACTCGCTCGGCAGGCCCTCGGCCTCGCACTTCGCCCAATGGGCGGCAATCACCGGATCGTCCTTGGCGCCCTGCACCCCGGTCGCGGTCGGCGCTTCCGGATAGGTCCGGCAGAGCTCGGGGTGATTGGCGGCGCAGTGGTAGCACTCGCGGTTGTTCTCCCAGACGAGCTTCCAGTTTCCCTTTTCGATGATCGTGCTTTCGAAGGCGACCTTGGTCTCTCCCAGCCGGTGCGGCGCGAGATAGGGCGTGGCCAGCTCGCGGAAGGCGGCGAAATCCGCCGGCGTCTCCGACAGGTTGATGAAGATGTAGCCGCCGACCGTCTCGCAGTGGATCTGTTTCAGGCTGTGGGCTGCCTTGTCGAAGTCCTCGCCCATCTGGCGTGCGAAGAGCAGCGAGCCGTCGAGCTCATAGGTCCATTGATGATACGGACAGACGAGCTTTGCCGAAGAGCCCTTGTGCTGCGTGCAGACGCGGGAGCCGCGGTGACGGCAGGAGTTGTGGAGCGCGCGGATCGTGCCCTGGCGATCGCGGGTGACGACGACGGGATAATCGCCGACCTGGACGGTGAAATAGTTGCCGGCCCGCGGGATTTCGCAATCGTGGCCGATGAACAGCCAATCCCGATACCAGATGTTTTCCAGGTCCTGCCGGTAGTAGTCGGGGTCGATATAGAAGGCCCGATCGAGGCTGTAGCCGTCACGCCGGCCCTTGAGCTTACGAAGCATATCGTTTCTGGTGTCCATGTCCTGTCCTCATGCGCCATGTTTCGGAGAGGCAGGACAGGAACCCGCACGGGCGCACACCCATGCGTTTGAGGCTCCGATCCGGCTGCCCGCCGCAACCCGTTACGGTTATGTCTGTCAAGGCTGGTTCCGGGCTCAGGAGCCGTCCTTGTGGGACCAGCCCGGCGCCTTCCCGGACGGAACCGTCCAGTGGCCTTGTGCCGAGGCTTTCGCTCCACCACCGTTGCGGGGGCAGCGCCGGGATTTGACCGGCTTCCCAATTCTCCGCCTTCCCCCTTGGAAGACGACACCTTGAGTAAGGATATGTAAGCGTGGAAGGCGCCCCGGCAGGCGCCGGATAGCGACATTCAATTCCAGAATGACGACACGATCGAAACCGTCTTCTGGAAACGGATATGAAAATTTTTCACTTTATAAACATATAGATAGATCAAAAACTGGGCATATGCCGTCTTTTGCGACCGATATGGCGCAGGCACGGGAAGGCTTCGCCCGTTTGCGACATTCCCATGAACGTGCAGGGGTATCTTCCGCGAACGAACGGAAATCCTTCATTAACCATAAGCCACTAGGCTTGCCGGCGGACGAAGATGTCCGGCAGGCAGATGGCACGCTGACGATCATGGCAAAGTTCAGATATTACGACGCAGCGGCCGAGAAGCCGCCGGCGGTCATGCCGAAGACGGCAGTTCACACCGAGTTTCTGCGCACCGGCAGGATCAACCGCCGGCAATGGCTGCCGAGCGAAAGACGGTATCTGAGCTACGAGGAAGTCGCGGACAGGACCGGCAAGAAGCTCGCGACCGCCGGTGACACGACGCACAAGCGGATCAACGGCTTTCATGCCTCGATCCAATTTCCCAAGCTGATTTTCCACCGCACGCTCGTCGGCAAGCCGCATCTCGGCTATTGCCATGTGACGGCGGCGCGGACGGCGGTCACGCCTTCCAAGGACATCACCTGGTCATTCTACTTCGCCAATTTCTTCAGCGACCTTGGTGACGAGACGCATTTCTTCGACCGTATCCAGAGCGGCTATTCCCGCATGTATTTCGCGGTCGCGATCGAGCCGAACGCCGAAGACGGACAGATGGTCATCAACCGCAACGTCCGCGACAACGGGCTCCTCTTCCGCACGGACGACCCCAAGGTTGCTCTCAAGAACGTGCTGATGCTGGGTGCCCGGGACTCCGCGCTGCGCCGCATCATCCGCAGTCTCTGAGGCAGCAACCGATTCCCGCAAAGAAAATCGTTCTGTTTTCCCGGCGCGTCCGTTAAGGAAGCGTCGGAAAGGAAGCGGCATGGCAGAGATCATCGACACGGATAAGGAACCGGACCGCGCGATCGAACGCGCCTGCGCCGTTCTTGCCGAAGGCGAACCGGTCGCCATTCCGACCGAAACTGTCTATGGCCTTGCCGCCGACGCCACCAATCCCGATGCGATCAGCCGCATCTACGAGATGAAGGGTCGGCCGCGCTTCAATCCGCTGATCTCGCATGTTTCCGACATGGCGATGGCCGAGGCTCATGTGCGCTTCGACCCGATTTCCCGACGCCTGGCGGAAGCCTTCTGGCCCGGCCCCCTGACGCTGATCCTGCCGCAGCGGCCTGATAGCAGCGTGCATGCGCTGGCCTCGGCCGGCCTCGATACGCTTGGCATCCGCATGCCCGACGGCTTCTCACGCCGGGTGATCGCTGGCTTCGGGCGGCCGCTCGCAGCGCCCAGCGCTAACACCTCGGGCAAGATCAGCCCGACCAGTGCGGCCCACGTCGATGCCGATCTCGGTGAAAAGCTGAAACTGATCCTCGATGCCGGCCCGGCCGAGATCGGCTTGGAGTCCACGATCATCAAGGTCGACGGCGGCGAGATCCGGCTGCTCCGCCCCGGTGGCCTCGATGCCGCAGAAATCGAGCGCCTGCTCGGTCGTCCGGTCATCAGGCCGGAGACGGCGGGGGCGACGATCGAGGCGCCGGGCATGCTGGCCTCGCATTACGCGCCCGGCGCGGCCGTCAGGCTCGATGTTGCCGATGTGCGTGCGGGCGAGGCATTGATCCGGTTCGGCGGCGGCCGGGTCACCGGAGAGGAACAGGCGGCCATCGTGTTTGATCTCAGCCCGAGCGGAAATCTTCGCGAAGCGGCAGCCAATCTCTTCGACTACATGAAGCGGGCCGATGCCAGCGGCGCTGCGACGATCGCCTTCGGGCCGATCCCTTCGGAAGGATTGGGAGAAGCGATCATCGACCGGCTGCAGCGGGCGGCGGCTCCGCGAGGGTGAGTTGGCGTGCGGCGCCTCCTCCGCACCCGCGCTCACCGAACGGCTGCGATTGCGGCTATGATCGCAATCGATACGAACCGAGGATCGTGACTTCAGATCGACCGATCCGATAGCGCCCTCAAGCGCAACGCGAAGGCAGACCCATGACGCCCCTTCCCTCTCCTGAACTCATTGCCTCCTTCATCGAGATCGTCGGCAGTGCCAATGCGCTCACCGCCGAAGCGGACAAGGCGCGTTATCTCGTCGAATCCCGCGGGCTCTATCGCGGCACGACGCCGATGGTGCTTCGCCCCGGTTCGGTCGACGAGGTCTCGCGCATCATGAAACTCGCCAGCGCGACCCGCACGGCGATCGTGCCGCAGGGCGGCAACACCGGCCACGTCGCCGGACAGATCCCGCGGGAAGGCAAGGCGGACATCGTGCTTTCGCTCGAACGGCTGAACCGGATCCGCGACGTCGATCCGGTCGGCAACGTGATCGTCGCGGACGCCGGCTGCATTCTCGCCGATATCCAGAAGGCTGCCGACGATCACAATCGCCTGTTCCCGCTGTCGCTCGGTTCGGAAGGCTCCGCGCGGATCGGCGGCAATCTCTCCACCAATGCCGGCGGCACGGCGGTGCTCGCCTATGGCAACATGCGCCAGCTCTGCCTCGGCCTCGAGGTGGTGTTGCCAACCGGCGAGATCTGGGGCGGGCTGCGCCGGCTGAAGAAGGACAATACCGGCTACGACCTGCGCGACCTCTTCATCGGCGCCGAGGGCACGCTCGGCGTCATCACCGGCGCGGTGCTCAAGCTATTCCCGAAGCCGCTCGGACATCAGGTGGCCTTCGCCGGCGTCGGCAGTGTCGAGCATGCGCTCGCTCTCTTCGAAAAGGCCGCCAGCCTTTGCGGGCCGGCGCTGACCGGCTTCGAGCTGATGCCGCGCCTCGGCGTCGAATTCACGACGAAACATATTCCCGGCGTTCGCGACCCGATGGAAACCGTCCATCCCTGGTACGCACTGATCGACATCTCGACCTCGGATTCGGCCGAAAGCGCCGAGCGCATGGTCAACGACCTCCTGGAGCAGGGCTTTGCCGCCGGTCTCGTCGAAAACGCGGTGATCGCCGCCAACGAGACGCAAGGCAAGGCGCTGTGGCATATGCGCGAAAGCATGTCGCCGGCGCAGAAACCCGAGGGCGGCTCGATCAAGCACGACGTTTCAGTGCCCGTTTCCAGCATTCCCGCCTTCATGAAGGAGGCGGACGTCGCTGTCATGAAGGCGATACCAGGTGCCCGCATCTGCTCCTTCGGCCATATGGGCGACGGCAACATCCACTACAACATCTCGCAGCCGGTCGGCGCCGACAAGCAGGCCTTCCTCGATCGCTGGCGCGAGATCAACGCGATCGTGCACGGTATTGTTCTGAAATATAACGGCTCGATCTCGGCCGAGCACGGCATAGGCCAGCTGAAACGCGACGAGCTCGCAGAAATCCGCGCACCGATCGAGATCGAGCTGATGCAACGGATCAAGCACGCCTTCGATCCGGCGGGCATCATGAACCCTGACAAGGTGCTGCGCGCCGACCGGTGAAGCGGGCAGTCTTCTGCGGCAAGCTTAGGCACCTGCCGCAAAGGGTTCGCTGCACCTCACGCAACTCACGTCAGCGACCGCCTGCGCGCAACTGCGAGAGAGACAGGAGCGTCTCGGCGCTGACGCCGCCTCCGCCGCTACCGCTGAGGATCGCCAGCCCGGGTGATACGTCCGTGTTGTTTTCGACGTCATAAAGTGCCGTGAACCGCTGCAGGAGCTTCTCGAGCTTCGCGGGATCCTGCAGATCCTTGATGTCGACGACGCGCTCGATATAGGCGGCCTGCGCCTCGATCTTGGCGTTCTGCAGCCCCTCCGGCATGCTGTAGGCCGTCTTGATAACCTGGAACAGGGCGGTCTCGGCCAGAATGTCGTAGGCCGTGTTGATCTCCGGGGCCTTGCGCTTGAAGTAGAGCGCCAGGCGAACGCCGCCGTTGTCGGCGCCTTCGGACTCCTCGAGCGACTGATTGAGATAGAGGTCGACGGTGGTGATCAATCCGCGTCGGGTCTGGATCTGACCGGCCTCGCCGCGGACGATCTTGCCTTCTGTATCGAAGTTGAAAGAGGCGACGATCCCGCGGTACTTCAGGCCGTTCGGATCGGTATTGATGAAGCTCTTGGGATCGTCCAGGTTGGACGTGAACATGTCCTTGAGGTATTCGGTCTTGACCGTTTCCGGATCGATGCCGGACCCGACGAGCACGAAATCGACCAGCCGCCGGTTCGCCAGGAAGGCATCGAGCGTCTCGACCTTCTCCATCTCGGCACTGTAGTACTTGGCTTCCTCCTGCGCCTTATCCTTGGCGACCTTCTTCTCTTCATCCGTGCCGAACCGGGACTTGGCGATCACATAGGCCTTGGCCGTGTTCATGATGTCGGCTTCGCTCTGCGCCAGCTTTGGTGCGCCGAGCGTGCCGTCCGGATTGAAGTTGAATGCCTTTACCAGCTTGACATAGCGCTCATCGCGCAGCGTGTTGGCGTAGCTTTTGGGATCGTTGAGGTCGCTGGTCAGAATCCGCTTCAGCGTTCGCGTGCTCAGATCCTCATTCTCGAGGCCGAAAGCACGCAGCATGAATTTCTTCATGTCATTGTTGGCGAGCAACTCGTCGACCGATTTCATCGTGCCGATCAGGAGCTTGAAACGTTTGACCAGCGCTTCGTCCTCAGCGTCGCTCTTGTCGTTGTAGCGCACCATGTAGCCGTCGGACGTCGTCTTCGTCTGGTCCGCATCCTGCGCGGTCTTGCCGGCTTGCAGCGTACCGTCAGTCTGGAAGTTGAAGGCGGCCAGCATCTTCTTGTAGGCGGCGTTGTATTCGCCGCCATATTTGTTGACGTAGCTCTCCGGGTCGTTGATGTCGCTTGTGAGGATGTTTTCGACCGTGGACGGCATCGTCGTCGCGGACGGCAAGCCGAAGGCGGTGATGACGTAGTTGAGCAAGCGGTTGTCGGCGATCAGGTCCGAGACCTTGGTAATGCTGCCGATCTTCTGTTCGTAGTATTCCTTGTTGAGCAGCGCGCCAGCGCCGGTCAGCCGTGCCCCACCCGACGGTGTGACGCCGGGTCTCACGAAGACATAGGCCTCGTTGAGCAGCTTTTTCTTTTCGTCGCTGATCGCCTTCTCGCCGGCAGGCACGCTGCCGTCGGCATTGAAATTGAATGTCGAGGCGAGCTGGATATAGATATCGAGACCGCTGATCTGCCTGGCAAGCGTGTTCACCTCCAGGGAGAGCTGCGCCTTTAGCGCCGGCGCCTGGTCGCGCGGCGGCAGCCGTGCATCGAGGTCGGTGACGATCGCGTTCTGCTCGTCGATCTTCGTCTGGATGGCAGGCTTGTCGGCATCGGGCGCGGCGGCCAGTTGGGCCGTCAGGCTGACGATCTGGGCGAGAGCCGTGTCGCGTGCGCCGAGATCCGTCAGTTGCTTGCTCGCTTCGGTCAACCGCGTCTTGGCTGCCGTCTGGTTGGCGGTCAAGGTCGCGGGATCGCTGGTCAACGCATTGCGAACTTCCGTGTACGAAAAGGTCTTCGGGTTCAGTCCGAACACGGTGAAGGCAAAGGAGCGCAGCTTTTCGTTGCCCAGGAACTGGTCGACATCGGTGACCAGATCCATGGCCGCGCCAAAATAGGCCATCTCTTGCCGCATGACTGTATCGAGATCGTTGATGCGGTCGTTGTAGAGGCCGATCAGCGCATCCTGCTGTGCGTTGGTTTGGGCCACCGCGGTTGCCGAACTGAAGTTGAAGGCCTGCGCGAAATTGCGGTAGCGTTCATCCGTGAGACGGTTGGCAAAACTGTTGTCGTCCTTGAGGTCACTTTCCAGAACCTTGCGCATGAAGGCCTTGGCATAGGTCATGTCCTCCAGGCCATGCGCCTTCATCGCGTAGGAGTAGAGCCGGTAGTCGTCGAGGAACGCGTCGACGGTTTTCACCTTGTCGATGTTTTCCCGGTAATATTCAGCTTCGCGCGCGATCTGCGGCTGCTGGGCAACACGATTGAGGCTGCTGCGTAAATCACGCGTGATGCGACTGTAGTCGAGATAGGTCGATACCATGCCTGGCCCCGTCGGTTACCCATGGGGCGGCCGAACCAACCCCGAAACAGAATTCTGACGCGTCATGATTGCAGCACTGGCTTGTGTGTGGCTTTTGACCGGCCGCCGACATGCTGCCTGTTGCGTCCGATCGGAACAAGACCGCCGAAGCCGTTGACGAAACGGAAACCCTGAGCGGTCGGCTTTTGCTAACCATCGAAAAACGCAAAGTTTTCTTAACCGCGATTCTTAAGCCGTTCGGAAAGGGGGGCGCCTATTCTTCAGCCCATAGAGGACGAAAAAGTCCCGACGAGAAGACCGGAAACCGGCTCTCAAGGAAAAACAAGGGCGATTGAAATGCGCAACACACTCTCTCAACCCGCATGGGTCGAAAACACGCTCCGTCTTGATCCGAAGCGCTTTCCACAGCAGGCAAGCTACGCCTTGCGCGGTCATACGGGTAATGTCACGATCAGCCTGGACGAGCGTGGCGCAGTTCTGCGCAAGGTGCTACCATCGAGCGGCCTGCCGCTTTCGATCGCACTGCCGGCGCGGGCATTCAAAGGGGTCGCGGCTCGCGCGATCGATCACGGCGACGGAGACGTTACAGTGACGCTGGAACTTCATCACGACGACCCGGACCTCTGCGTTCCGCTGCTCGTCGCACACGACCTGTCCGACATCGCGGCCGACTGGCGCGCTTGGGCGGAAGCCTATCGCATTCCCATGCTGATGGTGGAAGCGGATGGCGTCGCAAGGCCCCTCGAAGAGCATCTCGGCGACGTGCGCACGGCACCGGTCAAGCCGCGGCGCCGCCACTCCTTCTTCGCCGAGCGCCGGCCGCGTTTCCTCGTGCGCCGTTCCACCGGCACGCTTGGCGTTCACATGAAAATCGACGGGCGCGAGATCATCGCCCGCAGCTAATCCGCAGCAGTAACTCCAGCGCGACAGCCGGCCGTTCCCTGCGGCCGGCTGTTGTCGTTCGATTTCTGTGCTGGCGATCTTGGGGCTGCCTATTTTGGGATGCCGTTGCGGACGGCAAGCCATTTCACAGGTTTTCCGGGATTGCTCGAGATGTTCCCACGGAAACAGCTCCGCCGCCTTCTTCGTGCCATATCGGGTTCATAGCCAAGAACACGAAAGAAGGAGAAACCCGATGCGCAAGCATATCGCCGCCGCGGTTGCCGTGATCCTGTCCAGCTTCCGTGCGCGTCACGAGGCGAAGGAGCGCAAGGCCGCCCGCGAGATCAGCTGGGCCTGAAGCTTTTACGGCCCGCCACTACCGCGCCGCGCGTCTTTTCAAACGCGCAAAGGTCGCTGTAGCACTTTCAGGGCTGCATGTTTTTACCCTTCAACCGGCTACGATTTAAGGAAACATGCAGAAGCGGGACGAACCGATTGCATGAAGAGGATCCTCCGCCGCGACGGAGGATTTTTCATATCAGGCGAACAAGAAACGCCAGCACCAGGCCGACAAAGATAATAAGGCCGACGACCCCATTGAACTTGAACAGCGCCAGGCACTGCGCCGGATCGTGGATGTTCAGCACCAGGATCTGATAGGTCAGCATCGCCGCCGCAATCAGAAGTCCGATATAGGCAATGGCGCCGGCACCGGCGGCCACGAAGGACAGCAGCAACAACAGCGTCGCGATGCCATAAAGGCCGATCAGCCACGGCCGCGGATTTTCGCCGAACCGCCTTGCCGTCGAACGCACGCCGATCAGCTCGTCGTCCTCCCGGTCCTGGTAGGCGTAGATCGTGTCATAGCCGATCGTCCAGGCAATCGCCGCACCGTAGAGCAGCACGGCTGCCAGCGACAGCGTGCCGAACGCGGCCGCCCAGCCCATTAGCGCACCCCAGGAGAAGGCGAGGCCCAGGAAGAATTGCGGCCAATCGGTAAACCGCTTGGCAAAGGGGTAGATCGCGACGATCGCCAGCGACAGGATGCCGAGCACGATCGAGACCGTGTTGAACTGCAGCAGCACGACAAGGCCGACGAGCGCCTGCAGCACCATGAACACTTTCGCCTGAAGACGCGAAACGCGCCCCGACGGCAGCGGCCGCGAGCGGGTGCGGGCAACTTCCATGTCGATGTCGTGGTCGACGATGTCGTTGTAGGTGCAACCGGCACCGCGCATGGCGATCGCGCCGGCGGTGAACAGGAAGCAATGGTACAGGAAACGGCCGAACGAGAATGCTTCGGTGCCCGCCGCTGCGCCCGTCGCCAGCGCCACGGACCAGAGGCAGGGCAACAGCAGCAATTGCCAGCCGATCGGACGGTCCCAACGGGCAAGCTGGGCATAGGGCCAGAGCGCGCGCGGCAGTACGCGATAAACCCAGTTGTTGGACGGCGCGTCGTGGACGCGGCCGGAATCGGCGGAGAACGTGTTCATGCCCCTGTTTGACGCCGCAGGTCCGGCCGGTCAAGCGGCGAGATCGCCGCAACGCCGGACCAGCGCAATGTCAGGGAAGGGTGAAGTCGAAGCGGTAGGTCGCCGACAGACCGACCAGGACCTGGTTGCGGCTCCCGCGCTCTTGAACGAGGCTGGAATCGGCGGCAGGGCCAAGCAGGCGCCGATACTCGGCATAGGCACTCGTCTCAAGCTTCTCCGTTGCCTGCCAGGTGATCGCGGCGCCGACGCCGGCAGAACCGACGCCGCCATGTGGACTGTAGGTGCTGAGCCCGGATGCAGCCGACTCGCGATCGTTTACGCCGTAGTAGGCCGAGTAGTAGCCGCTCGTGGCCGCACTCAGGCGCGGGCCGCCGGAAATGCGGACATTGCTGCTGACATCGGTGAAGGCGTCGGCCGCGACGTCGGCAACGACACCGTGGTGGCTGCGAATGCCCTGGCGGACTTCGGCGCGCACCCGCAGCCAGTCCGTCGGATAGACCTCCGCAAAGCCGCCGACTTCACCGCCGAACTTGATCGGAGCGAGGCCCTTCAGGTCGCTCGAGGTGCTGGCGTCGCGCTCGAAGATCAGCTTGCCGACGAGACCGGCACGGAAACTCCCCTGGTCGACGAGCGCATAGGACATGTTGTCGTTGCGCGAGGAGAAGCGGACCGAGCTGCCGGCCTTGCCGAGCGAGATCAGGGGTGCTGCCTGGAACATGCGCTTCGAGGCGCCTTCATACTTCGGGCCGAGGAAGCCGGTGGCACCGACCTTCAGGTACCAGTCACCGGACCAGAAATACTGGCCGTCACCGGCAGAGGCGGCGTTCGCCGACAGCAAAAGGGTTCCAGAAAGGAGGACGAGAGAACGGATACGCAAGAAACAACTCCGGAAGAATCATTCGCCGGGGCGAAGTTTTGACCGTGCCGACAGGCCGAGGGAGGGAGGTGGACTGGCACGGCACGAGGGCGACTTATGCGGCTTGTTCCTACGATTCCGTTAACCAGGTCAATTCAACCTTCCTTTGCCATACCCGGTTGGCGAACCCCGGTCACTGGCCGAGATAGGTCTTGAGATAGACGCTCGGCGGGCTGCCGAGCATGCGGCGGAACATGGTGGTGAAGGCCGCGACGTTCTCATAGCCGGCATCGAGCGCCACATTGGTGATCGGCTCGCCATCGGCAAGGAGCGGCAAGGAGGCGAAGATACAGGCCTGTTGGCGCCAGGTGACGAAGCTGACACCCGTCTCCTTGCGGAAGAAGCGCGTGAACGATCGCCGGCTGAGGCGCATCCGATCCGCCCACTGGTCGATGCTCGCTGCCGCCGATGGCGCCTGCAGGAACTGTCGGCAAAGTGCTGCAAGCTTCTCGTCGCGCGGAAACGGCAGGCCGAGCGGGCGTTCCTGCAGCCGGCCGATTTCCTCCAGAAGCAGATCCGTGACCAGTTGTTCACGCCGCTCCGACATCGCCTCGTTCTCGACGCTGACGAGCGCATCGACGAGGCTGCCGGCGAGCGGGTTGATTTCCATGACCATCGGCCGCTCGGCGCGCAGCAGGTCCGGCGCGAAGTAGATCGAATGCATGCGCACGTCGCTGATCATCTCGGCCGAGTGCTCCATGCCGGCGGGGATCAGGAGGGCATGGCCGGGCGGAACCATCCAGCGCCCGCGTTCAGTGCGCATCAGCACGACGCCGCCGCGCGCCCACCAGAGCTGCGTGCGCGTATGGCTGTGGAAGGGAACCAGAAGACCGGCGCTATAGTCTCGTCCGAGCGCCAGCACCGGGGCGTTTCCGGTCTCGACCCAATCGAGGTTCCGGAAGTGATCGTCATCGGGAAGCTGCGGCAAGGGAAATCGGCGGATCGGCATTTGGCCCACTCACGAAAGAAATCGACCACATCACAAAAGCAGGCCAATCGCAACCTCAGTACAGATAGCCCTTGCCGCATACAACCTCCGAGACGGCAAGGAATCACCCATGTCTACCGTGACCTCAACTTCCGGGATCTCGCCGGAAAAGACGGCCTTCTCCGTCATCCTGGCCGTCAGCTTCTGCCATATGCTGAACGACATCATGCAGTCGCTGCTGACTGCACTCTACCCGCTGCTCAAGGCGAACTATTCGCTCGATTTCGTGCAGATCGGCCTCTTGACCTTCACCTTCCAGCTGACGGCATCGATGCTGCAGCCGGCCGTCGGCATCATCACCGACCGCTGGGCGCTGCCCTATTCGCTGCCACTCGCCATGCTTTCGACCTGCAGCGGCCTGATCCTGCTGGCAAACGCGCATGATTTCTGGGTCCTGCTGGTGGCCGCGAGCCTGATCGGTATCGGTTCGGCGATCTTCCATCCGGAATCGTCGCGCATCGCCCGCCTCGCCTCCGGCGGTCGCCACGGATTGGCGCAATCGCTGTTCCAGGTGGGCGGCAACGCCGGCAGCGCCATGGGTCCGCTGCTTGCCGCCTTCATCGTCATTCCCTTCGGTCAGGGAAGCCTCAGCTGGTTCTCGATCGTCGCGATCATCGGCTTCTTCGTGCTCTCTTGGGTCAGCACCTGGTATGTGCGCCATCGCCGCACCACGATGAGCCGGCCTGCGCCGAGCCGTGCCCTTCCCCTGCCGAAGGGGCGGGTCATGTGGGCGGTCGCCGTGCTCGTGCTCTTGACCGCCACCAAGAACGTCTACATGGCGAGCATCTCCAGCTACTTCACCTTCTTCGTCATCGAGAAGTTCGGCATCGACGTGCAGCAGGCGCAGCTCATGCTGTTCCTGTTCCTCGGCGCGGCCGCGGCCGGAACCTTCCTCGGCGGGCCGATCGGCGACCGTTACGGCGCCCGCTTCGTCATCTGGTTCTCGATCCTCGGCGTCATCCCCTTCGCCTTGCTGCTGCCCTATGCGAACCTCTTCTGGACCGGCGTCCTCTCCGTCATCATCGGCCTGATCTTCTCCTCGGCCTTCTCGGCGATCGTCGTCTTCGCCCAGGAGCTGGTGCCGGGTCGGGTCGGCCTGATTGCGGGCGTCTTCTTCGGGTTCGCCTTCGGCTTCGGCGGCATGGGTGCGGCCGTGCTTGGCATCTTTGCCGACCGGCAGGGCATCGAGTTCGTCTACACCATCTGCTCCTATCTGCCGCTGCTTGGCATCCTCACGATCCTGCTGCCGAAGATTCCCGCGCGATAGGCTCTTCGCGCCGAAATCGCTTCCGTTTTCACCGGGCGCCGTCATGCGGCGCCCGGTTTTCGTTTCCGCCACAAGCAGCACGCGACGCCCCCATCCCCCGTCGCAGCCCTACGTAATCATTCATCAATTTTTGCGCGCTACGGTCGTCAGACGGGCTTGGGCAGGGGTATAGAATGCAGGGGCGAACGGCGATTCCGGCCTTACTGGCGACGTTGCTATTTGCAACGGCGGCACCGGCCGAGACCCTGAACCTGCTGATCTGGGAATCCTATATCGACCAGAAGATCCTCGACCGCTGGACGTCGATAACCGGCGTCGCGGTGCACCAGGTATACTACGATAGCGGCGACACGCGCGACGAGGTGCTGGCCGATCCGAACAGCCGCGTCGACCTGGTGGTGACAGGCGAAAACAGTGCTGCCCTTTTCGGCCGCAAGGGCGTGCTCGAAAAGCTCGATGAGACCAACGTCGCCTCGCTCCGGGATTATGACGAAGGCTGGCGCAAGCGCTGCTCGGGCCGCGGCCTTCCCTATCTTTGGGGCACGATGGGCATCCTCTACCGATCGGACGTCGTTTCGGAGGCGCCGACCTCCTGGCAGGATCTCATGCGCCCAGCCCCGGCACTCGCCAAGCATGTCGCCATGTACGACGACCACAACGAAGCCTTCGTCGCACCGCTGATGTTGCTCGGCCAATCGATCAACACCAACGATAGCGCGACGCTGAAGGCGGCCTTCGGCTTGATGAAGGAACAGGCGCCCTCGGTGCTCACCTACGAATATATCATCAGCTCGATCCAGAATCCGACGGTCAGCAAGGACATCTACATGGCGCTGGGCTACAGCGGCGACCAGCACGTGCTGAACGACAAGGCAGGTACGCCCGGCGTCTGGCGCTACGCCGTTCCCAAGGAAGGCACGCTTTCCTGGCTCGATTGCATGTCGGTCGTCGCCAAATCGCCGAACAAGGACCGCGCGCTCGCTCTGCTCGACTATCTCGGTTCGCCGGGCAGTGCTGCCGCGAACGCGCTGGCGCTCAACATGCCGACGGCAAGCCGGGCAGCCTATGCGCTCCTGCCGGAAGAAGTCCGCGCCGACCCCGCCATCTACCCCTCACCCGACATCCTGGCCAAGAGCCAGTACCAACAGGAACTGTCCACAGAGTCGGTGCAATTGCGCCGACGCATCATCAGCACATTGGCGAACTTCCAGTGAATCTCGGCAAACGCGCGCTCATCCTGATCTTCCCCGTCGTTCTCGCTGGCTACCTGCTGGCGGCAGTCTCGGTCCACGTCACGCAGAGCCGCTCCATCCGCGCGCTCGAACACGCCAAACTGTCGCAGCGCCTGGAACATGCGGCCGCCGTGTTCCAGAACGAGATCGGCCGCAGCAAGGGCTTCCTCAATGCGCTGTTGAACGGCAACTCGCTGCGCCAGTATGTTTCTGAGACGGACGAGAACTACCGCGCCAATGCGCTGGGTGTCAGGCTGCAGGAAAGCCTCAAGTCGCTTCTGGACGACCCGACGGGCTACGTGTCGCTGGCGCTGCTGACCTCCGACCTGAAGACGGACTACTATTTCGAGAACAGCTGGGACCCCTTTGCCCAGATCGACGAGGCCCAGCTCAACCTCGCCCGTCGCTTGATCCGCGAGGACAAGCTCGTCGACTGGACCTATCTTTACGAAGCAGGACAAAGACCACGCATCGTCTATTCCTTCTTCCTCGACCCCGTCGCCTTCACCCGGCCGCTGCCGAGCAAGAAATCAAGCGCGCTGCTCGTTCAGGTCGCAATCCAGCCGGACCGGTTCCTCGACATGCAGGAGGCGCTGAAGAAGGAGTACGGTTCCGACATCATGCTCCAGCCCTGGCCGCTGGCGATTACCGAAGACCTTTCGGCAAGCGTTCATCTCGGGCCCTCGCTTTATGCGACGCTCACCGTTTCGAGCGAACATTTCGATGCGCTGATGGCCAGGCAGAAGATCCTGCTGGCGCTCGGCGCCGTGGCAATGAGCCTGTTCTCGATCTGGCTGATCATCATGCTGATCCGCCGCTTCATCACCGACCCTATCGCAACCCTCGACGCCAACGTGATGGCGGTGATGGTGGGCGCGCGCGACGAGATCCGCGACATGGAGGAGAAAGGCGAGATCGGGCGGCTGACGGAAAACATCCGCGAACTGCATCGGCAGTCGGTGCAATCGCTGAAACTCGTGCAACGCAGCTCCTGGACAGACACCCTGACCGGGATCAGCAATCGCGGCCATTTCAATGCGCTTGCCGCCGGCGCCGTGCGCGAGGCGATTGCTGCCGGCGAGAAGTGCAGCCTGCTTTTCATCGACATCGACAACTTCAAGTTCGTCAACGACAAGCATGGCCATGAGATCGGTGACGAACTGCTGAAGACGCTCGCCGTCCGCATCGGCGAACGTGTCGATGCGATCACCGAACGGCGCGGCCAGAAGCCGGCCATTCTCGCGCGCCTCTCCGGCGACGAATTCGCCGTGTTCGTGCGGTCACGACCCGGCGACGGAACGGTCCGGGAAATCTCGGCCGCCATTCTGGGGCTGTTCGAGGACGGCTTCGAAGTCTCCGACAAACGCTATCCGGTGACCGCAAGCATCGGCGCGGCGATCTGCCCGGACGATGCGACCAACCTTGCCGAGCTGATCTCGAACGCCGATGCAGCGATGTATCAGGCGAAGACCAGCGGCAAGAACCGCTCCGCCCGTTTCTCGCGCGCGCTTCACGATAAGCGCACGCGGCTGCGCCAGATCCAGGACGAGCTGCGCGCGCTCGATCCGGACGAGCAGTTCCATCTCGTCTACATGCCGATGGTCGACACCGAAGGCCGCGTCACCGGCTGCGAAGCGCTGCTGCGCTGGTACTCGCCCGTCCTCGGCAATGTTACCCCGGACGAATTCGTGCCGATCGCCGAAAGCTCCGGCCTTTTCACCAAGATCGACTGGTGGGTGATCAACAAGGCGATGTCGGATTGCCGACAGCTCAAGGCGCTGTTCGGCCCGGAAACGGTGCTGGCAATCAACATCTCCTCGGCCGAACTGCACTCCAAGGCAATTGCCGACCATTTCTCTGACTGCCTGGAGCGGCATGGGCTGGAGGCGCGTTCGATCGAGATCGAGCTCACCGAAACCTTCGCCGTCAAGTTCAGCGACCAGCTTCGCCGCAACATCGATGCGCTCCGCCAGAACGGCTTCCGCCTTTCGATCGACGATTTCGGCGCCGGCTACACATCCGTCCAGCAAATCATCGAGTACACCGCCGACACGATCAAGCTGGACCGGGCGCTGGTCTCGAACCTCACCGCGTCGCAGTCGCTGCCGGTACTCAAGGCGCTCATCGCGCTTTGCCACGCCAAGGACGTCGCCGTCGTCGGCGAAGGCATCGACACGCCGGAGAAGCTCTCGATGCTGACCGCGGCCGGTTGTGATCTGTTCCAGGGCTATCTCATCAGCAAGCCGCTGCCGATCGAAGATCTCGGCATCTGGGCGCTGACACGCACCGCCCGCTACGCGCACCACGAAGGGCTGGACGACGTACAAAGCCGGCAGGCCATCGCCTGAACGGTGGCGATTGCGGGAATCGCCGCCCGGACTCCCGTTTTCCCTTGACCTTGCCGCCCTGCCGTCCTAACCGCAGCGCAGCAATTTCGGGATATCGGGGGCTGCAATGAAGGTTCTTCTCATCGGATCGGGTGGGCGCGAGCACGCCCTTGCATGGAAGATTGCGCAGTCTCCCAAACTGACGAAGCTCTATGCGGCACCGGGCAATCCCGGCATCGCCGAAGAAGCTGTCATCGTCGCGCTCGACACGGACGATCATCGGGCCGTCGCCGACTTCTGCCGCAAGGAAGCGATCGATTTCGTCGTCGTCGGCCCTGAGGGACCGCTTGTCGCCGGTCTCGCCGACGTCCTGCGCGCAGCCGGCATCGCCGTCTTCGGTCCGTCTGCCGCCGCCGCCCAGCTTGAAGGCTCCAAGGGCTTCACCAAGGATCTTTGCGCCCGCTACGACATTCCGACCGGCGCCTATGGCCGCTTCAGCGATGCCGAAAGCGCCAAGGCCTATGTGCGCGCCCAGGGTGCGCCCATCGTGATCAAGGCCGATGGCCTGGCTGCCGGCAAGGGTGTCACCGTCGCCATGTCGCTCGATGAAGCGCTCGCTGCCGTCGACGATTGTTTTGCCGGCGCTTTTGGCGCTGCCGGCGCCGAAGTGGTGGTCGAGGCCTATCTCGATGGTGAGGAAGCAAGCTTCTTCTGCCTCTGCGACGGCAAGACGGCGCTGGCGCTTGCCTCCGCCCAGGATCACAAGCGCGTCGGCGACGGCGATACCGGGCCGAATACCGGCGGCATGGGCGCCTATTCGCCCGCTCCGGTCATGACGGCCGGGATGATCGAGCGCACGATGAAGGAGATCATCGAGCCGACGATGCGCGGCATGGCGGAAAGCGGCCATCCCTTCTCCGGCGTCTTCTTTGCCGGGTTGATGATTACTGCCAAGGGCCCGGAACTTATCGAATACAATGTCCGCTTCGGCGACCCGGAATGCCAGGTGCTGATGATGCGGATGAAGAGCGATCTTCTCCCGTTGCTCTATGCCGCGGCGACCGGCACGCTCGCCGGCATGACCGCGGAATGGCGCGACGAGACGGCGCTGACCGTGGTCATGGCCTCCAAGGGCTATCCGGGCAGCTACGCCAAGAATACGCCCATCACCGCCCTTCCCGCAGCCTCCGACACCACCAAAGTGTTCCACGCTGGCACAGCGATGAAGGACGGGACCCTGGTCGCGACCGGCGGCCGCGTGCTCAACATCACCGCAACGGGGACGAATGCCGGCACGGCCAAGGACAGAGCCTATGCGGCGGTCTCGGCCGTTTCCTGGGAAAACGGCTTCTACCGGCACGATATCGGCTGGCGCGCGGTTGCACGCGAGAAAGCGTGATCCGGAGCGGAACTCATTTCCGGATCATTCTATTTTTACCAATTCTCCTGACGGGAAAGTAAGGGAGTGCGCATATTCTCGCCGCTAACAATTGCGGGAGAAAGCGTATGCGCCTGTTGCTGATCACCACCGTCCTTGGGCTTGCCGCCGGCAACGCAGAGGCGTCGTCGATCGAGGCGCTCGCGTCCGGCACGACCGACAACGCCAGTGTCGCCACGGTCTCCTGCGCCGAATGCCCGCCGCTGCAGTCGAAGAAGAAGGTGACCTATGTCGTGCCCACGATCGCTGCAGGCGACGAAACGGTCGAGCTCAAGAAAATCAACGGCGAGATGAAGATGGTGCGCACCGAAGCCTGGCTCGGTGGCTCCCCGGTCGTCTTCGTCAGCAAGCCTTCGCCGGAGATCATCAAGGCGGCTTCCGCCGACAGTGATACCTCCCCGACGGTCGTCGTCTCGACGAATGCGGACGACCAGAACCCGGTGTCGGATGACGCGAAGATGATCGCGATCGACCAGACCGCAAAGACCGCCGCGGTCACGCCGATCGGCGCCTCCATGGGCGGCACGGTTGCACCGCCAACCGAAGACGGCTCACAGCAATTTGATCCGTCCACCCTCGAACTTCGGCTAGACTGATCTCCTATCGGGAAAGTTCCCTGCCCCGCTCAGCTGTCCCCTGCATGCAAGGCTGACGGGCGTTTCGCTGCACAGCGAGAGATTGCGCCCCTGAGAGAAGCAGGGGCGTAATCTTTTATTATGGGCCTTGCAGTCCTTCGATCCGCGCGACCAGCGCCTCGATTTGCCTGTCCGAATAGACTTCGATGCCATTGCCGGCCAGCAATGCTGCCGTCACACCCTCGCCCGGATGGCGAGCGCCGGAAAAGCTGCCGTCATAGACGAAGCCGGATCCGCAGGACGGGCTGCCATCGATCAGCAGCGCAAAGCGACAGCCGGTTTCCTTCGCCAGCGAAAGCGCGTTTTCGGCCGCCCGCACGAATCCTTCGGTGACGTCGCGGCCGTTGATCTCCACCACCCTCGCCTCACCTTCGAGCACGTCCTTGCCGACGGCGCCGGCAGCGATCTCGGCCGGCGGGCGCGGCACCGGCATGCCAGCCGACATTTCCGGACAGATGGTCACGAGTCGGCCTTCGGCCCGCCAGCGATCGATCGCCGGATGAAGGAGCGGCTTCGACTGACCGTCATAGCGGACGGCATGGCCCATGAGGCAGGCGCTGACGAGGATCTTTGCGGGCATACGACTTCCTACTCCGAGACGGTGACGGTCATCAAGCGCGATCCCGACCCTACAGCGCCGCGCTGCATGTCTTCGTCCTCAAATCGAGGTCGATTTAAGGAGACATGCAGTGGGCAGCCACGCGCGTCAGATCCAGCGATCGTTTTCGGCCGTGCGTCCGCCGCCCTCATGGCCGGTATTGAGGGTGCCGCGTGGCTCAATCAGCAGCATCTTCACCTCGCGCTCCGCATAGGGCTTGTGCTCGACGCCCTTCGGCACGACGTACATCTCTCCTGGCCCAAGCGTCACCGAGCCATCGCGGAAGTCGATGCGCAGCGTACCTTCGAGCACGATGAAGGCCTCGTCGGTATCCTTGTGATCGTGCCAGATGAAGTCGCCCTCGATGCGCACGATCTTGAACTGGTAATCATTGAGCTCGGCAATGACGCGCGGTTGCCACTGATCGCTGAAGAGCGAGAGCTTTTCGGCGAAATTGATCGGCTTGTGGGTCTTCGTCGCGATATTCATCGGCTGTCTCCATCGGTTTGATGAAGACAGGATATAGGTCGCCCCGCGGCGACCTGCTTGAACGTTTGTGCGAGAGCAACAGCGGATGCTTCCGGCGAACCGGTGGCACCCCGCTTCGCCTTAGCCTGCAATCTTGGAGAAGTCCGCGACCGTGCCGGTTGCCGAACGGATCAGGCCCAGCAGCGCCAGGCGGTTCGCGCGGATCGCGGCATCGTCATCATTGACCAGCACGTCGTTGAAGAACTGATCCACCGGTTCGCGCAGCCTTGCCAGCGCTTCCATCGCCGAACGGAAGTCTTCCTTGGCGATCGCGTTGCGCGCTTCGCCCGAACCGGTTTCGACGGCCTGGTGCAGCGCCTTTTCGGCATCGAGACGGAAAAGGCCGGCATCGACGGCGTCGGCGACGGTGGTTCCCTTCTTCTCTTCGGCTGCCAGGATCTGCGTCGCACGCTTGGTGCCGGCCAAGAGGTTGCGGCCTTCCTCGTCGGTGATGAACGCCGTCAGCGCCTCGACGCGGCGGGCAATCATCAGGAGGTCGTCCGAATCCGACGTCAGGACCGCGTCGATCAGGTCGTGACGGGCGCCCAGATCGCGCAGATAGACCTTGAGCCGGTCATGGAAGAAGGAGAGCAGATCGGCGGAAACGTCGTCCGCGAGCGCCGGCTTCTGTGCTCGGAGAGCAACCAGCGCGGCTTCGAAAGCCGGGAGCAAAGCCAGGCGCGCCTTGCCTTCCAGGATCAGACGGATAACGCCGAGTGCGGCGCGGCGCAGCGCATAGGGATCCTTGGAGCCGGTCGGCTTTTCGTCGATCGCCCAGAAGCCGACCAGCGTGTCGAGCTTGTCGGCAAGCGCCACGGTTACCGCCACCGGATCGGTCGGCACGCGATCGGACGGGCCCTGCGGCTTGTAGTGATCCTCGAGCGCATCGGCGACCGACTGCTCTTCGCCTTGAAGCAGCGCATATTTGTGACCCATGATGCCCTGAAGCTCGGGGAATTCACCGACCGCTTCGGTGCGCAGGTCCGCCTTGGCGAGCACCACGGCGCGGTCGACGAGCTCCTGATCCGCGCCGATCACCTTGGCGAGTTCGGTGGCAAGCGCCCGGATGCGGGCTACGCGTTCGCCCTGCGTGCCGAGCTTGGCGTGGAAAGTGACGTTCAGCGAGTCGAGCTTGGCCATGCGCTGGTCGAGCGGCTTCTTGAGATCGAGAGCGAACTTTTCCGCGGACGCTTCCAGCGTTTCGAGATCCGGCAGGTTGCCCTGGTCGCGGTGCCAAAAATGGGCGGCGTCCGAAAGGCGGGCGCGCACGACCTTGCCGTTGCCGTGCACGATCTCCTTGCCGCCGTCCTTCGCCTCGATGTTCGAAACGAGGATGAACTTGTTGGAGAGCGTGTCGGCGCCAGGCGCGCGGGTGACGAAGCACTTCTGGTTGGTCTTGATCGTCAGACGGATGATTTCCGAGGGGATTTCGAGATAGGCATCCTCGAAGCTGCCCATCAGCACCTGCGGCCATTCGACGAGGCCGGAGACCTCTTCCAACAGACCTTCGTCCTCGACCAGCTCAAGACCATTGGCGAAGGCCACGTTGCGCGCATCGGCAAGGATCATTTCCTTGCGGCGCTCGCCATCGAGAACGACCTTCGCCTTTTCGAGCTTTTCGGCGTAGTCGGCAAAGCGGCGAACTGTGATTGCCTCAGGCGCGTGGAAACGGTGGCCATAGGTGACGTTCGAGGCGACGATGCCGTCGACTTCAAACGGGATCACATGGGTTTCCTCGGTCTCCGAGCCGAAGGTGCAGACGATCGATTGCAGCGGGCGAACCCAGCGAAGCGCACCGGGCTTTGCCGAGGCCACGCCGGAGCGCATCGGCTTCGGCCAGGGGAAGTTGCGGATGATATCAGGCATCGCCTCGGCGATGATCTCTTCGGCCGGACGACCCGGCTTGACGATGTGGGCGACATAGAAATCGCCCTTCTTCGGATCGCTGTGAACATGCGCCTCGCTGATCGAGGAGAGACCGGCGCCACGCAGGAAGCCTTCGATCGCCTTCTCGTTGGCGTCGGTGCGCGGGCCCTTGCGCTCTTCGCGAATATCGGCGGAGCGGGCGTTCAGCCCACGGATATCGAGCGTCAGCCGGCGCGGCGTCCAATATTCTCGCGCGCCCTCATAGGTCAGGCCCGCTTCGACCAGAGCATCGGTCAGCAGCTTCTTGAGGTCGCCGGCTGCCTTGCGCTGCAGGCGGGCAGGAATTTCCTCGGAGCGGAGTTCGATAAGAAGATCGGGCATGGGAGCGACTTTTTCTGTTCCTGACGGTTGCGGCGGACTTAGCAATCTCTGGCAACATTGTCACCAAGCGCCGCGATGAATTTGGATTTCTATGCCCGAGTGTGCGGCGGATTCACCAACCGCCGCCGCCGCCACCGCCACCGCCGCCGCCGGAGAACCCGCCCCCGGTCGAAAAGCCTGATGACGACGACTTGGGCGGGGGCGGCAGGGACGAGGTCATCGTGTCCGCCATCGAACCGGCAAATCCGCCGATACGGTCGCCGAAGGTGCTCGAGCCGAAGCCGTCGCCGTGGTACCAGCTCGGCTGATAGGCGGCTGCGGCTGCCGCTCCGGCAGCCGCAGCAAGCAGCCAGCGATCGAAGGTCGCGGTCCAGGGCTTTTCGACGCCGAGCGCTACCGCATAGGGCAGAAGCGTCTCGAAATGCCGAGGCGACATCTCGGGCGCGCCCTGCATATTCATCCGGTCCTTTTCGGCGAGCGTCATGTACTGCCTAAGCCCGTCGATGCCATCCATCATCCGCGTGCCGAGCGGCGTCGGTGCGCCCATCAGGAAGAAGAACAAGACGTTGACGAGCACGATGGCGCCGATCACGAACAACAGCGGCAACTCATGGGTTTCAGCGGCTGAATAGAAGACGGCTGCCAGGACCGCCGAGAAGATCGTGAAGGCGACGAAGCCGATGAAGGCGACCACCACGATCGACATGATCCGGCTCATCAGGCTCTTCTCACGGCGCAGCGACTTGCCGAATGAGACGGCGAGGATCGACACGAAGAAGGCGATGAAGACGGGAACGATCACCAGCGGCAGGCTGTCCTCGCTGAGATCGCCGAAGAGGAAGACCGCCGCGACCGAAAGCACCGACAGGATGACGCCGGCAACGATGTAGCCGCTGTTCGCCAGGTAGTACTTGCCGCGATGCTCGCGCTCCATCGCATTGCGGAATTCGGCGCCGGTTGCCTGTACCCGTGTACCATGAGCGCGATCGATCGTGAGCTTTCCACCGGCCGCATTGACCGCCTTCATGACCGCCGCTTCGCCGGTTGGCAGTTTTTCGTTGCTTCCCTTGCCGGTGGCGGCGATGACGATGGCGTTCTTGAGATCTTCTAGAACCACATGGCCCTTGACCGCGAGGTTGAGTGCTGCCGCCGAAAGCGCCGTCCAGCCTTCGCCGGAGAAGCCCTTGTTGTCGATATAGTTGACCAGCGCCGGCGAGATGTCTTCCGGCGGATCCCAGCGCGGCACCATGACGCCACGGTCCGGGTCACGCCCGACCCGCAGCCAGGCCTGGCCGTAATAGATGAGGACGAGGACGAGCCCGGCACCGGCGATGACGAGCGCGAGGTGGTCACGCAGCCACCAGGTGTTCTCCTGGCTGGAGGACGGCCGGTCGATGCTGCCCTTCGGCATCTTGATGGCGATGGTCAGCCCTTCCCGCGGATCGAGACGGCGGGTGGTGGCGAAAAAGATCTCGCTGCCGTCCCGCGAGGCCCGGGCGCTCTTGTCCTTTGCTCCATAGCCGCCGGTGAAGAAATCGAGTGCTTCCGCCCTGACGCCTTCCGGCAGGGTCACCGTGGCGCTCGCCTCATCAATCGGGAAGTCCCACTCCGTGCCGGTAACGTTCCAGTAGAGTTCGTCGTGATTGTCGAAGAAACGGATCTGCCGGCCGGTTTCATAGGTGAACTGGAAGGTGTGCTCACCCGGCTCCAGAAACACCTCGGCCGAACCGGTGTAGATGCGGATGCCGCCGCTGATCGTCTCGGTGCGGTAGGGCTCCTCCTCGCCGTCGCGCTCGACCGACTGAAGCGTGAAGTCCACCTTGCTGCGCTTGCCCTTCGCGTCGGTGAAGGTCAAAGGCAGGTCGCGATAGATGCCGCGGCGGATCTTGTTGCCCTCGACCGTCGCCGTGATCGTCTCGGTGACGGTCATCGTGCCGTCCTTGGCGAGGTCGATGACGGAGCGATAGGCGGAGAAGACTTCCTCCGCCCGCCCGATGCCCGCCGTCGCCAGAAAAAGAACCAGAACGGCGAATGCGGCAGCGAGGCGGGCCATGCGGATCAAGCTTTCCTGTCGTTGACTTTCAAGGCACAGCGCCGGGCGTTAGGGCCGGTCGCCGGTGAATTCGACGCCGAGGGAGGCGAGCGCGTCCCAATAGGCCGGATAGGTCTTTGCGACGCAGCCGGGATCCTCGATGGTGATGCCATGGATCTTCAGGCCAGCAAGCGCGAAGCTCATGGCGATGCGATGATCGGCGAAGGTGTCGATCGATGCCGGCAGGGTCTGGCCGGCAAGAGCCGGGTCGGAAGAGACGATGAGGTCGTCGCCTTCCTCATGCGCAAGACCCGGCCGGATCGCCGTCAGGCCGAGCGACAGCGCGCGCACGCGGTCACATTCCTTGACGCGCAGGTTGGCAAGACCGACGAAGCGCACCGGCGTGTTGTTGAAGGCGGCGAGCACGGCGATCGTCGGGATCGCGTCCTGCATCTGCGAACCGTCGATAACCGCGGGCAGGTTCGGGAAACTTGAGATCACCGCATGGGCGCGTGCATCCGGCTGGGAGAAAGCCGTTGCCGGGACACCGAGATCGATGGCACCGCCGGTCAGCACTTCCGCCGCCCAGAGATAGGTGGCAGCCGAGGCATCCGGCTCGATGACATAGTCGGCCGCTTTGTAGCCGGTCGGCGCGACCTGCCAGACGGACGGGCTCACCTGCTCGACTTCGGCACCGAAGGCGCGCATGGCGGCGACCGTCAGGTCGATGTAGCCACGGGCGCCGATCTCGTCGCCGGCAAGTTCGATGCTGACCGGTCCCTTGGCGCCAGGAGCCGCCATCAGAAGCGCCGAGACATACTGGCTGGAGAGGCCGGCGTCGATGACGACGCGGCCGGCCGGGAAGCCGCCGGTGCCCTTGACGGTGACCGGCGGGCAGCCGGTCTCGGAGGTAACCTCGACGCCGAGCGCGCCGATTGCTTCGACCAGCGGCTTGATCGGCCGCTTGCGCATATGCTGGTCGCCGTCGACGACGACTGCGCCATCGACGAGAGCGGCCGCCGCCGTCAGGAAGCGCGTCGCCGTTCCGGCATTGCCGAGGAACAGCGGTGCAGCCGGTGGGAGCAGCTTGCCCGTGCTGGTCACGACGAAGGTGGTTTCATCCGGCTCGCTGACCTCGACACCCATCGCCCTGAGCGCATCCGCCATGTAGCGGGTGTCGTCGCTCTTCAGCGCGCCCGTCAATCGGCTCGTACCTTTCGCAAGGCCGGCCAGCAAAAGCGCGCGGTTGGTGATCGACTTCGAGCCCGGCGGGCGCACATGGCCGCGCAGCGGATGGTCGGTCGGCAGGACGGTCAGCTTCTTCATAGTATCGGTGGTCATCGAATAGGTCTCTTGATGCGAATTGAGCCGCGGTGGGAACCCGCGGCCGGAAGGTTTGTAGCGATCGGGATCGCGACGAGGAATGGTCAGAACTTGACCTGCGGCACGGCGCGATCGGCTTCGTTGGTGATCTCGAAATAGCCAGCCTTGACGAAGCGGAAGGCATTGGCGATCAGATTCGACGGAAAGCTCTCGACCTTGACGTTGAGATCGCGGGCAGCGCCGTTGTAGTAGCGGCGCGACATCTGGATCTCGCCTTCGATCGTCTCCAGCGAGCGCTGCAGCTCGACGAAATTCTCGTTGGCCTTCAGGTCCGGATAGGCTTCGGCGAGCGCAAACAGCTTGCCGAGCGCTTGGGAGAGCGCACCCTCCGCCTGGGCCCGTCCCTCGACGTCGCCTGATGGCACCGCCTGTGCGCGGTTGCGCATGGCGATCACCTCTTCCAGCGTCGACTTCTCGTGCGCCGCGTAGCCCTTCACGGTTTCGATCAGGTTGGGGATGAGATCCGCACGACGCTTCAACTGCACATCGATGCCGGACCAGGCCTCCTCGGCGATCTGCCGCGCCTTGACGAGACCGTTATAGACGAAAACCAGATACAGGATCACGACGACGGCGATTGCCAGACCGATCATAGGGTGCCCTCCAAAATTGCCCGGCCGAGATTAGCACCGGCTTTCAAGCTGCAAAGGCCTTTCTACCGCAATTGCGCGGAGAAACGCACTCCTCCCCAACTGTCGCAGCGAACGGAGACAATGCGCATGTCGCCCCTGTGAACACAGTGTTCGCGTGCGGCGTCCAATCCCTGTTCCAATGGGAACGGCAGCATTGCTGACCTTCAGCCATATTCCAATCCAGAGAGCAACTCCTGGAAGACGAAGCTAAGGTCATGAAAACGTTCGCACCCCTCATCAACGCAATCGCCTTTACGGCGCTTTTCGTTGCCTATGCGAACGTCTCCGTGGCAGAGGAAAAGCCAGTCGGTGTTCGTCGCGCCTTACAGACCTACGCTGGTCAGATCTACACCGGCGCCTACCCCACGCTGGACCAGGCCAACAAGGCCGCCGCCATCGTCAAAGTTGTTTGATCACGCAAGGATACGGCCGGCGATATGCTCGGCGGCCTCATTGGCGCCAAGCGTCGTCACATCGATCTCGACAACCGCATGACCATTGCCCCGCAGCAATCTGTGTTTGGCCCTAAGCTCCAAAAGGATCGCGGGATCGGTCAGCTTGTGTTGCTTTGACCGTCCGGCCCGTGTCAGCCGCTTGAGATTTTCCTCGACATCGCAATCGATGACCACCGCCACGAAGCGGGCGCCACGATCGCGCGCGAGTGCGGCACAATCCTCGAAAGCCCGCGTGTCGGCGGCGTCATCCGAGAGCGCATCGGTGAATACGAAGGACTGCTCGCGCGGCGCCCTCCCCAGATGCTCGAACACGCTCTTGCGAACTGTGGCCCGCAACGAGCGATAGAGCGGGTCGCTGCGTGCAAACAGCGCCTCGGCCGGATTGATCAGAGTGTGATTGTCGGCAAGCCGCGCGCCCAGCCTTTCGGCCAGATGGCGCGCGATCGTCAGTTTGCCGGTTCCGGGCCAGCCGTTGATGTGAACGACGAGGCCGGATGGTTGCGTGGTCAAGCGGCGTCCCGATTGAGGTTTGCGCCACCGGCATCGGTCAACAGAAAGGCTTCGCCGCAAGCCTTTGCCAGCGTGCGCACGCGCAGGATGTAGCTCTGGCGTTCGGTGACCGAGATCACCCCGCGGGCATCGAGCAGGTTGAAGACGTGGCTCGCCTTGATGCACTGGTCATAGGCCGGGAAGACGCATTTGTGCAGCTGATTGTTGCTGTGATCGCCCGGGGCGCCGGCGGCCAGCAACGCCTGGCACTCGGCTTCCGCGTCAATGAAATGCTGATGCAGCATCGCCGTGTTGGCGTATTCGAAATTGTAGCGCGAATATTCCTGTTCCGCCTGCAGGAAGACGTCGCCATAGCTGATCTTCTCGGCGCCTTCCCGGCCATTGAAGTTCAGGTCGTAGACGTTGTCGACGCCCTGAACATACATGGCGAGACGCTCGAGACCATAGGTCAGCTCGCCGGAGACCGGCGAGCATTCGATACCGCAGACCTGCTGGAAATAGGTGAACTGCGACACTTCCATGCCATCGCACCAGCATTCCCAGCCAAGGCCCCAGGCGCCGAGCGTCGGGCTTTCCCAGTCGTCCTCGACGAAGCGGATATCGTGCAGCAGCGGATCGAGGCCGATCGCCTCCAGCGAGCCGAGATAGAGCTCCTGCAGGTTGGACGGGTTCGGCTTCAGGAGCACCTGGTATTGATAATAGTGCTGCAGGCGGTTCGGGTTTTCACCATAGCGGCCATCGGTCGGGCGACGCGACGGCTGCACATAGGCGGCGCGCCAGGGACGGGGGCCAAGCGCACGCAAGGTCGTTGCCGGATGGAAGGTACCGGCGCCCACTTCCATGTCGTAGGGCTGCAGGACGGCGCAACCCTTGTCGGCCCAGTAGTTGTGCAAAGTCAGGATCAGGGCCTGAAACGAGCGCTTCGGGTTCATATGATCGGGCAGAGTGGTCATGGATCGCGTCCGGATTTCTTCATAAAAATTGAGCCGGACAGGTGCCACGCCTGATGACAAGGGTCAAGCAACTACAGCGCCGGCCCGCCAATTAGACGCGCCGGAGCTTCCGCGCCCTTTGATCTCGCTACTCGCCGTCGCGTTTCAGCCTGTACTCGCCGGTTTCCGGATCCTTAACCAGCGTGCCCTGCGCCCCGGTCCGCTCCTCGCGGCGGGCCTGTTCACGCTGGCGCGTCAATTTCTGCGCGTCGGCCACGAACTTGCGATAGCCGAGCCAGAAGATGAAACCTGCGATCAGGAGCAGGATGAGTTGCGGCATTTTTCCTCCAAGGCCATGGCGCGCGGGCTAGGGCGTTGCCGATCAAAAGGAGCCGGTGAACGCCCTATCTCATTGTTTTTACGCAACTCCGAATGCGAAACCGTCTTACAATTTCGCTGGAATTGCTTGGGCTCAAAGCCCGAACCGCGCCCACAATGCCCTTTCCTCGATTGCTTCGGCAAGACCCGCTGCAGCCGACGCTGCCAAGGGCTCCACAATGGCGCCGGCAACGGCCGCGCCGGTCTGCCGGCGGCCGAAAAGGCTGCGTACCGGCTGGATGAGTTCGAGCCGCGCCTTTTCGCCATAGCGCTTCTTCACCTCGCCGCGCAGATCGCCGAGACCGTCGATAAGTCCCAGCTCCAGCCCGCGTCGGCCGGTCCAGAAAAGCCCGGAAAAGATATCCGGATCGTCGGCGAGCATCTGTCCGCGACGCGCCTTCACCATCTGGATGAAGGTATCATGGATATCGAGCTGCAGGTTCTTCAGAAACGCGATGTCGTTTTCCTTTTCCGGCTGGAACGGGTCGAGCATCACCTTGTTTTCACCGGCAGTATAGACGCGTCGTTCGACGCCGATCTTCTTCAGCAGCTCCGGAAAGCCGAAACCGCCGGAAACGACGCCGATCGAGCCGACGATCGAGGTCGGATCGGCGATGATCTCGTCACCGGCGAGCGCGATCATGTAACCGCCAGACGCAGCAACGTCCTCGACGAAGATCAGGACGCGCTTCTTCTTCTCCTGGGCGAGGTCCCGGATACGCTGATAGATCAGGCGAGACTGCACCGGGGAACCGCCGGGCGAATTGACGGAGATCGTAACAGCAGGCGCTTCCTTAATTGCAAAGGCCTTTTCCAGAAGCGGTGCCGCCGTTGCCAGGTTGAGCGCCGGCCGGAATTGTCCACCGCCGGCCATGATCGCACCGTGAAGCCGGACAACGGGGATCGTGACGCCTTCCCTGCGAAATCGCCTCGGCAACAACCGTCTCAGGAACGCCTTCATTTCAACTCCCGCCTACTGGATCGCTTCGGAGCGGCATGGGGAAAACCGCATGGCACTTTTCCCCATGCCGCTCCGATGGCCAAATGTGTTGGCCCATCCATGGCATGTATGCACTGCTACGACAAACGCAATGCCGCATACGTTAAATCAGCGGCGGCGATAGGCGGCGCGACCGTTGTTGAGATCGTCTACATGATCGGCGAAGCGATGCCCCTCCTCGTGCATGACGAGCGGCGCGCGCAACACCAGCCGCTTGCGGCTCTGCTTGATCGCCGTCACCAGGATGCGCACGGCGTTTTCGCCGACGCGCGGATGCAGCGCCGTGATCTCGATGCCGCCGAAGCGGCGGCCGCAGGCGGCGATGATCTCGGCGATCGATTCCGGCCGGGCAATCAACGACAGTTGCCCGCCCGGCTTCATGATCGCACCGGCCGTCTTCACCCAGACCTCAAAGAGCCCGTCGCTCATCGCATGGGCCTCAGCCTTGAGGCCGTCCGGCGTCTTGCGGTCGGAAGCGTCGTTGAAGGGCGGGTTCATGATCACGTGGTCGAAGCTGTCATCCGTAAGACCCGCCGCGACACGCGCCTTGCCGGCAAGCGCGACGTCAGCCTCCAGCACCGAGACCCGCGAGGCAAAGCGGGCATTCTCAGCCAGCAGCAGGCTGCGGCGGGCATAGTCCGCCATGATCGGTGAGCGCTCCACCAGCACCACCTCCGCAGCTGCGATCCGCGAAGCGACTGCCATGCCGGCGGCGCCCGCACCGGCTCCAAGATCTGCGATGCGGCAGGCACGGTCCGAGGAAACGAGCGATGCCAGCAGCATCGCGTCCATACCGGAGCGATGTCCCTGCCCCAGCGGCTGAACCACATGGAACTTGCCGCGATGGAAGGCATCGACGGTTTCGGTTGCGGCCGCCAGCACTGGGTCCGAATTCACGACCGCAACTCCGCCTCGAGCCCGGCGTCAATCAGTATCCGGCGCGCGGCTTCCGCGTCCTCGTCCGCGACCAGAAAACGGCGGGGCAACAGGCCGAGCGAGCCTTCCAGAATGCTCATCCCCTGATCGGCGATGAGACTTGCGATGCCGGCATCCTTCATCAGGCTCTCGGCAAAGGAGAGCACGACGGCATCGTTGGTACGGATCAGTTCCTTCATCCGGCGGTTTTTCCTGTCCTATTTCAGCAAGCGGGACAATTCGCCTCTTGCCGCACGAGACACCCCTTCCTATTGTCGAAAGCGACAATGAAAACAGGAGTCCCGGTGTGGGCGTAGTGATACCGCTGGAAGACAGCAAAAACAAACAGGCGTCCGTTAAGCCGCTCGTCGACCTGACGGCGCCGGACATGGAGCGCGTCAACCAGCTCATCCTGTCGAAGGCCGGCTCCGACGTTCAGATGATTCCCGAAGTCGCCAACCACCTGATTTCTTCCGGCGGCAAGCGGCTGCGCCCGATGCTGACACTCGCCTCCGCCTCGATGTTCGGCTATGAGGGCGACGCCCACGTCAAGCTCGCCACCAGCGTCGAGTTCATGCATACGGCGACGCTGCTGCACGACGATGTCGTCGACGAAAGCGACCTTCGCCGCGGCAAGTCCACCGCGCGCACGATCTGGGGCAACCAGGCGAGTGTTCTCGTCGGTGACTTCCTGCTCGGCCAGGCGTTCCGCATGATGGTCGATGTCGGCTCGCTCGACGCGCTCGACGTGCTCTCGACGGCTGCTTCCGTCATCGCAGAAGGCGAAGTTCTCCAGCTTTCCGTCGCCAAGAACATGGAAACAACCGAGGACGATTATCTCCAGGTCATCCGCGCGAAGACCGCAGCACTCTTTGCCGCTGCCGCCGAAGTCGGACCGATCGTCGCCCAGACCAGCAAATCCGACCGCAATGCGCTGAAATCCTACGGCATGAACCTTGGCCTCGCCTTCCAGCTCGTCGACGACGTGCTCGATTATGGCGGCTCCTCGAGCGACCTCGGCAAGAATGTCGGCGACGACTTCCGCGAAGGAAAGATCACGCTTCCGGTGATCCTGTCCTACCGCCGCGGAACGGCGGAAGACCGGGCCTTCTGGCGCGAGGCGATCGAAGGTGGTGACAGCAGCGATCAGAACCTCGAAAAGGCGCTCGGCCTGATCAAGCGCTATGGCGGCTTGAGCGACACCATCGCGCGCGCCCAGCACTACGGCACGATTGCCCGGGATGCGCTGGCACCGCTGCCGGCGTCACCCTGGAAGTCGGCGCTCACGGAAGTGATCGACTTCTGCATCGACCGGGTAAGCTGACGGGACCTCAACCCTACCGGGACGACCGACAGGATTTTCTTGCCGCATTGCGCCAAAAAAGCCATTCTGTTCCTCAAGAGTTGCGCTGGGCTATATGTGGCTGACTCCGGAAACAACCCTCAGTGGTGCGCAAGACCGAGCAATCGGCACGAAAGGTTTGACATGCGGCAAATGACGATCCTCCGCCTCCTCAGCGGCGCAGCACTGCTGGCTCTCGCCGCAGTCGGCGGCAGCCACCAGGCCTTCGCGGAAGACAAGGTCGCCGCAGCTGTCGAGGAGAGCGAGCCCTTCGACATCAAGTCGGTGAACACCTTCGCCGGCGCCTTCCTCGCTGCCCGCACCGCCGATACGGACCGCGACTTCGCTTCCGCCACCGAACTCTACAAGATCGCGCTGCAGTTCGAACCAAACAACAACGACGTCAAGCAGCGGCTGATGATCACCCTGCTGATGGCCGGCCAGTTCGACGAGGGCGCGAAGGTTGCCGAGCAGCTCAAGTCCGACCCGGCCGTCGAGCGCATCACCACCGTGATCCGCGCGATCGAAGCGATCCGCAAGCGCGAATATCGCAACGCGCAGAAGCTCCTGAACTACCAAGGCCCGAACGATCTCGACCGGCTGATGAACGGCCTGCTTTCCGCCTGGGCGAAGTTCGGCCAGGGCAAGCCGAAGGAAGCACTGGCGCAGATCAACGGGCTCGAAGGTCCGGATTGGTTCCGCGTCTTCAAGAACTATCATGCGGGAGCGATCGCAGTTGCCGCGGGCGACAAGCAGACGGCGCGCACCAGGCTCAACGATGCTATTCTGGACCGCGAAGGCGGCAGCGCTGCACCCGACACCTTCATGCGAGCCGTCGAGGCGCTTGCCCGCTTCGAGGCGCGTGAAAACAACAAGCAGAAGGCACTCGACACCATCGCCGTTGGCGAAAACATGGTGAACAACTACACGCCGCTGCAGGCGCTGAGGACCGAGATCGAGAACGGCGTACCGCAGGAGCAGCAGGTCAAGAACGCCTCTCAGGGTGCCGCAGCCGTGCTCTTCTCTATCGGCGCTGCGCTTAACCGCGAGGGTGCCGAAGATATCGTCTCGCTCTATCTGCAGACCGCGCGCCGGCTCGACCCCGACAGTGCCGATATTCTGGTCATGCTCGGTGGTATCGCCGAAAACTTGAAGAAGCCGGATGAGGCGATAGAGCTTTACAAGGCTATTCCCGAGACATCGCCGATGCGGCGGGTCTCCGAACTGCAGCTTGGCTTGAGCCTCGCCAGCATTGGCAAGGTCGACGAGGCCAAGAAGCACCTGAAAGCGCTGATCGACGTCGATCCGAAGAACATCCGCAACTATCTCGCCTATGGCAGCGTGCTGTCCGACGCCAAGGACTTCAAGGAGATGGGCGAACTCTACGACCGGGCCGTCGACCAAATCGGGCCGGTGCCGAAGCGCAGCGACTGGACCGTGTTCTTCCAGCGCGGCATTGCCTACGAGCGCCAGAAGCTTTGGGACAAGGCCGAACCGAGCTTCAAGAAGGCGCTGGAACTCAACCCGGACCAGCCGCAGGTGCTGAACTATCTCGGCTATTCCTGGGTCGACATGAACATCAATCTCGACGAAGGCCTCGAGATGATCCGCAAGGCGGTCGAACTGAAGCCCGACGACGGCTACATCGTCGATTCACTCGGCTGGGCCTATTTCCGCATGAACCGCTTCGACGATGCGGTGGTGGAACTGGAAAAGGCGGCTGAGCTGATGGCTGGCGACCCGACGATCAACGACCACCTCGGTGACGCCTACTGGCGCGTCGGCCGCAAGCTCGAAGCGGTGTTCCAATGGACGCAGACGCTTGAGCTGAAGCCCGAGGAAGCCGAGATCCCGAAGATCAAGGCGAAGATCGAAAACGGCCTGCCGCCACTGAAGGAAGAGGTTCCGGCCTCCGCCGATGCCAAGGAAACCGCGCCGAAGAAGGTGACCCCGGAAGCGGAAGCGCCGGCGCCGGACAAGAAGTCCTGATCGATCCATGATTGATGACGGCATCGCGGGCTTCACGCTGACCCGCGCGGCGCCCGCAAAGATCAATCTGGCGCTCCACGTCGTCGGCCAGCGGGCCGACGGCCACCATCTTCTCGAAAGTCTCGTTACCTTTGCCGATCGCGGCGACCGGATCGGCTTTGCATCGGCAGACGCGGATCGCTTCACCGTATCGGGACCCTTTGCCGCCGAACTGCCAATGGATGCCAGCGCCCAGGGCGGCAATCTGGTTCTAAAGGCGCGAGATGTCCTGCGTGAGGAACTGCGGTCCCGCGACCTCGCCGCTGCCGGCCCTGTTCATCTGCATCTCGAAAAGAATTTGCCCCTCGCCTCCGGCATCGGCGGCGGCTCCGCTGACGCGGCGGCAACGCTTCTTGGGCTTCTCGAACTTTGGGATGCCACGATCGAACCCTCCCACCTCGATGCAATGGCATTGGCGCTCGGCGCCGACGTGCCGATGTGTCTGGCCGGCAAAGCCCTCATGGCGAAGGGCATCGGCGAGGACATCACGCTGCTTGACCAGTTCCCGTCCCTGCCCCTCGTGTTGGTCAATCCGCTCGTTGCCGTTTCGACGCCGGTAGTCTTCCGGACACTCACGAACAAGACCAATGCGCCGCTCGTTCTGCCTCTGGCTCCGGGAACGCTCGACGCGTGGCTGGCGGCAATGGCAACGATGCGCAACGATCTGCAGCCGCCGGCGCAGCAGCTGCAGCCTGTCATCGGCGACGTCTGCCAGTCGCTGACGGAGGCCGGAGCCGTGCTGGTTCGGATGTCGGGCTCAGGCGCCACTTGCTTCGGCATTTTCGGCAACGGTGAGCGTGCGGCTGCGACAGCGCGTACTCTTTCGGAGGCGCAGCCCGGCTGGTACGTTCTCGCCTGCAACACGACAGGAAGAGGCAAGTAGAATGGCCGGCATCGACGAAAAACGCCCCTTCATTCCCGTCGGAATTGCCATCCTTACAGTGTCAGACACACGCACGCTCGCCGACGACAAATCGGGCGACACGCTGGAGGCGCGGGTGCGCGACGCAGGCCATCGCCTGGAAGCGCGCGCGATCGTGCCGGACGATCGGGCGAAGATTTACGACCAGGTCAAGGCCTGGACGCTGGAGCCGACAATCGATGTGGTGATCACGACGGGCGGCACGGGCTTCACCGGCCGGGACGTGACGCCGGAGGCGCTGGAGCCGCTGTTCGAAAAACGCATGGACGGCTTCTCCGAGGTTTTCCATCGGATCTCCTACGAGAAGATCGGCACTTCGACGATCCAGTCGCGCGCGACCGGCGGGGTCGCCAACGCCACCTTCATCTTCGTCCTGCCCGGCTCACCCGGCGCCTGCCGCGATGCGTGGGACAGCATCCTGAAGCAGCAGCTCGATTACCGGCACATGCCCTGCAATTTCGTCGAGATCATGCCCCGGCTGGACGAACATCTGAAACGCGGCTGAACCGGATCCGCCACATCCACCGCTCTTCTGGCCCGTCTGTTACCTTTGGAACTGACAGCCACTTTTCGTCTCTTTAGCGTCCGAGGTCAGCCCAGCGCAGATCGGCCGCCGCACCTTTCTTGTCGGGCTGCAAAGATGCCTCCCCGCCGATATCCGCGGGCGGGGAGAACAAGGGGATACGACGTGCAGCCAGAATGCTGCCCGGCAAGAAATTTACCAGACAAGGTCATTTGAGAGCCACCTTGAGGTGCCGCCCCCTGGGACTGGCGCCTTTTTCGTGCACAGCGGTCAGGAGCGCCCCGACATCGGCTTGCCTTCGGTGACCACCCAGGCCGGAACGAGCTCCGTCGAGAGTTTGCGGACCGCCCGGACATTCGTCATGTCGCCGAGGCATCGATTGCCATCGGCCGCTGCGAGCGCATCATGCTTGTTCACCAGGAAACCCGTTTCCAACGGCTTTCTTCGCCGGATCAGGCGGCGGAAGAACGGTTTGCGGTGCATTCTGGAATCGGAGAAGCGCGCGGGCGCCCTGTTGAGCGAGACGTATTCGGCAAGCTCGTCGATCCACCGGCCGATCGGACGGGCACCGGGTTCGAGCAGCATCAGCCATTCGCCGCGCGCCGAACGCACGACATCGCCGAGATTCCAATCGACGTGAAAGCGGCAGCCGGCCGCTTCCGCCACACGCGACGAGCCGTCCTTGGAGCCGTGATCGAGGACGATCACATCACTGACGAGGCCCTCCACAGCGCCGGCGACGAGCACCGACAGCGTCTGCACCAGCTCGGCTTCGTTGTCCCGCGTTTCCATGATGATCGTCAGCATAGCCCGTCCTACCGCATCACACTCACAATTGCTACATGCACTGCTGGATTGGCTGAAAACCAAACCGGGGAGCACGAAACTCCAAACGTACTGCTCCTGCCCTTTTGTTCTTGAATTGTTCTCATATTCGCGATAGGAAAATAATCAGAACAAAACGGGATCAAATATCTGATTCCGGGGAGATTCCAATGAACGAGCTGTCTCAGATCAGGCAGGGTGCGCTTGCGCCCGCCAATACGGCAGATGTCGCCGAAGCGATGATGAGCACAACGGGCTTGCGGATCGATGTCGACCGCCGCCGCGGACGCGGCGCCGGGCTCAACATGTCCGGCCGCTTCGAGCCGCAGGCGCGGGAAAGCTTCGACGACGGCTGGGAAAGCCTGGAAGATCTGCCCCCCTTCAAGACCGAAGTCCAGGTCGAGAAGCCGCGGACGGTGATCACTCGGAACGATTCCCCCGATATCTCCTTCGACCGTTCGATCAACCCCTATCGCGGATGCGAGCACGGCTGCATCTATTGTTTCGCCCGTCCCACCCACGCCTTCATGGGCCTGTCGGCGGGTCTGGATTTCGAGGCGAAGCTCTTCGCCAAGCCGGATGCCGCGCGGCTGCTGGAGCGCGAACTGGCGCGACCGGATTACAAGGTCAGGCCAATCGCCATCGGCACCAACACCGATCCCTATCAGCCGATCGAAAAGGAATGGCGCATCATGCGCCAGATCCTCGAAGTGCTGAGGGACGCCAACCACCCGGTCATGATCGTCACCAAATCGGCGATGGTCACGCGCGATATCGATATTCTCGCGCCGATGGCCGAGAAGGGACTGGCGCGGGTCGGCATTTCAGTCACCACGCTCGACCGCAAGCTGGCGAGGACAATGGAGCCCCGCGCCGCAACGCCGCCCAAGCGGCTGGAGGCGATGCGTGCCATTGCCGAGGCCGGCATCCCCGCCGGGGTTCTCGTCTCTCCGATCATCCCGGCGCTCAACGACCATGAGATCGAGCGGGTTCTCGAAGCGGCAAGGACGGCCGGTGCGACGGAGGCGAGCTATGTGCTGTTGCGCTTGCCGCTCGAAGTCAGCCCGCTGTTTCGCGACTGGCTGTTGCGCAACTATCCGGATCGCTACCGCCACGTCATGTCGCTCGTCCGCTCCATGCGTGGCGGCAAGGACTATGACGCCGAGTTCGGCAAGCGCATGAAAGGTGCCGGCCCCTATGCCTGGCAGATCGGTCGCCGCTTCGATCTCGCCACCAAACGTCTCGGCTTCAACCCGACACGCCGGCAGCTTCGCGACGATCTGTTCGTGCCGCCGCTCGGAACGGGGGTGCAACTCTCGCTCCTTTGACGATTTTCCGGAATGGCCTGCGCGATGGCTATTCCGGGCTTGTGGCCAGCGATAGGCACCGAGCATGCCCGGGGGCAATGGGGGAGTTTTCGTCACCGCTCCCCTCAGGCAAGCCGGTGTGAACGCTTGAAGGTCGCAAAGCAGTTCCGGTGCCCCGCCCCCGCCTGGGGCATCGGCCAATCCCCCGTCCGCCGCCGCACTCGGACCTGGGGGCTTGAAGAGAATCGGTCGATCATGCGAATTAGACTTATGTCTCGCAGGTCGTCCGATTCTCCCCTTTTTCCCGATATCATCGAAGCGCCCGATTTCAGTTTTGAACTCTCGGCACGAGGTGATGGATTCTGGCCGATCGCCGGTGCCGATGAAGCTGGTCGCGGCCCGCTCGCAGGGCCGGTCGTGGCGGCTGCGGTCATTCTCAATCCCGACGCCATTCCCGAGGGCCTCGATGACAGCAAGAAGCTCAGCGCGCAGGCGCGCGAGAAGCTGTTCGACGAAATCCTCGCGACATCGGAGGTATCGATCGCCTCAGCCTCGGCCGGCACGATTGATGCCACGGATATCCGCAAGGCAAGCCTGGAGGCGATGCGACGCGCAGTGGCGGGTCTTCCCTCGGTTGTACGCTTCGTACTCGTCGACGGCCGCGACGTGCCGCCCGGGCTTTCTTGCCACGCCAAGGCAGTCGTGAAGGGCGACGCGCGGTCGCTGTCGATCGCCGCCGCCTCGATCGTCGCCAAGGTTACGCGCGATCGCATGATGGCTCGCGCCGACCTCGCGCATCCCGGCTACGGCTTTGCGCTCCATGCCGGCTATGCGACCGTAACCCACCGCCGCGCCATAGAAACGCATGGTCCCTGCGCCCTGCACCGCATGAGCTTCCGTCCCCTGCGGCAAGACTAGTAGCGGCTGAGCGGTTCTTGGGAGCGCCGGTTCCGTCTCACCAGCTTGCAAAAGAAATCTTGTCTGAGACGCCAGCGCGTGCCCCATAAGGCCACCTGCCGACGAGTATGCACACGCGTAGAGTTTTATCGGGGTCACCGGCGCCGCGCGATGCGGCCCGCCGTGAACCGTGGCATGCGCGCCATCGTCTCAACGATCGCCCAGCGTATCGCCGGCAAGCCAGTGCCTGCAGCCAAACCCGGTGCATGGCCCAAACAAAAAGCCCCGCACAGGGCGGGGCTCTTCAATCCGGAATGTCCTGAGGCCTAGTTCAGGCGTGCCTTGACTTCGCCAAGCGCCTTCGTGAACAGATCGCTCTGTGCACCGGCGTCGGCCTTGGCGGCAACGACCTTCTCGGCCGCTGCAATTGCCAGATCGACAGCAGCGGAACGGACGGCGTTGATCGCATCGCTTTCGGCCTGCTTGATCTTCTGCTCAGACAGCGCGGTCCGGCGGGCAACGAATTCTTCCGTCTTCTGCTTGGCTTCGGCGGTCAGCATTTCGGCTTCGCGCTGAGCGGCGGCGACGATGCCTGCAGCTTCCGCTTCGGCATCCTTACGCTTGCGCTGGTACTCGGCGACAAGGCTCTGTGCTTCTTCGCGCAGGCGCTTGGCTTCGGCCAGCTCGTTGCCGATCTTGTCGGCGCGTCCATCGAGCGCCTTGCCGATCATGCCCGGAACCTTGAGATAGGCGATCAGGACGAAGAACAGGATCAAGCCGACGAGGGCATAGAAGGTCGCATCAAGATGCATGGTTCAGTGCTCCTCAGTTACCGGCCGATGCCTTGACGGCAGCGACGATCTCAGCCTTGGTGACAGTGCCACCAATGAGCTGCTTGACGACGGCGGTCGCAGTTTCCTCGGCGATAGCGCCAACGTCTGCGAGTGCCTTGGTCTTGATGTCGGCGATGCGGTCTTCCGCAGCGGCGATCTTCTTGGAAAGATCGGCCTCGACAGCTGTGCGGTCTGCATTGGCCTTGGCCTTTGCGGATTCGCGAGCGTCGTCAGCGATCTTGTGACCCTTGGACTTGGCCGTTGCCAGATCCTGCTCGTAGGAAGCGATGGCCGCGTCGGCTTCGCCCTTGAGGCGGGACGCTTCATCGAGATCCTGAGCGATCCGATCGTGACGGGTTTCGAGAATTCCGCCGATACGCGGAATGATGACCTTCGACATCAGGATATAGAAGAGGCCGAACGTGATCGCGAGCCAAAGCAGCTGCGATGCGAAATGGGTCGAATCGAAGGGCGGGAACACGCCGGAGCCAGCCTCGCCTTCGTGGGCCACACCCGTTTCGGTGTGCACCTCACCGGCCGCAGCGGCATCGTGTGCTTCGGCGCCTTCAGTGGTGGTTGACTGCTGGGCATAGGCCGCGGTCACAAACATGCTCACCTCCAGGTGCACTCAAGAATATGCGCGGCCGCGGCCTTTTGACGGGCCGCGGCCGAAACTCCAGCCGATATTAGACGGCGAAGAGGAGGAGCAGGGCTACGAGCAGCGAGAAGATGCCCAGAGCTTCCGTAACGGCGAAGCCGAATACGAGGCGGCCGAACTGACCGTCAGCAGCCGACGGGTTGCGCAGTGCGCCGGACAGGTAGCTGCCGAAGATGTTGCCGAGGCCGAGAGCCGTGCCGGCCATACCGAGGCAAGCGAGACCTGCGCCGATGTACTTTGCTGCTTCCGCTTCCATGTGTGAACTCCTTCGAATGGTGTTGCGGCTTAGGATTGTGCTTCCGGCGGAGGGCCGACCGAAAGCAAGCGACTGTTATTCCTTAGTGGCTTCCGGGATGCACAGCGTCGTTGAGGTACATGCAGGTCAGTACCGCGAAGACATAGGCCTGGAGGAAGCAGACGAGGAATTCAAGACCGGTGATGGCGACGGTCATGATGAGCGGCAGGATGGCGCCACCGATGCCGAGCGCGCCAAGGGCGCTCAGCGAAGTGACGAAGCCTGCAAAGACCTTCAGCGTGATGTGGCCGGCCAGCATGTTGGCGAAAAGACGGACCGAGAGGCTGATGGGGCGGGAAAGGAACGAGATGATTTCGATCGACACGACCAGCGGCAGCAGGATGCCTGGCACGCCATGCGGCACGAAAAGCTTCAGGAAACCGAAACCGTGCTTGTAGAAACCATAGAACAGCACCGTACCGATGACGAATAGTGCCAAAGCGAAGGTGACGATGATCTGGCTGGTGATCGTGAAGAAGTACGGGAACATGCCGAGCAGGTTCGCCGTCAGGATAAACATGAACAGCGAGAACACCATCGGGAAGAACTTCATGCCGCCGCTGCCGGCGCCTTCGCGCAGCATCGAGGCGATGAACTCGTAGGACATTTCGGAGACCGACTGCATGCGGTTCGGGATCAGACCGCGCTGCGACGTCGTCAGATAAAGGAAGCCTGCGGCAGCACCCACGGTCGCAACCATGAACAGCGACGCATTGGTGAAGGAAAAGTCAATTCCGCCAATCTCGATCGGGACAATCTTGTTAACCAGGAACTGGTGGGTCGGATCGTTTGACACCGCGCTTCTCTTTCGTTCTGCCCGCCCAAGAGCGGAAACCGTTTTCTTCGGGACAACGCCTCAGTGGGCGTCACCGTCCTTCTTGTCTTCCTCAGAGCCGCCACTTCCAGCTTCCGGTGTTGCCACCATACCGGCCGAGCGCAGCACATTTAGCACGCCAGCGCAGAAGCCAAGAAGCAGGAGGATGATCATGCCCCACGGCCCTGTACCCGCAAAGTGGTCCAAAAGATAGCCCAGAAACGCGCCGACAACGATGCCGGCGATGAATTCGCTCGACAGCTTCATCGCCGCCGCATAGCCCTTGCGGCTTTCGGCGGCACGGGCCTCCGCTGCATCAGACGCATGAGGCTTCTTGGCCTCAATCTTATCGCCGAGCTGCTTCAGCCGCGCTTCCAGACTTTCTTCAGGTTTCTCCGCCACGTGGCCACTCCCTTGCCGTCCTAATCGGGTCTCAGACCGCGATTTCGGTCATACAATAGGCCATCGTTCAAGCCACGTTTCGGCCCCATTTGAAGTCGCGCGCAACATAGTTTTAGGCACCCGCATAGTCAAGGCATGCGGCCAGCTTGACCGTGGACAATATTACTACGATAATTCAAATAGTTAGAATTGGAAAGCACGATCCCCGGCAAGGTTGTCGCAGGATTCCTGCGCTCCGCCGGCTGGAATCTCGGCTCTACGGCCAGACAGGAAAAGACGGCGGAATCGCGTCAGGCGCCGATCAGCTCCAGCCGCCACCATAAGTCCGGTAGAAGACGTGCATGCCGATCTTGCCGACCCGCTTCATCGTCTTCGCCCAGGGCGGATTGACGTAGGTCGCATGGTAATGGGTGGCAGAGCCCACTTCCGGCAGCCAGATCTTGCCGGCCGTGACCGCCATCGCGACTTCCTTGGCCATCTTCCAGTGCGAGCGGGAATAGATCAGGTCGCGGATCATGTCGCAGGCGAAGGAAAACTGGCAACGGTTGCGCCAGGTCTTGTTCTGATAGACGACGCCGCAGATGGTTTTCGGATAGGTCGGATTGCGGACGCGGTTGAGAATCACCTGAGCGACGGCCGCCTGGCCCTTGAGCGACTCGCTGCGCGCTTCGAAATAGATGCCTTCGGCCAGGCAGGCCTGCTCTTCCTTGCCGAATACGGTCGAAGGCAGCACCGTTGCCGCCCAGGCGTGGTCGTCAGGCGCGATTTCGGGAATGAAGCGGCCAGCGTTCTGGTCTTCGCGCAGGATCGAATCGAAGGGTGATTCACGCGCATAGTCCGGCTCGGGCCGGACGTAAGCAGTCGCAAGAATGTCGGGCTTGTCGTTCGTCACGAGCTTGGCCAGCATCGGCGAAACGCCGGGATCCGCCTTTGGCGGCTTCTTTCTATAGAAGGCCGTGGCGATCTCGATCTCCTTGCCCTTGATGCGCGACTTGGCAAAGACCATTTTCTCGCCTTCCTCGAAGCGCGGCTCCGTGAGGGAACTCGTGCGCTGCAGGATGGAGCCGGCGGTGAAATCCTTGGGCGGCGTCACCGGCGTGACGGCGACGATGCGCCCCTTCTTGGCGCGGCGGTTGATACGCTCCTCGTCTGGCGTGCCGGAATGCTTGGTCTCGGATGTGAGTGCGACGCGGCTGCCGTCGGGCATGTTGATGCCTGCGCCGCCATCGAGCGCGCCCGTGGTGATCGGGTCGGCAAAGACCATCTCGACTTCGTGGATCGAGCCAGCTGGCGACGGCGTCATGTACATGCGCCAGCGCTCACCGCCACGATTGATGCCGGACAGGAAGGTTGCGAGATCCGCATAGGCCGCAACGGAAGGGAAACCGAGATAGAGCGCGAGGCCGATGATTGCAGGCGCCATCCACGCAGACACGTTCAGGCGAGACTTTTGACGCAGGTTCCGACTCTTACGCATCAACCGACTCCACGCAACGCTTGACGAACGCCACGGCTTCGCCCGCGCCGGCAAGAAGCCAGCGTCGGAGATTCCGCGCGGGAAGCTAAGACAATGAGGCGGCCGGACACCCCGCCGGAGCCGCTTCGTTCGAGCTTTGAAAATGAAGCATTAACCTTGATGTTTGGTTAATGCAGCATCGCTGAAGAACACGGCCGTCATAACGCGAACGGAGCCGCCCCGGCCGGGAACGGCTCCGTTTTATCTTGACTGCGTGCGCGAAGCCCCTTGCCCGGTACACCCGGTTGAGGGGCACAAGGATCAGATGATGACGTGCGAGCCGAGTTCGACGACGCGGTTGGTCGGCAGGCGGAAATAGTCCGAGGGATCGATCGCCGCATTCGCCAGTGCGATGAACAGCCGGTCCTGCCAATGGGGCATGCCGGATTCGGCATCGGGCACGAGCTTGCGGCGACCGAGATAGAAGGAGGTCGACATGATGTCGAACTTCAGCCCCGATTTGCGGAAAAGGCCGAGCGCCTGCGAGACGTTCTGCGTTTCCATGAAGCCGAAGCGCATCTCGAGCAGCGTGAAGCGATCCGAAAGCGGCTGCATGCTCACCCGCTCCGACTTCGGCACTTTCGGTGTGTTAGCGGTACGGATCGTCAGAATGAAGTTCTGATTGTGCAGCACATGATTGTGCTTGATGTTGTGGAGCAGTGCGGCCGGGGTCGACTCCGGATCGCTCGTCAGGAACACGGCCGTGCCGGGAACGGCCACCGGTGCATGCTCGCTCTTGCGCTCGATCGACTTGATGAAGCTTGCAAGCGGAATGTCGATGTGGCGCGTCTTGGCGTGCAGGATTTCGGTTCCGCGCCGCCAGGTCCACATGATGACGATGAAGGTGGCGGCGATCAGCACCGGCACGTAACCGCCGTCGTGGACCTTCAGCATGTTGGCGCCGAGGAAGATGAACTCAAGCCCAAACAGCGGCAGCAGCAGCGCCGCCGCCCAGAGCCCGGACCAATTCCAGCGCGTGCGCAGGAACTCGAACGAAAGCACCGTCGTCACCACCATCGCGCCGGTGACCGAGATGCCGTAGGCAGTGGCGAGCGATTCCGACGAACCGAAGACGAAGACGAGCGCCATGACGCCGAACATCAGCAGCGTGTTGACGTTCGGAAGATAGATCTGGCCCGTATGCGTCTCCGACGTGTGGAAGATCGCCATGCGCGGCAGGAAGCCCAGGTGGATCGCCTGACGTGTCAGCGAAAAGGCCCCTGTTATCACCGCCTGGCTGGCAATGATGGTCGCCGCCGTCGCCAGAATGACGACCGGTAGCAGCGCCCATTTCGGGAACATCAGGAAGAACGGATCGGACATCGCTTCCGGGTTCTGCAGCACGAAGGCACCTTGCCCCAGATAGTTGAGGGTCAGCGCCGGGAAGACGACCAGGAACCAGGCCCATTGGATCGGTCGGCGACCGAAATGTCCGAGGTCGGCGTAGAGCGCCTCGGCACCGGTCACCGTCAGGAAAACGGCGCCAAGGACGATGATGCCGACATAGCCTTCATTCAGCATGAAGCTCACGGCATAGTAGGGATTGAAGGCCTTGAAGATCGTCAGGTCGTCGGCAATGTGGACAAGCCCAATCCAGCCCATCACCAGGAACCAGACCAGCGTGATCGGCCCGAAGAAGTTGGAGACGGCTGCCGTTCCCTTGGACTGCACCGCAAAGAGCATGAGCAGGATGACGACCGCGATCGGAACCACGTATTCCGATAGCGCCGGCGTCACCAGCTTCAGACCTTCGACCGCCGAAAGAACGGACAAGGCCGGCGTGATCATCGCATCACCGATGAAAAGTGCTGCACCCGCAATCCCCATGAAGAAGAGGATCGATGCGTGCCCGTTGGCGGACTTCATCAGAAGAGCGAGCAACGACAGCGTGCCGCCCTCCCCCTGGTTGTCGGCGCGCAGCAGGAACAGCACGTACTTGATCGTGACGATGATCGTCAGCGTCCAGATCATCAGCGAGATCAGGCCGATGATCTCCACGTCGGTCACGCCGTCGTGGGAAACCGGGCGCAGCGCTTCACGAAAGGCATAGAGTGGGCTGGTGCCGATATCGCCGTAGACGACACCGATCGAGCCAAGCCCGAGGATCAGCAGGCGCCGCAGATCCTTCGGCTCGTGGGAGGGGGCATGCGGTTGGGTCATGCAAACCTACTGGCGTTCACAGCCAGCCTTTCCAGCGGAAAAAGAAAAAGGGGATCACGGCCGATATCACCATCGCTGCAATCGCCCAGGGATAGCCGAAGTGCCATTCCAGTTCGGGCATAACGCGGAAGTTCATGCCGTAGACAGAAGCGACCAGGGTCGGCGGCAGCAGGACGACCGACGCGATCGAGAAAATCTTGATGATGGCGTTCTGCTCGACGTTGATCAGGCCCAGCGACGCATCAAGCAGGAAGGTGATGTTGCCGGAAATGAAACTTGCGTGTTCGGATAGCGACTGGATATCGCGTGAGATCGAACGGCAGAGTTCGCGCGTGTCCTTGTCTTCCTGCACCTCCGGAACAGTGTAGACGAAGGTCAGCAGGCGCGAGAGCGAGGCAAGGCTGTCACGCGTCTTGGCGACGAGGCGATGATGGCCAGCGACATCACGCAAGCGCGCCTCGAGATAATGCGGCGACCGGCGCTTGCCAGCAGCCTTGTCGCCGAAGACGTCGATCGACAGATCGTCGATCTTGGTAACCGCCTGCTCGAGAATCTCGGCGGTTCGGTCGGCGACCGTTTCCAGAAGCCGGGTCAGGACAACCGCGCCATCGCGGCAACCGCCCGGGAAGCGATGCATCGATGTCTTGAAGAGGCTGAACGACCGGGGCTCGGCATAGCGGATGGTCACGAGCCGGCCACCGGACAGGATAAAGCCGACATCCGTCAGGCCGGGGATATCCGTATCCGAACGGAACACCAGCGACGCCGTCATGAATACGGCATTCTCCTCGACATAGAGGCGGCTCGACGGTTCGATGTCCTTCAGATCGTCGCGTGTCGGGATGGAAATGCCGAGAAGCTTCTCCATCATCAGGTCTTCTGCCTTGGTGGGCTCGACCAGATCCAGCCAGATGACATCGGGACGCAATTTCTCAGGCGGTTCGGCCGGCGTCAGAACGACGGTTGTCCCATCGGCGCAATAGCCGGTGATCATGCGACCGCCCTCGTCATGCAGACCTGACAGCGCCGCCCATCTTCTGAGACGCGCAAGGGTCGCTGTAACACATTGAGCGGCTGCATAATTTTTTCCTTAAATCGATTCCGATCTAAGGAATCATGCAGCGTGCCGAACCGCGAAGGCGAAAGGTCGTGCGCCACAAAATACCCACAATAGAAATCCATCGGATGGAGCGTTCCGCCAGTCAGGACAAAGTCTTCAACTCAGTCATCGCTCGAGGCCAAAATCTCCGGCGAGCGGGCGTCAAGTTGGGCACCTTCGCACGTGCGGCAAGGCATATGGCGCAACGCAAACGCAAAATCAATGCCCCCTTGCAATCCGGCACGCGGGCATGTGCCGCCATATCGGCGCCACCCTACCGCATGTCTGCTTAAATCAAAATCGAATCAAGGGCAAAACGATTCGGTGCCGAGCGTCACGTCATGCCTGACGTGCAAAGTCGCTGTAGCACGTTGAATTGCGGCGTGTTCCGGAACAGGGAACCGCGGCCCGGAAAGACCAGACGGCCTTCCCGGAAACCGTCACTCGAAGACAATGGTCGGGGCGGCGCGGCTCTTGTCCTGTTGCGTGGCGGATACCTGATCCCAGACCTTGGTGGCGATATCGCGATAGACACGCGCGATCTCACCGCTCGGGTCGGACGCGACGAGCGGTGTGCCGGCGTCCGACGTTTCGCGAATTCCCATGGTCAGGGGCACTTCACCGAGGAACGGGACGCCGAGGCGCTCGGCTTCCTTGCGCGCACCGCCATGGCCGAAGATATCGTAGCGCTTGCCGGTGTCGGGCGCGATGAAATAGCTCATGTTCTCGACGATGCCGAGAACCGGGACTTCCACCTTGCGGAACATGGCGAGGCCCTTGCGGGCATCGATCAGCGCCAGATCCTGCGGCGTCGAGACGATGACGGCGCCGGCGAGCGGCACCTGCTGGGCCATGGTGAGCTGGGCGTCGCCCGTGCCGGGCGGCATGTCGACGACCAGCACGTCGAGATCGCCCCAGGCGACTTCCCGCAGCATCTGCAGCAGGGCCGACTGGATCATCGGTCCGCGCCAGATCATCGCCACTTCCTCATCGACGAGGAAGCCCATGGACATGACCTTGAGACCGTAATTCTCCATCGGGCGGATAAGGCGCCCTTCGATCTGTTGCGGCCGTCCGGAAATCTTCAGAAGCCGCGGCATCGAGGGGCCGTAGATGTCGGCATCGAGCAGGCCGACCTTCAGGCCGTTTGCCTTCAGCGCCAGCGCCAGGTTGACCGAGGTCGTCGACTTGCCGACACCGCCCTTGCCGGAGGCGACGGCGATGATGGCGCCGACACCCGGAATCCCGGCCTTGGCCGGCGGACCACCGGCGGGACGCGGCGCGTGGGAATGGCCGGCATGAGATGCTGCCGAGGGCTGCGGACGCTGCACCGGGGCGCCGGCGGGCGCCGCCTTGCGGTCGGCGGTCAGTGCAACCATGGCCGCCGTGATGCCCGGGATGTCGCGCACGACGCGCTCGGCTGCGGCCCGCATCGGCTCCAGTTCCTTGGCACGGTCGGCCGGCACGGTGATCGAGAAATAGGCCTTGCCATCGGAGATGAAGACATCAGACACAAGCCCGAGGTCGACGATGTTGCCTTCCATGCCCGGGCCACGCACCGTACGCAGCTTCTCAAGGACCACTTCTTTCGTGACTTCCGGCATCGCGCCCTCTCATTCTTTTGTTATCCCTTAGATAGTCGAGGCGGGGCGCTTCGCCAATGCGACATAACGGAAAAAGGAAGGGCCACCGTCCACCCCGGTGTCCGTACATCCGGGATCACCTTGAGGCGGGCAGTGGCCCTTTCGGTCGCGACCTTCATGGGCGCTGTCTTCTTTTTAGTCCCCTCTGGACATGCCAATAGAAATGCAGGATGCGTGCCAGATTCAAATCCTGCAAAAATAGCAATTCATTTCAAATAGATGATCGAATCCGCAGCGCTCAAGGCGGCCAGAGCATCTGCCCAGATTCTGGGCACCTCTCTGCAAATCGTCCAATGATGGAGCAAATCGGCCGCGGCGGTGGGCGATCTCAGCGGGATAGGAACGCAGGCGCGGCGATTGCGGCAGCCTTCGTGATCGCAACGGAGACGGAGGGCAAGCGAGAAGAGGCAAACGGCCTTCGACGCCGGGAGGGCTAGCTGATGTAGCCCTTCTTCATCGCCTTCACGACCGCCTGCGTACGGTTCACGGCGTCGAGCTTCTTGGTCACGTGATTGAGGTAGTGATTGACCGTATGTTCGGAGAGCCCGAGGATGCCGGCGATCTCGGCACTGGTCTTTCCGGCCGCCGTCCAGCTCAAGCACTGGATCTCGCGCTCCGAAAGCGCCGCGCCGCTGCTCTTCCACACAGAGCCGATCTCGGCGAGGCGATTGTAGACATGGATCGCAATCATCTGCAACTCCATGGTCACCGTCATCGGCAATTCGACCAGCGGGCCCATGAGGATGACCGCGCCGCGGCCGCCCTCAGCGTCATGAACAGGGAAATAGCTTGCCTGGAAGATGCCGTTCTCGCGCAGCATCGCGATGTACTCGGCCGCCGTCTCCGGCTTGCCGCCCTCGCCTTCCCAGGCTTCAAGCGTCACCTGGAACGGCGTCGTCGTCTCGCGCAGGCGGCGCACGCCGGTGCTGAAGCGCAGCATCGACAGGCTGTCATATTTGTTCAGCAGTTCCGCCGGCATATTGGAGATGACCGTGCTCGCGGCCAGCCGCTCCACGTCGATCGAGGGGATCGAGCAGATCAGAAAGGTCTTGAAGCCGAAGACCTGCGTAATCCGCCGCATATAGCGGATGATATCGAATTGGGTCTCAAGCTTTGCGATCTCGGACGCGAAATCACCGCCCCGGGGCAGATCTGCGTCAGTCATCCCGGTCGTCATCGTATCCTGCATTCGCGCGTTCCATGGCATTCATCAAGTATCAAATAGACCGAGCGGCCTGCCAATGCCAACAGATGATCGAGATTCCCTGCCTCCTCGGCCCAAAAGTCTGTGTATTTCTCTCGCGAAGCGCAGGCAGTGCCGTTCGCTTCAGGCGCAGCCGGCACCGATCTCAATTGATAAGACCGGCGCGCATGGCCTTGGCGACGGTCTGGACGCGGTTGACCGAGTCCAGCTTGCGCGTCGCACGGTTGAGGTAATGGTTGACCGTATACTCGGACAGCGCCAGGATTTTCGCCATCTCACTGGTGGTCTTGCCGGCAGCCGCCCAGCGCAGGCACTCCACCTCGCGGCGCGAAAGACTGCCTGGCCCGCGCCGATCGCGGTCGCGAACTTCCATGTACTTGCTATAGAGCAGGCCCGCCCACAGATTGAGTTCCTGCAACTCGTCGTTCGAGACGACGGAACGATCACCGCCAAAGGCGATGGCCGCGCGATGGCCGCTTGCATCATGTACCGGCAGATAGAGGCCGCGCGGCATGTTCGCCTGTTCGAAGACACAAATGGCCGCATCGCCCTTGCCGTCGGACCGACGGCGCGCCAGTTGATGCGCGTCATAGGTGAAGGGAATGGTGCTGCGGCGCAGGCGCTGGATAACCGGGCTGCCACTGATCAGGCCAGCGCTGTCATACCCCTGCAAAAACGCGGTCGGATAATTGGTCATAAGTGCATTGGCCGTCAGGCTGCTGCAGCCCGTGTCCGGAACCGCAAGAACCAGAAAGCCGCGGAAGCCATAGGCATCCGCTACCTGGGCGATCACTCGCCGAAAGTCTTCTTCGCAACAGATCTGCCCCCTGATGCTCCGCCCATCAGGAAGCGTCAACGACGACAAATTCGCGCTGAAATCGATCATCTTCCGCCCTTCTCCACATCCGGCGCCAAAGAAAGGCCGGCCGCTGACGCCGCATGAAGACCACGTCAAAAATTCTACAAATACCAAAACCAAACCAGACTAAGACCATCCACGAACCTGAGTCTGATATATTAAAGCTATCGAGCTTGACGCGCCGCGTCCAGTCGATGTTTCTAATTTACCGTAAAGTGAATTCAAGGTCCACCACGTCCGGGCCCAAGCCGTATCGCGGCCTCCTCGGCAATCGCCCGAGCCGCTTCGCGCACAGGTGCCGCCCAGGCCACCAGTTGCTCCATGCTGACCCTGTAGGCCGGCCCCGTCACCGATATCCCCGCCGCAAGCTCGCTACCGGGAATAGCGATGGGCGCAGCCACGCAACGAATCTCCGCTTCATGCTCCTCGCGATCGAAGGCATGGCCGTCGCGCCTGATCTCTTCGACTTCCGCCAGCAGCGTCGCCGCCGAACGATGCGTGTGCGAAGTGAAAGGGTGAAACGCCGTTCTCGCCAGCACATGCTTGAGGACCGGCTGCGCCAGCAAGGACAACGCCGCCTTGCCGATGCCGGTGCAATAGGCGGGCGAGGCCTTGCCGATCTGCGAGCTCATGCGCACCGTCTGACGGCTCTCGACTTTGTCGACATAGACGATCTCCGTTTCGCGCAGGATGCCGAGATGCACGGTCTCGCCGGTCAATTCGTGCAGGCGCTGCAGGTGCGGTTCGGCAACGTCGCGAAAGCGGTTGGCAGACCAGGAACGATAGGCAAGCGTCAGCAGCCGAAGGCCGGGCTCATAGGAGAGATCCCGGCGCTGAATCAGCAGCCCTTCCTCGACGAGGTGGCTGAGCAACCGGTGCAATGTGCCGCGCGGCTGGCCGGATCGGGCAAGAATATCGGTAAAGCGCTGCGGGCCGTCTGCCGTGACCACCGCTTCCAGCACGGCAATCGCCTTGCCGAGCGTGCCGGTTCCGGCCTCCCCTCGCCCCTCGTCCGCCACCATCATTTCGTTTGTCATCGTCGTTCGCTTGTCTTCCAGTGGCGTCGCCGTCGCGCGCCTGATCTTGACAAGATAGACGCTTCGACACGATAATTCCACATACTAAAATCAAGTTCCAAATAATGGAACAAATCATAGCCTTAGAACGGTTTTACGAGGGAATGCGGGACATGCCGGCGCCCAAGGTACAATTTCACGATTTGCGCGACCGCTGCGTGCTGGTAACCGGCGGCGGCTCGGGCATCGGCGCTGCGCTGGTCGAGGGTTTCGTGCGCCAGGGCGCACGGGTCGCCTTCGTCGATATCGACGAGCGGGCAAGTGCCGAGCTCGTCGAACGGCTTGATGATCAAACGGGCTACAAGCCGCATTTCATCCCCGGTGACCTGCGCGATATCGAAGCGGTGCGTCATGCGGCGGAAGCGGCGGCGGCATCGCTCGGTGCGATCCATGTGCTCGTCAACAATGCGGCGCGCGATGATCGCCAGGCATTGGAAGCCGTGACGGAAGCGATCTGGGACGAAAGCCAGGCGGTCAATCTCCGGCACCTCTTCTTCATGAGCCAGTCGATCGTGCCGCACATGCGGCAAGCGGGCGGCGGCTCAATCGTCAATTTCTCCTCGATCGCCTTTCTGCTCAACATGGGCGAGATTCCAGCCTATGCCACGGCGAAGGCCGGTATCGTCGGCCTGACCAAATCGCTCGCCGGCAGGCTCGGGCCTGACAATATCCGCGTCAACGCGATCCTGCCCGGCATGATCGTCACCGAACGACAGAAGCGACTGTGGCTGGACGACGTGGCGATCGCCAAGATGCAGGAAAGGCAGTGCCTGAAACGCAGCCTGACCGCCGACGATCTCGTCGGGCCCTGCCTTTACCTCGCGTCGGACTGCTCCGCGGGCATGACGGCGCAAACAATGATCATCGATGGAGGCGCACTGTGATGACGGCAGCCTATTATGCGGCAGTCGACTGGGGAACGACGAGTTTCCGGCTGTGGATCGTCGGCGAGGATGGCTCGGTGCTTGCCGAACGCCGCAGCGGCGAAGGCATGACGACCGCCAACAAGGCCGGTTTCCACACGACCCTGGAACGCCACCTCGCTGCGGTCGACGCGCCGCGCCATCTGCCTGCGATCATCTGCGGCATGGCTGGCGCCAAGCAGGGCTGGGTCGAGGCTGGCTATATTGATACCCCCGCGGCCCTTGCCGACATCGCTTCCCATGCGGTTGCGGTGCCGGATCTAGATCGTGACATCCGCATCCTGCCGGGTCTCGCGCAACGCGACACGCGGCACCCGGACGTCATGCGCGGCGAGGAAACGCAATTGCTCGGCGGTGCCGGTGAACTCGGCCGCGGTCGACACCTCGTCTGCATGCCGGGCACGCACAGCAAGTGGGTCCGCCTCGAAGACGGCACCGTCAGCGGCTTTTCCACCTTCATGACCGGCGAACTGTTCGACGTGATTTCGAAGCACTCGATCCTCAGCCACTCGATCGCAGATGCCCATGCGTTTTCCGGCGATCACCCTGCCTTCGCTGCAGCGGTAGCCGAGGCACGCGCCAATCCCGCGTTGGGGACCAGCTTGGTCTTCGGCGCACGTGCCGGACAATTGCTGCACGGCGCCAGTGCGACCGACGCCAAGGCCTTGCTGTCGGGCACGTTGATCGGCCTTGAGATCGCCGGCGCGCTGGCTTCAACCAAGACGATCGACAGCATCTGCCTCGTGGCCTCCGGTTCACTCGGTACACTTTATCAAGCCGCGCTCGAAAGCCTCGGCCACCCGCTTCGGGTCGTCGACGCCGACACGGCCGTCCGCGCCGGCCTTTCGACCGCCGCCCAGGCGATCTGGCCTCTCTGAACGAAAGACAAGCTCATGACCCGCATTCCCTTCCCGCCGATGAAGTACCCGCTGATCGCGATCCTGCGTGGCCTCAAGCCCGAGGAGACCGAAGGCGTCGTCGGCGCTCTGATCGAGACCGGCTTCACCGCAATCGAGATCCCGCTGAACTCTCCCGATCCGTTCCGCTCGATCGAGACGGCCGTCAAGATGGCACCGGAGGGCTGCCTGATCGGCGCCGGCACGGTGCTGACGACGGCACAGGTGGAGCAGCTTGCCGATGTCGGGGGCCAATTGATGGTGAGCCCGAACGTCGAACCGGCGGTGATTTCGCTTGCCGCAAAGAAAGGCATGGTCACCATGCCCGGCGTGCTCACCCCGACCGAGGCGCTTTCGGCCGCGGCAGCGGGCGCGACCGGCCTCAAGTTCTTCCCGGCGAGCGTGCTCGGGCCATCGGGCATTACCGCGATCCGCGCGATCCTGCCGCCCGACCTCGAGATTGCTGCCGTCGGTGGCGTTTCCGATGCCAACTTCGGCGACTACGCCAAGGCCGGCATTCGCAGCTTCGGCCTCGGCTCAAGCCTCTACAGGCCGGGCATGAGCGGCGCCGAAGTCCGCGAACGCGCCGTCGCAACGATCAAGGCCTATGACGCCGTCTACGGAGCACGCTGATGAGCGATACCATTCCTTTTTCCGGCAGCATCCTTTGCGAATCGCCCTCGATCCTCGGGGAAGGCCCGACCTATGACCCCGTCAGCGGCACCGCCTGGTGGTTCAATATCAAGGGCCAGGAACTGCATGAGTTGCATCTCGAAACCGGCCGCAAGGCTGTACACAACCTGCCATTCCTCGGCAGCGTGCTGGCCGTCATCGATCCGTCCCGGCAACTGATTGCCTCCGACCAGGGGCTTTTCCTCAGGGACACGCAGACGGGCGCCTTCAGCCTCTTGACCACGCTTGAAGACAAGCCCGGCAATCGCTCAAACGACGGCCGCGTGCACGCTTCCGGTTCGTTGTGGATCGGCACCATGGGCCGCAGCGCCGAGAAGGGCGCCGGCGCGATCTATCACGTCGCCGGCACGAAGGTGACGAAGCTCTACGACGCAATCACCATCCCCAACAGCATCTGTTTTTCGCCGGATGGAACTGTCGCCTATTTCGTCGACACCGAGATCAACCACCTGATGCGCGTCGATATCGATGCCGAAACCGGGTTGCCGAAGGGTGAGCCCAGCCTGCTTGTCGACAGCAGCGGCGAGAAAGGCGGCATCGACGGCTCCGTGTGCGATACCGATGGCCTGATATGGAACGCCCGCTGGGGGAGCGGCACGGTCGACGTCTACAGGCCCGACGGTGCACGGATCGCGCGCTACGCGCTGCCGACGACGCAGCCGAGCTGCACCGCCTTCATCGGGCCGAAGGCCGACCGCATGCTGGTGACATCCGCCTGGCAAGACCTGAACGAGGCAGCGCGTGCGGCCGATCCGCATGCCGGCAAGACCTTCGATCTCGGCATCAGCGTCAAGGGCCGGTTTGAACCGTCGTTCCGTTTCTAAAACAGAAACGCTTGGCGAAGCGCCAATAAAAAGTCATACAATTCAGCCACGCGTTTCATCGCATGGTGAGGAGGAAGCTCGCATGAGCGAAAAGAAGAAAGAACTGCGCAGCCGTCACTGGTACGGCGGCACCGACAAGGATGGCTTCATCCATCGTTCCTGGATGAAGAACCAGGGATTTCCGGACCACGTCTTCGATGGCCGTCCGATCATCGGCATCTGCAACACATGGTCCGAGCTGACGCCCTGCAACAGCCACCTTCGCATCCTTGCCGAAGGGGTGAAGCGCGGCGTCTGGGAAGCCGGCGGCTTCCCAGTCGAGTTCCCGGTGTCTTCGCTCGGCGAGACGCAGATGCGCCCGACCGCGATGCTGTTTCGCAATCTGCTCGCCATGGACGTCGAAGAGGCGATCCGCGCCTACGGCATCGACGGCGTGGTGCTGCTTGGCGGCTGCGACAAAACCACACCCGGCCAGCTGATGGGTGCTGCCTCCGTTGACCTGCCGACCATCGTCGTCTCCTCCGGACCGATGCTGAACGGCAAATGGAAGGGCAAGGACATCGGCTCCGGCACGGATGTCTGGAAGTTCTCCGAGGCCGTGCGCGCCGGCGAAATGAGCATGCAGGAATTCATGGCGGCCGAAAGCGGCATGTCGCGCTCGCCGGGCGTGTGCATGACGATGGGCACCGCCACCACCATGGCCTCGATCGTCGAGGCCATGGGTCTGTCGTTGCCGACCAATGCCGCGCTTCCGGCCGTCGACGCCCGCCGCATGGCGCTGTCGCACATGACCGGCAAACGCATCGTCGAGATGGTGCATGAGGATCTGCGCCTGTCGAAGGTGCTGACCAAGAAGAATTTCGAAAACGGCATCATCGCCAATGCCGCCGTCGGCGGCTCGACCAATGCGGTCGTCCACATGCTGGCGATTGCCGGGCGCGCCGGCGTCGATCTCTGTCTCGAGGATTTCGACCGCGTCGGCGGCCAGGTTCCGTGCATCGTCAACTGCATGCCGTCAGGCAAGTATCTGATCGAAGACCTCGCCTATGCCGGCGGCCTGCCGGCGGTGATGAACCGCATCCAGCATCTGCTGCATGCCGATGCGCCGACGGTCTTCGGCGTGCCGATCAGCAAGTATTGGGAAGATGCCGAGGTCTACAACGACGACGTCATCCGCCCGCTCGACAATCCGCTGCGGGCCGCCGCCGGCATTCGCGTGCTCAAGGGCAACCTTGCGCCGAACGGCGCCGTCATCAAGCCGTCGGCCGCGAGCGAGCATCTGCTCATACACGAGGGCCCGGCCTATGTCTTCGAAACGATCGAGGAGCTGAAGGCAAAGATCGACGATCCTGATCTGCCGGTGACCGAGGACACCATTCTCGTGCTCAAGGGCTGCGGGCCCAAGGGCTATCCGGGCATGGCCGAGGTCGGCAACATGCCGATCCCGCGGCGGCTGGTGGAAAAAGGCGTGCGCGACATGGTGCGCGTTTCCGATGCCCGCATGTCCGGCACCGCCTTCGGCACCGTGGTCTTGCATGTCAGCCCGGAATCGAACGCCGGCGGGCCGCTCGCCATCGTCAAAACCGGCGATCGCATCCGCCTCGACGCAATGAAAGGCGAGCTCAACCTGATGATCAGCGAAGAAGAGTTTGCGACGCGCATGGCCGCCTGGCAGGCGCCGCCGCAGAAATGGACGCGCGGCTACTACAAGCTCTACCAGGATACGGTGCTGCAGGCGGACAAGGGCGCGGACCTGGATTTCCTCGTCGGTGGCAGCGGCAGCGAGGTCCTGCGCGAAAGCCACTGACGACGACGCGTCGCAACGGCAATTCGAACTGTTCACATACCCCGCCACTCCGGCGGGGTATTTTTATCCGGCGAGCGGATGAGAGTTGAAGGGGCGTGTTGCAGCAGATGCCGTGACGGGCGAACGCAGACGCGACCAGATCTGAAAGCCGTAAAGCGCCAGACCAAGGGCAATGAAGAACTCCTTGTATTCGGTCGGGTCCCAGAGCCGAACGAGCAGCGAAGCCTGCAGGATAAACAGCTCCTGGATGGCAACGATCAGGACGGCGCCGATCGTCAGGACGATGAACTCGCGCCAATGACCCGCCTTCAATGCGATATCCGCAATCACCAGCAGCATGATCACGGTCATCATCACCATCATCTGCGTCGGCAGCATGCTCCAGTTGTCGCTGTTGAAGGCGGCCATAGGCGCGCTTGCGACCAGCACGAGCACGCCCGGCGCGAAGGCGTCGAGCCGGCCAAGGCTCACGCCCTTGCGAAGATGGAGCCAGATGAAGGGCGCAAGCGTCAGCAGCACGAAACTGCCGGTGTAATAGAGCAACTCGGAAAAGCCGGTTGAAATGTTGTGCAGGTTCAATTCCTGCTGCTTGTTGGCGGCTAGGAGCCCTTCCGGCGTGGAGATGCCGAAGATGCGCTGCATCCAGGATATCTCCTCCATGCCAATCACGAAGAAGCCGGCGCTCAGAAGCGCGGCAGCGCTTGCGGCGACCCACGCAAGGCGCTCTCCCCCGGCGAGGGCTGCACGAAGCTGGCCCGTGGCGGCCGCGGCAAGGAACCCGCTGGCGACGAAGATCAGCAGGGCGGACGACCACTCGACCAGGCCGTCCTCGCGCGCCAGGACACTGAAGACGTTCGGATCGATCGCGAAGACCAGTGCCATGAGCGTCGCAAGCGTCCACGTCGCCACGCAGATCCACAACTCGCGACGCGAGGCCAGCCGGAGCACCGGCTCTCCGAGCCTGGAGACATCGCGGGTGAACCCCTGAACCGCGGAGAGCGACAGGCTGAGCGCGACCCAGGCATGCCAGAGGTTATAGGGCTGAACCTGAGGCGCACGCTCGGAAAAATAGCGCGCGCCGAAAAGGTTACGCTCGATGGAAACGAGAGCGGCCATCGCCAGGACAGAGAGGAGGGAGACCGAAAGAAAGCGCCGCGGCAGAAACATGGTGATGTCGTCCAGGATAACAGGACGAAGCAGCTCTGCGTTCTATATCCTGTCCTTTCGCGAAGTATCTGCAAGAACAATCAAGAATCCGTCAACGAATAGAAGATCATTATAAACCTCTAAAATACCTGAATGCTGAATATAAAGACAACTCCCGTGAAAAATGGGCCGGTAATCTCCCGCTAAGTTCCAAAGGACATCGGGGATGAACGCAAGTGCGGCCTTACCCATTGAGATTTTGACTGTTTTTTCCGGAACCGTTTGGGCGCTTAGGCGTTGACATCATATCACCGGTGCGGTGGATCTGGCGACAGCAGCCAGGCCCGTACCTTGATCTGAAACGTCAAGGAAAGGCAGTTTGACATGACTAAGAAACTCGTAACAACCGTCGCGGCTGGCGCGCTCTTCGCGGGTCTTGCTGTCGCCCCGGTAGCTTACACCCAGGATACGACACAGCCTCAGCCCGACCAGACGCAGACCATGCAGCCGGCACCGACCACGGAAGCTCCGGCTAACGAGGCTCAGACGACGACGCCTCCGGCCGCAGGTGAAGCACCTGCCGACGTCGCGAAGTCGGATGCCACCTATCTGACCGAGCAGGCGAGCGACCAGATTGCAGCCAGCACCTATATGGGCCAGACCGTCTACAACGCCGGTGACGAAAGCATCGGCGAGATCAACGACCTGATCATGAAGAAGGATGGAGCTGTTGAAGCGGCCGTGATCGGCGTCGGTGGCTTCCTGGGTCTCGGTGAAAAGAACGTCGCAGTTCCGTTCGATCGCATTGCGATCGCCGAACAGCCGAACACGGACGACCTGAAGCTGACGACAACGGAAACTGCCGATACGCTGAAGGCGGCGCCGGAGTTCAAGACAAAGGCGCAGCAGGTGGCCGAGCAGAACGCCAACCAGCCGGTTGACACCTCGACGACCTCTTCGACCACCACAACTGTACCGGCACAGCCGATGCAGCAGGGTACCGAGCAGCCGCAGCAGTAACATTGGATAACGCAATTCCGAACGGAAAACCGTTTCACACTTTCCCTGGAATTGCACTCAAGCTGTTCAGTACGCCTTCCAACGAGCGGCGGTGCCTGGCATCGCCGCTTAGTTTCGTTCAGATGAGCATGCCGTAGCGCAAGGCGTCATAGATGCCCGCATGAATGTTGCGGCTGGACACGGCGTCGCCGATCCGGAACATGTCGAAGCCGGCCGCGGGGTTGCGGTGGGGGATCGGGTTTTCGCCGCGAAGCAGCGCCTTGTAGTCGACCGCGCCCAGATTGCGCGACAGCGGCTTCAGTTCACGATAGAGATCATCCATCGGCAGCGTGCCGTGCTCGACCACGACCTGGGCCACGCGCCGTTCGACGACGGCTTTCTCCGAGAAGTCCGACCCCAGCGTCGCAATCAACCCATTGCCATCGCGCCGAACGGATCTGAGGCCGGCTCGTGCGCCGTCGACATGATCCGGTTCTTGAGCGTCAGATGCTTGAGGCGATAGGGCTGGAGCAGCGGGTCTTTCGATAGTGTCATTTCATATTCCTTGAGACGCGACGGATCATGCCGGTTTCGTCAGTACCAGGCATCCGCCATGCTCTCTTTGCGGCGCGTGACATAATCGATCAGCGCCTCGTCGAGCGCCACATCCAGCGGCGGCGCTTCGTATTCGGCAAGCGTCTTCTTCCAGGCGCGGTTGGCGCGTGTTGCCATATCGGTCTCGCCCTCCTCGACCCATTTTTCGAAAGGCTCATTGTCGGAGACAGCGGAGTCCCAGAAGGCCGTCTGGTAGTTGCGCATGGTGTGGTCGCAGCCGAGGAAGTGGCTGCCGGGACCGACCTGCAGGAAAGCGTCCATCGCCAGCGTGTTGTCGTCGACGACGACACCGGCGAGATAGGAATGCAGGGCGCCGCAGAAGTCCGTGTCCATGACGAACTTCTCGTAGGACATGGCGAGCAGCCCGTCGACGAAACCGGCCGAGTGCAGGATGAAATTGGCGCCGCAATGCACCGCCGACAGCATCGACATCGCGCCTTCCTGCATCGCCTGCGCATCGGGCAGCTTGGAATTGGAGAAGTTGCCGGCGCAGCGCAGCGGCAGGCCGAGCCGGCGCGCAAGCTGACCGACGACCATGCTGCCGATCGCCGGCTCCGGCGTGCCGAAGGTCGGCGAACCCGAACGCAGCGACATCGACGACAGGAAATTACCGAAAATCACCGGTGCGCCCTTGCGTTCGAGCTGGGTCAGCGCGCAGCCGGCGAGCGTTTCGGCATAGGACTGGGCGATGGCGCCGGCATTGGTGACAGGTCCCATGGCGCCGCCCAGAATAAAGGGCACGATGACCGCCGCCTGGTTTGCGCGCGCATAGGCGCGCAACGACTTCGTCATCGTCCCGTCCCAGACCAGCGGCGAGTTGACGTTGACATTGCCGAGGATGACGCAGTTGCGGTCGACGAAATCGCGGCCAAAAAGAATGCGCGTCATCTCGATGGAATCTTCCGCCCGCTCTTCGGCGGTGATCGAGCCCATGAAGGCGCGATCGGAATACTTGATGTGGCTGTAGACCATGTCGAGATGGCGCTTGTTGACCGGCACATCGACCGGCTCGCAGATCGTGCCGCCGGAATGGTGCAGCCAGGGGCTCGACTGCGCCAGCTTGACCAGGTTGCGAAAGTCCTCGATCGTGCCGTAGCGCCGGCCCTTGTCGAGATCCATGACGAAGGGCGACCCATAGGCCGGGGAGAAGACGACGTTGTTGCCGCCGATCTCGACATTGCGGGCGGGATTGCGGGCGTGTTGGGTGAACTGCCTTGGTGCCGACGCAACGATTTCCTTGAGCATACCGGGCTCGAAGGTGACACGCACACCATCAATCTTGGCGCCGGCCCGCTTCCAATGGGCGAGCGCCTCAGGGTCGTCGCGGAACTCGATGCCAACCTCGGCAAGGATACGATCGGCGACCGCCTCGATCCGCAGCAGGCTCTCCTCGCCGAGGATATCGTAGGTCGGGATGTTGCGGACGATGTAGGGAACGCCGAGGCTCCGGCCAGCGCCTTCGCGCCGTTGCGGTCTTGAGCCTCGCGTCCGTCTCGGTGCCGCCTCGCCTGCTGCCGGTGCCGTATCCATTCTCACATCCTCCCATCACCTGAAATGATGCTATTGGCGAAAAATTCCATTGTAACGCTGGAAAAATTCGAGCCATGCGATAAGCATGATTTATGAAAAACCTGCGCCGCCTGCTTCCCTCCGCCGCCAGCCTCATCGTTTTCGAGGCCGCCGGCCGTCACCAGAACTTCACCCGAGCCGCCAGCGAGCTCGGCATGACGCAGGCTGCGGTCTCCTATGCCATCCGCGGCCTCGAAGACCAGTTGGGCGTGCCGCTGTTTCACCGCGTGCATCGGGCGGTGGAACTGACCGAGGCGGGGGAGAAATTTCACGCCGACGTGTCGGTCGGTCTGTCACGCATTCAGAAGTCGGCCGAGGACATCCGCGCCAAGGGCCGCGAAACCAACGTGACGCTTGCGGCGTCGACCGCCTTTGCCTCGATGTGGATGCTGCCGCGCCTCAACCGCATGCGCGAGGACCTGCCGGAGATCGACCTCCGCATCCAGACGAGCGTGCGCGATCTCGATCTTGAGGAAGAGCCGATCCCGCTCGGCATCCGCGGCGGCGACCCCAGCCACTGGCCGCGCTATCATGCCGCCCAGCTCGCCGAAGAGGTCGTCAACGCCGTCGCAACGCCGGCCTATATCGAGGAGCACGGGCTGCCGAAGACCGCAACCGACCTGCAGCGGCACAACCTCATTCATCTCGAGGAACCGGTGCGACGGGCCTGCGACTGGATCGAATGGTTTGCGAGCGCCGGCCTCACCTATCCCAAGCAGGCACGCCGCCTGACGATCAACGACTATGTTCTGGTCATTCAGGCGGTGCTCGCGGGCGAAGGCGTGGCGCTCGGCTGGGAACACCTGATCAACCCGCAGATCCGCTCCGGCGCCCTGATGCCGGTCGCTGGGCACGTGCTCAAGACCGGTCTCGCCTTTCATGTCGTCTGGCCGCGGTCACGCGAACTCAACGCCCAGGCAAAACGGGTCCGCGACTGGCTGTTGGAAGAAGGGCGGCGGGACCGCGTGGCGCTTTCGGGAACCGGTGAATAGACCGATCAGGCCTGGGCCGAAACACCGCTATAACGATCGGAAAGGTACCGCATCGTCGCCACGGCATCGGCCGGCTTTCCATAGAAATAGCCCTGCCCGAGGCCGCAACCGAGCGCCTTCAGCTTCAGAGCCTCGGAAAAGTCCTCGATGCCTTCGGCGACGACTTCCAGTTCGAGGCCCTCGCACATCGAGACGATCGCCTTGATGATGTGCTCCGAAGCACGGTCGGCCGAAATGCGCGAGACGAAGGCGCGATCGATCTTGACCTTGTCGAAGGAAAAATCGCGAAGGCGTCCCAGGCTCGACTGCCCGGTGCCGAAGTCGTCGAGCGAGACGCGCACGCCGGCGGCACGCAGTTCCGCAACGATCTTCTGGGCGATGTCGGCATCGGCCATGACAGCCGTCTCGGTGATCTCCAGTTCCAAGCGCCTGGGATCGAGGCCGATCTGATGGATGATCGACAGCAACCGGTGGCTGGTCGCCGGATCCATGAGCTGCGCCGAGGAGAGGTTGAAGGAGAGGAAAAGCTCCTTCGGCCAGGAGAGCGCCGCATGCGCCGCCTTGCGCAACAGCACTTCAGCCAGAGATTCGATGAAGCCACGCTCCTCGGCCAGCGGCACGAAAACCGCCGGCGAAACATAGCCGAGATCGGCATCGCACCAGCGCGCCAGGGCTTCGAAACCGACGACCGCATCATTGCGCAGATCGACGATTGGCTGGAAATGCACGTCGACTTCGTTGGCGATGATGGCATTGCGCAGCGCCTGCTCAAGCTGCGTCGCGCGCTTCATCTCCTGGGCGATTTCCTGCGAATAGACGGTGATCTGGCCACGGCCGCGACGCTTCGAGCGATAGAGCGCTGTATCGGCGCTCTTCAACAGATCCTCGAACACTTCGCCTGCAAAGGGGTAGACGGCAAATCCGAAGGACGCGGACAGACGCACATGGCGGTCGCCGAGATCGAAGGGCGCCGACAGCACCTCCTTCAACATCTGCCCGACCTTCTCCGCCCCCTTGCGCTCGAAGACGAGCGGCAGCACGAAGGCGAACTCGTCACTTTCCGAACGGGTGATCGTCGCGCCCTCGGGCGCACAGGCTTTCAGTCGGTAGGCCACCTGGCAGAGGATCTCGTCACCGGCGGCCGGGCCGAACAGGTCGTTGATCGGCTTGAAACCATCGATATTGGCAAGGCCGATGGTGAAGGGCGCGGGATCGCTGGCACGCTCCCTGGCGAGATCAAGCACGGTCTGGCGCAGGCAGCGGGAATTACCGAGCCCCGTCAACAGATCGACATTGCCCGTCACGGCGGGCATCTCAAGGCCGATGCGGTGATAGGGGGTCTCAACCGCCGTCATTGCCGCGCCTCCGCACCTCGGTCAGCAGAATGCGGGCGACGCTCCGCTGCCGGCGAAACCGCACGCCACGGCGCGAACCGGCAATGTCGTTCCGACACGGTCCGGACATGGGCAACGGGATGGGCGCAATGCATTCGGGTGAGGCTCTACACTTTAACGGCAATTCGGTGCAGACGATCGCAATCGGCGGTTAACAATCCGATATCGCTCTGCTCCTAGATCTGCCATTAGCCTCCCCAATTCTAGCGAGTTGACACGTCTTTCATTCAACCTGCCGTTCGCATCGCCTTTGCCGGCATGAATTTTCTAAGCACCGCCTCGATCATGTCGGGGCTCACGGGCTTCATGATATGGTCGTCCATGCCGGATGCCTTGCACTGCTGCAGGTCGATATCCAGCGCCTGCGCGGTGACCCCGATGATCGGCGTTTTCTGTCCCCTGGTATTTTCTGCCGCCCTGATGGCGACCGTGGCGTCGAAGCCGTTCATGATCGGCATCGAAACATCCATCAGCACCAGGGCCGGTTGCAGTTCGTGCCAAAGCTCGACGGCCTCGCGGCCGTTGGCGGCGATCCGATGGGAGATGCCGAGCCCCTCCAGGATTTGCGTGAACACGAACTGGTTGATCTGATTGTCTTCAGCAACGAGCACGTCGACCTGCGGCGTCGGCGGCGGTGCGGCAATCCCCTCGCCTTCAAACGACAACGACCAATCGGCCTGCAGCGTCGCAGATGCCGTTGTCCGCTCCGAGCAGACGCGGAACACTTCGGCCAGCACCGCAGCGCCGTCCTGCTGCGCGGACAGCGGCAGGATCGGGCAATGACGCCAGGCCGACACGATCTGCTGTCTCTCGGAAAACGCCAGGTCGACAAGAAGGACATCGAGCTTGATGCCAGCGTCTTCGACCGCATGTCCGAAGGCACGAAGCTCACTCGCATCGCGAACGGCGCAGGCGTCGAGCCCGGAGCCACGCAGACGCGCGACGAGCCGGTCTTCCATCGCCCGGTCGGCCGTGGCGACCAGAACGCGAAGGCCGCGGGCGGGCAAGGTCTCGATCATCGATCCCGCTTCCACGAGCTGCTGGACGTTCAGCGCCCGGAACGGGTCGTAGAAATTCTGCGCCGCCGCGAAGATGCTGTAATCGCGGATCTGCAGGCCGACCTCGGCCGGAGCTTCATCGCTACGCTGATGCAAATCGGCGATATCGGTCACGTCGTTCATGCAGGTCACGACGAAATGACGGCCGGGCATGCCGACACGGTACTTGCGCGTGAGCACCCAGAGATCGCTGCCATCGGCGCGCACGATGTGCTCGGCCTGCGAGTATGGCTTGCCGGTCTCGAGCACCATCCGGTCGGACTGCTCGAAACGTTCGGCAAGCTCGCTTTCGACCAGATCCCAGGCGGAACGGCCGAGAATGGCATCCTGCTGCAGATCATGGATCAGGCAAAAGGCCTTGTTGACGGCGATATAGTTGAGGTTGCGATCCTTGACGCAGATCGGATTGGGCTGGGCATCGAGGATCTGTTCGGTCAGCTCGACGCGCTCCAGGTCCGTCTGAAGTTGCTCGTCGCGCTTCTTCTGATCGGAAACGTCGCTGATCGACAGGATACCGATGCCGCTCGATAGCCGACGCTTGCGCATCGAAACCCAGCGGGTACGGCCGGCGCGCTCGACGCTTTCGTAACGTTCGCGCCAGTGCAGCGCCATATGCTCGGCAATCCAGTCCTCGCGATTGGTGCGGCGGCGGCTGCTTTCCGGAACGGTGCCCGGGCGAACGCCGGTGTCATAGACGGCGCCGAGAAAATCTCGCAGACGCGCGCCCGGCATCAGGATTTCCGAGGGCACGGGGAAGAACTGCAGCATCGTGCGGCTGGCGAAGAGAATGGTGTCGTCTCGACTGCAGACAAGCACAGCGATGCCGAGCGCGTCGCAGCTCGACTCCAGAATGATCCGGTTGATGTCCGCGCCGTTCGACGCCCCATCGCTCATTGCGCTGTCCTCACTCGCCTACCGCATGCTTCAATCGTCCCCGATCTGAGGACACTTGCGGCCATTCACAGTGCTACAGCGACCTCAGCGCACCCAGTAGGACGCGCGGTGCTGCAGCGGCGGTTCATTTCGGGACATGCTGGGAAGGCCTTGGCAGGCGTCTCTTCGAGCGGTGGGAGTACGGCGTCCAGCTACGCCGCAATGCTCAAAAGACAAAACCCGTGATCATTCAGGTTGTTGTGGAAAATCGCAGCAGAGTGTTAAGGGCCGATTAAACCGCCCGCTCATTTTTCCGCATCGAAGACTGCGTTCATTTGAGGCCGAGGACGAGGCGCCATTTCCCCTTTCGTTTCCCAAGCGAATCCTGGAAAATGGGACATGGCCATCAAGCAACTGTCAGAAACCCTCATCAACCAGATCGCCGCCGGCGAAGTGATCGAACGCCCCGCCAGCGCCGCCAAGGAGCTGATCGAGAACGCGCTCGATGCCGGCGCCACGCGCATCGAAATCGCGACCGCAGGCGGCGGCAAGACGCTCCTGCGCGTGACCGACAATGGCTCAGGCATGACACCGAACGATCTCGAACTGGCGGTGCGCCGGCACTGCACGTCTAAGCTCGACGACAGCCTGTTCGACATCCGCACGCTCGGCTTTCGAGGCGAGGCGCTGCCTTCGATCGGCTCGGTCGCTCGCCTCTCGATCACGACGCGCACGGCCGGCGCCAGCGAAGGCGCGGTCATCACCGTCATCGGCGGCAGGACCGATCCGGTTCGCCCGTCGCCAGCCAACACCGGCACGGTCGTCGAGGTCCGCGACCTCTTCTTCGCGACGCCGGCGCGACTGAAGTTCATGAAGTCGGAGAAGGCGGAAGCGGCGGCGATCTCCGAGATCGTACGCCGCATGGCGATCGCCTTTCCGGCGGTCCGCTTCGTGCTCTCAGGCAGCGACCGCTCGACGCTCGAATTCCCGGCCACCGGCGACGATCGTCTGGCGCGCATGGCCCAGGTGCTCGGCAAGGATTTCCGCGACAACGCGATCGAAATCGATGCCGAGCGCGAAGATGTCGGGCTCACCGGCTTTGCCGGCGTGCCCACCTACAATCGCGGCAACTCGCTCCAGCAATATGTCTTCGTCAATGGCCGCCCGGTGCAGGACAAGCTATTGCTGTCGGCGATCCGCGGGGCCTATTCCGAAACGATCCCGAGCGGCCGCTATCCGGTCGCGGTGCTGTCAATCACGCTCGATCCGGCGCTCGTCGACGTCAACGTGCATCCGGCGAAGTCCGATGTGCGTTTCCGCGACCCGGGCCTCATCCGAGGTCTGATCATCGGCGCGATCCGCCAGGCGCTGACGCGCGAAGGCGACCGGGCGGCAACCACCGGCGCCAGTGGCCTGATGCGGGCCTTCCGACCGGAGCCCTATCGGCCGCAGACGCCGTGGACGCCGGAAAGTTCGCCATCACGACCCATGCAATTCGAGACGGTAAACGGCCGCTTCTCCGAACAGCCGCAGGCAAGCTTCGCCGCCTTTGCGGCACCATCGGCACGGACTGGCGCCCCGATCGAGCGTGAGGCAGCGATAGCGCAACAGGAGACACCGCCGCCATCCTTCCCGCTCGGCGCGGTCAGGGCGCAGCTCCATGAGAACTACATCGTCGCCCAGACGAATGACGGCCTCGTCATCGTCGACCAGCATGCCGCCCATGAGCGTCTGGTGTTCGAGGCGATGCGCACGGCGCTGCATTCACGGCCCGTCGCGGCGCAGGCTTTGCTGATCCCGGAAATCGTCGATCTGGCCGAAGACGATTGCGACCGACTGATGGCCCATGCGGCGGAGTTCGCCCGCCTCGGCCTTGCCATCGAACGCTTCGGCCCGGGTGCAATCGCCGTGCGCGAGACGCCTGCCATGCTCGGCGAAATGGACGCCGTCGGCCTGGTGCGTCAGCTTGCCGATGAGCTTGCCGAATGGGACACCGCCAACGGCCTCACAAGCCGGCTCGAATATCTCGCTGCGACGATGGCCTGCCACGGATCGGTCCGCTCCGGCCGACGCATGCGCACCGAGGAAATGAACGCTTTGCTGCGGCAGATGGAGGCGACGCCCGGCTCCGGCCAATGCAACCACGGGCGGCCGACCTACATAGAGCTCAAGCTTTCCGATATTGAACGGCTGTTCGGCCGAAGCTGATCGCGCGCGCGGCAGCGAAATGCGGCTGGCATTTTGCCGGATGGCAAGCTAGACCAGAGAACAGACCACAGAGACGCTATAGGCAACGAACATGATGAACCGGTTTGAAGGAAGCGCATCGCGCGAGGCGAAGATCCGTTATCTCGACGGCGACTTCCAGATCATTCTCGCCGGCTCGCATGTGATCTGCGCGATGACCGGCAAGACCATTCCCGTCGACGAGTTGCGCTACTGGAGCGTCGCCCGGCAGGAAGCCTATGTCGATGCCGAGGCCTCGCTCGAGGCGGAAAAACGCGCCGGCGCGCTGCCGAACCAGCGCCGCTAAGGCTCAGCCCGGCTTCTGCTACCACCGATAAGTGATTACTTGCCCGCGCCTTCGCGCAGCTTTCGCGCGCGAGCGACAGCAAGTGCCGTCTCGATAATCTTCTTGGGCGCCATAGGGTCGTCGAAGCGCACGTCGATCTCGATTACCCGGCTTGCCGAGGCCAGCTCGGCGGCGCGGCCATGGCCGGGCTCGAGCCGAACCATGTCCTTGGCGGTCGTGACGAGCGTGCAGCCCAAAGCTGCCGCTCGATCGAGCAGGTCGGCGATCTCGTCGTCGGAGAAATGATGATGATCCGGAAAGCTGCGGGTTTCCTCGACGATGGCACCGGTCTCGCGCACCGTGCGATAGAATTTCTCCGGATCGGCGATACCGGCCCAGGCAAGGACCTTGACGCCCTTCAGCGACCCGTCGTCGAGCCTCACCACATCGGCCTCGTAGATCTGCTTTCCGGCACGGGCTGCGCGACGGATCAGGGCATCGGCCTCCGTGCCGCCGCCGATCTTCAGCAGCGCGGTTGCGTGCCGAAGTTGATTGGGCAACGGCGCCCGCACCGGACCTGCCGGTACCAGATAGCCGTTGCCGATGCCGCGGCGCGAGTCGATCACCAAAAGCGCAAAGTCGAAGGCCAGGCGCGCGCTCTGGAAGCCGTCGTCCATGAGGATGATATCGACACCTTCCTTCACCAGCCGGCGGGCGCCATCGACACGGCGGCGGCAGACGACGGTCAACGCCTCACGCGCCAGAAGCAGCGGCTCGTCGCCGACGTCGCGGGCACGGTGATGCTCCGGGTCGACGACGGTCGTCACGTCGAGCGAGCCGCCATAGCCGCGGCTCAGGAACCCGGGTTTCAACCCTTTCTGACGGATGACGCGGGCAAGCGCGATCGCGGTCGGCGTCTTGCCGGCACCGCCGACGGTGAAGTTGCCGATGCAGATGACCGGAACCGGAACCGAGGCTCGATGGGCGCGGTCCATGCGCAGGCCGGCAATCCGGCCATATACCCATGAAAACGGCCACAACGCGCGCGCACGCCAATCCGCCTTTGTCCACCAGAATGGCGGCGCTTCCGATACCATCTTCGTTCCGCGGCCCCCAGCCGGTGTCGTCCATCCGCTCCGGGAGGACATATGTCGTTCTTGCCGCCGGAAGCCGACGGATCGCCCAAAAAACGTCAGAATGTGAAAAAACGCAAGCTATGGATACGATTGCAACAACCTGGGCCGGCGGCCGCGAGGCAGAATGGCGTGTCGACAGACAAGTGCTTCACGCTTTTCCCGGATTTGCGGCTAGAGCATCCCGCTTTCGAGTGGAATCACGTGAAAGCGGAAAGATGCTCTAGAAACAAAGTGCTAGAGCGTCTTAGTGCGTTCATCTGAACGCACGGCGCTCTAGAGGACAGCCTCAAGTTCGGTGATGTCGGCAAGGCAATGGTCCGAGGCCGCCGCGAGCGACTGGCGCGAACCGGTCCCGGTCAGCACGGCGACCGTCATGCCGACGCCGGCACTGCGGCCCATGTGCATGTCGTGATTGTTGTCGCCGACGACGACGACCTGATGCGGCGCTAGGCCCGTTGCGGCGCAAAAGCCGAGCACCATGCCGGGCTCCGGCTTGACGCCGTAGCCGCTGTCATAGCCCGCCACATAATGCAGGTAACCATCGAAGCCGAAGCGCTTGGCGGTCTCGCGGATCGATTTTTCGTTGTCGCTGGAAGCGACGCCAAGTCGATAGCCCTTGGCATGCAGACCGGCGAAGAAGGTGCCGAGGTCGGTGACCGGGACGGCATATTCCGCCGAGCGTGCGAACAGGCTGTCGAACAGGGTGGTGAGATCCCCTACCGTGAAGGGCGCGCCCGCACCCACGAAACCGGTCGCGATCTCGACCGTGTTGCCCGCAGCAAGCAGGCTGTCGGGCAGTACATGACCGGTATCGGCGTCCATGCCGCCCGCTTTCAGCAATGCGCGGGCCAATGCCTCATCACCCTTGGCCGCAATCCGTGCCAGCTCATAGTTCACCGGCACCCAGCTCTTTGCGTAGTCGAGCAGGGTTCCATCCTTGTCGAACAGGATGCCGGCTATGGCTTTGGATGCGGTCATGATGAGGGATCGTCTCCTGCTTGTGTCAGCTTTCGGTCGGCGGATTGAGACGCGCCTTGACGATGAGCGGATTGATGTAGGGCTCGAGCCCCTTCATCGTCGCCGACAGAGCGCCGCGCATCTCTTGCACGGTTTCGAGGCCGGCATCGATCATCGAGCGACGCATGTCGTCGTTGGCGAGCAGATAGTTGACGCCCTTCGCCAGCATCTCGACGTCGCGCACGATCTTGGCGCTGCCGTTCTTCGCAAGCGTCTGATAGGTCTCGCGAAAATTCTGCACATTGCCGCCGGACAGGATAGCGCAGCCGAGCATCGCCGGCTCCAGCGGGTTCTGGCCGCCTTCGGCAAAGAGCGAGCGGCCGACAAAGGCGACTTCGGTCAGGCGCAGATAGAGGCCCATTTCACCGATGGTGTCACCGAGGAAGACATCGACATCCGGCGTCAGCGGATCACGCCGCGTGCGGCGCGCGACCTTCAGGCCCTTGGCCGTCAGCGCCGCCTCGATCGCATCGCCGCGCTCGGGATGGCGTGGCACGATGATCGTCAGGAGGCCGGTGCGTTCCTTCAGCGCGCGATGCACGACGCCAGCAGCGTTTTCCTCGCCGTCGAAGGTCGAGATCGCCGCCCAGGTCTTCCGCGTGCCGATCTGCTGCTGATACTCCTTCAGCGCCAGCGGATCATGCGGCGGCGCATCTGTGTCGACCTTCAGATTGCCGGAGACCATGACCGGCAGTGCGCCGAGCGTACGGAAGCGCTCCGCGTCGACATCGGACTGGGCGATGACCAGCGCCAGGTTTTCGAACAGCGCGTCGGCGAGCGCCGGCCGCCGCTTCCACCGGGCGAAGGTACGATCGGACAGACGGCCGTTCACGAGAACCTGCGGAATATGGCGCCGGCCGAGCTCCAGAATGGTCATCGGCCAGATTTCGGACTCGGCGATAATCGCGAGATCCGGCTCCCAATAGTTCAGAAACCGGCTGACCGCCGGCTTGAAATCGAGCGGAACATATTGGTGGATGACGCCCGTTCCCAGGCGCTGGGCAACGACACGGGCCGAGGTCGTCGTACCCGTCGTCAGCACGACATTGATGCCGCGCCGGCGGATTTCCTTGATCAGCGGGATGACCGCATTGGTCTCGCCGACGCTGGCGGCATGAAACCAGACGAGCGGGCCCTGCGGCCGCGGTGCACTCGCGTGGCCGTAGCGCTCGCGACGGCGAGCGGGGTCCTCCTTGCCCTTCGCCGCGCGAATGGCGAGGTAGGACCAAACCAGGGGATAGATGGCCGAGCCGATCCAGCGGTAGCTGGAGAGCGCCAGGCGCGCGCGAAAGCTGCTCATGACGAGACACCTTCCCCAGCCGTCTCAGCGGCGAGAAACTTAGGGGCGACTGGCATGCGGGTTTGCGCCGCGCATCCCGACCTCATCGGCATCAGCCGTTTTCCGGGTCGAGCAGACGATGCATGTGGACGATGAAATAACGCATGTGAGCGTTGTCGACGGTCATCTGCGCCTTGGATTTCCAGGCAACGAGAGCGCTATCGTAGTCCGGGTAGATGCCGACGATATCGAGCTTGTCCAGGTCACGGAAGTGGACGTCCGTCAGCGTGGTGAGTTCACCGCCAAAGACGAGGTGCAGACGTTGTTTCTTCTCGGATTCGTGAGCCATCGGAATTCCATTTTTCTTTTTGGGTATGGGCGTTGATTTGAGGCATTCGGCCCCAAAGGTCAATGGGGCTCCATCGACCGCGATGCGGCGATCAGGCCTGGTAAGAGCGGCTTTGCCGCTGCGCAGAGAATTCCGTGAACGACGGTGGAGCGGTTGTAGGACAAGGGCTGCTCGTCGAGATCGACGAGCGCGCCACCGGCCCGGGCGAGAATGAGATCGGCCGCAGCCAGATCCCAATCATGGGAATTCTTCTTCACCAGCGTACCGTCGATCCGCCCGTCGGCAACCATGGCCAGCCGATAGGCAAGCGACGGCACATGGGGCACGCGCGTGACGGTGTTGCGATAGACGGCCGGAAGCTTACCGACCGTATCTTCGGCAGCCGCCAGATGCAGCGTTTCCCCGGCCTTTGCCTCTCGCACCGAGATCGCGGTGCCGTTCTTCAGCGCGCTACCGCTGGCGACCGCCTCGAAGAGTTCGTCAAGCGCCGGGGCATAGAGGACACCGGCGACGGGCTGCCCCCGGTGGACGACGGCAACACTGACGCACCAGAGCTCCTTGCCGGCGATGAAGGCGCGCGTGCCATCGATCGGATCGACGACGAAGACCGTTTCGCGGGTCAGGCGGCTGGAATCATCGTCGGTCTCTTCCGACAGCCAGCCATAGCCGGGTCTCGCCGCGAGCAGCCGCGTCTTCAGCACATCGTTTGCCGCCAGATCCGCTTCGCTGACCGGCGAGCGGCCCTCGTTCTTCCAGCGGACATCGGGCGCTTTGCGAAAATAACCGAGCGCCGTTTCGCCGGCGACGACCGCGGCGGCGCGGATCAACTCGAGATCCGGCTTCCAGTCCGCGCCCGATGGTGCTGTGTCAAACATTCAAAACCCCGTCAGCCCGCCTCTCCTATAGCACGAGAGCCGGATCGGCGCGGGTCCCCGCGCCGGTTTGTCTTCGGCCTGTTTAGAGACCAGCGAGCGTCATGCCCTCGATGGCAAGCGTCGGTGCGGCAACGCCGAACTTGCGATCGATGTCGTCTGCCGGCGTCAATGCCATGAACATGTCCTTGAGATTGGAGGCGATCGTCACCTCCGAAACGGCAAAGGTGAGTTCGCCGTTTTCGATCCAGAAGCCGGAGGCGCCACGGCTGTATTCGCCGGTCACCATGTTGACGCCCTGGCCGATCAGTTCGGTCACGTAGAAGCCGTTGCCGACACCGCGGATCAGATCCTCACGCGAGATCGTGCCCGGCTCCAGAGCAAGATTGGTCGATGCCGGGTTGACCGTCGGGCCGCCGCGCACGCCGCGGCCGTTGGTCTCAAGCCCGAGTTCGGCCGCTGCCGAGGTTGAAAGGAACCAATGGTTCAGCACACCGTCCTCGACCATCACGAGCTTTTCGCCGCTGACGCCTTCGCCGTCGAAGGGACGCGAAGAGGAGCCGCGCACGATCAGCGGGTCGTCGGTCACCGAAAGACCCGCCTTCATCACCTGCTTGCCCATCCGGTCACGCAGGAAGCTCGTCTTGCGGGCGACGGCCGCACCGTTGATGGCACCGGCCAGATGGCCGACAAAGCCGCGCGCCATGCGCGGATCGAAGACAACGGTAACGTTCTTTGCCGTCGGCACCTGGCGCGGATTGATGCGGGCAACGGCGCGTTCGCCAGCCAGACGGCCGATCTCATCGGCGGCACGCAGGTCTGCGACATAGAGGCGACTGTCGAAATCATAGTCGCGCTCCATCTTCGTGCCTTCGCCGGCAATCGCGCTGACGGAGCAACCGAAACGGGTCGCCATGTAGGAGCCGGAGAAACCGTGCGAGGTAACGAGAACCAGACCGCCCATGCCGGCCGAAGCGCCGGCGCCGCTGGAATTGGTGACGCCTGAGACCGCAAGGGCCGCCTCTTCGGCAGCCAATGCCGCTTCCGTCAAAGAATCCGTGGAAACGGCGGTGGGATCGAAGAGATCGAGGTCCGGATAGGACTTTGCCAGCCGGTCCGCATCGGCGAGCGAGGCAAAGGGATCCTCCGGCGAAGCCTTGGCCATGGCGACGGCGCGTTCGGCGAGCAGCTTCAGATCAAAGCCCGGATTCGCCGAAACGCTGGCGACGCGTCGCCCGACGAATACTCGGAGCGAGAAATCGTCGCTTTCGGAGGCTTCCGTCGCTTCGACCTTGCCGAGGCGCACCGAGACGGAACGGGAGCGCCCGCGCACCACCACCGCATCCGCCGCATCGGCGCCGGCCTTTCGGGCGAGGTCCACGAGTTCGGAGGCGCGTTTTTCGAGGTCGGCAGAATCGATCGTGTCTGACATGATGTAGCCTTTCATTCCTGCCCCATTTATTGTGCAGTGACGCAGGCATCAAGGGCATCGGCCTGATTCCCGCCCATACACCGCAAATGACCGCTCTCGAAAGCTCCCTCATCGGGGCCGGGTGCCCAATAGTGAAAGCCGCAGGCATGGCAACGACACCGATCATCTATTCTCAGGCGCTGATGCTGCTTGGCGGCGCAGTGGTGGCCGCACCAATCTTCAAGCGGCTCGGCCTCGGCACTATCCTCGGCTATCTCTGCGCCGGCGTGCTCATCGGTCCGGTCGCCCAAAGCATCACCGATGGCGAGCAGATCCTGCATGTCTCGGAACTCGGCGTCGTGTTCCTGCTGTTCATCATCGGGCTCGAATTGAAACCGTCGCGTCTCTGGCAGATGCGGCGCGATATCTTCGGCCTCGGCACGGCTCAGGTGGTGCTGACCGGCATCGTGCTCTCTTCAATGATCTATGCCCTCGGGCTCCTCGGCCAGGGCGGCAGCATCATCGCCGGCTTCGGCCTGGCGCTGTCGTCGACCGCCTTTGCCATGCAGATTCTCGACGAGGGCAACGACCGCAACACCCGCTACGGGCAGCGATCCTTCTCCATTCTCCTGCTGCAGGATCTCGCGATCGTGCCGCTGCTGGCACTGATCCCGCTTATGGCGGCGCAAGCGCCTGAGGATACGACACCGCCGCTCGAGGATTTTGCGATCGCCACCACCGCGATCGTCGTGCTCTTCGCTGCCGGCCGCTACCTCGTGAACCCCCTGTTCCAGATCATCGGCCGCACGGGCGCCCGCGACGTCATGATCGCCGCCGCCCTGCTCGTCGTCATGGGCGCGGCGACCATGATGCAACTTGCCGGCCTCTCCATGGCGATGGGTGCCTTCCTCGCGGGCGTGCTCTTGGCGGAATCCTCCTATCGCCATGAACTCGAAGCGGATATCGAACCGTTCCGCGGTATCCTGCAGGCGCTGTTCTTCATGGCCGTCGGCCTGTCGCTGGAACTCGGCGTCATCGTCGAGCGCTACCAGCTGATCATCATCGCCGTGCCGCTCTTGATGGCGTTGAAGAGCCTGGTGCTCTACTGGCTTTGCCGGCTCACCGGATCACACCACAACGACGCGGTGCGCATTAGCCTGCTCCTGCCGCAGGGCGGCGAATTCGGCTTCGTGCTGTTCACCGCGGCGGCAACCGCTGGCGTCTTCTCGGATGGCGACGCCTCGCTGCTGGTTGCGATCGTGACCTTGTCGATGGCGCTGACGCCGCTTGCCTCCATGCTGGCCGCAAAGCTGATGCGCGAACAGGACGAGATGGACGAAGAGATCGAGGAGGACTTCGACGGCGCCAATGCCGACGTGCTGATGATCGGCTTTTCCCGCTTCGGCCAGATCGCCGCGCAAATCCTGCTCGCCGGCGGCCGCGACGTGACGATCATCGACCACTCGGCCGCGCGCGTGCGCCAGGCCGCGACCTTCGGTTTCCGCATCTATTTCGGCGACGGCAATCGTCTCGATGTGCTGCGCGCCGCCGGCATCGAACGGGCCAAGATCGTCGCCGTCTGCACCCAGAAGAAGGAAACGACCGACCACATCATCGACCTCGTGCAGTCCGAATATCCAAATGCACGCATCTACGCCCGCTCCTACGACCGCCTGCACACGCTGGAACTGCGCGCCAAGGGCGTCGACTACGAATTGCGCGAGACTTTCGAGTCCGGCCTGCTCTTCGGCCGCAAGACACTGGAGGCATTGGGGGTCGGCGACGACGAGGCAATCGCCATCATGGACGACATCCGCAAGCGCGACGAGGCGCGCCTCGTGCTGCAGGAGGCCGAAGGCATCACCGCCGGTCGCGACATGCTGCATTCGCGACCGGTCCGGCCGGAGCCGCTGGTCAAGCCGAAGCGCGAGGTCGATCACTCCCAGGAGACGGGCGAACGGATCCTGCCGGGGCTTCCTGCAGACGAGCGCGAGAGCGCCTGACTCCGCTAGCCTCGTTTCGGGAACCAAGTAATCGTCGGTCGTCGGAGCTCACTTGAGCTTCGGCGCCCGCATCCGTTCATCGAGCGCCCGTTTCAGCTGGTCCTTGATCGCGACGGTTCCGTTCAGCACGTCCTGGGCCCGCAGAAAATCCATCACCCGGTAGCGGCCGACATCGGGGCGCAGCAGGATATCCGGCGCACCTTCCTTGAGCTTCATCGCGATGATCGACTGCATCATCAACTGGCTCGCACCGAACAGGCTGTCGATGCGGCTTGGGATCGTCTTGCCGTCGCCGTCAGGACCACCGACGACATCGACGGCGATGACAATGTCCGCCAGGCCGCGCAGATGATCGAAGGGGATCGGGTTGTAGATACCGCCATCGATCATCACGCGCCCGGCGATCTTCACCGGGATGAAGATCGCCGGCAGGGCAGCGGAGGCAGCCAGCGCCTGCCACAGGTCACCCTTTTCGCAGATATGTTCTGTCTGGCCGTAATAGTCGGTAGCGACCACTTTGAGCGGAATGCCGAGATCCGAGAACTTCGGCGGAATGGCCTCGGGCAGAAAAGCCCTGAGAACGCGCTCGACATTGAATTGCCCGAAACGAAAACCGTTCGCCATGGCTTCGGAAAGGCTCGACGGCCGCAACTGCCAGAGCCGATTGAGGACCTCGCGGCGATGGCCGATGGTCGAGAGCGTGTGGCCCCTGATCTCTTCGCCGCGCATGCCGGCGGCCATGCCGGCACCCATGATTGCGCCGATCGAAGAGCCGGCGATCGCCACCGGGCGAATGCCGAGCTCGTCCAGGGCCTCGATGACGTGAATATGCGCAAGCCCGCGCGCGCCGCCCCCGCCAAGCGCGAGGGCCACCGTCGGTTGGCTCGTCACCTGGGTCGGCCCCTTCGTCATCGAAAGATCCTGCTTCATCGGCATGCCCTCCGCTTCTGCATGATTCCCTAAAGCGGAATCGTTTTAGGGACAACTTATGCAGAAGGTCGCCGTAAGGCGCGGGATAAGGAAACGTGTATGGTCGGCGTCAGCCTACATTCGCAAAGAAATCGAAAATATGACGATCAGGCACCGCGGAAGCGGTAGAAATGCATGCGTGTATCGCCGAAGGCTCTGACATCGAGCCGCTCGAACACGGCCGTCGGCGCAGGCTGAACGTCCGCCCGCTCTTCGAGGATCACCAGTGCATCGGGGACGAGCCAATTGCCGGCGGCGGCCGATTCCAGCGCCTTCTCGCCGAGGCCCTTCGCGTAGGGCGGATCGGCGAAAACCAGATGAAACGGCTCCATGGTTCCGACGCCGCCGAGGCTGGTCGCATCACGGCGGAAGACCTTGGCTCGGCCCTGGAGGCCGAGCGTTTCGATATTCGTCTGCAGAATTCCCCTGCCCTCGACGCCCTGCTCAACGAAGAGTGCCTGCCGGCAGCCGCGTGAGAGAGCCTCGAAGCCAACGGCGCCGGTGCCCGCAAAAAGGTCGAGCACACGGGTGCCGTCGAGCGCCTCCGGATAGGAATGGCTCAGGATGTTGAACAGGCTTTCGCGCGTCCGGTCCGTGGTCGGACGGATATCGTTGGACTTGGGGGTCGCCAGGCTGCGCCCCCGAAACTCTCCACCGACGATACGCACCGCCGCTTAGTTTCCTCTGCCGCGCGGCTTGCCGCCGCCGGCCGGGCGTCCGCCACCACCGGAACGTCCAGCGCCGCCCGGACGTCCACCGCCGGGTTTGCCGCCGCCAGGCTTGCCGCCGCGCGGACCACCAGAACGTTCACCAAAGGATTTTCCGCCCGATGGCTTGCCACCGAAGGACTTGCCGCGCGGCTTGTCGCCAAACGGACGGTCACCGCCTTCACGGCGCGGCGGACGATCACCCTCGGCGCGTGGGGCTCTTGGCTTGTCGGAATAGCTGCGCGGGCCGCCGTCGGCGCGGGCAGGCCGATCACCGAACGGTCGGTCGCCACCTTCGCGGCGTGGCGGACGATCGCCCTCGGCGCGCGGGGTCCTCGGCTTGTCGGAATAGCTGCGTGGACCACCCTCGGAGCGGGCAGGTCGATCACCTCGAGGGCGGTCGCCACCTTCGCGGCGGGCAGGACGATCGCCGTCGGCACGCGGATACCGCGGCTTGTCGGAGAAGCTGCGCGGTCCGCCTTCAGAACGAGCCGGACGGTCGCCGCCTTCACGGCGCGCAGGACGGTCACCGTGATCGCGCGACCTGCGGTCTCCCGCGTCGCCCGTCTTGCGCCGGCCGAAACCGCCATCCCGGCCCTCGTCCTTGCCGCGACGGGCAGGCTCGCTGGCGCTGATCCATTCGCCCTCTTCGTCACGACGCTTGACCGGCGCGGCCGCAGCCGGACGATCGAAGTCCCTGTGCGAGCCGCCCTTGCGGTCCGGATCGAACTTGCCGGATGTCTTCGTCGCAAAGCCATCCTTGCTGCGGCCGTAGCGCTTGGTCTTCGGCGCGCCTTCCGGACGCTCGCGACGAGCGGGCTTCTCCGTGGCGTCGCCTTCAGCGGATTTCGGCTTCTTTTCGGCCAGCGGACGGGCGCCTGGCGCCATCCAGACATTGGCGGTGCGGGCGCGCTGCGCCGGCGCGCGCTTCGGCCGGTCCTCAAACTTGGCGTCACGGTCGTCGCGGGAGCCGCCCTTGCCACGAGGACCGTCCTTGCGGCCACCGTCACGGCGATCGTCGCGACGCGTGTCGAGCCGGGCCAGAGCACGCTCGCGCTTGTCCTCCGGCTTTTCCCAGCGGTTGGCACGTTCAGGCCGGCGCGTGTCGGCGGCATCATCTTCCGGCGCGTCGCCGGCAACGGTCGCTGCCTGATCGTTGTATAGCGGTGCGTCGAAGTTTGCCTTGGCATCCTCGATCAGGCGCGGACCGAGCTGATCGCGGAGCGTCCGGCCACGGATTTCCTGGACATGTCCCTCCGGCAGTTCGCCGAGCTGGAAGGGTCCGTAGGAAATGCGGATGAGGCGGTTGACGTCGAGACCGAGCGCGCCAAGAACGTTCTTGATCTCGCGGTTCTTGCCTTCGCGCAGCCCCATGGTGATCCAGACGTTCGAACCCTGCACCCGGTCCAGCGTCGCCTCGATCGCGCCGTAGAGCACGCCGTCGACGGCGATGCCGTCCTTCAGCCGGTCAAGCGCATCCTGGTCGATTTCGCCGTGGGCGCGCACGCGATAGCGGCGCAGCCAACCGGTCGACGGCAGCTCGAGCACGCGGGCAAGACCACCATCGTTGGTCAAAAGCAGTAGGCCCTCGGTGTTGATGTCGAGGCGGCCGATCGACAGCACGCGCGGCAACTCGTCAGGCAGATTGTCGAATACGGTTGGACGGCCTTCCGGATCGGCATTGGTGGTCACCAGGCCAGCCGGCTTGTGGTAGAGCCAGAGGCGCGTGCGCTCGATGCCGCGGATCGGCTGGCCATCGACCTCAATCGCATCGGCAAGCGTCGCGTTGACGACCGGCGTGTCGAGAATGACGCCGTTGAGCTTGATGCGGCCTTCCATGATCATGCGCTCGACATCGCGGCGCGAGGCGACGCCGGCGCGCGCCAGGATCTTGGAGATGCGCTGCGGTTCGTCGACACCGGGAGCAGCCGCGTTCGGGCGCTCCCTGGCCGGACGCGAAGTGCCAGCCTTGGGGCCGGAAGCCTTCGGTCCGGAGGTCTTGGCGCCAAAAGTCTTCGGGCCTGCAGCCTTTTTCGGTGCTCCAGCCTTCTTTTCGGCGAAATGCGGTTTCTTGTCCCGGCCGGCGGACTTGCCGCCAGGCCGTGTGGGCTTGTCTTTGGATGTCATTTGTGTTGCCTGCCTTTTGCGGCTGTCCTATCAGGTCGCGGCCCGTGGGTTAAGAGAAATTATTGTTTGAGCGATGGCTGAGACGACACACTTCATGGATGTGGCCCTTGAGGAGGCCAGGAAGGCGGCAGAACGCGGCGAAGTGCCGATCGGCGCCGTCGTCGTTTTCGATGGCCAGATCGTTTCCCGCGCCGGCAATCGCACCCGTGAACTCAACGACGTGACCGCACATGCGGAGATTGTCGCCATCCGCGAGGCTGCTGCCGTCCTCAAGGACGAAAGGCTGACGGGCGCCGATCTCTACGTCACCCTCGAACCCTGCACCATGTGCGCCGCGGCAATTTCGTTCGCCCGCATCCGCCGCCTCTACTACGGCGCGGACGATCCGAAGGGCGGTGCGGTGGACAGCGGCGTGCGCTTCTTCGGTTCGCCCACCTGCCATCACGTGCCTGACGTCTATTCGGGCCTCGCCGAGCGCGAGGCTGCCGACATTCTCAGGGATTTCTTCGCCGGCAAGCGGTGAAACCAGTCCCGACTCTCAACGCGACCCCGCTTCAGATTTCTTGAGATCGCCTCAGTCGGCCGCGAAGCTTTCGAGGGCCGCGCCGGAGAGGCGGTAGCGCGTCCATTCGGACATCGGCTCGGCACCGACCGCCTCGTAGACCCGGATGGCCGGCTCGTTCCAGTCGAGCACGCTCCATTCGAAGCGGCCGCAGCCTTCCTCGACGGCAATTTTCGCGAGGTGCTTCAGCAGCATCTTGCCGGCACCCGAACCACGGCAATCCGGCGTGACGTAAAGGTCCTCAAGGTAGAGACCCTTGCGGGCCTGCCAGGTCGAATAGTTGTAGAACCACATGGCAAAGCCCGCGGGCTTGCCATCCTTCTCGCAGATCACGGCGCGGGTAATGGCGCCCGGACCAAAGAGCGAGGCCTGCAGCATCTCGACCGTCGCCTCGACTGCGTCGGGCTCCTTCTCGTAGATGGCAAGTTCGGTGATGAAGCGCAGAATGGTCTGCGCGTCTTCCGGGCGAGCGTCGCGAATGCTGATCGTCATGGCTTATGCGCTGCTTAGAAGGGCCAATACCACTTGGAGCCGGAATTCTTGATCTGCGCCTCCTTCTTACGGCGGCGCTCCTTGTCCTTCTCCGGCTCGCCGAGTTCGGTCTCGGTACCCTCCGGCAGGCGGCGGTAGTCAAGCGGCGGATCGCTGAGGAAGCGGCGCTTGTCGGAATAGGCGCCCATCTCGATCTTACGGGCTGCGCGATAGGCTTCCTGCTGCTCCTTGGCCGAGAGCCGGCGGCCGTTGGCGCTAGCCTTGGCAAGCGGGGAAACGTAGTTCGGGTTGTTCTTGTTCGCGTCAGCCTCTTCGCGCAGACGGTTGCGAACCTCTTCCGGAGACTCGACCCATTCCGGGTTCGCCTCACGGCTGGCAAGCGACTTCTGCGGCTCGACGAGAGCAGTCTGCTGCGCCGATGGCGGCAGAACGAGTCCGGGGCGCGGCTGATACTTGACCGGATCACGCTTCGGCGGGCCGAAGCTGGCGACGCTGCCGAGGTCGTCCATGAGCTGTTCGCCGGCGGTCTTGTCCGTGCCATAGGTCGGGCCGCCGATGCAGCCCGAAAGCACCAGGCCGCTCGTCAAAATGGCGGCCACGCTGGCAAACACTCGCAACTCTCGCGTCATTTCCATGAGATTCCTTCCAGCCGGCCACCGGTCAGCGCGGCCACTCAAGCGCCCATGGCGGAGAAATCCGCCAAATTTCGGGCAGGTTTTACCGGATGAACGCAACGAGTGCAATTCATCCGGTAACAATGCGTTAAGCCTTGAAACCAAGTTCACGCAAGGCAGCGGCATCACGAGCAGACACGTCGGGGTAGGTCGGGTCTGAACCGACATCGGTCGTGATCCGCCAGGAGCGGGCGCATTTCTGGCCTTCGGCAAGCTTCGGCTCCACGCTCACCTTGGCCACGTCGGCAAGGCGGAACGCATCCGCAGGGCCTTCCGCGGCTTCGATCACGATGCCCGAAGTGATGCAGATCTCGGCGAAGTCCTGGCCTTCGAGCGCCTTCAAGAGTTCCGGATCGGCGACGTAGACGACCGGAGCCGCTTCCAGCGACGAGCCGATGCGCTTGTCCTTGCGTTCGATCTCGAGCGCACCGGTGACAACGGTGCGGACCGTACGGATCTTGTCCCACTTGGCTTCGAGCGCATCGTTCTTCCATTCCGCCGGGATTGCCGGGAACTGTTCGAGATGCACCGAAACCGCATCGGGCTTCCTCGACAGCCAGGCTTCTTCCGAGGTGAACGGCAGCATCGGCGCCAGCCACAGGACGAGGCAATCGAAGAGCTTGCGGATGACGGCGAGTGCCGAACGGCGGCGCAGGCTCGACGGCGCATCGCAGTAGAGCGCGTCCTTGCGCACGTCGAAATAGAAAGCCGAGAGCTCGACGTTCGAGAAATCGATCAGCGCGCGGGCGATCTTCTTGAAGTCGAAGGCATCGTAGCCTTCGCGCACAAGCTGATCGAGTTCCGCCAGCCGATGCAGCATCAGCTTTTCGAGTTCCGGCATGTCCGCATAGGCGATCTCTTCACCCTTGTCGTGGGCAAGCGTGCCGAGCATCCAGCGGACCGTATTGCGCAGCTTGCGATAGGCGTCGATGTTGGTCTGGATGATCGTCTTGCCGAGACGCTGATCCTCCCAATAGTCCGTCGTCATCACCCACAGGCGCAGGATGTCGGCGCCGGCATCCTTCATCACCTCCTGCGGGGTGACGGTGTTGCCCTTCGACTTCGACATCTTCTCGCCCTTCTCATCCATGGTGAAGCCATGGGTGACAACGGCGTTGTACGGCGCGCGGCCGCGGGTCGCGCAGGCCTCGAGCAGCGAGGAGTGGAACCAGCCGCGATGCTGGTCGGAGCCTTCGAGATAGACGTCGGCCGGCCACTTCAGGTCCGGACGGTCCTCAAGGGTGAACGTGTGGGTCGAACCGGAATCGAACCACACGTCGAGGATGTCCATGACCTGGTGCCACTTTTCGTGGTCGTGGTCGTTTCCGAGGAAGCGATCCTTCGCACCTTCGGCAAACCAGGCGTCGGCGCCTTCCAGTTCGAAGGCGTCGAGGATGCGGGCGTTGACGGCCTCGTCGATCAGGATCTCGCCCTGGTCGTCGGCAAAGATCGCGATCGGCACGCCCCAGGCGCGCTGACGCGAGAGCACCCAGTCCGGGCGCCCTTCGATCATCGCGCGCAGGCGGTTCTGGCCGGCGCCGGGAACGAAGCGGGTGTCGTCGATCGCCGAAAGTGCGCGCGAGCGCAGCGTCGTTCCGTCGCCGAACGCCTTGTCCATATAGACGAACCATTGCGGCGTGTTGCGGAAGATCACCGGCTTCTTGGAGCGCCAGGAATGCGGATAGGAATGCTTCAGGCGACCGCGGGCAAAGAGCGCGTGGCGGCCGATCAGCGCCTTGATGACGCGCTCGTTGGCATCGCCCTTCTTGCCCTTGTCGTCGATGACGCGGCCGGCGCCACCTTCGGCATCCGGACCGAAGCCATGGGCGTCGGCGGTGAAGTAGCCGGCATCGTCGACCGTGAACGGGATCGCCGAAGAGATACCGCGGGCTTCGAGCGCGCGGGCACTGTCCATCCAGGCATCAAAGTCCTCGCGGCCGTGACCGGGCGCGGTGTGCACGAAGCCGGTGCCGGCATCGTCGGTGACATGATCGCCGTCGAGCAACGGCACCTTGAAGGCGTAGCCGCCGCCGAGACCATGCAGCGGATGGGCGCAGGTGACGGCAGAAAGCTCGTTGGCCTCAAGGTCGCGAACGAAGTTGAAGGTGAGCTTGGCTTTCGCGGCAGACTCGTCGGCCAGGCGCTTGGCGAAAATCAGCTTCTCGCCCGGCTGCGGGCCGAAGTCGTTCTCGGCGGTCGCCACTTCATAGAGACCATAGGCGTAGCGCGAGGAAAAGGCGATGGCGCGGTTGCCGGGGATGGTCCAGGGCGTGGTCGTCCAGATTACGACAAAGCTGCCGGAAAGCGCGTCCGGGCCTTCGGTGACCGGGAACTTCACCCAGATCATGTCGCTTTCGACATCGGCATATTCGACTTCGGCTTCGGCAAGCGCGGTGCGCTCGACGACCGACCACATGACCGGCTTGGAGCCGCGGTAGAGTTGGCCGAGCTTGGCGATCTTCATCAGTTCGCCGGCGATGCGCGCTTCCGCATGGAAGTTCATCGTCGTGTAGGGATTGTCGAAATCACCCTCGATGCCAAGACGCTTGAACTCCTCGGCCTGGACCTGGATCCAGCCGGAGGCGAAGTCACGGCACTCCTTACGGAATTCGTTGACCGGGACCTCGTCCTTGTTCTGGCCCTTCTCGCGGTACTTCTCTTCGATCTTCCACTCGATCGGCAGACCATGGCAGTCCCAGCCGGGCACATAGTTGGCGTCGAAGCCGCGCATCTGGAACGAGCGGTTGATGACGTCCTTGAGGATCTTGTTCAGCGCATGGCCGATGTGGATGTTGCCGTTCGCATAGGGCGGGCCGTCATGCAGCACGAACTTGTCGCGGCCGGCGGCCGATGCGCGCAGCTTCTTGTAGAGGCCCATCTGCTGCCAGCGGGCCACCGTTTCCGGCTCCTTCTGCGGCAGGCCGGCGCGCATCGGGAATTCCGTCTGCGGCAGATAGAGGGTCGAGGAGTAGTCGATCTTTTCAGCGGTGTCGGTCATGGTCTTTGCAATCGCTTCTTCGCGCGAGGGGCCGCGCATACGAAATGGGCTCGGTATCGAGAGATGACTGGGGCGTCGGAAACGCCGAAATCCCGGACCTTCCGGCTGACTAAAGCGCGCGGAAGGCCGGGCCAATAATTCGCTGATCGATGATCAATCGACGGTGCCGGGTCATGGTGGCCGGTTGTTTAAGGCGTTTTCGGGCTTTTGAAAAGGTCCGCCGCTGCGCGGACGCCGAATTCTTTTGTCAGGCGAAGTTGAGCTTGCGGTCGATGTCGCCGAGCGGCTGCACACCGGAGAGCAACGCCCGCGCCTCTGCCTCGTCCTGACGGATCTGCGCCACCAGCGGATCGAGCCCGTCGAATTTCAGCTCGTCGCGCAGGTGGCCGAAGAAGGTGACCGCACAGATCTCGCCGTAGAGATCGCCCGAAAAGTCGAAGACGAAGGTTTCAAGCAAGGGCTCGCCATCGCTATCGACTGTCGGACGGCGTCCGAAGCTGGCGACACCGTCATAGAGCGAACCGTTGGGTCGGCGGAAGCGCACGACGTAGATGCCCGGCCGGAGCTCCACCTCAGGCGCAAGCCGCATATTGGCGGTGGGAAAGCCAAGTTCGCGGCCGAGCTTCTTGCCGCCGATCACTTCCGCCTCGACCAGGTAGCGATAGCCGAGCATGCCGGCAGCTTGCGAGACATCCCCTTCGCCAAGCAGCGAGCGCACGTAACTGGACGAGATGACCGATGCGTTTTCGTCGCGGAAGGCATCGACGAGCGTCACGCCAAATCCGTTATCGCCGCCGGCCGCCATCAGGAAGGCGGGGCCGCCCTCGCGCCCCTTGCCGAAGTGGAAATCGAAGCCGGTGACGACATGTGAGGCGTGCAGCCATTCGAGCAGGATACGGTGGATAAAATCCGATGCGGAAAGCTGCGAGAAGGTGCGGTCGAACGGATACTCGATGACGGCGCCGAAACCCATGCCTTCGAGGATGCGCGCCTTCAGCGGTGCCGGCGTCAGTCGGAAGACCGGGGTTTCCGGACGGAACACGGTTCTCGGATGCGGCTCGAAGGTCAGCACGAGCGCCGGCACACCGCGCGCTTTGGCCTCTTCCAGCGCCCGATTGAGCACCGACTGGTGACCCCGGTGCACGCCGTCGAAGTTACCGATCGCGACGACGCCGCCGCGCAGATGCTGCGGAAGCGGATCACGGGTCTCGTTGCGATGAAAAACCGTCATCTCCGTCTTCCTGTCAGGCGAGCCGCGGCATCCAATATTTCGGCGACGCGCCTTCCTTCTTCAGGAAGGCGGCGAGCTTCGCCTCGTCGGTGCGGCTTTCGTTCATGTATTCCTGGGCGTGGATACCGGCACTGATATAGAGCAGATCGAAGCCGGCATCCTGGGCGCCCTTGACGTCCGTCGGCATGCCGTCGCCAACGGCGATGACACGCGACAGGTCAAGCGCGCCACGAACGGCCTTCGCCTCCGTCAGCGCCGCACGGTAGATGGCGATATAGGGCTTGCCGGCAATGCGCGCCTCGCCACCGAGCTCTTCATAGAGCTTGGCGATTGCGCCGGCACAGGGGATCAGCCGGTGACCGCGCTCGACCACCAGATCGGGATTGGCACAGATGAACGGGATCTTGCGCTGGGCAAGGCCCGTCAGCGTCGCGCGGTAATGCTCCGGCGTTTCGGTTTCGTCGTCATAGAAGCCGGCACAGACGACCGTCTCAGCATCTTCCGACGAAACGATCTGCGTTCCCAGGCCTTCGAGCAGCGGCAGGTCGCGCTCGGCGCCGATGAAGAAGATCTTCTTGGCGGCGGCGGCGATCAGCGCGCGGGTCACATCGCCCGAGGTCACGATCCGGTCATAGGCCTCGTCCGGAACGCCGAGACCGCGGATCTGGATCTTCACACCCGGATGCGGACGTGGCGAGTTGGTGATCAGCACCACGGTCAGGCCGGCGGCACGCGCCTCGGCCAACGCCTCGCAGGCGGAGGCAAAGGCCTGCACGCCGTTGTGAAGAACGCCCCAGACATCGCACAGCACCACGTCGTAGCGCGCAGCGATTTCCCGAAAACTGTTGATCCTTGCGGCCATTCTGGCTTCCTGCAAACACGGTTTCCGGCTTGCATGGCAAGGAAGGCAGGAGAATACAAGTCTCGTCGCCTGAAAAAGGCGCCCCCTCCCAAGGATTCCGGCACTGTCGGGCGTCGAAGAAAAGTGCATTGCGGATGCCGCCCGCTCGTGGTTTGCGGCGCCAAGGCACTTTGCAGCGGTTATCAACCGTCAAAACCCCGCCAATGCCATTCGTCCACGCGATCGCCTACATTTCGCCAAGAATGGGGCTAGGCTGCCTACGCCCTCGCCTGCCGCGCTCGCCCAAGGCTACTGCCGCCGGCAAAAAATCTGGGCCCGATCCTTGACTCACCCCATACCCAGGCTTATCTCGGCATCGCTAGCACTCGATAAATGAGAGTGCTAACACCCATCCATCGGGTCGATCAGCGATCCGTAATGTCATTTGATCGAGGGATTAGACTAATGGCAAGCACCAACTTCCGCCCGCTGCACGACCGCGTCGTCGTTCGCCGCGTCGAGTCTGAAGAGAAGACCAAGGGCGGTATCATCATTCCGGACACCGCCAAGGAAAAGCCGCAGGAAGGCGAAATCGTCGCCGTCGGTTCGGGCGCCCGTGACGAAAGCGGCAAGGTTGTTGCTCTCGACGTCAAGGCTGGCGACCGCGTTCTGTTCGGCAAGTGGTCGGGCACCGAAGTCAAGATCAACGGCGAAGACCTTCTGATCATGAAGGAAGCCGACATCATGGGCATCATCGGCTGATCAGCCGTCGTCCACCCCTTTTTATGACAACCAATGGGCAATGAGCCCGGGAGTTTTCTCTAATGGCTGCAAAAGAAATCAAGTTCGGCCGCACCGCGCGCGAAAAGATGCTGCGTGGCGTCGACATCCTCGCTGACGCGGTAAAGGTCACGCTCGGCCCGAAGGGTCGTAACGTCATCATCGACAAGTCCTTCGGCGCTCCGCGCATCACCAAGGACGGCGTATCGGTCGCCAAGGAAATCGAACTCGAAGACAAGTTCGAAAACATGGGCGCCCAGATGGTCCGCGAAGTTGCTTCGAAGACCAACGACATCGCCGGCGACGGCACCACGACTGCAACCGTTCTTGCCCAGGCGATCGTTCGCGAAGGCGCCAAGGCCGTTGCTGCCGGCATGAACCCGATGGACCTGAAGCGCGGTATCGACCTCGCCGTCACCGAAGTCGTCAAGGATCTCCAGGCCAAGGCCAAGAAGATCAACACTTCGGAAGAAGTCGCACAGGTCGGCACGATCTCGGCAAACGGCGAGCGTCAGATCGGCCTCGACATTGCTGAAGCGATGCAGAAGGTCGGCAACGAAGGCGTCATCACGGTTGAAGAAGCCAAGACCGCCGAAACCGAACTCGAAGTCGTCGAAGGCATGCAGTTCGACCGCGGCTACCTCAGCCCCTACTTCGTCACCAACCCGGAAAAGATGGTCGCTGACCTCGACGACGTCTTCGTTCTCCTCCACGAGAAGAAGCTCTCGAACCTCCAGGCAATGCTCCCGGTTCTCGAAGCTGTCGTTCAGACCGGCAAGCCGCTCCTGATCATCGCTGAAGACGTAGAAGGCGAAGCTCTTGCTACGCTCGTCGTCAACAAGCTGCGTGGCGGCCTGAAGATTGCTGCTGTCAAGGCTCCGGGCTTCGGCGATCGCCGCAAGGCCATGCTCGAAGACATCGCCATCCTGACGGGCGGCACCGTGATCTCCGAAGACCTCGGCATCAAGCTCGAAAACGTCACGCTCGACATGCTCGGCCGTGCGAAGAAGGTTTCGATCTCCAAGGAAAACACGACGATCGTCGACGGCGCCGGCCAGAAGGCCGACATCGAAGGCCGCGTTGCCCAGATCAAGGCCCAGATCGAAGACACCACCTCCGACTACGACCGCGAAAAGCTGCAGGAACGTCTTGCCAAGCTCGCTGGCGGCGTTGCCGTCATCCGCGTCGGCGGTTCGACGGAAGTCGAAGTGAAGGAAAAGAAGGACCGCATCGACGACGCTCTCAACGCGACGCGCGCTGCTGTTCAGGAAGGCATCGTACCGGGCGGCGGCGTTGCCCTGCTGCGTTCTTCCGTCAAGATCACCGTCAAGGGTGCCAACGACGACCAGGAAGCCGGCATCAACATCGTTCGTCGCGCTCTGCAGGCTCCGGCCCGCCAGATCGCAGAGAACGCTGGTGACGAAGCTTCGATCGTTGTCGGCAAGATCCTCGACAAGGACCAGGACAACTTCGGCTACAACGCCCAGACCGGCGAATATGGCGACATGATCGCCATGGGCATCATCGACCCGGTCAAGGTCGTTCGCACCGCCCTTCAGGACGCAGCTTCGGTTGCCGGCCTCCTCGTCACGACGGAAGCCATGATCGCCGAACTGCCGAAGAAGGATGCACCTGCTGGCATGCCGGGCGGCATGGGCGGCATGGGTGGAATGGACATGATGTGATAAGGCGATAGCCTTTTCGCATTCATGATCCATCCGGATCGGAAAGGCGGCCTTCGGGTCGCCTTTCTCGTTTTTTATCAATGCCATTCACTGGTGATGAACCTGTCTGGCAATCTCTCCGCAGAAAAAAGCCACCGGTTGTAGTCCGGCTTCAAAAAACCGTTGAAGTCGAAAAAAAACGAACTATAACAGCGCCCCAAGTGGGCGGAGATTCATGGGAGATCGGGTAGCGAACTCAAGCGGGCGAACAATCGCCAAAGCTTTTTCGCACTAACCGAACATCCGAGACCTCTTCGAGAATATCACGAAAAGCATATAAGTATTTAATCGCAAATTGAGCCGACCTCTCCGACGAAATTACTTCGCTGGCGAGCTTCATTGCTATCTCGCGACCCATTCGAGTTGAACAACCGCCCGCAGTAGGCGGCGTGTACTCTTGCATTGGTTGATGGTTGGGCGAAATTTGCACAATAGGACGTGTTTCCTGGGGCGTCGAAGACGATGTCCAGGAGTGCTGCTGGGGTAAACCGTGTTCAAGATCACGAGAGCAAATTCCGTTCCCCTCGGCTCCCCGGGACAGCCGCACCTCGACCTGCCACATCATGAGTTCCTGCAGCAGTTCTGCGCGGCGGAAGGCTGGTCGGGCGACTTGTCCACGGGGCTGTTCCGGCTTGGCGAGAAAGCTGCCGCCATCCATGGCCTGCGCGACGGCGAATGCGGCCTGCTCAACTTCGTGCGCTGCTACGACCCGGCCGATCGCAACCACGTGCTCGAGCTTTTCGAGCAGGCGGCGACAAGCTGCTCATCCTTCTGCTTTTCGACGACGATCGCACTCGAAGAGCACGGCCAGAAACAGCCGCTGTTCTGCATCGGCGAATCCTCAGGTCTCGAACAGCGCTATTCCGGCACGATAACGGGTGTCTTCTTCTTCCCGCGCTTCCTGGTGGAAGGCGCCGGCCGGACGTTGCTGCGGCAATAGCGAAGACCTGACCCGGCCGACAGTTCGCGCCGACAAGGCTTGAAACCCCGACCAGAAATGGCGCTCGCCATGGACACGATCCTCGCGATGATGAAGGACGGCCGCCCGATCAGGCGGCGGCCGCCTCTTCGTCGCCGCTGAACAGGAGCGTTATCGGGGCCGGGCGGCCGAGCAGATAGCCCTGTGCCTCGTCGCAGCCTTCCGCCTGCAGGATATCGAGCTGCGTCTGCGTCTCGACGCCCTCGGCAAGGACCGGCACCGACAGGCTTTGTCCGAGCGCCAGGATGGCGCGGACGATCGCCTTGGCCTGCGGGCTGCCCTCCACTTCCCACATGAAGCTCTTGTCGAGCTTGATCTTGTCGAAGGGGAACGATCGCAGCGTTTCGAGCGAGGAATATCCGGTGCCGAAATCGTCGATCGCGATCGTTACGCCTAGTTCCTTGATCTGACGCAGGGTCAGCAGCGCGCGCTCCTTGTCGTCGATGATCGTCGACTCCGTGATTTCAAGCTCCAGCCGGTTCGGATCGAGCCCGGTCTCGGCAAGCACGTCCTGCACCAGGCTGACGATATCGCCATTGGCGAGCTGGACCGCCGACAGGTTGACGGCGATCTTGTGGTTGCTCTCCCAACCGGCGGCCTCGCGGCAGGCTTCGCGCAGCACCCATTCGCCGATCGGCAGGATCGCACCGCACTCTTCGGCCAGTGGAATGAATTCGCTGGGCGGCACCATGCCGCGTTCGGGATGATGCCAGCGCAGGAGCACCTCGTAGCCGATGACGGCGCCGGTCATCACCGACTTCTGCACCTGGTAGTGCAAGGCAAGCTGCTTCTTGTCGACGGCATCCCAGAGATCGTTGGCAAGCGCACGCCGCTGGCGGGCAGCCTCGTCCATCGAAACCTCGTAGAAGCAGATGGTCTGGTTGAGCGCAGCCTTCGCCCTGTACATCGCGAGGTCGGCATTGTTGATCAGCGTATCGGCCGTTTCCGCATCCTGCGGGTAGATCGCGACGCCCATGCTGCCGCCGGACTTGAGCTCGAAATCGCCGAAGCGCATTTCCTCGTGCAGGCTCTTTTCGATGCGGCGCAGGAAGTCGTTGAGTTCGGCCAGTTCCTCGAAGCGTTTGACCGCGGCGAACTCGTCGCCGCCGAGGCGCGCCACGAACTCGCCTTCCTGCAACAGGCCCTTCACGCGCTGAGCAATCGTCACCAGTACGAAATCGCCGGCGGCATGGCCGTGCAGGTCGTTGACTTCCTTGAATTTGTTGAGGTCGATGCCGATGACGGCAGCCTTGCGGTTGAACCAGGCGGCGGCATCCAGTTCCTCTTCGAGATAGCTGCTGAACTGCAACCGGTTCGGCAGGCCCGTCAGGCTGTCATGACGCGCAAGGAAGGTGATCTGCTCCTCGGTGTCGAGCCGCTCGGTAATGTCCTCATAGGTGCTGACCCAGCCACCATCGGGCAGCGTGCGGTGCTTGGTCAGGATCGAGCGGCCGTTGGCGAGCTTCTCGACGATATCGCCACCGCCCTTGCCGACCATTTCAATCCGGTGTTTCTGATAGAGTTCCTCGGCCTTGGCTCGCGCAATTTCGGGCTCGGCGTAAATGCGGGCGAAGACGATATCGAGAATCTCGCGGAAGGTCAGGCCTTTGCCGGCAAGCGTCTCGGAGAAGCCGAAGATCTCGCGGCAGCGTCGGTTCGACAGGAGCAGCCGGTCATCGCTATCGAACAGGCAGATACCTTGCGACATGTTCTCGAGCGCGACATCGAGGTTGTTGCTGACCTCGGCGATGCGATCGGCATCGGCCTTCGCCTTGGTGGTGTCCTTGACGATCTTGATGAAGCCGGCGTGCTTGCCCTCCTCGTCCAGGAACGGATCGATCACCACATGCGCCCAGAAGCGAGAGCCGTCCTTGCGATAGCGCCAACCCTCGTTCTCAAACTTGCCCTCAGCCACGGCAACCTCAAGCGCGCGGCGCGGCAGGCCATCGCGCTGATCGTCGTCCGAATAGAAGCAGGCGAAATTCTTGCCAATGATTTCCTCGGCGGCATAGCCCTTGTTGGCCTCGGCGCCGGCATTCCAGCTCGCCACGCGGCCATCGACGTCGAGCATGTAGATCGCGTAGTCCTTCACGCTGCGGACGAAGCGCGTGAACTCCCGTTCGGTTGCGGCGGCGGAGAGCTCGGCATGATGGGCAAAGCCGGCGGCAACCAGCACCAGGGACAGAAGGAAGAAGGCGGTTCCGGCAATGACGAAGGCGAGCAAGTGCGGCTGGATCATGCCTTCATAGGTTGGGGTGATGAGACCGACTTCGATCGTCACGGCGCCCATGGCGGTGAAGTGCAGCGCGACGATGCCGAGCGTCATCAGGAGCGTCGCGATGATCTTCGCCTTCAGCGGCTTGCCCATACGGGCAATCGTGCCGAGTGCGCCGATGTCGAACAGCGAGCCGAGCACGATCGACGCGACAACGAGCGTGGCATCCCAGCGCAGGTTGCCGGGAACCTCGAGGGCCGCCATGCCGAGGAAATGCATGCAGGCAACGCCGGCGCCGAGCACCAGGCCGCCGGCAATCCAGGCCAGCCGATCCTGCACGCAGGTCGCGATCAGCAGCGCCGTCGTGGTCAGCACGATCGCAACGGCCAACGACAGGGCCGTCAGGTCCATCTGGTAGCCAAGGACGACCCCGGGGTCGTAGGCAAGCATGGCGATGAAGTGGGTGGCCCAGATGCCGAAGCCGCTGGCAATGCCTGCAGCCACCGCCCAGATCGTCCGCGCCTTGCCGGAAGATCCACGAGCGCGCTGCAACAGCGCCACCGCGCCGTAGCTGGACAGGAAGCATATGAGCGCCGCCAACGCGACCAGCTTCGGATTATGCTCCACCACGAGGCATGTAAGAACCTTGAACATCGCAATCGCCTAAATCAACAACCGCCGGGAAACGAGACCTTTCGCCTCCAGTTAAGCGGCCTGTGTTGACGTCAGGTGATTTAAGGAAATGATAAATCGTCGCTCCGGCCCACAGTTGCGTGGCCAAACAGTCGTTTCGTCGTTAACGAAAATTGAAATCGGACCGCCTGCAAGTTGCAGCGGGTGGAAAGCGCGGCCAGGCGTGGTCCTGCCGCTCAGGGCTGGGATAGCAGCGCCTTGAGGTCCGATTGCGGATCGGCAATGGCGGCCCGGTCGGGATTGATGCCGGATTCCAGGAGCTTCTTGCCCGTCACATAGGCCTTGGCGTCATTGATCGCATCGACCGCCACGAAGCGCCCCTGCCTAAAGTACCAGACGGACACACTACCCTCGCGCTGACCGGGTCTGACGATGGTTTCGTCATGACCGAGTCCAAAGCCGGCGATCTGCAGCTTGACGTCGTACTGGTCGGACCAGAACCAGGGCTTGGGTTCGTAAGGGTGTTCGCTACCGGCGAGGATTGCCGCAATGGCCTCGGCCTGGTCGACGGCGTTCTGCACCGATTCCAGCCGGATGCGCAGGTCTTCCCAGGGGAGCACGGCGCAATCGCCCATAGCGAAAATCGCCGGGTCCGCCGTTCGGCCGAAAGCGTCGACGACAATGCCGTTTGCCGTTTCGAGGCCGGCGTCATGCGCCAGGCGGTCATTCGCGGTGACACCGATGCCGACGATGACGACATCGACCGGCAAGACCGAACCGTCGGAGAGTTCAGCGGCGGTGACGCGGCCGTTTTCGCCGACGAGACGATTGAGCCCGGTCCCCTCGCGGATATCGACGCCGCGGGCGTGGTGAATATCGCGCACCAGGCCGGATGTCGCCGACGAGGCAACGCGCTGCAGGATGCGGTCGGCCATCTCTATGACCGTGACCTCGAGCCCGCAGGTCCGGGCGACCGCCGCCGCTTCAAGACCGATATAACCGCCGCCGACGACCAGGGCGCGACGGCGGGGCTTCATTTCCTCGGCAAGGCGATCCGCATCCCGGAAGTCGCGCACGACGAACACGCCCTCGAGATCCCCGCCGACGGAAGCCGGCAACCGGCGCGGCGTGGCGCCGGTCGCAAAGGCGAGCACCTCGTATTCGAGCGAGGTCCCGTCGCTGAGCGTCACGCGCTTGCCGGCGCGATCAAGGCCGGTCACGGTCGTCTGGAGCCGTATGTCGACATTGTGCTCGCCGTACCAGGCCTCCGGCCGATAGAGCAGCCGATCGAGGCTCATCTCGCGCAGCAGGTATTTCTTGGAAAGCGGTGGGCGTTGATAGGGCAGGCTCGCTTCGGAGGCGACGATGGTGATCGGCCGCTCGTCCTTAAGGGCACGCAGCTTGGCAACCAGGGCAAAGGCGGCCTGACCGCCACCGACAACTACAAGCCTTCCCGACACGCTTCTCACCTGCTTCTTATTCGTCTGTACAGCAAGGCCTAGCCTTGCGCCCGAGCTTCGTCAACTCAGGCACACGGCTGTCGTGATTGCTATTCCTTGCGCGGCACTTCCATGCCCTTTAGAGCCGCCGGGCGCGACAGACCGCGCTCGACCCAGGCCATCACGTTCGGAAAGCTCTTGTAATCGAGGACCTCGGCGCCGCCATAGAACCTGCGAGCGCCTTCGACCCAGGGGTAGGTGGCGATGTCGGCGATCGTGTAATCGTCACCCATCAGCCATTGCCGCCCCTCAAGGCGCGCTTCCAGCACGCCGAGCAAACGCTTCGCTTCGTCACGGTAGCGCTCGACGGGATAGGAATTGTTGGCGACCTTGTCGGCAGCGAACTTGAAGAAATGGCCGAACTGACCGAGCATCGGGCCAATGCCACCCATCTGGAACATCACCCAGCAGATGGTCTCGTAGCGACCAGCCGCATCGGCCGGAAGCAGTTTTCCCGTCTTTTCCGCCAGATAGATCAGGATCGCGCCGGACTCGAAGAGACCGATCGGCCTTCCATCCGGGCCATTGGGATCGATGATCGCCGGGATGCGGCCATTCGGATTGAGCGAAACGAACTCCGGCGATTTCTGCTCGTTGGCATCGAAGGCAACCCGGTGAGGCTCGTAGGCGAGACCCAGCTCTTCGAGCGCGATCGAGACCTTCACGCCATTCGGCGTCGGCAGCGAATAAAGTTGGATGATATCGGGGTTTTTCGCCGGCCAGCGCTTGGTGATCGGAAAGGCGGAAAGATCGGCCATGAAGGTCTCCTGGAACGGAATGGCGCAGAACGGCAGAAGCGCCGTTCGCACGCCTTACATAGGAGCGGAGGGCGTGCTTTGTGAGGGCCCTACTTTAATTTTTGCAGTCCGCGGGGCCAGCGAGATAGCCGTAGGCTCCGCCCTGCCCCGTTCGCAGCGTCAAAGCACGCCGCGAACCGCCGCAATAACCCGTGCCACGACCGGATCGCCGTCATGCGCCGATTTACGCGCCCGCACCAGGCAGGCCTCGGAACGCAGGATCACGCCGTCCGTCAGGATCTTCAGATGGTTCGCCTTCAGCGTCGAGCCGGTCGAGGTGATATCGACGATGATGTCGGCCGAGCCGGACGCCGGCGCGCCTTCGGTCGCACCGAGGCTTTCGACGATGCGATAGAGCTGGATGCCGTGGCTTCCCGAGAAATGGTTCTGCGTCAGTCGCCAGTACTTGGTCGCGATCGCCAGGCGGCGGCCATGGCGGGCACGGAAGTCGGCGGCAACGTCGCCGAGATCGGCCATGGTGTCGACGTCGTACCAAATCTCCGGCACTGCGACGACGACATCGGCATGACCGAAGCCGAGACGGGCGCAGAACTCGACGCGGGCATCGGCATTGGCAAGCCCCTCGCGCACCAGATCCTCGCCGGTGACGCCGAAATCGATCGAGCCGTTGGCAAGTTCGCGGGAAATCTCGGAGGCCGACAGGAACGCGATCTCCACATCATCAGAACCTTCGACCCGACCGCGATAGGAGCGATCGTTGCCGACGGCGACGATCTTCATGCCGGCCCGTTCGAAGATCGCCGAGGCGTCATCCTTCATCCGGCCCTTGGACGGCAGCGCGATGGTGATGGTCATTGAACGCCTCCCTGGGAGGTAATCGCCTTTTCGATGCGGTCGAGCCAGAGCGAGAAACCGACGGCGGGAATGTGTTCGCGGGCGCCGAGCAGCGTCAGCAGCCGGTCAAAGCGACCTCCGCCGGCCAGAACGGCCTGAATGCCGGCGACTTCGACCTCGAAGACGAGGCCTGTGTAATAGTCGAGCGGACGACCGAAGGCAGCGCGATAGCGGATCACGCCGATGTCGGCACCGGCCTTGGAAAGTGCTGCGACACGGGCATCGAAGCGGACGAGCGCCTCATCGAGCTTGAGGCCGGACTTCTGCGCGAAGGCGAAGAGTGCCGCCGGAGCATCGGCGAGCGGAACGTCGAGCGCCAGGAACGCGCCAACCTGGTCCAGCGTCTTGCGATCGAGCTGCGTGTTCGCCAGCTCCATCTTTTCCTTCAGCCGCCGGGCGATGTCCTGCGGCGAGCGGCTGGCATTGGTGGAGTAGCCGGTCGCTTCCATCGTTTCGGCGATATGGGCGACGAGGCGGGCTTCATCCTCAAGCAATCCGTCCATCGACAGGCGGACCACCTCAGGGCCGAAGACACCGACGGTCCGCGGATGGGCGAGTTCGGTGAGCAGCTTCTGCAGGTGCTTCTGGTCGCCAAAGGCATGGATCAGCCGCTTCTGCCAGCCGGCCGGCAGACCGCAGGCGCCGACGACGGCTTCGAACACCGCCTGGTCACCGAGCGTCACGCTGAGGGCGCGGCCGGGTAGACGGTTGGCGACAACACGCATGGCATCGCCGACGATGCGCGCATCGGCTGTGGCAATGTCTGTATCACCGAGATCCTCGATGCCGGCCTGGTAAAATTCGTTGCCGCCCTCGCGGCGCTGGCGGAAGACCTCGCCGAGATAGGCATAGCGCTTCGGCGTGCCGGTCACCGCCTCGATGTGGCGCAGGCAGACAGGAATGGTGAATTCCGGGCGCAGGCAGAGGCTCTCGCCCGTCTCGCTCTCGGTCATGAAGATACGGCGGCGCAGATCCTCGCCAGCCATGGCGAGGAAGGGTTCGGCCGGCTGGATTACCGGTGTGTCGACACGCAGCGTGCCAAGGCTTTCGAAGTCGGCAAGCAGATCGTCGGCGAAGGCAGGCAGATTGATGAGGGCCATGACCGTCAGCCCCTTGCCCGATCCTCGGCCTGCGCCGCCAGCATCTCGCGTACCTTTTCGACCAGCTCGGCCATCGGAACGGAAACCTGGGCCACGCGCGCCTCGCGCCAGGCCGCATTGTCCTCGATCTCACCCGACAGGCGCTTGCCCTCGATCAGATCCTTGATCTGCACGAGACCGGCGGCGCGTTCGTCGCCACCCTGGATGATCGCCAGCGGCGAGCCGCGGCGGTCGGCATATTTCAGCTGATCGCCAAAATTCTTCTTGTTGCCCTGGTACATTTCAGCGCGGATGCCGGCATGGCGCAGCTGCTGCACGAAGCGCTGGTAGTGGCCCATGCTCTCGATGTCGCGGTCCATGACACAGACGACGACCGGAGCAATCACTTCGGAGGCACCGAGCTTGCCGAGGTTCTTCAGCGCCGTCATCAGACGGGAAACGCCGATCGAGAAACCGGTGGCCGGCACCGGCTGGCCCATGAAGCGCGACACGAGGCCATCATAGCGGCCTCCGCCGCCAACCGATCCGAAGACGACCTTCTCGCCCTTCTCATTGGTGACGGCAAACTGCAGTTCGGCCTCGAAGACCGGGCCGGTATAATATTCTAGACCACGCACGACCGAGGGATCGATCTTGATGCGGTCAGCCTCATAGCCGGTGCTCAGCACAAGGCTGCGGATCGTGTTCAGTTCCTCGACGCCTTCGCCGCCCTTCGACGTTCCAGCAACGAGGGCCGCGAGTTCGGCAGCGCTTTCGGCGTAGTCCTTGATGCCGACGAAGAAGAGCACCTTGTCGATCTGTTCGGCGCTCAGGCCAGCGCCCTTGGTGAAGTCGCCGCTTTCATCCTTGCGGCCTTCGCCGAGCAGCAGCCGCACGCCTTCGGGACCGAACTTGTCGAGCTTGTCGATGGCGCGCAGCACCGTCAGGCGGGCGTTCGCCTTGTCGTCGCCGCCAAGGCCGATAGCTTCCATGACGCCATCGAGCACCTTGCGGTTATTGACGCGGATCACGTAGTCGCCGCGCGCGATGCCGAGGGCTTCCATGGTGTCGGCCATCATCATGCACATTTCGGCATCCGCCTGGACGCCGGCAGCACCGACGGTATCGGCGTCGAACTGCATGAACTGGCGGAAGCGGCCAGGGCCCGGCTTCTCGTTGCGGAAGACGTAACCGGCACGGTAGGTGCGGAACGGAAGCTGGATCTCATTGAAGTTTTCGGCAACGTGACGAGCGAGCGGCGCCGTCAGGTCGTAGCGCAGCGACATCCACTGGTCGTCATCGTCCGTCAGCGAGAAGACGCCTTCGTTGGGCCGGTCGCTGTCGGGCAGGAACTTGCCGAGCGCGTCGGTATATTCGAACAGCGGCGTTTCGACCGGATCGAATCCATAATGCTCGTAGACCGCCCGGATCTTGCCGATCATTTCGTCGGTCGCACGGATATCGGCGGCGGAGCGATCGACAAAGCCGCGCGGCAGGCGCGCCTTGAGCTTCTGCGGTTTCTTCTGTTTCTCGGTCATGGGAGCATTCCGGACTGTCAGCGTGTTGGCTGCTTTCCCTATCGGATCAAGTGGGGGGCGGCAAGGGTTTGCACCGCGCAAAGCGCGCGTCGCGCCGGTCGTAGCAAGCGACGCAGGCCACTCGGCGCGAGACGAAGCTGGAGCCGGTTGTCTCGACCCTGTCGATCGGAACGGGTTGACTTCAACCATAAGGCGCATTAAATCGCCAGCAATCACTAAAAGTTTATCACCCGATCGATCGCCGACGTTTCGATCATGGAGATCATCGGCTAATTTCGGTCCGGAGCATTACCCGCAGGTCACTCCGGATGCAATGAGAGCATCGGACCCAATACCCCAACGGCAAAATGGAACGGCGAACCATTTCATCGGGAATGGCGGATTTCTGCGGAGACGTCTCGCGGTCGGCGCGAAGAGAGGGATGGGCATCATGTTGAGATTCATGACACCTGGCTGCGGGGCGATCCAGCCCGGACATCTGGGCGCACATGACAATTGGATGCGGGGCCTCGACGAGGGGACCTACCTCATCGAAGCCTGGCGCTGCGATCTCGCGACCGGCATTTTCCAGCTCGGCCAAAATACCGCCGCCTTGCTCGGCATCTCCGCTCCTTCCTGCGGCATCATCGATCTGGTTCGCGCCTATGACCGCAAGGATCGCCCAACCGTGCTCAACATACTCGAACAGGCGACCGCCTCGTCATCCTCGTTCTGCTTTACCGCCATGGTGCGCGCGCCGACATCGCAAGCGGCGCAGCTTATCTGCGTCGGTCGGTCCTTGCTGGACACCCCAACCGGCGAGGAACTGCTGCAAGGCGTCTTCGCCTTTCCGCGCGAGCGCGTGATGCTCTGCGCTTGAGCGCAAAGCTTGAAACCGCGGACACTTTTCCCTGGGTTGAAGCAGCTCTATGAAGAGCCTCGCTGGCGCTCCCTCACCGGGAAACGCCTACCCCCAAACTGATGACGGGCGCGCCAATCAGACCACGCGAGCCCTGGGTCTTGCGAGCCTGCCACGCAGTTCCTCGACAACCACGCGGCAATGGCAGCCTTCGATGTGATCGTTGACGAGGCCCATGGCCTGCATGAAGGCGTAGATCGTCGTCGGCCCGACGAAGGTCCAGCCACGCTTCTTCAGGTCCTTGGAAATCCGCGTCGAGGTCGGGGTCGTAGGATTGGCAACGATCGCCTCGTAGGTCACCTGTTTCGGGCGCTCTTCCGCGGCGGGTTCATAGGACCAGAAATAGCCCGCGAGCGAACCGAACTCCTGCCTGAGCTCCTGGGCGCGGCGCGCATTGTTGATGGTCGAGACAATCTTGCCGCGGTGGCGCACGATGCCCGTGTCTGCCAGGCAGCGCTCGATATCCGTCTCATCGAATGTCGCGACCTTATCGAAATCGAAACCGGAAAAGGCCGCGCGGAACGCCTCGCGCTTGCGCAGGATCGTCAGCCATGACAGGCCGGACTGGAACCCTTCGAGGCAGATCTTCTCGAACAGGCGGCGATCGTCGGTGACCGGACGGCCCCATTCGTCGTCATGATAGCGACGGTAGTCGTCGAGATTGCCCTGCCAGGCGCAGCGCTGAAGTCCGTCCTCGCCAATTACTATGCCCTTGACCGTCATCGCTTTCCTCGCTCCATCCCGTTCATTTCCCTGCCTTTACCATTTGCAAACCAGATTCCTAAAGCGGCGGATAACCCTACCCAAAGCTTTATCGGCGCCTTCGCCTTTTAATGAAGCGCCGTTTACCATTCGGTGGCCCCCCGGTGACACGATCGCGCCATTGCCAAGGCGCATACCCCCCCGCTCGAGCGTCCGGTTCTTCGGCTGTCTGCGCCCCCTTGATGAATTTCGGCGAAAGGTAGCGAGTCCGTCCGATGTTGAAAAAATCCCTTCTTTTAGCAGTCTCCCTGCTGACCCTCGTCGCCGCTCCCGCCGTGGCGCAGGATCGGTATCAGAACCGGCCTCCGGTGGTCGTCAGCCCCGACCTCACCGCCCCCTGGGTAATGCAGCTCGGCGGGCAGCAGGCCCGCACGCGGCAGGTCATCTACCGGCAGCAGATTCCGGCCGCCACCCGAAAACAGTATTATCAGGGACAGGTCGCGCAGCCGCAGGTCAAGCGCCGCGCCATCAACCCGCTGATCCAGCCGGCGAACGCCATGCGCGCTCAGCGGCCGGTCAAGTCGAAATTCGACCCGCAATACCTGCCGCAGACGGTCGCCTATGAGAGCAAGGAAAAGCCGGGCACGATCGTCATCGATACGAACAACCGCTTTCTCTATCTGGTGACTGGCAACGGCGAGGCACGGCGTTATGGCGTCGGCGTCGGCAAGCCGGGCTTCGAATGGGCAGGCGCCCACAAGGTCACGCGCAAGGCGGAGTGGCCGAGCTGGACGCCGCCGCAGGAGATGATCAGCCGCGAAGCCGCCAAGGGCCACTACCTACCGGCGCGCATGGACGGCGGCCCGGAAAACCCGCTTGGCGCGCGCGCCATGTATCTCGGCTCGACGCTCTATCGAATCCACGGCACCAATGCGCCCTGGACGATCGGCTATGCCGTTTCCTCCGGCTGCATCCGCATGCGCAATGAAGACGTCGTCGACCTTTACGAGCGCGTGAAGCTGGGTACGAAGGTTATCGTCATATAATTGGAGCATAGCATAGAATATTCCCTCCCCCTCGCACGTTTTGCTATTGCCTATGCGTGATTTTCAGGCAACAGCAGCATGAACAGATATAAGTTCGGCGGTCCGCCGGCTGTATGGCAGGCTTGAACTTCGGCGCATTTTGCTTAGCCTGCCTGCAACGAGGGTTAGAGGGAATCGTATATGAAGCGTCATGCCAGCAAAGTGGTCGCGATCGCCATCGCGACCAGCACTATTCTTGCCGCCGCCAGCGCCTCGGCTTTCACGCCGACGCCGGCCACAGGCCCCAAGGTCAAATCATCAGACTTAGTACTCGTGGCCACGCCGAAGAAACCGGCAAAACAATACTGGCGCACCAAGGTTCGCTTCCGCACCGACGAAGCCCCCGGCACGATCATCATCGATACCAACAACAAGTACCTTTACTACATCGACGGCCCGAACCGCGCGACGCGCTACGGAATCGGCGTCGGCCGCGACGGCTTCGGCTGGTCGGGTGTCGTGAAGGTTGGCCGCAAGGCCGAATGGCCGACCTGGACGCCGCCGGCGGAGATGCGCCGGCGCGAGGCTGCCAAAGGCCGCATCCTGCCGATCACCCAGGAAGGCGGCATCGACAACCCGCTCGGCGCCCGCGCCATGTATCTCTACAAGGGCGGCCGCGACACGATCTTCCGGATCCATGGCACCAACCAGCCCTGGACCATCGGCCAGAACATGTCGTCCGGCTGCATCCGCATGATGAACGACGACGTGGAGCATCTCTATGACCGCGCCGATGTCGGCACCAAGGTCATCGTCATCGGCCCGGGCAGCAAGCCAGGCGACACCTATTTCGACGATCGCGGCGTCGATATCTTCCGCCAGATCTTCGGCGGCTGACAGCCATCGACCATGCACAGTTTGAAAGGCAGGTTCCTCACGGAGCCGGCCTTTTTCCTGTCAATCAGAGCCCCTTGGGTTTCGCTCCACCATAGGCCCAGTCGAGCAGCTCGACCGTGTGCAGGATGGGGATCGCAGTGCCGCTGGCGATCTGGGTGATGCAGCCGATATTGCCGGTGGCGATCGCATCCGGTTTGGTCGCCTCGATGTTCTTGACCTTGCGCGCCTTCAGTTTCGCCGAGATTTCCGGCTGCAGAATGTTGTAGGTGCCGGCCGAACCACAGCAGAGGTGGCCTTCGGCCGGATCGCGAACGACGAAACCGGCACGCTTCAGAAGCTGCTTCGGCGCCATGGTGATCTTCTGGCCGTGCTGCATCGAACAGGCGGAATGATAGGCAAGCGTCATGCCCCTCGCGTCCTGTTCCGGCAGGTCTAGCGTAGACAGGTACTCGGTGATGTCTTTTGCCAGCGCCGAGACACGTGCCGCCTTTTCCGCATAATCCGGATCGAGCCGCAGCATGTGGCCGTAGTCCTTGATCGTCGTTCCGCAGCCCGAAGCGGTGATGACGATGGCATCGAGCCCGCCTTCGTCGGCGACCTTCAGCCAGGCGTCGACGTTGCGACGCGCCGCCTCAAGCGCCTGGTTCTCGCGCCCCATGTGGTGCACCAGGGCGCCACAACAGCCTTCGCCGGCCGAAACAACCACTTCGACGCCAAAGCGCGTCAGCAGTCTTATCGTCGCCTCGTTGATTTCCGGCTTCAGCACCGGCTGCGCACATCCGTTCAGGAGCGCGACACGACTGACACGTTTTCCCTGCGCCGTGTGGACGCCGGGCAAGGCGGAAGCGGAGGGCTGCGGCACGGCGGCAGGTGCCAGATCGAGCATGATACCGAAGGTCTTCAGCAACGGCATGCGCTTCATCATCCCTGCGAAGGGCCGGGCAAGGCCGGCCGCCTTCAGCGACAGACGGAAGCGCGCGGGATAGGGCAGCACAGCCGCGAGCACGGAACGCGCCAGCCTGTCCCTAAACGGGCGCCGATAGGTGTTTTCGATGTGGACGCGCGCATGGTCGACGAGATGCATGTAGTCGACGCCGGAGGGACAGGTGGTTACGCAGGCGAGACAGGAGAGACAGCGGTCGATGTGGGTCACCGTTTCCTTGTCGGCCGCCCTGCCGTTTTCCAACATGTCCTTGATGAGATAGATGCGCCCGCGCGGACTATCGAGTTCGTCGCCGAGCGTCACATAGGTCGGACAGGTCGCCGTGCAGAAACCGCAATGCACGCATTTGCGCAGGATGGCCTCGGATTCGGCCACATGCGGGTCGGCGAGCTGTGCGGGGGTAAAATTGGTCTGCAAACGCGAACTCCACTTTCCGGTTCCGTGGTAACGGGCACGTGCGACGTGCTTCGATCACCGCGGCATTCTGATTTCAGCATCCTTCGACCGAAGCCGGCTTCAGGGTTTGCGCCGTGGTCTACACCATCCAGCTTTCGGGATTGGTGATCGGCTCCTGGCGCGCCGCCCGTTGCAGGCCGACGACACAGCGCACGACGATCCAGACGGCGGTGGCGATGAAACCGAGAACGCCGATCAACAGCACCGTCAGCAGCAACGAGATCACTCCGAACAACAGGGCGATCCAAAAGGTCCGGATCGCCCATTCATAGTGCGTCTGGACCCACGGCGCACCTTTGCCGCGATTGAGATAGGCCATCACCACGCCGATGATCGGAGTGATCCCCACCGCAAAGCCCACGAGATAAAGGACATAGATCACCTGGACATTGATCTTGCCCGGCTCCAGCCAGCGATCAGTCTCGCGGGAAAACGGTGTCTGCGGACCATTATCGCTCATCAACTCCTCCCATGTTCCACCGCCGTCGCCTCAGGAGACCGCAGCCATGCGGCCCGGATTGAAGATCCGGTGCGGGTCGAACTTCGCGCGGACGCGCTCGCTCAATTGTGCCACGGCCAAGGGTTGTGGTTCAAACGATGGAATGGCGGCACGATAGCCTTCTTCGGCCCTGACTAGGGTCGCGTGGCCGCCACCGAGAACCTTGATATAGCGGCGCACGAGTTCCGCTTCGGGGTCGGCCTCCATGCGCAGCCACACGAGACCGCCCTGCCAGTCATAGAAGGCATCGACGCCGGTCTGCAACCGGAGCGCCGCCACCAATTGATGGCCGAGCGACGGGGCGACGGAGACGCGCCAGAGCGGCTTCCTGGTGCCGTCGGCATAGGGTTTGACGTCGCGGATCTCGGCCCAGAGCTGCCGCGTCTGCGGCGCATCGAGCCGAGTCACCGCGCCGAAGCGGCCGACCGCGTTCGTCAGTTTTTCAGCCCGGAGCGCAACCGATGCCTCCAGTCCTTCGAGCCGCAGCACCGTCGAGGAACCGTCTGGAAGCCCGCCGTCGAGGAACCGCCCGCGCACGCTCTCCGGCAGATGCGCGGCACCCGAAACCTCCACCGTTTGCGCCATCGCCTCGGCCATGACCGCCGCGGCTTCGGCATCGTTGAGCCCGGAGACCACAATGGTCTCGGACGCCGGTGGCAGCGGCAGGACGCGGAACGTGGCTTCGGTGAGGATGCCGAGGGTGCCGTGCGAGCCGGCCAATAGCTTGACCAGATCGAGGCCGGTGACGTTCTTCATCACCCGGCCGCCAGCCTTGATCGCCTCGCCCTGGCCGTTAACGAAGCGAACGCCGAGCAGGCTGTCGCGGGCGGCACCGGCGACATAGCGCCTGGGGCCGGAGGCGTTGGCGGCAAAGACCCCGCCGATCGTCGGCTCTCCCGACGAGGCGAAAATCGGCCGATGGTCCATCGGTTCGAAGGCAAGCATCTGCCGGTTCTCTGCCAGTGCCTCTTCGATCTCGCGCAGCGGCGTCCCCGAAAGCGCGGTGATCGTCATCTCGGCCGGATTGTAGCTGACGATGCCGGACAAGCGGCGCGTCGACAGTACGCGGTCGGCGCGCACGGGATTGCCGAGACCCGAGCGCGTGTTGCCGCCGATCACCGCGAGCGAAGCCCTATCGGCCGCCATCGCGCGCACGACGGTTGCAATCCCCTCTTCGCTTGCCGGTTCAAAATGCACGATCATGCGGCGGGACGCCCTTCGAGCGGGAAGACCTTGGAGGGGTTCAGGATCCATTGCGGATCAAAGGCGGCCCGTGCCGCCATCTGCTGGTCGAGGTCGGCCTGGTTGTACTGGTGCAGCATGAGGTCCCGTTTTTCGATGCCGACGCCGTGCTCGCCCGTCAGGCAGCCACCGGCATCGACGCAAAGCTTGAGGATATCGTTGCCGGCGGCTTCGGCGCGCGCCGCATCCTCCGGGTCGTTGATGTTGTAGAGGATCAGCGGATGCATGTTGCCGTCGCCGGCGTGGAAGACATTGGCGACGCGCAGGCCATAGCCCGCGACGATCTCGCCGGTGCGACGCAACACATGCGAGAGCTGGCTGAGCGGCACGGTGCCGTCCATGCAGATATAGTCGGCGATGCGGCCGGTGGCGCCGAAGGCGGATTTTCGGCCTTTCCAGATCGCCGCCGCTTCCATGGCCGACTGGCATTCCTTGATCGTCGCCACCCCGTGACGGCGCGCGACAGCGACGATACCGGCGAGCGTCGCATCCATTTCCGGCTCGGAGCCTTCGACCTCGACGATCAGCAACGCTTCCACGTCGAGCGGATAGCCGGCATGGGCGAAGGCTTCGCAGATCTCGATCGCCGGCTTGTCCATGAACTCGATCGCGACGGGGATGATGCCGGAGCCGATGACATCGGCGACGCAGGCGCCGGCCGCTTCCGAAGAGGCAAAGCCGAAGAGCACGGGGCGAGCCCCCTCCGGCTTGGCGATCAGCCGCACCGTCGCCTCGGTGACGATGCCGAGCTGCCCCTCGGAACCGCAGACGAGGCCGAGCAGATCGTAGCCCGCCGAATCCAGCGCCTTGCCGCCGAGCTCGATGACCGTGCCATCGAACAGCACCATCTTCACGCCGAGCAGATTGTTGGTGGTGACGCCGTATTTCAGGCAATGGGCGCCGCCGGAATTCATGCCGATATTGCCGCCGATCGTACAGGCAAGCTGCGAGCTCGGGTCCGGCGCATAGAAGAAGCCGTCGGCGGAAACGGCTTCGGAAATATTGAGGTTGGTGACGCCCGCCTGGATGGTGGCAGCGCGATTGAAGAGGTCGATATCGAGAATGCGCGACATCTTCGAAAGGCCGATGACGACCGCATCCTCCTGCGGGATGGCGCCACCCGAAAGCGAGGTGCCGGCGCCGCGCGGTACGACCGGGATGCCATAGCGGCTGCAATATTTGAGAAGGGCTGCGACCTGCTCGGTCGTCTCCGGCAGTGCGACCGCGAGCGGCATGCGGCGATAGGCGATAAAGGCGTCGGTCTCGAAGGGCTTCAGCCCGCGCTCGTCGCTGATCAGGCAGCCCTCGGGTAAGAGGTCAGCGAGGTCGGCGACGATCTCGCGGCGCCGGGCGATAACAGCCTGTTTCGGTTGCAGAAAACCGATCGTCTCCGCCATCAGTTTCTCCCGCCGCATGTCAATTGGTCTATTTTCTTTACCACTAGGCTAGAGTCCCTGCAAATGCTATTGAGCTTTTCCGTTTTGGAAACAATGGCAACGATTGATGACGAATTTAGGCGATCTTGAGATTTTTGCACGGGTCGTTTCCACAGGCAGCATGTCGGCCGCAGGTCGGGTGCTGGGGTTTTCCCCAGCTGTCATCTCCAAGCGCATCAAAAGGCTCGAAGATCGTCTCGGCACGCGGCTTCTGCAGCGCACGACACGCCAGATCTCTCTGACCGAAGCCGGCCAGGGGTTCTACGATCGCGTACTCGGCATTCTCTCGGGCATCGAGGAGGCCGAGGCCTATGCCTCCGGACGCTCGTCGCATGCGCTCGGCGTGCTCAGAATCTCAGCGCCCACCTCCTTCGGCCGGATGCACATCGCGCCGCACCTGACGAAGTTCATGAAGGACCATCCGGACCTGAAACTGCACATCGTGCTGACGGACGAATTCACGGATATCGTCGCGGACGGCTTCGACATGGCGGTCAGGATCGGCGAGCTGGTGGATTCGTCCCTGGTCGCTCGGAAACTTGCGCCCGTCCGCCGGCTGCTCTGCGCTTCGCCGGAATACATCGCCCGCAACGGCGAACCGAAGGAGATCGGCGACCTCGCCAACCACCTCTGCCTGCCGGCGCACAACAACGACAACTGGAAGCTCGAAGGGCCGGAAGGGGCGCTGGTCTGGCACCCGGAGGGGCCGCTCGTGACCAATTCCTCCGAGATCGTGCGCGCCGCCGTCATCGCCGGCGCGGGCATTGCGCTGCGCTCCACCTGGGATATCGGCCCGGAATTGCGCAGCGGCCAGCTGGTACAGGTGCTGCCGCAATGGGAAGGCTCCAAGCAGCTGACGCTCTCCGCCGTCTATCCGAGCCGCCAGTTCCTGCCGGCCAAGGTGCGGCTGTTCATCGACTACCTGGCCGGGCTTTACGGGCCGATCCCTTACTGGGAGCAGTAGTTTCCAGGACTGTCTCTTTGTTCCTCGCAATTCCGGACGCAAAACCGCTGCACACTTTTGCTGGAATTGCCTGTTTCTCGCAATTCCGGACGCAAAACCGCTACGCACTTTTGCTGGAATTGCTTACTTGTGTTCACCTTCCTCGTGATGGCGGCGGATGCGGCGCACGATCAGCCAGACACCGGCAACGGCGAAGGGAACGGCAAGGCCAGTCAAGAGGCCCGGATCGATCGGCAGCTCGTGGCTGACGGCCTTGGCGAGATAGCCGAACAGGCCAACGACGTAGTAGGAGATGGCGGCGACCGACAGGCCTTCGACGGTCTGCTGCAGGCGTAGCTGCAGCTTGGCGCGTCGGTCCATCGAGTTCAAAAGCGCACTGTTTTGCCGTTCGAGTTCGACATCGACCCAGCTTCGAAGCAGAGCGGTGGCGCGGGCAAGTTTGCGCGACAGGTTGGCCTGGCGCTCTTCGACCGACTGGCAGGTGCGCATCGCCGGCGCGAGGCGGCGTTCGAGGAAGGTACCGATGGTCTCGTAGCCCGGCAGCGGCGTCTCGGAGAGCGTGCGAATGCGCTCCTGCACGATGCCGTAATAGGCGCGGCTGGCGCCGAAGCGATAGAGGCTGAGCGCGGCACCCGCCTCGAGGTCGGCGGCAAGCCGGGTGATCTCGGCCAGCATGTCGTCGGCCTCCTCGCGCACATTTTCCTTCATGCGCTGAGTGATTCCGGTCAAGCCATCCTCGGTCCGGCGGATCTCTGGCGACAGCGACTGGGCGAGCGGCAGGCCCATCATCGCCAGTGTCCGGTAGGTCTCGATATCGAGCAGGCGCTGAACGAGCGCGCCGGTGCCCGCCTCGGTCATGCCACGGTCGATGACCAGGATCTGGGTCAGGCCGTCACCGTTCTGGCGGAAGTCGGTGACGATCACCGCCTGGCCGTTCTTGGTTTCGCTGTAGCAGAGGCTTGTCGGATCGAAGAGCCCGATCGCATCACGGGTTTCAGGCGTGTCCGGCCGGATCTCCAGGCGGATCCCCGAGATCAGCGAGCCTGGCGGCGAAAAGCCGTCGCCGAAGGGATGGATCGGCACGTCGCCGCCGAACTGCTCCGGCGGCGGCGCGTCCCAGAAATAGGTGGAGAATTCGGTGTGACGCTCCCAGCGCAGCGTGCCCTGCCCCCAGGGCATCGCATGATGGTTCGCGTCCCGCCCCGGCGGTGCGATGCCGCGTGCGCGCGACAGCTCCGACAACACGGCATGATCGACGATCGAGCCGCCATCCGTCAGGAAGGCGAGCTGAAAGATCACCCGCGGCGTGGTGACCAGCGCATAGGGGCGCGAATGAACCTCGCCCAAGGCCAAGGCGCGCATCGGCGCCACCGGAAATGCAAAACTACCCTTTGCCATGAAGCGCTCTTGTCCCCCTCACGCGTTCATCACGACTCTCTTATCAATCGAACGAGCAAAAGAAAAAGGACGCATTGCCGCAGTTTGACTTTTGTCATCCAGCGCAAAGTGGACAAGCAAATTGACCACTTGCCGCCGACTGCCTAGATTGCGGCACAAGGCAGGAGGGCAAACCTGTGTGCGACTGGCCGTCCCTTCCTGCTCTAACCTATCAAAATCACGATACTTTTTAGGCCGAACCGACCGAAAACCGTCATGATCCGGGAGACCAAGACGTGACCGACGACCAGATCGACCTCTTCGCCCGCATCAGCCACAGCCGCACGGCGGACGAAGTCGTACATCAGATCGAGCTCCTGATCCTCGAAGGCGTGTTGCGCGACGGGGATCGGCTGCCGGGCGAAAGGGAGCTTTCCAAACGCTTCGATGTATCGAGGCCGATCCTGCGCGAGGCGCTCAAGGAACTCGAAGGGCGCGGCCTGGTCGAAAGCCACCATGGCGGCGGCACCTTCGTCGCCGATGTCGTAGGGAAGATTTTCTCCAGGCCGCTGATCGACCTGATTGCCCGTCATCACAAGGCGACCCAGGATTATCTCGAATACCGGCGCGAGCTGGAGGGCCTGACCGCAGAACTGGCCGCCACCCGCGCCACGGATTTCGACCGGGACATCCTGACCAGGATCATCGAGCGCATGCGTACGGCGCACGCCGCCGGCGACTTCGACGCGGAGCTCGAGGCCGATATCGAGCTGCACCAGGCAATCGGTGAGAGCGCCCACAACATCATCCTGATGCATACGCTGCGCGCCTGCTATCGGCTGCTTCAGCAGGGCATCTTCTTTCACCGCAACTCGGTTTTCGATGCGCCGGGCGCCCGCGATCGGCTGCTTGGCCAGCACGAGGCGATCTACGACGCGATCATGGCGCGGGATCCGGCGAAAGCAAAGGCCGCGTCGCAGAACCATATCGACTTCGTTGCCGCCGCAACCCGCGAGGCGGAGCGCACCGGCGAATGGAACCGTATCGCCCGCCTGCGCTTGCAGCAGCGAGACCGCGCGAACTGAAGAAGCAGACCTACGCCCAGTTGCCCGCGATTGGCAAACCGCCGCGGAAACACCATATCCTGTCGTATCTGGACCACAGTTCAGCGGAAAGCTGACTGCATATCCGGCTGCCCGCTGACCGCGACATTTACACGCAACAGGACGCTGCCATACTGGCTTTAACAGAAAATGGGAACACTGATTCGCCGAGAGGAGCGCAGACGACCTTGAACTTCTTGAACAGACTCGCATCCGATGTCCAACTGATGTTGCGCCGCCCGGCGCGCATGCAATATGCCGCGCTCTGCTATCGGATCCGCAAGAAGACCAAGGCCCTCGAAATCCTCATGATCACCAGCCGCGACACCGGCCGCTGGGTCATTCCCAAGGGATGGCCGATGCAGGGCAAGCGCGCCCACGAGGTGGCCGAGCGCGAGGCCTACGAAGAGGCCGGCGTCAAAGGGCACGTGCAGAAGTCGACGATCGGATTCTATCTCTACCAGAAACGCATGGACCATGGCCTGAAGATCTCGGTCAAGGTGCAGGTCCACGCGCTGGAAGTCGACGATCTCGCAAAGCACTTCCCCGAGGAAGGCCGCAGGCAACTCGAATGGGTCGACTACAAGGAGGCCGCTTCACGGGTGGCAGAGCCGTCGTTGAAGGACCTCATCCTCGCCTTTGGCGAACGCATGGCGGCGCCGCCTGCGCCGATGCCGAAGGCTGCGAACGGCTAGCCTTCCGGGCATCCCCCCGGGCACGCAATGCCCCCTGAACGCGGGTTCCGGACGCACGCGGCACCGCTGTCCATCAAATCCACTTGAATGCTTGTTGCAGTGGCCTTAGTGGCCATGGTGACAATGGAGTTCCAGGCAGTGGCACAGCCGCGCATACGCCTCGCAAAACAGACGATCGACAAAGACCTCGACAAGCTGAGCCTTGCCGAAGAGGCGTCGCAGCATGTCCGCCGCAGCCTGGCGGCTCCAGCGCTCGCCGGGCTCTTTCTACTGCTCAGCATGGCCTTTGCCGCAAGCTTCGTGACGAGTTCTGCGAGCGCGCCGATCATCATCGCCGCGGCCGCGATTGCCGGCTACATGGCCATGAACATCGGCGCCAACGACGTGACCAACAACGTCGGCGCGGCCGTCGGCGCCAAGGCGATGTCGATGGCCACGGCACTTGCCATCGCCGCCGTGTTCGAGATCGCCGGCGCGCTGCTTGCCGGGCGGCAGGTCGCGTTGACGATCGAGGCGGGCATCGTCTACGGCGAAGACGTGCTCGGTCCGCAGACGATCATCTGGATCATGATGGCCGCGCTCGCGTCTTCAGCCGCCTGGATCAACATCGCCACCTATTCCGGGGCGCCGGTTTCGACCACGCATTCGATCATCGGCGGCATCGTCGGCGCGGGCATCGCGGCTGCCGGCTTTTCCAGCGTGCAATGGTGGTCGCTTGCCGGCATCACGCTCAGCTGGTCGGTCTCGCCGCTGCTGGGAGGCACAATCGCCGCAGCCCTCCTCGCCTTCCTCAAGGAATTCATCATCTACCGCGAGGACAAGATCGCCGCTGCAAGGCGATGGATGCCTGTTATCCTCGGTGTCACGGCCGGCTGCTTTACCGCCTACCTCGCTGCTATCGCCCTGGTGCAGGTTGCCGCGATCACTCTGCCAACAGGTCTTGCCGCCGGATTGGTTGCCGGCTTCGCGGTCTATCTGCAGGCCAAGCCCTGGATCGTCGGGCAATCGGAAGGCCTGGACAACCGAAACCAGTCATTGCGGCGGCTCTTCCGGTTGCCATTGATCGTGGCGGCGGCCCTGCTCTCCTTCGCTCACGGCGCCAACGACGTCTCGAACGCGATCGGCCCGTTGGCGGCAATCGTCTCGGCGCTCGACGGGGTCATCACAACGGAGAAGTCGCCGGCCCCGCTCTGGGAACTGGCGATCGGCGCGCTTGGCATTTCGATCGGCCTGCTGCTCTACGGTCCGAAGCTTATCCGCGTCGTCGGCCAGGAGATCACCAAGCTCAACCCGATGCGCGCTTTCTGCGTCGCGCTCGCCACCGCGGTCACGGTGCTTTTGGCATCGGCGCTCGGACTGCCGATCAGTTCGACGCACACGGCGGTTGGCGCCGTCTTCGGCGTCGGCTTCTTCCGTGAATGGTACATCCGCAATTCCAAGCGTCGCCTGCAATATGTCCGCCAGCGGACAGGGCAGGCCGACTTCATGGAAACGGCGGAAACCAACTTCGCCGAAGTTCGGCGCCGGCGCCTCGTACGCCGCTCGCATTTCCTGACGATCGTCGGTGCCTGGGTCATCACCGTTCCCGCCTCGGCCGCGCTATCGGCCGTCCTCTACCTCATCCTCTCCAGCATTTTCATGTGAAGGCCCCGATATGCGCGCCAATTTTCGCATGCAGCGACTGTTCGTCGAACATGCCCTCAATGCGGGCTCCGCCCGCGAGGCGACCAAGGAGCAGTTCAACTATCTGATCAACGTGCTTCGCTACGAGGAAGGCTCCTCGATCCTCGTCTTCAACGGACGTGACGGCGAGTGGCGTGCGGAACTCTCCTTCGCCAGCAGGAAAAAGCTGGTGCTGACCGCAGTCGAGCAGACGCGCCCGCAGCCCGAACCTTGCGATCTCGTCTATCTTTTCGCGCCGCTGAAGGTCGGCAGGCTCGACTATCTCGTGCAGAAGGCCGTCGAAATGGGCGCAGGCGTGCTGCAGCCGGTCATGACGCAGCATGTGCAGGGCAAGCTCGGCAGCACCGAGCGCGTGCGCGCCAACGTCATCGAGGCGGCCGAACAATGCGGTGTGCTCGGCATTCCCGATGTCGAGGAGCCGCGACGACTGGAGGACGTGCTGGCCACCTGGCCCACCGACCGGCGCATCATCTTCTGCGACGAAGGCAGCGACAGCCAGAACCCGTTGCCAATTCTCTCCGCCGTCAAGGAGAAGAAACTCGCCTTGCTGATCGGTCCGGAAGGCGGTTTCTCCGAGACAGAGCGAACATTGCTGCGCAGCCTCGATTTCGTCAGCAGCATTCCGCTTGGACCGCGGATCCTCAGGGCCGACACCGCCGCTGTCGCAGCCATGGCGGTCATCCAGGCGACTGTCGGCGACTGGCGATAGCCGGTCGCTCCGGAGCTGACCGGATGCCGCTCTTTCTCCTAGAAGATGGCTCCTAGAAGAAGAGGGACTTCTTAAAACAAGGTATGGTTGGGTCGATGATACCCAGTTCCACTGAGCTTGCTCCAGCGCAAGCAATCGTCCTACTTTTTTTGATGAGATCTTGAAAGAAATTGACTTGCACCGCACCTGATTACGGTTCAAGCAGCCTTCATCAACTCCCGCTATCCAGTGGGAGGCGCCCAAACAAAAGAAGACGCTCATGGCCCGAGATACCACCGACCAGACGCCGGTAACCTCTGTCGCTGACCTGACCGCCTATCTGGCAGAAGGTTCGAAACCGGAGGAGCGGTTCCGGATCGGCACGGAGCACGAAAAGTTCGCCTTCTTTAAGGCGGACAACAGCCCCGTCCCCTATTTCGGCGAGGCCAGCATCCAGGCGCTTCTGAATGGAATGGCCGCAAAGAGCGGCTGGGAACCGATCGTCGACGAAGGCAACATCATCGGCCTTGCCGAGCAGTCGGGCAATGGCGCCATCTCGCTGGAGCCGGGCGGCCAGTTCGAGCTTTCCGGCGCGCCGCTCGAAAACCTGCACCAGACCTGCAAGGAATCGAACCAGCACCTCGCGGTTCTGCGCGAAGTCGCCGAACCGCTCGGCATCCGTTTCCTCGGCATCGGCGGCAGTCCGAAGTGGACCTTCGCCGAGACGCCGCGCATGCCGAAATCGCGTTATGGCATCATGAGCCGCTACATGCCGAAGGTCGGCACCAGGGGCCTCGACATGATGTACCGCACCTGCACGATCCAGGTGAATCTCGACTTCTCCTCGGAAGAGGACATGCGCCGCAAGATGCAGGTGTCCTTGAAGCTGCAGCCGCTTTCGACGGCGCTGTTTGCGAGCTCGCCCTTTACCGACGGCAAGCCGAACGGCCTGCTCTCCTGGCGCGGCGATATCTGGCGCGACACCGACAATCAGCGCGCCGGCCTGCTGCCCTCCGCCTTCGGTCCGGATTTCGGTTTTGCCGACTATGTCGAATGGGCACTCGACGTGCCGATGTATTTCGTCATGCGCGACGGCCACTATCACGACTGCACGCACGTCACCTTCCGCCAGTTCATGGGTGGCGCGCTCAAGGGCGAGATCGCCGACTGGCAGCCGAACATGGGCGACTGGACGAACCACCTTTCGACGCTGTTCCCCGACGTTCGGCTGAAGCGCTTCCTCGAAATGCGCGGCGCCGACGGCGGCCCGTGGCGGCGGATCTGTGCGCTGCCGGCCTTCTGGGTCGGTCTGCTCTATGATCGCGAAGCGCTCGATGCCGCCGAGACCCTGACGCGCGACTGGACCTTCGAGGAGGTGAGCGCGATGCGCGACGCCGTTCCGGCTCAGGCGCTTGCGACAAGGTTCCGCACAGGCACCCTCTACGACATGGCTCGCGAAGTCATCGCCATTTCGCGCGGCGGCCTGAAGCGCCGCAACCGGCTGAACGGCGACGGCGTCGACGAAAGCCAGTTCCTGGCGCCGCTCGACGAGGTGCTCGCCAAGAAGGCGACGCTCGCCGAAGATCTGCTGGCACTCTACAATGGTCGCTGGAACGGTTCGGTCGAACCGGTTTTCGCCGAATACCAATATTAAGGTGCCCGCCAGACGCTCTCAAAAAGCGGTTTCCAGCCCCCGATTTCCCGTTATAGTGCAAGGATATGCGTCGCTTACAGCGCCGCGCGTCGAGATGCCGAAGGGGAACTGGGATGGCACCGCTTTTTGACATGTTCGCACAGGCGCAGAACGGTAAGGCCATCGAACTGATGGCTCAACAATTCGGCCTCGCGCAGGAGCAGATGACGAAGGCGACGGCAGCGTTGCTGCCCGCCTTCTCGGCCGCCTTCAAGCGCAACACGGCCAATCCATATGATTTCGGCGCGTTGCTCACGGCGCTCGGCAGCGGCAACTACGCCAAATACTTCGAAGACATGAGCCAGGCCTTCACGCCACAGGGCATGGTCGACGGCAACGGTGTTCTCGGACAGCTGTTCGGATCGAAGGAAATGTCGCGCGCGATCGCCGCGCAGGCCGCGCAGGTCACCGGCATCAGCCAGGAGATCTACAAGCAGATGCTGCCGGTCATGGCAGATACGCTGATGGGCGGGCTGTTCAAGCAGACGACCGGGCAATTCGCCGCCGCAAGCGACGCCTTCGCCAACAACCCGATGGCCACGGCGATGCGCCAATGGATGGAAGCGGCCGGCTTTGCCAAGAAGCCGGAGCCGCAGCCGAACCCCTTCGACAACCCCTTCACGCAGGCGATGCAGGGCTTCTTCGGCATGGCCAAGAAGGAAGAGAAGGCCAAGACATCGGACGTCTTTGCCGACAACCCCTTCGTCAAGGCATTTCAGGACATGATGCAGGCGGGCGCCACCGGCGCGCAGAAGCCGGCACCGGACAATCCGGCCCTTGCCCAGTTCTCCCAGGTGATGAACAGCATGTTCGACACCGGGCTGGAAATGCAGAAAGAATACCAGAAGAACGTCGACGCCCTGTTCGACATCTACAAGACCGGACCCGGCGCAAAGAGCTGAAACGCCCCTTCCCTATCCATGCCCCCGTTGGACGCCGCAACCTTCTGCGCCTGAGAGGGTGCGCGCTTGCCTGAGCAAATCTCAAAAGAAAAAGGCCCGGTACATGTCTTGGTCATGCACCGGGCCAAGCGGCAGGGTCTATTGGCTCTACCCTGCGGGGAACGTTTGGGCGCGACCTCTTAAGATCAGCAGCGCCGAAACTCTGAAGTTCGCAGCATGATCCGCGGCGGCGGCTGGCTTTCGCGGATCATGCTCGACTGGCACACCCTAAGCGGCGGGATGCGCCGTGAAGCGGGCCGAGGATGCGGTTTCCCGCTTTCATCCCGCTCCAACTCGTCAACGGTCAGTCGTGGCGGGTCCCCTTGTAGAAGAGGCTCGCCCGGTTTCGCGAGGCGCGCGTCAGGTAACTCGCCGGATTGTCGAAGAAGGGCGAGGTGATCGCCTCGCGCACGTCTTCTCGCTTCAGCCCCATATCGAGGAGCTGGCGGTCATCCATGTCATTCAGACGGCCGATCGCATATCGGTTTCGGAGCTGGTGCCATGCGGACGTGAGCATGCCTGTCACGCCGACGGCGCGGGAGGCATGGGGCTGCTTTCCTGCTACGAGGTCGAGATCGAGGACGTGCTGTGTCGTGCGCATGACAATTCTCCTTTCAGGCACGAAGAGGCCCATCCCCTGCGGGGAGGTCAAACGCAGGGGCGGGCCAAAGACTTTGGGAATCGCCGGCGAAATTGCCGGCCCGGGATCGATGAATTTGCCCCTAATTGATCGCAAATCCTTATTGATCAGTCCAACGAATGTTTTTAATGATATTCATCAAACAATTTTATGGATGCATCACGGCCATGTCCGCACCGCTCGATATCGACCAGCTCCAGACCTTTGTCGCAATCGCCGACACGGGCAGTTTCACCAAGGCGGCCGACCGGGTCTTCAAGACTCAATCCGCCGTGTCGATGCAGATGCGCCGCCTGGAAGAGCGCATCGGCAAGGCGCTGTTCATGAAGGATGGCCGCGGCAACCGGCTGACGGTCGAGGGCGACCGGCTGCTCAATTTCGCCCGCCGGATGATCCGCCTCAACAATGAAGCGATCGCTTCCTTCGACGACAACCGCCTTGAAGGAACGCTCCGCATCGGCACGCCCGACGATTACGCCGACCGCTACATGCCCGAGATCATCATGCGGTTTGCCAAAACGCATCCGAATGTCGAGCTCTATATCATCTGCGAACCTTCAGTGGATCTCGCCGAGAAGATGGCGAAGGGCGACCTCGACATCGCGCTCGTCACGCACAATCCGCGTGCACGCGCCTCGGATGTCGTGCGGACCGAGCCTCTCTGCTGGGTGAGCTCGATCAATCATCCGCTGCCGGAAAACGCGCCGATCCCGCTTGCGGTCGGCCGGCGGGACTGCCTCTGGCGGCAAGCCGCCTGCGCAGCGCTCGATGCGACCGGCCGCGAATACCAGATCCTGTTCACAAGCTGGTCGTCGACGGTCGTCGCCGCGGCCGTGCTTGCAGGGATGGCGGTATCGGTCCTGCCGGAGTCGGCTCTTCGCCCCGGCATGAAGGTGCTGACGCTCGCCGACGGCTTCCCGGCGCTGGCACCGGTGCAGATCGGCATCATGAAGCGTCCCGGCCTCTCGCCCTCGCTCTCCAACGCGATCAGCAACCACATCACCGCCTGCCTCGACAACATCACGCCGATCAGCGCCAACGACGACCTCGAAGCCGATATCAAGGGCTTCCCGCGCTATCCGCGCCTGCGGCAGAGCCACATGCTGCCGGGCTGGTAAGAGCCGGTAGAAACCAAAAAAGGCCACGCACCGACAGGTACGTGGCCTTTTTCATTTCAGGGCTGATCGAGCGCCCGCCCCGCCTATTCGGCAGCGGTGCTGACCGCCTCCGCCTCATAGCCGTGCGCCACGCGAAGGGCCGCACGTACGCCGGCTTCATAGTCCGGGTGGACAAGCTTGAAATGCGCAAGCTGACGCTCGACGATCAGGCCCGGCACGCCACCCATCGCGGCGGCGATGTTTGCAAACAGGCGCGCCTTCTGACCGGCATCGAACAGGTTGAAGAGCGCCCGCGGCTGGCTGTAGTCATCGTTGCCTTCGCGGTGGTCGTAGCGGGCCATGTCGCCGCTGATGCGCAACGGCGGCTCCATCGCGGAAGGCTGCTCGACCGGGCCGTTGAACGAGTTCGGCTCGTAGTAGGCATCCGGGTTGCCGGTCTGGATGCCGCCGAACGTGTTCATCTGGCCATCACGGTGATAGTGATGCACCGGGCATTTCGGCCGGTTGACGGGGATGTGCTCGTAGTGTGTGCCGAGCCGATAGCGGTGGGCATCGGCATAGGAGAAGAGCCGCGCCTGCAGCATCTTGTCCGGCGAGAAGCCGATGCCGGGCACGATGTTCGACGGCGAGAAGGCGGCGTTCTCGACCTCGGCGAAATAGTTCTCCGGGTTGCGGTTGAGCTCCAGCACGCCGACCTCGATCGGCGGATAGTCCGCATGCGGCCAGACCTTGGTGACGTCGAAAGGATTGTAGGGGGTCTTTTCCGCATCGAGCTCGGGCATGATCTGCACCTGCAGCGTCCAGCGCGGATAGTTGCCCTCCTCGATCGCTCCGTAGAGCGCTTCCTGATAGCTTTCGCGCGTCCGGCCGATCACCTTTTCGGCTTCCGCATTGGTGTAGAACTTGTGGCCGTGCTGGGTCTTGAAGTGGAACTTCACCCAATAGCGCTCGCCGGCGTCGTTCCAGAAGGAGAAGGTGTGCGAACCGTAGCCGTTCATGTGCAGCGCCGATACCGGACATCCGCGGTCCGACATCAGGATCGTGACCTGGTGCAGGCTTTCCGGTGACAGAGACCAGAAATCCCACATGGCGGTGGCCGAGCGCAGGTTGGTCTTCGGGTGGCGCTTCTGGGTGTGGATGAAGTCCGGGAACTTGTAGGCATCGCGGACGAAGAAGATCGGGGTGTTGTTGCCGACGAGGTCCCAATTGCCTTCAGGCGTATAGAACTTCAGCGCAAAACCGCGCACGTCGCGTTCGGCATCGGCGGCGCCCAGTTCACCCGCAACGGTGGAGAAGCGCGCCAGCATCGGGGTCTCAGTGCCCGGCTGCAGAACCTTGGCCTTGGTGTATTTGGAGATATCGCCTGATATCTTCAGCGTGCCAAAGGCGCCCCAGCCCTTGGCGTGCACGGCGCGCTCGGGAATGCGCTCGCGGTTTTGATGCGACAGCTTCTCGATAAGCTGGTAGTCCTGCATCATGACGCCGCCGCGCGGACCGGCCGTCAGCGAATTCTGGTTGTCGGGCACCGGCGCTCCGGCACTCGTCGTCAATATGGGTCGATCTGACATCGCGTCCTCCTGTCAAAGGGTTCGCGCCCGGGAGATCGGACAGGCCGAACCGCCTTCCCGACAGCAGCCTGAGAAGGCTGCCAGCCGCCACTTCGGCGGCGCTCAAAGCCCGGACGCCTTGGCCAGACGGTTTTCCCACAGGGCTTCGATAATCTCCAATTGCATAAAAATTAAAAATCGATAGGATTTTCTTATCATGCTTACACTCCGACAGATGCGCTATTTCGAGGCTCTTGCCTCCGCTCGCCACTTCGGCAAGGCCGCCGAACTGGTCCATGTCAGCCAGCCGGCGCTTTCCGCGCAGATCATGGAAATGGAAAACCACCTGGGGGTGAAACTGGTGGAGCGCAGCCGCGGCGGCGTTTTCCTCACCCGCAAGGGCGAAGAGATATTGGCCCGCACCCGCACCGTCCTCGCCGAGGTGGACATGCTGGAACAGAGCGCACGCGCTAGCTCCGGCACGCTCGAAGGGCGGATCCGCATCGGCGTCATTCCGACACTTGCGCCCTATCTCGTGCCACGGCTGGTGCCGCACTTACGCCGCGTCTATCCGGCGATCGAGATCGAGTTGAAGGAATCGGTGACATCAAGGCTGGTCGCCGATCTCGGCGAAGGTCTTCTGGACGCCGTCGTTGCCGCCCTGCCGATCGAAACCGACGGGCTTTCGACGAAGCCGCTCTTTTCCGACCGCTTCTACATGGCGATGGCGGACGACGAGCGAAACATCCTGATGTCGCCGCTGACCGAAGATCAGGTGGATGTCGAACAGCTGCTCCTACTCGAAGAAGGCCATTGCCTGCGCGACCAGGCACTCGCCGTCTGCAGCACCGCGGGCAAACGCCGCCTCGTCTCGTTCGGCGCGACCTCGATGACGACGCTCCTGCAGATGGTTGCCAATGGCATGGGCATGACGCTGATCCCTGAAATCGCCATCGCGACCGAGGCCGCACGCAATTCGATCCGCATCGTGCCCTTCGCCGCACCCGAGCCGGCCCGCGAGATCGGCCTCGTCTGGCGGCGCAGCAGCCCGCGCGAGCGCGACATGGAAGCGCTCGCAACGGCAATCAGCGACTGCGCCGACGATATTATCCGGGCGGCTGCCGCCTGAGTTAAGTCGGGCTCAGGCGAGCTTGGCCTTCAGGAATTCCACCGTCCGGCCCCAGGCGAGATCGGCGGCAGCCTTGTCGTAGCGCGCGGCCGAGGTGTCGTTGTTGAAGGCATGGTTGACGCCGTCATAGACATAGAACGTCGCGTCCTTGCCGTCGTCTTTGAGCGCCTTCTGGTACGCGTCGATGCCGGCATTGATGCGTTCGTCGAGCCCGGCATAGTGCAGCAGCAGGGCGGCTTTGATCTTCGGCACATCCTCCGCCTTGGGCTGCGCGCCGTAATAGGCGACGCCGGCCTTGAGATCGGGCGAGCCGACCGCGAGCCGGTTGACAAGACCGCCTCCCCAGCAGAAGCCAATGGCACCAACCTTCCCTGTCGATTGCTGGTGCCCTTCCAGGAAGGCCACGGTCGCAACTGCATTCGCCGTCGTTGCTGCCGCATCCAGCGCGCCGATCATCTCACGTGCCTTGTCCTCGTCCGTAGGCGTTCCACCCGACGGCGACAGGAAGTCCGGCGCAAGCGCCAGGAAGCCTTCGAGCGCCATGCGGCGCGCAACGTCGCGGATATGCGGATTGAGCCCGCGGTTCTCGTGAATGACGATCACCGCCGGCAGTTTTCCGCTGACGTCGGCCGGGCGAACGAGGTAACCTTTCATGTCGCCGCCTGCCCCAGGGTAGGAGATATCCTCGCCGGTGATACGGGTATCGGTCGACGCAACGATTTCCGCCTTGGCGCCGTTGGCGGCAAGCAGCGGCGCGATCGCCGCGGCCGCGGCCGCGGAACCGGCCAGTCCGGTGAGCTTTTCCATGAAGCGACGGCGATCGAGGGTCAGATGCGTGTATTCGTCATAGGCGTCGATCATCGCCTGTGTGATTGTCGGTTCCTGCATGTCAGCCTCCTTCGGTTCGTTGTCCCGCGGCGGCAGACAGAACCGCCCGCGACAGAATAAGTCGGCGGGCGGTCGCGAACATACAAACTTGCGTTACTTCTGCGTGTTTCGTTTTGGCCGATCAGCCGTTGAGATCGAGCACGATCCGGCCGTCGATCTTGCCTTCCTCCATACGCTTGAAGATCGCATTGATGTTCTCAATCTTGTCCCAGGTGAAGTGCGAGGCGACCTTGCCTTCGCCGGCAAACTCCAGCGACTCCTCGAGATCCTGGCGCGTGCCGACGATCGAGCCGCGGATGGTGATGCGCTTCAGCACCGTATCGAAGATCGGCAGGCACATCTGGCCGGGCGGTAGGCCGACGAGCGCCATGGTCCCCTTCGAGCGCAGCATGTTGAACGCCTGCTCCATCGCCTTGGGTGCCACCGCCGTCACCAGTGCGCCATGCACGCCGCCGGTCGCCTTCTGAACCTGCTCGACCGCGTCCTTGTCACGCGCATCGACGACGAGGTCGGCACCGAGTTTTCGCGCAAGCGCCAACTTGTCCGGGAAGATATCGACGGCGGCGACATGCATGCCCATTGCCTTGGCATATTGCACCGCCATGTGGCCGAGCCCGCCGATGCCGGAAATCAGCGCCCATTCGCCGGGACGCACCTCGGTCTCCTTCAGGCCCTTATAGACGGTGACGCCGGCGCAGAGGATCGGTGCGGCCGGTCCGAATTCAAGCTTTGCCGGCAGACGCCCGACAAAATCCGGATCGGCAAGACCGTACTGGGCAAAGGTGCCGTTGACGGAATAGCCGGTGTTCTGCTGGCTGCCGCAAAGGGTCTCCCAGCCGGTGCGGCAGGGCGTGCAGCCGCCGCAGGCCGTGTGCAGCCACGGCACGCCGACACGGTCGCCTTCCTTCAGGTGTGTGACGCCGCTGCCGAGCTTGGCGACATAACCGACGCCCTCGTGTCCTGGGATGAAGGGCGGCTTCGGCTTGACCGGCCAATCGCCGTTGGCGGCATGCAGGTCCGTATGGCAGACGCCGGTCGCTTCGTATTTGATCAGCACCTGGCCGGGGCCCGGCTCCGGTATCGCCACATCCTCGATTACCAGCGGCTTGCCGAATTCGCGTACCACGGCGGCTTTCATCGTTGCGGTCATCTCGTCCTCCTCCGATGCGTTGTCGTCCAACGTCGGAAAGACTACCTGCAAAGGCGGCATCGGGTACTTGATACGCATCAAAGCGCGTGGATCGTTCGCGCAGACTGTCTCAGATTTGCGCCACTTCGCTTGGGGCGCGAACCGGGATCAGCTCATCGCCATCCAGACGGCAAGCCACACCCACATGGCAAAAAGCGTCGCGACGCCCCCCATGAACAGCGGGCGACGATAGCGGATGCGGTTGTTCGTGACATGTACGAAGGCGTGCACGTAGCGCAAGACGACGAAAAGCCAGGCAAGGGCGAGGGAGACGATGTTGTCGGCCTCGGTGATATAAAGCAGCACGCAGGAGACGTAGAAGAGAACGGGCAGCTCGAACTGGTTGGCGATGCTGTTCTTCACCACCAGGCTTTCGCCCGGCTCGTCACGGTTCTCCCGAAACTGGGCCGCATGCACCTTGCCGGCGCGCACCAGCCTCACCCGGCGGAAGGATAGGAGAGCGTAGAGGCAGAAGACGAGAAGGACATGCACCACGATCGGCCAGAAGATCTCGAAACCCGTCATGCGCTGCTCCCTGAAGAAAGCTTATTCTGAAAAATACTTAATCTGAAAAGGCGAAGGGCGCCGCGAAATGACGCGGCGCCCTTCGGATGCAATCGAAATCAGTGCGCGCCCGGATAGTTCGGGCTCTCGCGGGTGATCGTCACGTCGTGGGCGTGGCTTTCGCGAAGGCCGGCGCCCGAGATGCGCACGAACTGGGCGCGCTCCTGGTATTCCTTGATGGTCGGGCCGCCGACATAGCCCATGGACGCCTTGAGGCCGCCGGCGAGCTGGTGCAGCACGCCCGCAACCGGACCCTTGTAGGGAACCTGGCCTTCGATGCCCTCGGGAACCAGCTTCAGCGTGTCGCGCACTTCCGCCTGGAAGTAACGGTCTGCCGAACCGCGGGCCATGGCGCCAACGGAACCCATGCCGCGATAGGCCTTGAAGGAACGGCCCTGGTAGAGGAACACTTCGCCCGGGCTTTCATCGGTACCGGCAAGCAGCGAGCCGATCATGACGGCCGAAGCTCCGGCGGCGATCGCCTTGGCAAGGTCGCCGGAGAACTTGATGCCGCCGTCGGCGATAACAGGAATGCCGGCGGCCTGGGCAGCCTCGACGGCGCTCATGATCGCGGCCAGCTGCGGAACGCCGACGCCGGCGACGATGCGCGTGGTGCAGATCGAGCCCGGGCCGATACCGACCTTGACCGCATCCGCACCGGCATCGATCAGCGCCTTGGTGCCGGCGGCGGTGGCGACGTTGCCGGCCATGATGCGAACCGAGTTCGAGAGCTTCTTGACGCGCGCGACGGCATCGAGCACGCGCTGCGAATGGCCGTGGGCCGTGTCGACGACGATCAGGTCGACGCCGGCGTCGATCAGCCGTTCGGCGCGCTCAAAGCCGTCATCGCCGACCGAGATGGCGGCGGCGGCGCGAAGGCGGCCCTGCGCATCCTTGGAGGCGTTGGGGTTGAGCTGGGCCTTCTCGATGTCCTTGACGGTGATGAGGCCAACGCAGCGGCCGTCGGCGTCGACGACCAAAAGCTTTTCGATGCGGTGCGCGTGCAGCAGGCGCTTGGCTTCCTGCTGGTCGACGCTTTCCTTGACCGTGACCAGGTTCTCATGGGTCATCAGCTCATGGATCTTCTGGTTCGGATCGGAAGCGAAGCGGACGTCACGGTTGGTGAGGATGCCGACGAGACGGCCCTGCTTCTGGCCGCCGGCGCCGCCATTTTCAACAACCGGGATGCCGGAGATGCCGTGCTGCTTCATCAGGCCCAGTGCATCGGCAAGCTTGGCGTCGGGACCGATGGTCACCGGATTGACGACCATGCCGCTTTCGAACTTCTTGACCTGGCGGACCTCTTCGGCCTGCTCGGCCGGCGTCAGGTTGCGGTGGATGACGCCGATGCCGCCGGCCTGCGCCATGGCGATCGCGAGGCGCCCTTCGGTCACCGTGTCCATCGCCGACGACAGGATCGGCAGGTTGAGGTCGATGTCCTGGGCAATGGTGGTTGCGATATTGGTCTGACCCGGCATGACTTCGGAATGTCCGGGCAGGAGCAGAACGTCGTCGAAGGTCAAAGCCTCCAGACCAGTTGCCGTTTCGATGATGCGCGCCATGGCCAATTCCCTTCAATAAACGAAAACCCCCGGGGACGGGCTGCGATTTGTCCACCGGGCGACTTCAAAGCGTGTCTTGGAAGTTGGCGAGGGCTCGTAACACGGATATGTCAGGATGAAAATAGCCAGAGTCGGGAAATGTCCCGCCTCCGGCCGATATTTGTTGCAGGGCAGCAATTCTCGGCTGCCGACCGGCCAGTCGATCAGATATCGAGCTGATAGCTGGCGGGAACGAAGCGGTAGCCTTCGCCCTGCTTCTCGATGAAGCCGACAGCCGGAAACGGCATGTGGTAGCCGATGAAGGGCAGCCGCTCGCTGGCGATCATGTCGAAAATCCTGCGGCGGGTCTCGGCCGCCTTCGCCTTGTCCATGTCGAAGCGCACTTCCCAATCGGGGCGCTGCAGCGACAGCACATAGTGGTTGGCGGTATCGGCCGTCAGCATCATGCCCTTGCCGTCGGAATCGAGGCGGAACACCATGTGCCCCGGGGAGTGGCCGAAGGCGGCAATCGCCGAGATACCCGGCACGACCTCGGCGCCGTCGGCGATGAAGGTCGTCTTTTCCGCCAGCGGAACCACTTTCTCCAGCACCGCCTTGTGGCCGTTTTCCGCCGGCGTGCCGGCGCGTGCCGGATCCTTCCAGAAGGCATATTCCGTTTCGCCCATCACGTAGCGCGCATTGGCGAAAGCCGGCTTGCCGGCCTCCATGAGACCGCCGATGTGATCGCCATGCATATGGGTGACCACCACGACCGAGACCTGCTCCGGCGCATAGCCGGCGGCGCGGATACCTTCGACGAGACGCCCCAGGCCGGCTTCGCGACCGCCCTCGCCCATGCCGGTGTCGAAGAGCACGACATCCGTTCCGGTATCGACGAGAACCGGCGAGAAACTGTTGACCAACGCTTCGGTCGGCAGAAAGTTCTGTTGCAGCAGTTCCGCCACCGCCTGCTGCGACTGGTTGGTGCCATAGATCTCATGCGGTTTCTCGGTGACGCGTGTGCCGTCATTGACGACGACGAGCTTGAAAGCGCCGAGCTTGAGAGATCGGATCGGAGGAGCGCTTTTCATGTGCGTTTTTTCCACCTTTTCCTCAGCCACCGCAACGCCCGTCAGCAGCGACGGCGCCGCCAGCACCCCAAACGTGCCCGCCCCCATCAAGGTCCGGCGCTTCATCGACATTTCACTCATGGTCCAATCCCTCTTGCCCTGTTGGATCCGTTGCCGGGAAAGGCAACTCGGCCAGAACTAGCGTCTTGACAGCAAAGGCCAGCCGGGATCACAGGCTTTTGATCCGCAATCACCGGTTTCGCCCCGACAAAAGCCATCACCAGCATTAGCTTCACACTATCGCTGGCCGTCTTCGAAGCACATTCCATGAACCGTATCGTCCCGATGATCCTTGCCGTCGCTCTTTTCATGGAGCAGATGGATTCGACCGTAATCTCCACGTCGCTGCCGGCAATCGCCCGCGACATCGGCGTCGGGCCGATCACGCTCAAGCTGGCGCTGACCGCCTATATGGTGTCGCTGGCGATCTTCATTCCCTTGAGCGGCTGGATGGCGGACCGCTTCGGCGCCAAGAAGATTTTCCGCGCGGCGATCCTCGTCTTCATCGCCGGTTCCATTTTCTGCGCCATCTCCAACAGCCTCGTCGCCTTCGTCTTCTCACGCTTCCTGCAGGGCATGGGCGGAGCGATGATGACGCCGGTCGCCCGCCTCGTGCTGGTGCGTGGCACGCCGCGCAGCGAACTCGTCTCGGCCATGGCGCTTTTGACGATCCCGGCGCTTGTCGGGCCGCTCGCCGGACCGCCGCTCGGCGGCTTCATCACCACCTATTTCTCCTGGCACTGGATCTTCCTGATCAACGTGCCTGTCGGCATCGCCGGCTACATCCTTTCGGGCATCTATCTGCCGGCCATGGAGCCGCGCGATCCGCCACCGGTCGACGCTCTCGGTTTCCTGCTCGGCGGCATCGCCGCCTCCGGCATCGTCTTCGGCCTGTCGGTGATCAGCTTACCGGCGCTACCGCCGATCGTCGGCATCGCTTCGGTCGTCGTCGGCGCGGTCGCGACCCTGCTCTATATCCGCCATGCCCGCCGCCATCCGGCACCGGTTCTCGATCTCAATCTCTTTAAAGACAGCGCGTTTCGCGCCGCCTCGATCGGCGGCACGATCTTTCGCATCTCGGTCGGCGCGGTACCCTTCCTGATGCCCTTGATGCTGCAGGTGGGCTTCGGGCTCAACCCGTTCCAGTCCGGCCTCATCACCTTCATCGGCGCGGTCGGAGCCATCACCACCAAGTTCTACGCGCGGCGCGTGCTCGCCTTCGCCGGCTTCCGTACGACACTGATCCTCGCAGCAATCCTCGCCGCGATCACCACCTTCGCCAATGGCTTCTTCACGCCGGCGACGCCCTATCTGGTGATGATCACCATCCTGCTGATTGCAGGCTTCGCCCGTTCCTTCTTCTTTACCAGCGTCAACGCGCTTTCCTTCGCCGATATCGACGATGCGGACGCCAGCAAGGCGACCTCGATGAGCGCGGTGCTGCAGCAGATCAGCCTGGCGCTCGGCGTTGCCGTTGCCGGCGCGATCCTGGAGATCGAGACCAAGCTCAGCGGCGGCCCGCTGCAGCTCGACGATTTCCACACCGCCTTCATGATCTTCGCCGGCGCCAACCTGATCGCAGCGATCCCGTTCCTGACCATGGCAAAGAACGCCGGTGCCTCGGTTTCCGGGCACCGGCTGCCGGTGCGCGAAGTCGAGTCGGCTGCGGGGAAGTAAGGATATTTCAGGGAAACGCGCGGCGACTTTCCGTCCGAAAGAACGGCGCCAATAGCGCGAACTATTCCGGGCGCTCGCACACGGCGGCGATCTTGTTGCCGTCGAGATCGCGAACCCACGTGCCGTAGAAGTTCGCGTGGAACGGGCGAAGCCCCGGTGCGCCCTCATCGATACCGCCATTGGCAAGGGCTGCCGCGTGGAAGGCATCGACGGCTGAGCGCGTCTTGGCGTCAAGCGCGATGCTCACGCCGTTGCCATAGGTGGCGGGCGCGCGATTGAAGGGCGTCACTACCCAGAAGCGGATGCGGTCGCCCGCAGCACCGTAACCGATCTCGGTCTCGTCCTGCCGTTGGCGGTGATAGCCGAGCGCCGGCAGCACCGCGTCATAGAACGCGCCGGCGCGTTCGAGATCGTTTGTACCGACGGTCACGTAGAGCAGCATGCTATTCCGCCGCCTCGTCTTCGGTTTCCGTTTCGTTTCCGGCCTTCTGGCGCCCCTTGAAGCCCTTGGCGAGCAGGAACATTTCGACCGATTCGGACCGCGACGATGCCGGCTTCACATGGATGACCTGGCGGAAATTCTGCTTGAGCATATTGAGCAGTTCGCGCTCCGTGCCGCCCTGGAAGGTCTTCGCCAGGAAATGCCCACCTTCGGCAAGCACGTCGACGGCGAAATAGGCCGCGACTTCGCAGAGATGCATGGTGCGCAGGTGGTCGGTCTGGCGGTGTCCGGTCGTCGGTGCCGCCATGTCCGAAATCACGAGATCCGGCGTACCGCCGATGGCTTCCATGAGCTTCCCCGGCGCTTCGGGATCGAGGAAATCCATCTGCAGGATACGCACGCCCGGGATCGGGTCCACTTCGAGGAAATCGATCGCCGCGACGCGCGGATCGGCGTCGGTCGAATTGGTGACCTTGGCGGCGATCTGCGTCCAGCTTCCGGGGGCGGCACCGAGGTCGATGATGCGGCGGGCGCCGGTCAGGATCTTGTGCTTCTCGTCGATCTCCAAAAGCTTGAACGCCGCACGGGCGCGATAGCCCTCGAGCTGGGCGCGCTGCACATAGGGATCGTTGATGTGGCGCTCCAGCCAGCGGCGGGAGGATGCCTTGAGCTTGCCCTTCTTGACCTTCTGGCCAAGCTTGCGGCCGCTGCGGTTGCCGCCAACAGGGGGTTTCGTCATGCCTTGTTTCCTTCCTGGCTGCCGGCGTTGGCGCCGCGCTGGTGACGGCGCGGCCGCGAGCGGCGCCAGGCTCCATCATCCGCCATCATATCGGTGAGCAGCCCTTCGCGCAGGCCGCGATCGGCGACACGCATGCGCGTCGACGGCCAGCGGCGGCGGATCGCCTCGAGGATCGCACAGCCGGCCAGCACGAGGTCGGCACGATCCGGACCGATACAGGGATTGGCGGCGCGCGCATTGAAATCCCAGGAGAGCAGGCGCGCCTGCATGGCCGAGACTTCGTCATCGGTGAGCCACAGGCCATCGACGCGGCGGCGATCGTAGCGCGGCAGGTCGAGATGCACGCCGGCAAGTGTCGTGACCGTGCCGGATGTGCCGATCAGGTGGAAGCCGCTGCCGGAGGCGCCGTTTGCCAGCGCCTCGACCGGTGGGCTGTCGAAGCGAGCGAGCATGCCCTCAACCTCCTGCACCATCGCCTCGAAGCTTGCCGGCGTCACGTGCTGCCCGCCATGGCGCTCCGAGAGCGTGACGACGCCAACCGGCAGCGAGGTCCAGTGGGTGATGTGATTGGCAAGCCGGTTCGACCTGGAATCGCCGATGCGGATGACGGCGATCTCGGACGAGCCGCCGCCGATATCGAAGAGCACGACCGAACGGGTCTCGCGATCGACGAGCGACGAGCAGCCGGAGACGGCAAGCCGTGCTTCGGTCTCGCGGTTGATGATCTCGAGATCAAGGCCGGTCTCCCGCGCCACACGCTCAAGGAAGCTTTCGCCGTTTTCGGCGGCGCGCGCGGCCTCCGTCGCGATCAGGCGGCTGCGGCGAATCGTGCGGGCGCCGAGCTTCGAGGCGCAGACCTTCAACGCTTCGACCGCGCGCTCCATCGCCTCGTCCGACAACCGGCCGCTGGCACCGAGCCCCTCGCCCAGGCGAACGATGCGCGAAAAGGCATCGACCACCCGGAACTGGCCGGGGCGAGTCGGCTGCGCAATCAAAAGGCGGCAATTGTTGGTGCCGAGGTCGAGCGCGGCATAGAGCGGCGCCGGCGGTTCGCTGGCGGCAACATAGGGCGCGCGCGGTTGATCGGCGCGCTGGCCGGGCCGCTGCTGTGACGCCGTCTGCCCGTTGGAAGCGGAGGGCCCCGATCGCGCATTGCCGCCATCGGCAGCTCTTTGCTGGGCTGGCTGGCGCTCGCCGCTTGTGAGTGGACGACCCTGGAGCCCACGGCGATGCCGCGCCTTCTTGCTGCGCTTGTGGCCCTTGCGCTCGCCGAGCGACGACTCAACGAGTTGTGCGCTGCCGCCCTGCGGCGCGGACGCGACTGCGGCCTGTTGTTTTGCGGATTTCGAACGACGACGCCGTTTGCGCTTGCGCGCCGGTTCCGCCTCGTTCTCTCCTGCGGGACGCCCTGCCATGCCGGCAGTGCCGGGCTGGCTGGCAATTGCAGACGGCGAAGGAGACGACTTGCGTCGTTTCCGCTTGCCCTTGCCGTTGCGCGGACCGAGCTTCGATCCATCACTGCGGCCTGCTGCCGACGCCCCGGATTCGGACGGCTTTTCGCCGTGATCGGGGTCTTTCACTTGTCTCAACCATGGCGCCGCGCAAGCCCTAAGGGCCGCTCAAGGCGCTCTCTCGATTTTTCGTTGGCGCGACTGTACCAGCGCAAGCCCCGTTCGCCAAACTGTTTTTGACTGTGCTGCCAAGGGGTAAGGCCGGATACGGTCAACACTGCGGACGGCGATGGCGATCTACACCCCCTCGCAATCGTGTCCAGCGCCGCCGCCCGGCCGCAAATGGGCGGCACCACGACGTACCGTCGGTACCGGCAAATCGGTGCAAAAATCCCGCCGCCACATCGAGTTCGCATTTTTTTGCCAAAAGGTATTTGCATTGGTCGCGCTTTTGTTTATAAGCCCGCCACACCGACGCGACGGGCAGCGCCCGCCAGCGACCTTGGGGAATAGGTTAACGGTAGACCAGCGGACTCTGACTCCGTTAGTCCTGGTTCGAATCCAGGTTCCCCAGCCAATTCTCTCGAAGTCCCCTTAATTCCTTGATTTTCCCACGGGCGCGCTCGTCTGGTTCGGACGGCGATACGATCGAAGTAGGTCGGCAACGGATCGGGCTGAGGTATCTTCGGTTTGAGGCATATGCGAATGGTTGTCATCGGCCCCAACCCGGAAATGATATCGTATTCGGACACCGCGCTCACGATCTCGGAAACGTTGCAGACCAACGCAATTGTCTGGGTCCACTCGCTGGCGGAACGCGAGATGAGTCCGAGTCGGCACATCCTGGAAGACCTTGAGGGTCTCGCCAACACGGGCGGTTTCCCCGTCTTCGAGTATGCGGTTATTTGCAGAGAGCGGGGCTTTCGAAGGCCGATATGATGGCGAGTTCCAACTGCAACACTTTGGCATGTATCACAGCACCGTGACCGGCTGCATCGCCAACGCGATTATCTCGGAGCCGGGCCTATAGCCGAATTCCGGTTTGATTAAATTTCAATCGGCGCCTGCATTGGATGCACAGGTCACACTGTGCCGTTGACCACGGATGTACTGGCAGCGGCATGGTGCGACAACGAAAGATCGGGTTAGCCCGGCCTTTTTTGTTGCCTAGGGCTCATCATCTATTCGTGATGGAAGATGATCTCGAGGCCGCTCGTCGGCGTTACAACGACCTCTATCCGGATCGTCAGATCAAACGGGTCGGCGACACGATGAGCCGTATTTCTACTTGGTGGTGATGAGCGGCGCCTGGATGGATGGCATGCCCCTACCGCCTGGAGATCGCCGCGATCGAGATGATGACGCTGCCTGGCATGTTCTCGCGAAAGCTACTTGTAGGCTCTTCTCCACCCGGCTTCCCGAGCCGCTTCCTCAGAACAGAACCACCGCCCCCGTCCAAGTAATTGACGCGCGTCTCGCTGTAATATTCCTGCCCTGGGAGATGGTAGATCCGGTCCCCAGTGCTGTAGCTGATGTTGCCCTTTATGTCGCAGCCAGGGATCAGCGGCACGTACTCAGAAGTACCGAAGAGACCAATCGCTGCGATCATGGCAATGCCGGGGATCCAACTGCTGTTCTTGCGGTGCGGCGATCGCCGCTGCGCATGGGGCCTACGTTGACCTGGCGCGTTACGCCCCGTCTTCCACTTGCGACGCTTCTGCGGATCGAAGTCGACAACCTTCCCCATGTCATCCCCCTCCCGCCGGACGATAGCACACGCCTCAGTTTAGTAAAAACTAAATAAGCCTTGACTGTAGCTTGCATTATGAGACGCTGAAATGTCTAGGTTGTGGTGCGCGGGGGGAACCGATGAGCGTCTATAGGATGAGGTACACGCCACTGGAGCGGGATTGTATGCCCAGCGCATGGTGGCTGAGCAGCTTTACTGAAGAAGAGCGTGCGGCCGAACTGAAGCACTGCGACCATGCCATTAAACTGCGAGAGGAAGCCACAGAAGCATGGTGTAATGCTTGGCTGCAGCAGGCGGTTACAAGATGCATCCACTGCGGCAATCCGATGAGTTCATGGACCGCCACGGACCCTGAAAATCCTTTGTGCGACATCTGTCTCTGACGGCAGCGTCATGCCGCCGATCGCTCCTGCTTGCCAGTAACAGAGTGATGGCCCGCACTGCCGGCAAAGCCGCCCGCGACACTACCGAGGCAGCAGCTAAGCTACTCGTGCTGGCGCCTGTCTGCGCTTCTTACATTTCCTGAACCAGGTGATAGCGAGAGCCTTCCAGAAGGAAATTTTTATGCGTGATAGCGAGGAGCTTGGCCTCTTCCTCGGCCGGAAAAAGCAAGTCGACGATGGCGGCCGTCAGGTCAGCGTGCCCCGAGCACGCAATCCGGTTGCAGCGCTCCGTTGCCTGAAACGATTCCGCACCGGCGTCCTCAATCGTCGAATAACCGCTCATCAAGTTCCGTCGGATGTGCAGCTCTGTTCAGGAGAGCCTGACCGCGACGGGGCAGTCCGGTTCCAGGCACCAGCCTGAACTCATCTCCTGCTGGGACACCGTGAACGCGCTCCAGCACGAAGCAATGACGGCTTCTGATTGGGAATGCGACCATTCAACCCTTTGGCCATCTAATTCCGCTGCCCACCCATCCTTGCTGATGCTAACCAGCCAGCAAAGGCGCGCTCCGGTCCAGAAGCGGAAATTATTGCCGCTCCTCCCTCTGTTGACTGAGGCCCAATCCCAGGGCACAAAGGTGGCATCGACGGTCGCTCGCGATGGGAAAACAGAGGGAATTCAAAGGCGATTTTTCTAAGCCATTGAAATCATGTAATAATACAGGTTTTCCAGCCAAACTCTTCCTGCAATAGAACCAAATTTACGGCGAAACGAGTGCCCGCGGCCCAGCGGCATCCCGCCTTGTCTCGCTCGTAATCTGCCCGATGGCAGTCCGCCAAGCCTAGAAAGCCAGGGCGCAGCCGTCCTTGCGCGGGTCCGAGCCCGCCTGCAGCACACCGTTGACCGAATCGATCAGGATCGCCTGGCCGCCGCCGTGCGGCATCTCGGCCATCGTGACCTCGTGGCCGAGTGCGGCGAGCCCTTTCAGTACGTCCTCGCGGATGCCGCGTTCTGCCTCGAAGCGGCCCATCTGGTGGAAGCCGCGGGCGCAGTCGATCGCTTCCTGCACGTTCATGCCGAAGTCGACGATGTTGGTCAGCACGTGGCTCTGCCCAACCGGCTGGAAGCCGCCGCCCATCACCCCGAAGGCGAGCCACGGCCTGCCATCCTTCATCGCCATCGCCGGAATGATGGTGTGCAGCGGGCGTTTGCGCGGTCCCACGCAATTGGGGTGGGCGGGATCGATGCGAAAACCTACGCCGCGGTTCTGAAGCAGAACACCGGTCTTAGGGCTGCTGATGCCCGTGCCGTAAGGCCAGAACAGCGAATTGATGAAGGAGCAGGCGTTGCCCTTTTCGTCGACGACGCTGATGTAGACGGTGTCGCGATAGGTGGTGGCACCGGCTGGACCAACCACCGGCATGGCCTTCTTCGGGTCGATGCGACCGCGCAGTTCGTCGGCAAAGGCAGGCGAAAGCAGCTTTTGCACCGGCACATCGGCAAAATCAGGATCGGCGACATACTTGTCACGCGCCTGGAAAGCCAGCCTCGTGGCCTCGGCTTCGATATGGAAACGCTCGACGCCGACCGGATCGTATTTTTTCAGATCGAAGCCGCTCAGGATATTGAGCATCAGCAAGGTGGTGATGCCGACGCCGCTTGGCGGGATTTCCAGAAGTTCTACGCCGCGATAGGTCGTGGAAATCGGATCGACCCAGAAGGCCTCCTGCGTGGCGAAATCGTCGAGCGCGTGCATGCCGCCGAGGCTGCGCAGGTAGTCCACCATGTCCTCGGCGACCCAGCCTGAATAGAAACCATCGCGGCCCTTGGCGGCGATCTCTCGCAGGACTTTCGCGTGCTCGGGCTGGTGGAAGATTTCGCCAGCTCGAGGGGCTCGACCTTCCTTCAGCCACATGCGGGCACTGTTGGCGTCCGCCTTCAGCTTGTGTTCGTTGCGGTTCCAATCGACGGCGACCCGTTCGGTGACCGCAAATCCCTCTTCCGCATGACGGATGGCGGCTTGCAGCAGCTCACCGAGCGGCATGGAACCGAAACGCCGGTTCAGCTTGCTCCAGGCATCGACCGCGCCGGGGATGGTGACGGCATGCACCGAGGTGAGCGGGATCTCGTTCAGTCCCTGCTTCAGCAGGTGTTCGGCGGTGAGCCCCTCGGGCGCACGACCCGAACCGTTGAGGCCATAAACCCGACCGCCGTCGGCGAGATTGGTGCCGGCGGGGGCGAAGAGAGCGAAATTGTCACCGCCGATGCCGGTCGAGCCCGGCTCGACCACGCATTGCACGGCGCAGGCGGCAATCGCGGCGTCAGCGGCATTGCCGCCACGACGCAGGATCTCGATGGCGGCGAGCGTGGCAAGGGCGTGCGACGTGGCGGCGGCGCCATGCCGGCCCATGACGACGGAACGGCCAGGCAAGTGCAGATCACGCATGGAACGGGAACTCCAAGGACACAAGGACAACTCAGGCTCGCGAGCCTATGCGCCTGCCGGGCGGATGGAAAGACCGACGTTGACGCGCCGGGGGACTGGTGCGGCCCTTGCTGCAGGGGCGATTGGCGGGAGAACACTTCCGGGCTGCCCAAAGCTCCGCAGCAGGCGCATAATCGCCCCCTTGCAAGCGATCACAGGCGGAGGACGGCCCATGTTCGATGCTGGCAGAAAGACGGACGCCGAATATGCCATCGAGTATATCCAGGAAAATCCGGAAGCCGGTCTTTGTTGCGAGGATCGGCGCTGGTGGATTACGCCGAACGCGAACGAAACCGATCGGCAGATCCTGTTTCTCGACGCCGCGGAGGCGGAACGGCTGAAGGACGATGCGCGGCTTCAAGTCGTGCCCGACATCGCCCACCCCGGCCGGGCTCTCTGGGTCATGCGGAAGATGACGTAGCTGCCCGAGACCGGAACAGGTCGGGCAAAGGAAGCGGCCGGTCGCGCTAAAGCAGGCCGCGTCCCGCCAGGTTGCGCATCAGCGCCGCCGCGCCGAAATTCCAGGGCGCGCATTCCGTCGAGAGCCTGACGGTGTTGGTCAGCCGGCCGAGTTCGGCGTTGGAGATCGTCACCACGTCGCCAAGCTTGTGGGTAAAACCCTGGCCGGGTTCGTCGCGGTCTTCGACAGGGGCAAAGAGCGTGCCCATGAACAGCATGACGCCATCGGGATACTGGTGGTGCGGACCGATGGTCTGGGCGACGAGGTCGAGCGGATCGCGGCTGATCTCCGCCATCGAGCTTCGGCCGGTGAGCCGGTAGCCGTCCTCCCCTTCGACAAACAGGGTAAGCTCGGCCTTTCGGACATCGTCGATCGTGTAAGTTTCGTCGAAAAGGCGAATGAAGGGGCCGATGGCGCAGGAGGCATTGTTGTCCTTGGCCTTGCCGAGAAGCAGCGCGGAGCGGCCCTCAATGTCGCGCAGGTTGACGTCGTTGCCGAGTGTTGCGCCCTTGACCTGGCCGCTGGAGCAGACCGCGAGCACGATCTCCGGCTCCGGATTGTTCCAGCGTGAGGCAGGGTGCAGACCGACATCGGCGCCAGGGCCGACCGCCGAAAGCACCTGGGCCTTGGTGAAGACTTCGGCATCCGGGCCGATGCCCACCTCCAGATATTGCGACCAGACGCCCTCCTCCTGAAGCGCGGCCTTGACGCGGGCCGCTTCCGCCGAGCCGGGTTTGAGGTTGCGCAGGCTGTCGCCGATGACGGCGGTGACGCGGCTGCGGATTGCTTCGGCGCGGGACGCATCGCCCGCCGCCCTCTCCTCGATGACGCGCTCGATCATCGAGCGCGCGAAGGTGACGCCACAGGCCTTCACTGCCTGCAGGTCCGAGGGCGCGATGAGATGGAGGGTCGATGCATCCGCTTTCCGCGCGAGACACTCCTCAAGCGAGGCAAGCCGCTCGCCGGAGACGGAGCGCACATGCGCGACCGGATCCGGGAGCTCAAGCAGGTCGCGCATCGTCGGCGTCGCTTTCGAGGTGGTGTCGAACAGAGCGCCGTCACGGATCGTGACAAGCGACGGCCCGCGGAGATCGGGACGCCAGACGCGACCGACAAAAGTGCCCTTGCCAAACGCTGTATCGGTCATGCCGCCCATCCTCCGTGCGCGCTCTATTTCTTGCAGTCGATACCTCGGCTGTAAAGCCGATGGCGACGCGCAAACGTCCCTTGGGTTGTAGCGCCCGGAACATTGCATATTTTCACGCGTTTACGGTTATGCCACGCGCCCTCCGGGCGCCCTTGTCGCTTCGCGACGGCGCGAAATCCGCTGCCTACGGCTGCCCGGCAGGTTCAGGAGGCAGTCGCCTGAGGCCAGGAGGACGCCAAGAAAAGGATGAACGCAATGAACCAGCACGAAGAGTTCAAGGAAAAGCCGGTGATCGATCCGGTGACCGGGCAGCCCATGCCGCCGACGCAAACGCAGATGAGCGATGTGCCTCCGACGCAGATGAGCGATGTGCCTCCGGCCCGTCGCAGCAACTGGCCGATCGTCATCATCTTGCTCGCCGGTCTGGTGTTGGCTCTGATCGCCTGGCTGCCGGCTGAACTGAGCCGGGATACCGCCGATACCGCAGCACCGCCGCCGACAACCGATCAGCCGGCAACGGGCCAGGCAACGCCGGATACGACGGCACCGGGTACCGCGACACCAGGCACGACGGGTGAGGCTACACCTCCGCCGGCCGATAACAGCACGGCGCCCTCTGGTGGAACAGCGACCCAGCCGGCGCCCGAAGCGACGCCGCAGCAGGGCACCCCGACGCCCGAAACGCAGGGTTCGACCCCGAACTCGACGCCGGGCACCACGCCCGGCATGACGCAGCCGGCACAGTAACGGCTGACCGACGGCCATGGCTGGAGGGCTCTCCCTCCGGTCATTGGCGCTTAAGACAAGCGCTCAGTTCGTTTTGATCGATGCCGCGACCATGGCGTCCCAGCCGGCGGCGGCGCAGTCGGCGATCGCCATCAAGGTTTCCCGTGTTGCCCCGTCGCGAGCCTCGATCGACATGCCATGCTGGAGCGAGGCGACATAGGCCGCGATTGCCGCGCACGGCGTGCCGTCAGGCAGATCGCCGTCCGCAATGCCGCGCTCAAACCGCCGCTCCAGTGCGACCTGCTTTTCAAGCCGGTGCACCTTCAACGCGTCACAGACCTGCGGGTCCCCGCCCGCCATCTGCGGCGCCGAAAGCACGACCATGCAGCCGCGCGGTTCGCCGCCGCGGGTGAAGTTCTCGGCGGTGCGCCTCAGAAGGTCATATACCGCCGCCTTGGCCGATGGGGCCGTTTCCAGCTCATCCCAGATGCCAGCGCCGTCCGTCCGGCCATAGAGATCGACCGCCTCGATGAACAGCTGTGCCTTGCTGCCGAAGGCCGCGTAGAGGCTCGGCGGTTTCAGCCCCATCGCCTGGGTCAGATCGGTTAGCGACGTGTTGTCGTAGCCCTTGTCCCAGAAGAGGTGCATGGCGCTGGCGAGCGCCTCCTCTCGGGAAAAATTGCGTGGACGGCCGCGGCTCGACATGGAGCAATTCCTTTCTGTATCGATCAATACATAAATTGCTTGACAGCGGCTGGCAAGTCGTCTCTCCATATATGTATCGATCATTACAGATATGGAGAGACCAGTGACGAGCTTAAAAAACAAGGTGGCTCTGGTGACGGGTGGTAGCCGCGGCATCGGCGCGGCGATCGCAAAACGCCTGGCCGATGAAGGCGCAACCGTCGCGGTGACCTACAGCCAGTCCAAGGCAAAGGCCGAGGCACTGGTGGCGGAGATCACCAAGGGCGGCGGCAGGGCGCTGGCAATCCAGGCGGACAACCGCGATCCGGGCGCGGTCGAGGCTGCTGTCGGCGCGGTTGCCGAGAAGCACGGCCGCATCGACATCCTCGTCAACAATGCCGGCGTGTTCGATGCCGGAACGGTGACGGAGGTGACTGCCGAGGATTTCGACAGGACGATCGACGTCAATGTGAAGGCCGTGTTCCTTGCAACGCGCGCTGCAGCGGCGCACATGCCCGAGGGCGGGCGCGTCATCTCGATCGGCAGCAACCTTGCCGCCCGCGTTCCCTGGCCCGGCATGAGCCTCTATGTGCTGAGCAAGAGCGCACTTGTCGGCTTTACCAAGGCGGTGGCGCGCGACCTCGGTCCGAGAGGGATTACCGTCAACGTCGTCCATCCCGGCTCGACGGATACGGACATGAACCCCGCCGATGGCGAGCTTGCCGGTCCGCAACGCGGGCTGATGGCGATCCCCCGCTTCAACGAGGCAAGCGATGTGGCAGGCGTTGTCGCCTGGCTTGCAGGCCCCGACGGCCGCAGTGTCACCGGCGCCGAATTCACCATCGACGGCGGCACCAACGCCTGAACCGGCTTGTCAGACACGAACAAGGCCGGACGCATTACTCCGGCCTTGTTCAAACATTGCCAGGCAGCCTCCCGCACTTGGCTTGTTCTCTTTGAAATGGCGCAATTCCGGGCGGAAAACCGCTTCGCACTTTTCCTGGACTTGCTTTACCCCAGGAAGCGCTCCGGGCGGTAAGGCGCGATGTCGATGACCGGCTTTTCTCCGGTCATGGCTTCCGCCAGCGCCCGGCCGGTCACCGGGCCGAGCGTCATGCCGTGATGCGCATGGCCGAAGGCAAACCACAGGCCTTCGTGGCGCGGTGCCTTGCCGATGACAGGCATCATGTCCGGCGTGCAGGGACGCGCGCCCATCCACGGTTCTTCGTCGCGGCGTTCGGCGAGCGGAAAGAATTCGCGCGCCACCCGCTCGGCGCGCGTCAATTGCACCGGCGTCTTCGGCGCGTCGCGCCAGGCAAATTCAGCGCCGGTGGTGAGGCGCACCCCACGCAGCATCGGCGCCAGGAAATAGCCTTTCTCGGCGTCGAGCACCCAGTTGTTGAGCTGCGCACCCTCCTGCATGCCGTAATGCATGTGGTAGCCGCGCTTGACCGCCAGCGGGATATGATAGCCGAGCTTGCGGGTAACCGTGTCCGCCCATGGACCGAGCGCCACGACCACTTCGCGGGTCTCGAGCGGGCCCTCCGGTGTCGCCACGCGCCAGCCCGGACCTTCGAGCACATGTTCGGTCGTGGCTGCGTCGCCGGACACCAGGCGCCCGCCGAGCGATTGGAAATAGGCGAGATAGGCCTTGTTGAGGCTGTGCGGGTCGCGGATCGACCAGGGATCGCTCCAACGCAGGCCGCCGACGAGATCGGCCCTGATCGACGGTTCTATCGTCTTCAGTTCGCTCGTCGAGAGCTTCTGGTGGTTGACGCCGAAGCCGGCCGAAAGCTTTTCTGCCTCCTTGTAGGCGGCATCCCGCTGCTTCTCGGTGCGGAAAACCTTCATCCAGCCGTCCTTGCGGATGAGTTCGCCGGCGCCTGACGCCTCTATCAGGTCCTGGTGTTCGCTGATCGAATGCTCGATCAGCGGCGCATAGAGATGGGCGATGCGCTGGTGCTGGCTAAAGCCCGAATGCCACCAATAGCGCGCCAGGAACGGCACCAGACCCGGCAGGGCGCGGAGGTGGTAGTGGGCGTCGATGGTGTTGTTCAGCGCGTAGCGGAAGAGCGCACCGAAATCATGCGGGAAGCCATAGGGAAACACACCCTCGCGCTGAATCAGGCCCGCATTGCCGTAGGAGGTTTCCTCGCCGGCGCCGCGACGGTCGAGCAGCACCACCGACTTGCCGCGCCGCGCCAGATGGATGGCGGTGGAGATGCCGACGATGCCGGCGCCGAGAACCACTACGTCAGTCTTCATTTGCGGCTGCCCCGTTTTCCGATCAAGACAAGCTGCGGCTTCGCTTGAAGCCACGGCGCCAACGTCACTTCTTCTTCAGCGAGCGGCTGAGAGGATGATCCGCTCGACGAGCAGTTCCAGCGATTTCATGATCTCGGTATCCTCAAGGCAAAAGCGGCGCTTTCGGCATCAATAGCCAAGCGGGCCTGCAAGGGCAAGCAAGGCGCGCCGACTGAGCGGACCTGCGGATGCAGGAAGGGCGACGTTGCCGCCGCCCATGTCCAACTTCCTTGCGTTTGCGACCGCTCCCGTCAGCCTCGACGCACCAGACCCGCGACCAGCGAAATTACCAAGAAGACGAGGAAGAGGAAGAAAAGGACCTGCGCGATACCCGCCGAGGTACCCGCAACGCCACCAAAACCAAGTACACCCGCTATGATTGCCACAACGAGGAAGACAAGCGCATAGTATAACATAGCAATTCTCCTTGCCAGGATTACTGCAAAACAAACGCCACAACTATCACTTTGTTCCAAATATCTTATGAAATGCGCTCCGAGAAAATCTTCATTCCCACGGAAATTAACCATTCATTTACCACGATAGACAAAAGAGTCCCAAATCGAGACGCTTTGTACCGGAAATGCCCGGAACATTCGAGATACTCTGACGTTCCTCCTCCATGGAATATGCAGGGTCGAAATGAAGATGCCGACAGCACATATCTGGAAAGTGGCGGTTGAAGCGGGTCGGGAGAGAAAAGATCTCCGGGCTGGCAATCTTCACATCGGTAAGACGATGCGCGATCTTTACGTCAATAGCAGCGAAGATCAGAGTGCGAAGCTCGAACATCTTCTCGAAGAGCTTCGCCGGCGCGAACGAATGGCACAGAAGAAATAGCCAAGCTTCCGCCAGACAATTGAAAAAAAGACAATTGAAAAGCCGCCGCGGCCAGAGCCGGGCGGCTTTTCTCATTTCAAGATCTGTCTTCATTCTGTCCGCAACTTAGCGCGGTCTGGTTATCGAAGTTGTGTCGCATCCAGAATTTCCCTAAAGCGCGTCGCGATCCTTCAGATTCGCTCCTTGCGCTGTAAGTTCTTGATATTTCGCATGTCGTTGTCGCAAACCGCTGGGCACTTTTGCGCGACAGGCTTTAGCGCCGTGACATCCACTCGTCGATCTGACGCTCCGCCTCGTCGCGTGCGACCCCGTAGCGGGCCTGGATACGCCCCGCAAGCTCCTGCCGGCGACCATCGATAACATCGAGATCGTCGTTGGTGAGCTTGCCCCATTGCGCCTGCACCTTGCCTTTCAGTTCATGCCATTTGCCTTCGACGATATCCCAATTCATTGCTTTGCCTTTTCGGTTGATGGGGCGCCACACGGGCAGCCAACGAACTCAGTTTCGGGTCTTCCCATCGTTGTCGCGGCGTGCGGCAACGGTGTAACTGCCGTCATCGACCTGCACCTTGACCTGCAAGCGGCCCGCAGGAGTGACGTGCCATTCGATGGTCGCGTCCTCGACAAACAGAGCGGGATCGACCTCGGCGCAGGCGCCGTAGGCGTGCTTGAAGGCCCCGACGGTCGCCTCGATCGCCGGCGAAAGCAGTTCGCGGCATTCGTCTACGGTTTCGAACGCCTCGGTCGGCGCCGGCACCTCGCGGCAGGCGTCCGTGGCCTGCATGCAGCCGCCCAGGACCATGATGGCAGCTATGTGTTCCATGGGCATGCTCCCCAACATCAAACTTGAGAACGGCAAAACGGGGACGACTGCCCTCCTGTTCCACCGGACGAGATCTAATTTTTGTTGGAACCTTTGCCCACGTAGCGCGTTCGCCGCGCCCATACCTCGCGCTTCAGATGCGCATGGACGCCGTCCCGGCAGCCGTCGCTGCCGGCGAGAGATGCCATGCCCGACCGGCGGCTATGGAACAAAACGCAGCAGTCGTCGTTTTCGCAACGATAACAAGTGCTGCGACTGCGGCCGAGCGATGGAGGAGATGCTGGGAGGCAAGGACACACCACACGTAGCTCGCCCATTGCGAGCAAGTCAACGCTGGCCAATGACGCGGCACCGGGTGCGACAGATGCCTCATTGTCGTCATTCTGTTCGTCATCAGTCCCGACAAATCAATTTCGAGTAACCGATTCTATGTTCAACAGAGCAACCGGATAGGAACGCGTCATGAAGAAGATACTGATCGTAGCAAGCCTCATTCTCCCGCTGGCCGCCTGCACGCAAACAGAAAAGGGGGCGGCAATCGGCGCAACCGGTGGCGCCATCGTCGGCGGCGCAGCAACGGGCAATGTCAGAGGTGCTGCCGTGGGCGCAGCGATCGGCGGCGTTGCCGGTGCACTCATCGGGAATGCCAACGAACCGGGTCGCTGCATCTATCGCGACCGCTACGGCCGCCGCTATGAGGCCGCCTGCTGATCGGCACCAGCAAGGGAGAAACGGGCCTTGGCCCGTTTCTTCCGTTGAGGCGGGTTAGGCGCGGGGCCTGCGGTCAGCCGCCGCCGCTTCCGCTTTCTCCAGCTTTTCAAAAAGATCGACGAAGAGGTCAGGAACCGGCTCCTGTTCCAGCGCTTGATAGAGCGCCTTCAATCCGGCGCCGATCAGCCCGTGGGCATCCGAATTTTCCGCGGCCACACCCGGTCCACCGCCCTGCCCTTCTCGTCTTTCGGTCCCGTCGTCCATGTTCTGCATCTACCGCCGCTTGCGGTATTCCCGTTGTTTTCTACCCACCTGCAAAGAAGACCGCTTCGCAAGTTTGCCGGATTTGCTCTAGGCCGAAAAACGTGTTCAAAACCATTCACGTATTCCGCCAGATGTCCCCTATCCTCAGAAAACAAACGAATCGTATTGCACCTAAGGAAGTCGTTGATGTCACTTTCGACCCGGATCGCGCCACACCTGCCCTTCCTGCGCCGCTACGCCCGCGCCGTCACCGGTTCGCAGGCCGCGGGTGACGGATATGTGGCCGCCGTTCTCGAAGCCCTCATCGAAGACATCGGCCTCTTCCCGGATACGTCGAACGATCGAATCAGCCTCTACAAGCTATTCTGCTCGCAGTTCGAGAAAATCTCGATCGATCGGACGGAAAACGCCTCGCCCTTTGCCTGGGAACAACAGGCGGCCGCGAACCTCTCGCTGATCGCGCCTGCGCCGCGCCAAGCCTTCCTGCTCGTCTCGGTCGAAGGCTTCTCGATCGCCGATGCGGCGGAGATCATGGGTCTGAGCCAGGGCGAATTTTCGAAGCTCTTGACGGTTGCCTCGGAAGACATCTCGCGCCAGGTCGCCACCGACGTCTTGATCATCGAGGACGAGCCGCTGATCGCGCTCGACATCGAAGACATGGTGACAAGCCTCGGCCACAGGGTCACGGGCATCGCCCGCACCCATACGGAGGCGTTGGATCTCTATCGCAAGACATCCCCGAGGATGGTGCTCGCCGACATCCAGCTCGCCGATGGCAGCTCGGGCATCGATGCCGTCAACGAAATCCTCACTCAGGCGACGGTGCCGGTGATCTTCATCACCGCCTTCCCCGAGCGACTGCTCACCGGCAAGCGGCCGGAACCGGCCTTCCTCGTCACCAAGCCGTTCAATCCGGACATGGTGAAGGCTCTGATCAGCCAGGCGTTGTTCTTCGACGAGCACGCCCGCTCGGCGCGGCGCTGATCTTTCCCCTTCAGCCAGGCAGTTGCCGTTCCGGCGGCTGCTCACGGATTTCTTCGACGATTGCAAGGACGATGAGAGAAAGCGGCAGCGCCAGCATGGCGCCGACCGCGCCCCACATCCAGGTCCAGAAAACGATCGCAATGAACACCAGGAACGGATTCACCTCGAGTTCACTGCCGAGGATGGCCGGAATGGCGAGATTTTCCATGGCGAGGTGAACGACGAAGAAAGCCACGGCCGGCGCCAGCGCCAGCCACAGCACCTCGTGCGTCATCAGCCCGCCGACGACGAGGCTCAGCGTCATCACCGTCACGCCGAGATAGGGAATGAAGCTCGAGACAAAAGCAAACAGGCCCCAGAGCGGCGGCATGGCGAGGCCACCGACGAGTGCGATGACCATCGTCACAGTTCCGAGCGCCAGATAGATCAGGCTGGCGATGGAGAAGTACCGCGCCAGCGCATCTTCAATGGCATTCATGATGCGAATGGCGCTGAGGCGCTGCTCGCGGCCGGCAAAGGCGAGAATGATGGCTTTGCGCAGTTCCAGCCGGCCAAGCAGAAACAAACCGAGCGCTGCGAGAAAGATCAAAGTCTGTACGAGGGCCGGCGTCAGCCCCCCGACGGTGGCAGCGAGCATCGGGCCGGCGTTCTTCATAACGGTATCGGCAATTGCATCGTTCCCTACGCTCCGCGCGACCGCCAGCCGCAACCATTCAAACCGGTCGACAAAGGGCATGATGCGCGCCACGACGCCTTCGGCAAGCTTCGGCGCTTCGGAGGCGAGCGTCGTCAGCGGGCCGAGCAATGCGTTGACGAGGAAGGATAGACCGATCACGAAAATCATCGCCAGCAGCAGGCCGCCGAAGATCGGCGGCAAACCATAGCGCGCCAGCGCGTCGGCCGTGCGCCCGAGGACGATGCCGACAACGATCGCGAACGTGATGGGCAGCAGGATCGTCTCCATGGTGTAGATGGCAGCGGATCCGGCAATGACGAAGAGGCCGACGATGCTCCAGGCAACCATCAGATCGATACCGTCACGCCGCGGCGCGGTCGACGGCGCCGCCGTCGCAACCGCCGCCTCCTCGTCGACAATGCGTCTCGCGCGCTTCCGCTCGTGGGAGGTGCCAACTCGCCGCAAGGTTTCCAAGATCACGCCTCGCTGTCCTTCAGGCACGGACGCGCGACTGGCGTCCGGTCTTGCGGGCAGGACATCGAACTGCCCCGCCGCACGCTTCGCCTCAGATTGCGGCACGCCGCCTGGATCGCGCTCGATCAATGACGTTCCGGTGGAAAGATATGCAGGGTCAGCGAGAGCAGACCGAGGCCGAGAATGATGACGAGCAAGGTGTTGGCGACACCCGCGGCGGTGTCAGGAATGAGACCGAAAGCGATCAGGACGCCCGCAAAAAGAAGGACACAGACCCGTGGCAGCCAATAGAGCATAGACAGTCCTCCCAAAGTTGGCCCGGTTTTTTGGCCAGATTCTTGGTTCGGACTTTAAACGTTCGGGCTCGCCGATTGGTTCCCTGCACGACCCAAGCGGCGCCACGAAAAACGCCGCCGGACAGGAGGTCCGACGGCGCTGAAAGCGTGATGCGGAAAAGCCCGTACCGCAGGGCTTAGGCAGCAGCGACGACGATGACCTCGACGAGGTATTCCGGGGTCGCAAGCTTGGCTTCGCCGGTAGCGCGCGCGGGGGTATGGCCCTGCGGAGCCCAGGCATCCCAGACGGAGTTCATCTTCGGGAAGTCCGCCATATCGGCGAGCCAGATGGTGGCCGAGAGGATGCGGGTCTTGTCGGTGCCGGCGAGCGCCAGAAGACGGTCGACTTCGGCAAGCGCCTGCTTCGTCTGCGTCACGACATCGTCACCGGCGTTGCCGACCTGGCCGGCGAGGTAAACGGTGTTGTTGTAGACCACGGCCTGGCTCATACGGGGGCCGGTTTCGAAACGCTTGATTTCCATGATCGTGTTCCTGAGGTTGGGCCGAACGGTCGTCCGGCCGAAAAGCGGCTGCCCGCCGCCCAGAGGCGAGAAGTGAAGGCGGCGCGACACCTCTACACCATCATGTCTTGAAGTCAAAGAAGCCGGGCAGTGGCTGCCCGGCTTCTCTTGTTTCCTCGGCGAAAATCAGCGGTGGTGGATCAGGCCGCCTGCTTCTTCTTCGCCAATCGTGCCTTGATGCTCTCCACGTCCGCACGCGGCGTCGCGGCAAACAGCGTCTTGGTATAGCTGTGCTTCGGGTCGGCGAAGACCTCATCACGGCTGCCATATTCGACGGCTTCGCCGAAATACATCACCATGACGTCGTCGGCGATGTAACGCACGACCGAGAGGTCATGGCTGATGAAGACGTAGGTGAGCTTGAGCTCGTCCTGCAGATCGGCGAGCAGGTTCAAGACCTGTGCCTGAACCGAAAGGTCGAGCGCCGATACCGGCTCGTCGAGCACCAGCAGCTTCGGGTTCAGCATCAGCGCGCGCGCAATGGCGATACGCTGGCGCTGACCACCGGAGAACATGTGCGGGTAGCGGTTGAAGTGCAGTTCGGTGAGACCAACCTTCTTCAGCATCGTCATCGCCCGGTCGCGACGTTCGTCGGCGGGCGTGTCGGTGTTGATGAGCAGCGGCTCCATCAGGATGTCGCCGATCTTCTGACGCGGGTTGAGCGAGCCGTAAGGGTTCTGGAAGACGATCTGCACCTTGCGGCGCATCTCCGGCGTCATATCGCCCTTGGCGATGTCGATCTTCTTGCCTTCGATCAGGAGTTCGCCCGAGGTCGCCGGGTCGATCAAGGTGAGGATGCGGCCGAGCGTGGACTTGCCGCAGCCGCTCTCGCCGACGATCGCCAGGGTCTTGCCCTGTTCGACGCTGAAGCTCACGCCCTTCAAGGCATGAACGGTCTTTGCCTTCTTTATAAGGCCGCCGGGGATATGGTAGTCGCGCACCAGGTTGCGCGCTTCGAGGATCACGCTCATTGGGCCGCTCCTTCATCGACGAAGAGTTCGGAGATCGTCGGCAGACGATCGCCGGTGGCATTGTCAGGCAGCGCCGCCAGAAGTGCGCGCGTATAGTTGCTCTTCGGATTTTCGAAGAGCGTCAGCACGTCAGCCTCTTCCATCTTGCGGCCCTTGTACTGCACGACCACCCGGTCGGCGGTCTCCGCGACCACGCCCATGTTGTGCGTGATCATGATCAGGCCCATCTTGTGCTCGGCCTGCAGCCTCATCAGCAGGTCGAGGATCTGCTTCTGGATCGTCACATCGAGCGCGGTGGTCGGCTCGTCGGCGATCAGAAGCTTCGGGTTGCAGGCGATCGCGATCGCGATCATCACACGCTGGCACTGGCCGCCCGACATCTGATGCGGGAAGTGACCGAGCCGCTCGGCCGGATCGGGAATGCCGACCGCCTCGAACAGTTCGATCGCGCGCTTGCGGCGGCCGGCCTTGTCGAGACCCATGTGGATGCGCAGCACTTCCTCGATCTGGAAGCCCACGGTGAAGCATGGGTTGAGGCTGGCGATCGGCTCCTGGAAGATCATGGCAATGTCTTTGCCGACGATCTTGCGTCGTTCGTTCGCCGACATGCCCAAGAGGTCGCGGCCGTTGAAGGTCAGCTTGTCGGCGGTGACCTTCGCCGTCCAGGGCAGAAGTCCCATGGCCGCCAGCATCGACACGGACTTGCCCGAGCCGCTCTCGCCGACGATCGCCAGAACCTCGCGTTCGTGGACCTTCATGGAGACGCCGTTGACGGCGCGGAAGGGACCGGCGGCCGTCTGGAATTCGACGACCAGGTTTTCGATTTCGAGAAGCGCCATGATCAGGACCTCTTCAGCTTGGGATCGAGAGCATCGCGCAGGCCGTCACCCATCAGGTTGATCGCCAGCACCGTGATCAGGATCGCGATACCCGGAAGCGTGACCACCCACCAGTGGCTGCTGATGAACTCGCGAGCTTCGGCGAGCATCGTGCCCCATTCCGGTGTCGGCGGCTGGGCGCCCATGCCGAGGAAGCCGAGGGCCGCAGCGTCGAGAATGGCGCTCGAGAAGGAGAGCGTCGCCTGGACGATCAGCGGCGCCATGCAGTTGGGCAGGATCGTCTTGAACATCAGGCGGCCATGACCAGCGCCCGCGACCTTGGCGGCAACCACATAGTCACGGGTCTTTTCGCTCATGACGGCGGCACGCGTCAGGCGCACGAAGTGCGGCTGGAAGACGAGCGCAATCGCGATCATGGCGTTGACGAGGCCCGGGCCAAGAACCGCCACCAGCACGAGGGCGAGCAGCAGCGACGGGAACGCCAGGATGATGTCCATCACGCGCATGATGACGGTATCGACCCAGCCACGGAAGTAGCCGGCAATGACGCCGAGCGCGATGCCGCCGACGAGCGACAGCGTCGTGACGATGACGCCGACGAAGAGCGAGAAACGCGTGCCGTAGATCAGACGGGACAGCATGTCGCGGCCGACGGCATCGGTGCCGAGCAGGAAGCCTGCACGGCCGCCCTCCTGCCAGATCGGCGGAACCAGCACCGCATCGCGGTACTGCGCCACCGGATCATGCGGTGCGATCCACGGTGCGAAGAGCGCGAGCAGAACGAGGATCAGAAAGAAAACCAGGCCGATGACGGCGCCACGGTTCTCGGAAAAATAGTACCAGAACTCGGCCAGACGCGCCCGGCGGGACGGATCGGTCGAAACGGTGCTTGTTGCAGCAGCTTGAGACATGACGCCCTCCTTAGTGCCGGATGCGTGGATTGATGAGACCGTACATCAGGTCGACGATGAGGTTGACCAGCATGATCACCGCCGCGATGACCAGGAGACCGCCCTGGATGACGGCGTAGTCACGACGCGACACCGAATCTACCATCCACTTGCCGATGCCCGGCCAGGAGAAGATCGTTTCGGTCAGGATCGCGCCGGCGAGCATGACGCCCACCTGCAGGCCGATGGTGGTGACCACCGGGATCATCGCATTGCGCAGCGCATGCACACCGACCACACGGAAGGTCGAAAGCCCCTTGGCGCGCGCCGTGCGCACGTAGTCTTCGGAGAGAACTTCGAGCATCGCCGAGCGGGTCTGGCGCGCGATGACCGCGAGCGGGATGGTACCGAGCACGATCGTCGGCAGGATCAGGTGGCTGACCGCCGACTTGAAGGCGCCGGCCTGACCCGACAGCAGCGAGTCGATCAGCATGAAGCCGGTGACCGGCGGGAAGAAGAACATCAGCGAGATGCGGCCGGAGACCGGCGTCCACTGCAGCATGCCGGAGACCAGCATGATCAGCAGCAGGCCCCACCAGAAGATCGGCATGGAGAAGCCTACAAGGGCGGTCCCCATCATCGCCTGGTCGACCGCCGAGCCGCGCTTGATCGCAGCAATCACGCCGGCGGGTATGCCGAGGATGACCGCAAACAGGATCGCGCAGAGCGAAAGCTCGACGGTTGCCGGGAACAGTTCGAAGAACTGGTCGATCACCGGCTTCTTGGTCACGATCGACGTGCCGAAATCACCGTGGAGCACGCCCCAGAGATAGTCGAGGTATTGCACCACGATCGGCCGGTCGAAACCGAGCGCATGTGAAATTTCCGCATGTCGCTCCGGCGACATGACGCGCTCGCCCGAAAGCAGCGCAACCGGATCGCCCGGAAGCATGCGAATGAAGGAGAAGGCGATGATGGAGACCCCGACAAATGTCGGTATCAGGACAGCCAATCGCCCCAGGAGAAATCGGAACATGTTAAACCCCGCGCCATGTTGCCGCGGCATTGTATCCCGCCGCTGGCACCACTGCATGCTTTCCCACTTAACGGCGAAGCATGCAGCAAGTCGAAATGCCACAGCGACCTTGTGTGCTCCAGATGGAGCTCGGGTCGCTATAGTGGATGCAAAGAGGGGCGCTTGCCCTTGGCAAACGCCCCCTTAAGGATCAGTTAACTAAATTACTCGGTGATGTCCACGCCGTCGAAGGCAAAATCGCCGAGCGGGCTCTGAACGAAGCCTTCAACGTTCTTGCGCATCGGCACGACCGAGAGCGAGTGGTCGATCGTGGCCCAAGGTGCTTCGCGCTTGAAGACGGCCTGAGCTTCTTCGTAGAGCTTGGTGCGCTCTGCCAGATCGGAGGTCTCCTTCGCCTTCTTCACGAGGGCGTCGAATTCCTGGTTGCACCACTGCGCGCGGTTGTTGCCGCCGACAGCGTTGCAGCCGAGCAGCGTGTCGAGGAAGTTGTCCGGGTCGCCGTTGTCGCCGGTCCAGCCGAGGATGACGGCACCGTCACGATCCTTGGCCTTGGACTTGTCGAGGTATTCGGCCCATTCGTAGGACACGATCTCGACCTTGACGCCGATCTTGGCGAAGTCCGACTGCATCAGTTCAGCCGCACGACGAGCGTTCAGCATGTACGGACGCGATACCGGCATTGCCCAGAGCTTCATCGACAGGTCCTTGACGCCTGCGTCCTCAAGCATCTTCTTGGCGACTTCCGGCTCGTAGGTATCGTCTTCGAGCTTGTCGTTATAGGACCACATCGTCGGCGGGATCGGGTTGACGGCCGGCTGGGCTGCGCCCTGGAAGACGGCGTCAACGATTGCCTGCTTGTTGATCGCCTTGTTCAGCGCCTTGCGCACTTCCGGCTTGTCGAACGGAGCCTGGGTCGTGTTGTAGGCGAGGTAGGAGACGTTGAGGCCGGCCTGTTCCATGACCTTCAGGTTCGGGTCAGCCTTCATCTTTGCAACGTCGGCAGCGTTCGGGAACGGCATCAGGTGGCATTCGCCGGCCTGAAGCTTCTGGTAGCGGACCGAAGCGTCTGAAGTGATCGCGAAGACGAGGTCGTCGATCTTCTGCTTGCCACCCCAGTAGTCCGGGTTCGCCTTGTAGCGGATGACGGCGTCCTGCTGGTAGGCGACGAACGCGAACGGACCGGTGCCGAGCGGCATCTGGTTCATCTGCTCCATCTTGCCGTCAGCCTGCAGCTTGTCGGCATATTCCTTCGACAGGATCGAAGCGAACGGCATCGCGATGTTGGCGAGGAACGGAGCTTCCTTGCGCGTCAGGGTGAACTTGACCGTCAGGTCGTCAACCTTCTCGACCGACTTGATAACTTCCGGGAAGCCCATGCCGGCGGCATATTCCCACGAGGTGCCGGCGATGTATTTGTTCCAGGGGTTATCAGCCTTCAGCTGGCGCTCATAAGAGAACACCACGTCATCTGCGGTGAGCTCGCGGGTCGGCGTGAAGAACTCGGTCGTCTGGAACTTGACGCCCGGACGCAGCTTGAAGGTGTACTCCAGGCCATCATCGGAGATCGTCCAGCTCTCGGCGAGACCCGGCTCAACTTCGGTCGTGCCCTTCTTGAACTCGAGCAGGCGGTTGTAAACCGTGTGCGCAGCCGCGTCGAACGTCGTGCCGGCGGTGTACAGGCCCGGGTCAAAACCCTCAGGCGAACCTTCCGAGCAATAGACGAACGTCTTCGACCAGGCAGAGCCGGCCATCAGCGTGGCAAGCGCCGTCGCTGCAAAGAGAGTAGTGAGCTTTTTCATGAGCTTTGCTTCCCAGATTTGTTTTTGTTCTCGTGTTTTCCTGACGCGGAATGCCGTTGCCCCCCGGTCAAGGCCGGATGGAACGACATTTGGCGTCGCATTGCAATAAGTCGCCGCATAAATTTGTCTATGCGAAAAATTCGTCCTCAGGTAGAGCCGGGACATCTGTCCACTGTTTTAGAATCGACTGACGAATCAGTGCAGCGCAACACCTTCGAACCAAGGCTTCCCGGCTGCTTCCGCAGGGTTTGCAACGCGCCTTGTTCGTCCCTCCACCGGGGCTAGTCTCGCCCCGGATGCCCGCCTCTATTCTAGCGCGAACAGCCGGCCGGCGGAATACACGATCATTCACCACATGCGGGCGCAATTCAGTACCGACAGGTTTCCGTCAATCCCAAGATAGTATGGTAGAAATCACCAACAGGATTGTGCAATACAACGTATACAAACTCGGGGGAGACAATCGACGTGCCTAGACGTCCTTGGGAGGGACCGGCAGCCGCCTTTTACAGTTTGCCGTCTTTCGGCAGGTTTGCCGAGGGACGGGCATGATGCTTGCTGCCAGCAATGCCGGCACCGATCTTTGCCGGTTGATTGCTCCGGCGCGCCGGATAGACTGCCGCGCGACGACAAGGGGATAGCCATTCCGTGGCGGCTTTGCTGGAAAATCACAGGCGATACGATCTTCGCGACGAACTTGAGAAAGCGCTGAACCGCGTAGACTTCTTTCGCATCTTCCACACGATGGCGCTCAGGTTCGGCTTCAGCCATTTCGGCATTCTTCAGCTCGGCAACGAGAACGACGCGTGCATGCTGTCAACCCGCCTGGTGCTGCATGATCTTCCGTCCGGGCTTGCCGAGGAATACGACAAGCGCCACCGCTTCGGCGACTCCATCTTCTACAAGACGCTGCACCGGTCGGCGATTTCCTCCGTCTGGCGGACGGACGACCCGGGCTGCGACACCAGCCAGAATTTGCTCGTGCAGCTCGGTTTCGAGCTGCTGCTCAGCGTACCCGTGCATGCGGCTGCCACCGGCGCGCGCTACGCCGTTCTCTTTCTCGGCGATGGCGATGACATCGGCCGCGCCGAGCATGTCGAAGTCGCCTATGACGCGGTCTCAGCCTTCGACTACTTCTATCGCATCGCGCTGGCCAACAAGACCGGCATGGGCCTGACGCCGCGGGAGACCGAAATCCTCAAGTGGATCTCGCACGGGAAGACGGCAAGCGAGATCGCTCTCATCGTTTCCGTGTCGGAGCACACCGTGAATTCCCACACCGCAACGATCCTGAAGAAGCTTGATGTCGTCAACCGCACCCAGATGGTGGCGAAGGCGATCCGAGAACAGATCATCCAGTGACAGCCGATGCGTGGTGTCCCATTGCACCACGCCCAACGAACAGGACGCCTGCAAATCAGCAAGGGTATCGGTCATGACGCAAAAAGCTCACATCCTGCTCGTTGACGACGATCCGACTGAAAATCTGATCCTGCGCGCCTTGATCCGCAAGGTGAGCAATATCGAGATCGAGCTGCATTACTGCCAGACGATGGAAGGCGCGTTGGAATTCCTGCGCTCGGGCAAGCCGGTGTCGATGATCCTTCTGGACAACCGACTTCACCCGCAGCTCGATTTCCGCGAGACCGTGCCGGCGCTTCGCCACCAAGGTTACATCGGGCCGATCGGGGTGATTTCTGCGTCGCTCGCCGATCCCTATTTTCAGAAACTGGAGGAGTATGGTGCGGACTTCCGCATCGACAAGGCGGAAATCGACCCTACCGCGATCGATTTCATATTGCGGGAATATCTGCCGCAGGGGTGAAACCCAGCGAAGCTCCGCTACAGCGACCTCTGCGCGTCTTAGTCCTTAAATCGAGGTCGATTTAAGGAGACATGCAGTAGGTCTTGGATCGTCAGGCAGCCGTGGTCTGCGGACGCTTCGTCTCTTCGAGGCCGAGCAGGAAGTTGATCTGGGGACGGGCCTTGACGAGGTCGTCGATCGTATAGCCCTGAAGCACCTCGAAGAAGGCGTTGAGCGCCTTGCGCAGTGCCGAATTGAGGCCGCAGCTGTCGACGAGCGGACAATCGATCTCACCCGCCTCGAAACATTCCGCCATCGCGAAGCTGTCTTCCGTGACCTTGACGACATCGAACAGGGTGATGGCGGATGCGGGCTTCGGCAGGCGCACGCCGCCATTGCGGCCGCGGACGGTCTCGACAAGGCCGGCCCTGGTCAGCGGCTGCAGGATCTTGAAGAGAAACAACTCGGAAACGCCATAGGCCCTGGCGATTTCGGGAATGCGGCTGAGCTTGTCTCCGTTGGCGGCGCAGTACATCAACATGCGAACCGCGTAGTTCGTTTGTTTCGTCAGACGCATCATTCACTCCGGCATTCGAGAGGTTCACGAGTTCTTCATATAGGACGGATCGTAGTTTGGAACAATTCCAAAAAGCTCGAAAAGTCACTTCTTGTTGAGTGTTAACCGTTTCCCGATTGACTGTTCTGGGCGCTGAGGTCAAGAAAGATGAGCATTTTTGTTAACTTAGCTCAAACAAGAAAATGGAGGAAGCGATGTCCGTTTCAAGAGCAGCGATGGGCGTTTTGTCCCTGACGGCAACCCTGCTTACGACGAGCGCCGCCTGGGCCGACGGTGAGGTCAATATCTACTCCTACCGGCAGCCCGATCTGATCAAGCCGCTGCTCGACGCCTTCACCAAGGAAACCGGCATCACCACCAACGTGCTCTTCCTCGACAAGGGTCTGGTCGAGCGCATCCAGGCCGAAGGCGCCAATTCGCCTGCCGATGTGATCCTGACGGTCGACATCAGCCGCCTGACCGAAGCCAAGGACGCAGGCGTCACCCAGCCGGTCGTCAACGAGACGATCAACAAGGACATCCCGGCACATTTCCGCGATCCTGACGGCAACTGGTTCGGCCTCACCACGCGCGGCCGCGTCGTCTACGCCTCCAAGGACCGCGTCGCCCAGGACGACATCACCTATGAAGAACTTGCCGATCCGAAGTGGAAGGGCAAGATCTGCACCCGCGACGGCCAGCACTCCTACAACATCGGCCTGTTCGCCTCGATGATCGCCCACCATGGCGAAGCCGAAGCCGAGAAGTGGCTGACGGGCCTCAAGAACAATCTCGCCAAGAAGCCCGACGGCGGCGACCGCGACCAGGCCAAGGCGATCCTCGCCGGCGAATGCGACCTCGCACTCGGCAACACCTACTATGTCGGTCTGATGCTGACCAACGAGAAGGAGCCGGAACAGAAGGATTGGGCTGCCGCCATCAAGGTGCTCTTCCCGAACGCCAAGGACCGCGGCACGCACGTCAACATCTCGGGCATGGCGCTCGCCAAGAATTCCCCGAACAAGGACAACGCGCTGAAGCTGATGGAATTCCTGTCGGAAGGCGAAGCCCAGACGATCTACGCCGAGCAGGTGTTCGAGTATCCGGTTCTTCCGGGCGCCGAGCCATCTGACGTCGTGAAGTCCTTCGGCACGATCAAGCCGGACGAACTGCCGCTCGCCGACATCGCAGCGAACCGCAAGAAGGCTTCGGAACTGGTCGACAAGGTCGGCTACAACGACGGCCCGCAGGACTGATCAAAACCATCGCATGAATTGGAAGCAGCGGGCCGTGTGCCCGCTGTTTTCGTTTTGATGACAGCATCGCGCCTTATGTGGCGACGCGGCTCGACGGGCAGAGGCCTACTGACCCTGCGCCCTCAGTTCGCCGGCATAATCCAGGATCGCCTTGCGCCGTTCCGGCGTGCCGGGATGGGTCGCCAAGATGCTGGTATCGGAACTGTCGCCAAGCTCCTTTTCGAGCAGGTCGAAGAACCGTGCGATCGCCGTTGGGTCACGCTTGGCCTTCAGCATCAGTTCCACCGAATGCCGATCCGCCGCCCCTTCCGCGCTACGCGAATAGGAGAGCGTAAGGAGGCCAGCGCCCTGCACCAGAATGTCTTCAGCACCGGACCCGATGTCGCCGCCAATCATCATGATCAGCCCGGCGACGCCGGCGGCACGGTAGATCTGCCGCAGGCTATGCTCGAGCTCGACGTGACCGATCTCGTGCGCCAGCACACCGACGATCATTTCGGTATCGTCGCCGGCAAGCTCGATCAGCTCATCGGTGACAATCAGCGTGCCGTCGGGTAGCGCGAAGGCATTCGGGCCGATGGTGCCACCCTTGCGGAAGTTGAGGCTATATCCGCCCTCGCCGCGATCGGACTGGCGCGCGATCGCGTTGAACCCGTCACGGATCTTGTTCTGCCGCTCAGCTGCAAGCGCCGACGTGTCGAGCAGCGTTCGATCCATTGTTTCCAAGGTGCTTGCCGACATGATCTTCGGCACGATCGGCGGCGTCACCAGCACGGCGACTTCGACGAGCGCCGGCACGGCATAACGATAGATGGCCACGCCGCAGAGCACGGTCGCCAAAACGACCGCGATCAGGCGCGGGTGGAAACGCTCCCACTCGTGGACGAGACTGGTTTTTCCCTTCCGTTTGAGGAAGCGATCCATGGCGTCGTTGTCGGTCGTCTCGAACAGCGAACCGTCGGGAAACTCGACACGACGCGGAATGGCGCCGACACGCGCGGAAATGTCGACGGCGGCAAGCACGCCGCCTGCAAGTTCGACACCGTCCTCACCCAAGGCCTTGACGCCGCCGCCATCTTCGATCAGCCGCGAGGGCACCGACCGGCTGGAACCGGCCGGATGCCACTCGCCAACAGCAATCCCTGTGACGCTAGAAGCCAAAGTCGAAGCCTTCGAAATCCATGAACTCCGAACCAACGGCCGAACCTTCCTGGGCGATCTTGTCGAACATCTCGCCGACATTACCTTCGAAATGTACACCCGTATGTTCATTGACATAGCGCGTCATGCGCACCGCAGCCCAGGGACGCATCAGGCCCAGTGTGAAGAGGGTGACGATCACGTTGGTGATCGCGATCCAGGCGTAACGGCCCCGCGACAGATCGCTCGTCAGCTGATGCTTGCCGTCGAAGGTCGTTGCCGACCAGGCGACGTTGCGAACGCCAGCACGATAGAACAGCGTCGCGACCCCGAAGATCGAGAAGAACGCGATGTAGCCGATGACGAACAACGCAATCATCGAAACCTGCATTTCCGGGGTGGCCACATAGGAACCGTCGAACAGCGTCATGATCACGGCTAGGTTGAGGAAACCGATAAAGGCGATGATCAGCAGGCCAGCAACGATGATGGCCGCCGACAGGAACCAGGACTTGTAGATCGCACCGACCGAAGGATCGGTTGTAAATGCCCTTTGTCCGTAACGCAGGTTGCTGCCGATGTAGCGGTAGGACCAGCGGCTGGCGAGCGGCACCAGGATTCCGAGCGTCAGAACCGAGATGATCGGACCGACGATAAAGGCGAGGAACGCACCGCCGACGCCGCCGACGAAATCGAACCGCACATTGCGATAGCTGGTGACGCGGGCGCTGAAACGCAGGCCCCTGACGACCAGCCACGGCACGAAGACCACCAGCAGCAGCGCAAGGATGATGCCGGCGATCGGCACGAAGGTCAGCATGACGTTGTAGAAAATCAGGTAGGCGAACACGATCACCCGGCCGATCAGGATCTGCTTGCCCTTCGCATGATATTCGAAGGCGCGCCCGAGCAGCACAGTATTGCCATAGAAATAGCGGTTGCGGCGGACTTTTGCCCAGGCGGAATAGATGCCGAGCGTGATGATCGTCAGCAACACGTTGACGATCCAGATGCCAAAATACTCTTTTCCGCTACCGCTGAACGACAGGCGGTGGAAATTGTCCGGTACCCTGCGTCGACGTCCCTTGCATCGACGCCGTTTCGGCCACGACCATGATAGAACCTCTCTCAGTGAAATCAGCTTGCGGCCGCCCGCTAACAGACAGGCGCCGCGTTGCGACAGGATGACGCCATTTGTGAACCCAGCGAACTGTGGCTATCCCCCCGGATGAGCCTTCCATGCAAAAGAACGATCGAAATGCCTGCAATATTCGACCGAGGCGCGAATCAATTTTCAGCGCCTCGGGGATATCAAATTAGTTGCAGCGCAGTATGGCATGCAACAGGAAAGGAGCTCCCGAGGGAGGTCCCCGGCGCGCCACAAAAAAGGGCCTCCCGAAGGAGGCCCTGGAGGCGGGAGGATCTTTGTCCCGTCGTTACTTCATCGTCGGCATGACGAACTCGGCACCATCCTTGATGCCCGAGGGCCAGCGCTCGGTGATGGTCTTCGTGCGGGTCCAGAACTTGATCGAGTCCGGGCCATGCTGGTTGAGGTCGCCGAAGGACGAGGACTTCCAGCCACCGAAGGAGTGATAGGCGAGCGGAACCGGGATCGGCACGTTGACGCCAACCATGCCGATGTTGATGCGCGAGGCGAAGTCGCGGGCCGCATCGCCGTCACGGGTGTAGATCGCGACGCCGTTGCCATATTCGTGCTTCATCGGCAGGTCGAGGGCTTCCTCGTAGTTCTTGGCGCGAACGACCGAGAGCACCGGTCCGAAGATTTCCGTCTTGTAGATGTCCATGTCGGGCGTGACATGGTCGAACAGGCAGCCGCCGATGAAGTGACCGTTTTCATAGCCCTGCAGCTTGAAGTCGCGGCCGTCGACGACGAGTTTCGCGCCCTGCTCGACACCGCTGTCGATCAGGCTTCTGATGCGCTGTTCGGCTTCCTTGGTGACGACCGGACCCATGTCGGCCTTTTCGTCGGTGTAGGGGCCGATGCGCAGGCTTTCGACCATCGGGGTCAGCTTCTGGATCAGGCGGTTGGCGGTTTCTTCACCGACCGGGACGGCAACCGAGATCGCCATGCAGCGCTCGCCGGCCGAGCCGTAGCCAGCGCCCATCAGCGCATTGGCGGCCTGGTCCATGTCGGCATCGGGCATGATGATCATGTGGTTCTTGGCGCCACCGAAGCACTGGGCCCGCTTGCCGTTCATCGCTGCCGTGCCATAGACGTAGCGGGCAATCGGGGTCGAGCCGACGAAGGTGACGGCGGCAATATCCGGATGGGTCAGGATCGCGTCGACGGCGCCCTTGTCGCCATTGACAACGTTGAGGATGCCTGCCGGCAGGCCGGCTTCGATCATCAGTTCGGCGAGGCGGATCGGAACGGACGGGTCACGCTCGGACGGCTTCAGGATGAAGGCGTTGCCGCAGGCGATCGCCGGCGCGAACATCCACATCGGGATCATCGCCGGGAAGTTGAACGGCGTGATGCCGGCGCCGATGCCGACGGCCTGACGGATCGAATACATGTCGATGCCGGGACCCGCACCTTCGGTGAACTCGCTCTTCTGCAGATGCGGAATGCCGATGACGAATTCGCAGACTTCGAGGCCGCGGACGAGGTCACCCTTGGCGTCTTCGACGGTCTTGCCGTGTTCACGCGAGAGGATCTCGGCGAGTTCGTTCATGTGCGTGTTCAGAAGTTCGACGAACTTCATGAAAACGCGGGCGCGACGCTGCGGATTGGTGGCCGCCCATTTCGGCTGCGCCGCCTTGGCGCTTTCAACCGCTGCCGCGAGTTCCGCCTCGCTTGCGAGCGCAACGGTGCCCTGCACTTCGCCGGTCGCCGGGTTGAAGATGTTGGCAACGCGGCCGCTTTTGCCGGCAACGCGCTTGCCATCGATGAAATGACCGAGTTCGTACATGGTTGGTTCCTCCAGACCTTGATTGTGGCGGCATGATCGCACTACGATTTCAACAAAGCAATTTCCGATATTCAGCAACCGTTGTGCAAAAATTAATGCCCAACGGCGCGAACAGGGCCTCAGCACTATGAATTGGGACGATGTCAGAATGTTTCTAGCCGTGGCGCGCACCGGGCAGATCCTGGCCGCCTCGAAACGGCTGGGTGTCAACCACGCCACGCTCAGCCGCCGGGTGACGGCGCTCGAGGAAACCCTGAAGACGCGGCTTCTTGTGCGCCGGCCGAACGGATGCGAACTGACCGCCGAGGGCGAGATCTTCCTCGCGGCGGCCGAGCGGATGGAGACGGAGATGCTGGCGGCCCAATCCCAGATCGGCCGGATCGACACGGCGATCGCCGGCACGGTGCGCATCGGCGCGCCCGACGGCTTCGGCGTTTCCTTCCTGGCGCCCCGGCTCGGGCGGCTGACCGCCCGCTACCCGGAACTGAAACTGCAACTCGTACCGGTGCCGCGTTCCTTTTCGCTGTCGCAACGCGAGGCCGATATCGCGATCACCATCGAGCGGCCCGAACAGGGGCGCCTGGTCTCGTCAAAACTCACCGACTACACGCTCGGCCTCTATGCCTCGTCCGATTATCTTGAAAAACACGGGACGCCGCAGACGATCGACGATCTGAGGGAACATCGCCGCATCGGCTATGTCGAGGACCTGATCTTCACGCCATCTCTGAATTTCTCCGCCGAGATCATGCGAAGCTGGGACGCCTCGTTCGAGATCTCCAGCGCCACCGGCCAGACGGAAGCCGTGCGCTCCAGCGCCGGCATCGGCATCCTGCACAACTATATCGCCCGCCACACGCCGGAGCTCAAACGCATCCTGCCGGAAACGACGATCCGCCGCGCCTATTGGACCACCTATCACGAAAGCGCCCGGGACCTCGTGCGCGTGCGTACGGTAGTGGCCTTCCTGCAGGAACTGGTGACAGCGGAGCACCAGATCTTCATCTGAGACCGGACCGGGCCAGGTTGCACGAGAGACGGCGCGTCCGCGGGGCGGGCGAGCACGATCAACGGGAGCGGCGCACCGACGCGCTTCAAACGAGAAAGAGAAGAAATAAGGAGAATGGTACGGTTGCGTGGGGACGACACTGCGATAGGTTCTCTAGATTTCAAACGCTTATCAGGTGCATCGGCATCATCTACGGTGCAAACTACTATGCAAAATCACACCCCCTCGCCCCGCCTATGAGAACACTCCAAGGCGATGCTGACGCGATCATTCGCACGCTGCTCGCCGACCGCACGCACCTGCGCTGACAGCTAGCGCTCGCCGAGACGTCGACGCGCACCAGCTTAGCTCGAGGATGGCGTCCTCGCGGCAGACGACCAGAAGTGCCAGTCAGGGCTCCATACGGAACCAAGGCCCATGTGCCATCCACACGACTAAAAGATGCTTCCAAACAGCGCGGAATAGACAATCACGGCTATCGCGAGCGTAAACGCAAGCGCGACGAACAGTCGGGTGAAATCGTACGTATAGAATCGAGCGAGTGTAAAGTTCCTCACGGCGACCTCCTAATTTTCATTTTGGTTGCGATGCCAGTGCACGGCGTCCACGGCAACTCAGGACAATGAGCGACTGCAATTCGTACCGACCTTGCCTGCGAGACCTGCCGGAACTTGGATATCGGTCATAATCGCGGCTACGAATTCATCGCGTTTCGCACGATTGTCGAAGCCTTTGATTGCAGCGAGGTCCGTGCTTCTGGCAGCAGCCATTCGTCCTGCCGCGCTTGAACAGATGCCCGCAAACGCATCCACCTGAGCGGTTTCCGCCGCCCGCGTGCTGGCAGTCGTGGTCGTAAGCCATCCAGCATTGAAACCGACAATCGGCGCTGCGAAAAGCCCAACGCCTAAACCAATGGCGTAGGGTCTTGTCCATTCAAAAATTCGATCGAGTGTCATGACTTTGTTCCCTCTAATCAGGTGATTATCGGGATCGTTACAGGCCCGCGCTCGGACCATGAGCCAATGGCAATCCAGATTTTCCAGTTTGCGCTTTAAAAACGTCAATGTAAACAACCAAGAATCGATGTTAATGTGAAATATTCTATATTTAATTATTGATATTAATATTTATAGAAATACATAATTCTTGCTCTTTCGCTGGATTTATATATATCAACTAGCGTCGAATTCTCCATAATTTTTCATGAGTCCGCTTAATACTCCCAAAATATCTTGGTAAAGCCTCAATCATCGGATACAGATTAAACGTCGTTCTTAGGCCAGCTTGGCTTTTTGCTTCGTCAGAGGCTCCAGCCCCGCCAAACTCACCAATCATCGATCCTTGACGGCAGTTGTTCGCGCTGCCTTGGCGCCAGACCAGCCCGATTTGGCTGAACCTTGCGAACGGCGTTCGCCATAAGAAAGGGGGCAGTATGTTTACCCGCACGAAATACCGAACCGTCCATTTCGATGAACCGTTCTGGATGCCAGGCCTCTGCGAGATGGTGGCCCCGGGCGACTACGAAGTTGATGAGGACGAGGAGTCGATTGAAGGCATCTCCTGGCTGGCCTATCGCCGCGTGGCGACCTTCATCAAGCTGCCGGCGACGGTCGAGAACAAATACCAAATGCGACTTGTTGCCATCGGTCCTGAGGAGCTTGAACGCCTCATCGCAGTGGATCGCGACAGGCACGCAATCTCCTTCTCGCCCAAATCGTAGAGACAGAAATTCGTTGGGTAACGGCGTTTGCCGCCTGGCTTGTCAGCTAGCCCCAAAAGTCGAACGAAGATGTCGGCCTATGCGGCCGAAACCTATCGCCCTCATCACTGAAGTAAGGATGCATCGGTGCTGTTCAGACGATTTTCTTCAGGAAGCCATCCAGAGAGACAGACGGCTTTGAACATTGGAACACACACCGAAACCGAGGTTAGGGACGCGATATGAAAAATAGCGACGAAGAACACGCACTCGCCATTAGTGTATGGGAATCGGAAGGCGGGGCGCCCAACAGATCCGCGAGGCTCTATCAATACGGACGCCGCGTCGAATGCGACAGGTTGTACACGATCTACCATGTGTTCACAGGCGTGCCGGCAAAGATCGGTTCATGGACGATGACGGGGCTCAGCCAAAAGAATGCGGCGCGGGCTCTGCGTACTCTCAACACGCCCTAAAGCATGTCGCGCAAAAAGTGCGCAGCGGTTTGGCGATAGCGACACGCGTGAAATCAAACAGTCAAAGCGCGTTGCACGAGGCCGTTTAAACGCAACGCGCCCCGGGGCACCCGCAGATGTTCAACAATTGAAAGAGAGGTTCTATGCACGGGTACTCCGATGATATCGTCCCGGCATTGAGTGAGACCGAAATTGGCGCGCTCCGGCGCGTATTTGACGCGGCTTGTGCTGAGTGCGGAATATCGCGGCAGGGCCAACAAATTCAGCGGCTGGCGCAATTTCTCATGACCGAGTTCCGCCTCTACCCACTGGACGAAGAGGCGCTGCTGACAGCCGCACGGGCATTCTATTGCAAACAGAAACGTAAGCCCGGCAGCTCGGAATAATGTCGCCTATTTCGCGGGACGGCTCTTGTTTTCAATTAATCAAATAACACCTTGGGCCCACCCCTCGGAGGAGAAGTACAAACTGCCGAACATGGCCAGAGCACGGCTATAGTCGATCACAAACAAAAATAAGAAAGGAAGAAAACCATGAGATCGTACATTGGAAGCTTCGGATATCAATTCAGATTCGTTGACTTCATGATCCGGTCATCGCTTGCGATTTCCCTTGGGGTCATAATCTATATCACATTCTATGGAATTTTCTGGTGAAAGCTCGTCACAAAGAGAGTCCACCGCTCATCGCGCCGCTTGGCTGACGCCCATCCGCCGCGCCTACTGGACCATCTATCGCGAAAGCGCCCGCGAGGTCGTGCGCGTGCGCACAGTCGTGGCTTTCCTGCAGGAACTGGTGACGGCAGAGCGCCAGATCTTCGTCCGACACGCCTGAAACGGAGAAATCCGCCACAATCGCGCGTCGGCAACCCGGCGGCCTCGTCGAGCGAATTTTCGCTATCAATGCGCGACTTGTGAAGCGGCCGCCATCAAGTCCTTGGGATTGAGCGCCTGGCACATATTTTGGCCCTGGTCCTCAACTTCCGTGAAGCTCCAGCGCACCACACCTTCTCGATCGAGCAGGAAGTGGCCGACCAGTTGCATGTGACCGGGTGTCCTCACCTGCTGATCGGCGTCTGTGATTTCGTACCCATCCTTTTCGCTCAAAAGGTCACCGGCGGTTGCCGGGTCCATCGGTTCTGGCAATTCCCCCGGCCGATCGACCCGCATCGTCTTGACCAGGTCCATTCCGACCTTGTGCGGCCAGTCGGTTTCATCCTCCGTGAACTCGAGGAGGGGTAAGCCGAAGGCGCGGTGTGACGCCCGCTCCGGGTCGGATGCAGCAAGAAGGCCGGGTATCGGATGATAGCGGAAATAAATCCGCGCGCGTTCGACCGGGGTGTTCACAACCGCCAGAGAGTCCACGCCTTTTTCGCGCAAAGCCGGGTTTAACTGTGCCATTGCCGCGACATGGCGACGGCAGAAGGGACACAGCAGGCCCCGATACAACCCGACCAACAAAGGGCGACGGCCGCGAAAATCATCAAGTGCGATCTTCCCCTCGCGTGAGATCGCATCCAGCACAAAGTTCGGAGCCTGGTCGCCCAGTTGCAACGGATGGTCCTGATACTGTGGAGACATGGTCAACCTCCTCGCCCGAAGGACCAATAAAGTAGAGGCCGCACAGCGTCGCACGGCCTGACCTCTCGTCTTAGCGTATAGCCAGGATCAACCTGAGAATGGTCCCACATTGGCTCGCGAGCAAGCAGTAAACGGTGATTGGTGCCGCGGGCCGCTACCCCGGCGAGGCCGCGTGGACTTCCTGACACGCGCCCTTCTCCTCGTTGATGAGCGATGGTCCAGAAGCGATGGACCAGAGCGTCTCAGAACGCATGCTGTCCGGTATCGCATCTAAAGGGAAATGCCGGCTTCCCGTAGTCCATCCACTAGGCGGCCGAGCACGGCAGGGTCCCGATAGGGCAAGGCCCGTTTGAGGTGGTCGATGGAGAAGTTCGGGTTGACCTCGAACACCTCGTGCCAATAGCGCCGCGCTTCCTCGTGACGCCCGGTGCGACCATAGAGGCAGGCGAGATAGAAGCGCGTCATGTCGGATCGCGGCGCCAGCGCCAGCCGGCGCTTGAAGGCGATCTCGGCCTCGTCGAAGCGGCCGAGGTTCAGCAAGGTCCGCCCCAGGAAATGCAGCGACAGGTCGAACTGCGGATCGAGCCGATGCGCCCGCGTATAGAACGGCAGCGCGTCTTCGAACTGGCTCTGAAAGTCCCGGATTGTGCCGAGGGCGGTATGACCACCGGCGGAATTGGGATCGAGCTTGATCATCCGTTGGGCGGCGCTTTCGGCCTCATCGAAACGCCGCATCCAGCAGAGCGCGATTGACAGCGCGTGATAGCCATGCGGCTCGTTGTCGTCGGTATCAACAGCCTTCTGCGCCAGTTCCAAGGCACGCTCCAGATTGTCCACCGTCCCGCCGTTCCATCGGTTGATGAAATCGGTCAAGGCGATGATCGAGAGGGACGCGTAGGCGGCTGCAAGACCCGGATCGATGGCGATAGCGCGCTCGAGCATGCTGCGCGCCTCCGCTGACGACACGGCATCGAACCGCAGAATGGCCTGACGGGACCGGACGAGCAGATCATAGGATTCCGGATCGACCTTACCGCGGCTTTCGCGTCGCTCTTCTTCGCCGGTCGTCAGCTTCACCTTGAGCGCCGTGACGATGGTGCGGGTCACTTCGTCCTGAACCTCGAAAATGTCTTCGATGCCGCGGTCGTAGCGCTCGGCCCAGAGATGACCGCCCGTCGTGCCGTCGATCATCTGGGCGTTGATGCGGATGCGGTTGGCGGCGCGGCGCACGCTGCCTTCAAGGACATAGCGCACACCAAGTTCCTGGCTCACCTTGCGGATATCCGGCGACTTGCCCTTGTAGGCAAAGGAGGAATTGCGGGCGATGACGAAGAGGCCGGAAACCTTCGAGAGATCGGTGATGATGTCCTCGGTGATGCCGTCGGCGAAATAACCCTGCTCCGGATCGCCGGACATGTTGTCGAACGGCAGCACGGCGATCGAGGGCCGAGCCGGTAGCTGCGGCGGAGTTTCGGCGACGACCTCGACAGAAGCGCCCGCGTATTCGTCCGGCGACCAGCTCCAGATGTGGACCGGGCGTTCGATGTTCTTGACCTCGTGGTTACCGCTGTCGGTGAAGTGGAGGTCGATGCGGCCGTGCATATATTCATGAACACCATCCGAGATGGCTACGCCGCCCGGTCTGGCGAGCGCCTCGATGCGGGCCGCGACATTCACGCCATCACCATAGAGATCGCTGTCGGCGACCATGATGTCGCCCATATTGACGCCGACGCGAAGCACGATCGCCTGATCCGCCGGGACATCCCTGTTTGCGGCCATCATTTCCCGCTGAAGTGCTGCGGCGCATTCGACGGCATTGACGGCGCTGGAGAATTCGACGAGCACGCCGTCCCCTGTCGTCTTGAAGACCCGGCCCTGGTGGGTGGCGACGAGCGGCTCCAGCACCTCTTTCCACCGCGCCATGAGCCGCGTGTAGGTGCTCGTCTCGTCACGCTCCATCAGCCGGCTGTAGCCGACGACGTCAGCAGCCAGGATGGCGGCGAGTCTGCGCTTGATGGATTCGTTGGCCATGGACAATGGCCCCTTCCCGGAACGCCTTGCCAGAATCGTTGTTGAAATTTTACTGGGCTCTGGCCTCTATGTCTATTCGGTCTGCGGTCGGTCTGCGGCTTGCCTGTTCACGCCTGAGACCCGCCATAGGCAGTTGGCCCAACTGGACCGTATCTCATCCACCCTGGGCGGCAGCCATGCAGCCGATTAGCCCGATTTAGGTAGCGCGGCGGCAGGAACAGAGCGTTGTCTTTTTGCGTTTCTGCTCCACGGTAGAACCCTGTGCAATGGCTCAGGGCGACCGCCACGAACAGGCGAGCCCGGCACAGAAGAGGCTCGCACTCGGATTCGAAGAAGGAGGATGGAGCGATGCTTGTCGCTGTTACGGGCCGGCCAATCCTGCCGGGTGAATTCATCAAGATCGAAGACGTCTTCAGGGATGCGATCAGAGAGAGAAATCTCCCGCGCCGCTCATCGGAGGCCAAGGCGCTGGCAGTCCGGCTGTTCGAGCTTTACCAGAATGGCGTCGATGACGTGGTGGCGCTGAGAGCGATGGCCAAGCTGTTCTGAGCGCGCGGCGTTTGCCGCGATGGCTGCTACGCAAGCGCTTCAATATCAATGAGATAAGAAGGAAATGGTACGGTTGGTGGGAATCGAACCTACGACCTCAGGTGCCACAAACCTGCGCTCTAACCAACTGAGCTACAACCGCACATACAGCGACATCAGTCGCTTGGCGGCTCACATACGGAGACTTCCGTCGCTTTGCAAGCCTTAACTTGAGATTATCCAGCAAAAAGACCGGATGGCAAGCCATCCGGTCCCATTCGTTCTCGGCGCGGCCGGCAATTCAGGGGGCAACAAAATGTTCCGTCGTTCCCTGGCGGCACGGCACAACGGGCAGGCTCAGACCTTCTTGAAGGACGACATCGCCTTTTCGGCGGCGTCCTTGCCGGGCTTGGCGACGTTTTCGGCAACCTTCTTGGTGGCTTCCTGCATCGACTTTGCCTGCTCGACGGCCAGTTCGGCCTGCTTGCGGACGAAGCTCGTCTGCAGCTCGACGAATTCGGAGAGCGACTTCACGCCGAGCAGCGCTTCCATGTGCGACAGCGAGTTTTCGGCATTGGTGCGCAGCGCGTCGATGGCCTTGAGACCGAGTTCGACGGTGCCGGTCTGAGCGCTTTCGAGCGTCGCTTCGACGGTCTTCGTCGCTTCTTCAGCGGCGGTCTTCATCTTGGCATAGGCGTCCTTCGACTGGGCGGCACCCTTTTCCGCGAAATCGCGGAAGCTGTCGGTGAACTTCGCCGGGTCGAACGAGGAAAGGGAAAATACGTCGTCGGTCTTCTTGGTAGCCATCAAAGCGCTCCTTGGTGTCAGGCCCTCTTCTGAGGCGCCGTTGCTTGATGTGCACTATATAGTCGATCTCCTTGTGCATTGCAATAAAATTGTGCAGTGCACAAAAACCGCGGCATTAACCTTTCGCGGTGAAAGCCGGGACGAAGCTTCGGGCCTCGCTGGACCCCCGCGGATCCGCCGGGTATTAATAGAGTGTTAACCCGTAAGCGATCCGTCAATAGGCCCATTCATGCCCGCGAGACAGTATCCTTTCATCGACATCGCCGTGCATGCGCGGGTGCGAGAGCATTTCGCCCGTGGCGATGCGGCGATCCTGTTTTCGCGGGACTTCGCACGCATCCTCTGGGCAAACGATCAGGGCGCCGCGTTCTTCGGTGCCGGATCGATCTATGACTTCATCGATGCAGGGCCGGAACAGAACGATCTTTCGCTGCGCCAGTTGCGCGCCGCAGCCGCGCAACTCGTGCGCGTCGGCGATCGCCGCCAGCTTTCGATCCGCAAGCACTCGGGCTTTCGCGGCACGCCGCTCAATGTCGCCGTCGAAATGATCCGCGTTCGGCCGGACGAGGATGCCGTGCTCTTCACCGCGCCGCATGCAGGCGCACCGCTTTCCATCGAAGATCGGGCCGCACGCATGATCGCCGGCCTGGACGGCCCCGACACCCACATGGCCGTGCTCGACAGCGAGGGCGCGATCGTCGCGCATTCCACGGGTTTTCCCGACCTCGGCATGTCGGAGGAGACGCGCAAGCAACTCGTCGTCGCGGTCTCGCGCGACCACGACTGGCTGATCAAACGGCCGGTCGCCACCCGTAAGGGCCATCTGCCGGCAGCCGTCGGCAAGATCGCCGACGATCCGTCACTGCACCTGCTCTTTGCCGTCGAGACCATTCTCGGCACTCTCGACCCCGAGGAACACTCTCCTGCAGCCGAGCAAGCGCCTGTGCTGCCGCCCGTCCTGGATCAGGGTCCGGACGAAAGCGAGATTGCGACCGACGCCGAATTGGCAACCGACGAAATGGGCGACGAACCGGCCGCAAGCCTGGCGCCGGTCGAGCCGTTGGAAACGGCTGACGAACCCGGCGCATCGGACGTTGAACCGCAGACCGACAACGGTGCCGAGGTCACGGATGAAGTGGACGTCCTGGCGGACGCCGTCATCGAGCCGGAGCCGTCCAGTACCGCCGACGAGACGACACTTGCACCGTCCGAGGACGAACCCGACGCAGAGGACCTGAGCGTCAAGACCACTGGAATCGCTGCCGAAGCGGCTGTCGTCGCGGCGGCCGGAGACGAAACTACCGAAATCACCGAAGTGGACAAGGCTCCCGAGGAGCCGGCGGAGTTCGTCTTCACGCCCGGCGGTCGTGCGGTGCGTTTCGTCTGGAAAATCGATGCCGAGGGCCGCTTCAGCGAAATCTCCGAGGAATTCGCAACCGCGGTCGGCCCGCGCGCGGCCGATGTGATCGGCGCAAGCTTCACCGAAGTCGCGGTACGCTACGACCTCGACCGCGACCACAAGATCGGCACGCTGCTGCAGCGACGCGACACCTGGTCCGGCAAGACGATTTTCTGGCCCATTCAAGGCACGAGCCTCAAGGTTCCGGTCGATCTTGCGGCCTTACCCACCTATTCCCGCTCACGCGAATTCGACGGCTTCCGCGGTTTCGGCATCGTGCGCCTGGCCGATGCCGTCGAGGACGAGAACGCCAACGGCCTGGCGCTCGGCCTCACCGAGGCGGAGACGGACGAACCCGTGGAAGCGCCCCTGCCAGAACGGGCCGAGAGCGAAAGTCCAGCCGGCGAGGCTGAGGCCGAAGGCCTGGTTGCGGCCGAACCGCGGGCCGAAGAACAACCGTCGCCCGCACCTGAACCTGCGGCAGAGCCTATCACAGGTGAAAGCAGCGCTGCCGATCCCGAAGACCTACCGCTTTTCTCGGTCGTGCCGGAAGCAACGGAACTTCCACCTGAAGAGGAAGGCCTTGTCGAAGAGCCCACGCCCCCATCGAATCCCTTCCAGGGCGAGCGCCCGGTGCTGCGCGTCGTCGAGACACCAGGCCGGCAGACCTCCGACAAGGTCGTCGAGCTTGAGCAGCACCGTGCGGCGAACGGGCTGACACGCGGCGAACAGGCCGCCTTTCGCGAGATCGCCCGGCAACTGGGCGAGAATTTCGGCAAGCCGCCTGAAGAGGAAGAAGCCGCGTCGGAAAGCGGCGAAACAGTCAGCGCGACAGCAGCCGAGCCCCTCCCCCCGAGCGTGAGCGACGACACCGCTTCGCTGCAGCCCCCGTTGGACGAGCCGGAAATTGAAGACGCTGCGCCTGTCGAGGCAAGCGGAAGCGAAACCGAGCTTGACGCGGAGATACGCGAGGATGCGTCCGGCGAAGCAGAAGTCCAGCAGCAAACGGCCGATATCGGTCTCAGCGGCGAGATTCTCGACAGCCTGCCGATCGGCATGCTCGTCCATCGCGGCGAGCAATTGCTGCATGCCAATCCGGAGTTCCTGCGGCTCACGGCCTATGGCGATCTCGACGCGTTCGCACAGGAAGGCGGCATAGACGCGCTGTTTGCCAATGGCGAAGAGGCGATCGATGGCGAACCGGACGGCACGATGACGCTGATCCGCAAGGACGGCCAATTGCGGCCGGTCACCGCGCGCCTGCACTCGATCCGCTGGGACGGCAAGAGCGCGCTGATGCTGGCACTGACGCCGGCAAGCGCGCCAAGCGTCCAACCGGCCAAGGGTGACGAGGCGGTGGCAGGCGGCGAACAGGTCGACCGACTGAAGACGGAGATCGACGAGCTCAAATCCATTCTGGAAACGGCCACCGATGGCGTGGTCGTTCTCGGCCATGACGGCGATATCCGCTCGGTGAATCGTTCAGCGAGCGCGCTCTTCAACTATGACGAGGGCGAGATCCGCGGCAAGCCCTTCGCGGCGCTCTTTGCCCATGAAAGCCAGAAGGCCGTGATCGACTACTTGCACGGTCTTTCCGGCCACGGCGTCGCAAGCGTGCTGAACGACGGCCGCGAGGTGATCGGGCGGGAGGCCAATGGCGGCTTCATTCCGCTGTTCATGACCATCGGGAGGCTTTCGGCATCGAACGGCTTCTGCGCCGTGATCCGCGACATCACTCAGTGGAAGCGGACGGAAGAAGAGCTCCGGAACGCCAAGCGCGCAGCGGAAACGGCAAACGCCCACAAGACCGAGTTCCTAGCCCGCGTCAGCCACGAGATCCGCACGCCGCTCAACGCGATCATCGGCTTCTCCGACATGATGGCAAGTGAACATTTCGGCCCGGTCGGCCACCCGCGCTATATCGAATATGCCGGCGATATCGGCCGCTCCGGCCGCCATGTGCTCGATATCGTCAACGATCTCCTGGATATCTCGAAGATCGAAGCCGGAGAGATGGAGTTCGACTTCGGCGCCGTCGAGATCAACGAGGCGGTTTCCGAGGCCGTGTCTCTCGTCCAGCCCCAGGCCAACAGCCAGCGCGTCATCATCCGCACCTCGCTTTCGGCAACCGTGCCGAACGTCGTCGCCGATGGCCGCTCGATCAAGCAGATCGCGCTCAACATCCTGGCCAATGCCATCCGCTTCACGCCCTCAGGCGGTCAGATCGTCGTGTCGACCTCCTACGAGGCGAACGGCAGCGTCATCCTGCGGATCCGCGACACCGGCGTCGGCATGACGCGCAACGAGCTGGACCAGGCGATGAAGCCATTCCGACAGGTGACGACGGGCGCACGCAAGCGCGGCGACGGCACCGGGCTCGGCCTGCCGCTGACGAAGGCCATGGCCGAAGCGAACCGAGCACACTTCTCGATCACCTCCGCGCCGAACGAAGGCACGCTGGTGGAAATCTCCTTCCCGTCACAACGCGTCTTGGCGAACTGAGACCGGATGTTATAAGGAAATGTTGACTCACGGTGGCCAGTTTGCTGGCCACCGGTTAGCTATTCCTGCCGTCTCGCTTCGGAATCGATCGATTGCAGTCCACCACTCAGAGCACAAAGCGGCGTCTTGCACGTGCAGGAACCGGTCTTTCCCATCCTCTCCTGGCGACCTGGGCCGGCCTGACGTCGGTCATCGTGCTGATGCCGATCATCGCGATCGCATGGCTCGCCGTGTCGGGCGGGGGCGGCAACTGGCCGCATCTCATGGAAAACGTCATTCCGCGCGCGACCGGGCGAACGCTGCTCCTCGTTTCGCTGACCGGTGCCACCACCGCAATCATCGGCATCCTGACCGCCTGGCTGGTGGCAAGCTGCGAGTTTCCGCTTCGCCGATTTCTTTCCGCCGCCCTGGTGCTGCCGCTCGCCATCCCCGCCTATCTTGCAGCCTATGCCTTCGGTGAGCTCTTCACCTTCACCGGGCCGGTGCAGAGCCTGATCCGCTTGATCTTCGGCTTCAAGACGAGCCGCGACTATTGGTTTCCGGATATCCGCTCGCTCGGAGGCGCGGTGCTGGTGCTGAGCTCGGTGCTCTATCCTTACATCTACCTCGCCTGCCGCTCGATGTTCCTGATGCAGGGACGGGCAGCTGCGGACGTCGCGCGCACGCTCGGCGCGGGTCCGCTGAAAGTGTTCTTTCGCATCCAGATCCCGATGGCTCGCCCGGCGATCATGATCGGCCTGACGCTGGTGGCGATGGAGACCTTGAACGATATCGGTGCCGTCGAATTCCTCGGCGTGCAGACGCTGACCTTCTCGATCTTCGATACCTGGCTGAACCGCGGCAGTCTTGCGGGCGCCGCGCAGATCGCCTGCATCATGCTGGTCTTCGTCATCGGCCTGATGATGATCGAACGGGCCGCACGCCGCCGCCAGCGTTTTTCCAGCCAGAAGACGACCTCGGCTGTCCACGACGCCGTCCGGCTGTCGCTGACCGGCTGGAAGAAGTGGGCGGCGATGTTCGCCTGCCTGCTGCCCGTCCTCTCCGGTTTCGCCGTGCCGTTCTTCATCCTTGGCAATTTTGCCCTGAAGAGGATCGACCAGTTCGTGGAGCCTCGCCTTCTGAACGCGCTCTTCCACAGCATCCTGGTTTCGGGCGCGACGGCGATGGCCACGGTGTTGCTCGGCTTCGTGCTGGCCTATGCGGCGCGCACCGGGCACTCCCGCGTCTCCGACACGGCCGGGCGGCTCGCCTCCTTCGGCTACGGTGTGCCCGGCACGGTGCTGGCGATCGGCGTGCTCTTTCCGCTGGCTGCTCTCGACAATGCGATCGACGCCGGCATGCGGGAAACCTTCGGCATCTCAACCGGCCTGATGATGACCGGCACCGGCTTTGCCATCATCTATGCCTGCAGCGTGCGCTTTCTGACCATGGCGGAAGGCACGCTCGAAGCCGGCTTCCAGAAGCTCTCTCCGCATCTCGACATGGCCGCGCGCGCGCTCGGGCGCACGGGCGGACAAACCCTGCGCACCGTGTTGCTGCCGATGATGCGCCCGGCTGTTCTGACTGCGGCCCTGCTCGTCTTCATCGAAACGATGAAGGAGCTATCCGCCACGATCATGCTGCGGCCCTTCAACTTCAACACGCTCGCCACCCTCGTCTACGAGGATGCCTCGCGGGCGAAGGTCGAGGATGCTTCGGTTGCCGCGATGATTATCGTCATCGCCGGCATGATCCCGGTCATTGCCGTGTCTCGGTCTCTCGAAGGCCGGTCCTGAAAGACTTGGGAAAGCCTGCCCTGGGCGTTTCTGACGGCAGCAACGGCATAAAAAAAAGGTGGCTGGGAGGCCACCTCGATAGTCGAATGCTAAACCAACAAGTGCTCGAGAAGGGATGACATCATGTCTGCGCCGGCATCGCTGCCGGGCGTCGACCTACATCGACCGGCCTCAAGTTGACATGACCATGCGCCCCCAATCCTTAACAAGACCTTACCAGGCGACTCCGCAAATTTAGTGATTTTTCAGCAAGTCTGAAGGCTTGGTTAATTCGGGGAGCGCGAACACGTTAACGCGCCCTCAATTTTTAAGGGCCTCGAGCCCAGCAAAAAGGTCGAGCGCCTCGGGATTGGCGAGCGCCTCCTTGTTCTTCACCGGACGGCCGTGCACGACGTCACGGACGGCAAGCTCGACGATCTTGCCCGACTTGGTGCGGGGGATGTCGGTGACCGCAATCACCTTCGCCGGCACGTGGCGTGGCGACGCCCCGATGCGGATGCGGTTCTTGATCGCCTTGGTCAGATCGTCGGTCAGCGCGACACCAGATGCGAGGCGAACGAAGAGAACGACGCGCACGTCGTCTTCCCAATCCTGTCCGATGCAGAGCGCCTCGACGACCTCCTCCATCTGCTCGACCTGATTGTAGATCTCCGCGGTGCCGATGCGCACGCCGCCGGGGTTCAACGTCGCGTCGGAGCGGCCGTGAATGATGATGCCGCCATGTTCGGTCCATTCGGCAAAGTCGCCATGGCACCAGATATTGTCGAAGCGCTCGAAATAGGCGGCGCGATACTTGGCGCCCTCCGGGTCGTTCCAGAACATCACCGGCATCGACGGGAACGCCTTGGTGCAGACGAGCTCGCCCTTTTCACCGCGCACGGATTGCCCCTCGTCGTTCCAAACGTCGACGGCGAGGCCGAGGCCCGGGCCCTGGATCTCGCCGCGCCAGACCGGCTTCAAGGGATTGCCGAGCACGAAGCAGGAGACGATATCGGTGCCGCCAGAGATCGAAGCGAGCTGGACGTCCGACTTGATGCCTTCATAGACGAAGGAGAAGCCTTCCGGCGACAAGGGCGAGCCGGTGGAGGTGAGCAGCCTCAGGGTCGAGAGGTCATGGGTCTTGGCCGGCACGAAGCCGCCCTTGCGGACCGCATCGATGTACTTGGCCGAAGTGCCGAACACGGCGAACTTCTCGGCGGCGGCATAGTCGAAGAGCACGTTGCCGTCGGGATAGAAGGGCGAGCCGTCGAAGAGGCACAGCGTGGCGCCGACCGCCAGGCCGGAGACCAGCCAGTTCCACATCATCCAGCCGCAAGTGGTGAAGTAGAACAGCTTTTCGCCGCGGCGAAGGCCGCAGTGGAAGCGGTGTTCCTTCAGGTGCTGCAGCAAGGTGCCGCCGGCTGAATGCACGATGCACTTGGGAACACCCGTCGTGCCCGACGAAAACAGCACATAGAGCGGATGGCTGAACGGAAGCCGTTCGAAGGTCAGCGTCTTCGCCTCGAACGGTGCGATAAATTCTCCAAGCGTCTTGCCGCCCGCAACCGAGGCCGCAAGCGCTGCGCTGTCGCCGGCATAGGGTATGATCAGCGCCGGCACCGCAAGGCTCGCGGAGACCGCGCGCACCTTCGCGTCGACGTCCTGGCGCTTGCCGTTATACCAGTAGCCGTCGCAGGCGATGAACAGCTTCGGCGCGATCTGGCCGAAGCGATCGAGAACGCCTTGCTCCCCGAAATCGGGAGAACAGGACGACCAGATCGCCCCGATCGAGGCGGTCGCCAGCATCAGCGCGATGGTTTCCGGCATGTTCGGCATCATCGCCGCGACGCGATCGCCTGGGCCAATACCCTCAGCTTTCAGCGCCTGCTGCAGTCGCGACACCAAAGCACGCAGATCATTCCACGACAGCCGATAGTCGACCTTGTCCTCACCGCGGAAGACAAGCGCATCGCCATCGCCTGTTTCGCGAAGCAGGTTCTCGGCGAAGTTCAGCTTCGCTTCGGGGAAGAAACGGGCATCGAGCATCCGGTCGCCGTTGACGAGGGCGGTCGTGCCGCGCTCGCCGATGACCTCGCAATGCTCCCAGACTGCGGTCCAGAAGTCACCACGCTCGGCCACCGACCATGCATGGAACGCGTCATAATCCGCAAAGGTTCTGCCGAAGCGTTCGCTGCACCAGGCGATGAATTCAGCCATGGGGCTATGCGCACGGATCTCTGGACTCGGAACCCACAACGGCTGCTCTGCTTGCATGCTTTCCTCCACTCCTGCTCCATGCTCTCTATACCATGCTGCATCGCAAAATAAACAGTACCTGCAGTCGTCTCGGCATCGAGCCGGCGACATTTACCTGTCTGTTTCCTGTCCGTCGCATTTGATTTCTGAAGACCGAAGGCCTATCCAACATGCGTGATCCAAGCGATGGCGACCAGGCAGACATGACACGGAATTTCCTGCATAAGATGCGCGACGCACGCCTGCGGTCGCGGCTCGGCCGTCGCCACGTCCTCTGGGCCGCAGCGATCGGAGTAGGGCTTGCTGTCGCCTACAATGCCGCACTGCCTCTGCTGATTTCGACCGCCGACGTGCGCCCGACGGTGGAGCACATGCTCGACGCCTGGTCCGGTGGGAAAAGCCGGATAACAGGCAATCCGGAGATCAGCTTCTGGCCGGAACCGACCCTGACGCTGCGCTCCGCGACGATCGAGACGGCAGATGGCACATCGCGCAGGCTCGTGCATATCGGCAGCATAACCGCGTCCTTCAGCCTGCTTTCAGCCATCGATGGCGACCCGGACCTCGAGGACATCCGCTTGATCGAGCCGGTCGTCACACTGGAAAGGCGGACGGATGGCACGCTCAACTGGCAACGCCCGCACTGGTTGACTGCGCCGGAGCGACCGACCTCTGGCGACGATACGCCCTTTGGTGACGTCACAGTCGAAAACGGACGCCTGCAGGTCATCGACCTCATCACCAATCAGACCCGCGAATTTTCCGGCATCTCCGGAACGGTCAAGTGGCCGTCCTTCTCCGAGCCTCTGGGCGCCCAGTTCTCAGGCAGCATTGGTGGACAGCTGGTAACCTGGACGCTCGACTGCAACGAACCGCTGGCGCTTCTTGCCGGCCGCGATACGATGCTCAGGACATCGCTGACCTCAACGCCATTGAACCTCTCGTTCGAAGGCGTCGGCAGTCTCTCGCAGACACCGATCAGCTCGGGTCGGCTCCAGCTTTCGACGGCATCCCTGCACACGCTGGCGGCCTGGTTCGAGGGCAAAGCCGAGCGCACCCTGCCCGACAGCAGTTTCAACCTCAGTGCCAATGTCACGACCGGTGATCGCTCCCTGAAGTTCGACGATCTGCAGCTTGCTCTGGGCGGCGCCAACGCGACCGGTGTTCTCGACGTCTCCACGCCAGCCAATGATACGCCCCGTATTGAGGGCACGCTCGCCTTCGACCGCATCGGCCTCAACGGTTTGCAACCCCTCATCGATCAGTTGCCGACGGAGCCTGACGACATCGCCAAGCAGATCCGCAACGTTTTCATGCAGACCTGGCGTGCCGATGTCCGCCTGTCGGCGCAGGAGGCATTGGTTGGCCCGCTGCGGCTGGTGGACGTGGCGGCCGGCATCATCGTCGACCATGGGCGCGCTTCCATCGACATCGCCGACAGCACCTATGCCAATGGCCGTCTCAGTGGCCGGATCGCCGTCTCGGAAGCGGGGTTGGCGAAGGGCGGCAAACTGGAACTTGTCCTGAAAAATGCCGACCTCGCCGCAGCGCTCGCGGACTTCGGCTTTACCGGCCCGATCCCGTCCGGCCGCGGCAACGTCAACTTCGACCTGGTGACCGAGCATCCGTTCTGGACTGAGCAGGCGGCCGAGGCTTCGGGGCGCATCAGGCTCTCGCTCGCCAACGGCACCCTCTCCGGATTCGACGCAAACGCCTTCGCGGACCTTGTCAGGGCCGGAGAGTTTTTCTCGCTGGCTCAGGCGAGCGATGGCAATTTCGCCTTTCAGACGGCCGACATCGAAGCCAGCTTCGGCCAGGGGTCGGCGCGACTGAACCAGGCGCTTTTCACCAGCCAAACCGGCAGCCTCTCGGTCAATGGCGTCATTCCCTATCGCACCGGCAGCCTGGCGCTCGCCGGCACGTTCATCGACACGCTCAATGCCGGACAAAGGCTGCGCTTCTTCGTCGGCGGGTCCTGGCCGAATGCGGTGATCTCGCCCCTGTCCGTCCTCGGCGAACCCAACTGAAAACGGCGGCGTCACGGACGCCGGCCGTTGGTTGCCGTTCACAACGGACAAAGCCACTTCACGCCCAAGCGTGGAGCCGCTCCCGCTCAGGATTGCGCAAAAGCGGCCCGCTCGTCGCGCTCGCGCTGTGCCTCACGCTGCTTGGTGACGATGGAGGCAACGACGACCCCGATTGCGACAATGCCGATGAGGATCGTGCAGATCGCATTGATTTCCGGCGTCACGCCGAGCCGCACTTGGCTGTAGATCTTCATCGGCAGCGTCGTGGCGCCCGGTCCCGTCGTGAAGCTCGAAATCACCAGATCATCCAGCGACAGCGTGAAGGCCAGCACCCAGCCGGAAAACACCGCCGGCGCGATAACCGGCAGCGTGATCGCAAAAAAGGTGCGGACCGGGGTGGCGCCGAGATCGAGTGCCGCCTCTTCGATCGACTGGTCGAAGCTGAGCAACCGCGACTGCACGACCACGGCGACGAAGCACATGGTGAAGGTGATATGCGCCAGCGTGATCGTCCAGAAGCCGCGGTCGAGGCCGATGGCGACGAAGAGCAGTAGGAGCGCGAGGCCGGTGATCACCTCGGGCATGACAAGCGGCGCATAGACCATGCCGGAAAAAAGCATGCGGCCGCGGAAACGCGTGAAGCGAACGAGCGCCAGTGCGGCAAGCGTTCCGAGCACGGTCGCGAAGGTTGCCGAGATCAGTGCGACGCGGATCGTCACCCAGGCAGCATCGAGCAGCGCCTGGTTGTGCCAGAGCTGCGCATACCATTTGGTCGAAAAGCCCGCCCAGACCGTGACGAGCTTCGACTCGTTGAACGAGAAGATCACCAGAAGCACGATCGGCAAGTAGAGGAAGCCGAAGCCGAGCACGATCGAGGCGATGTTGAAGCGTGACCAGGTACCCACGTCCTACCTCCCCTCGCTGTCGGCTTTCGCCTGCGCGTTCTGGAAATAGACGATCGGCAGCACCAGGATCAGAAGCAGAATCGTCGCCACTGCCGAGGATACCGGCCAGTCGCGGTTGGCGTTGAACTCGTTCCAGAGCGTCTTGCCGATCATCAGCGTTTCCGAGCCGCCGAGCAGGTCGGGGATGACGAACTCGCCAACGGCCGGGATGAAGACGAGCAGGCAGCCGGCGACCACGCCCGCCAGCGACAGCGGGAAGGTTACGCGCCAGAAAGCGGAAAACGGCGTGCAGCCGAGGTCGAGTGCCGCTTCGGTCAGCGAGTGGTCCATCTTCTCGAGCGAAGAATAGATCGGCAGCACCATGAAAGGCAGGTAGGAATAGACGATGCCGATATAGATCGCCCAGTTGGTGTTGAGGATGATCAACGGCTGGTCGATGACGTTGATGCTCATCAGGAACTGATTGAGCAGGCCCTCGGGCTTGAGGATCGCGATCCAGGCGTAGACGCGGATCAGGAAGCTCGTCCAGAACGGCAGGATCACCAACATCAACAGCGTCGGCCGAATGGTCTTCGGCGCCTTCGCCATGCCGTAGGCCAGCGGATAGGCGATCAGCAACGTGAGAACCGTCGAAACGCCCGCGATGATGACGCTCGATACATAGGCGTTGAAGTAGAGAACGTCTTCGGTCAGCCAGACGTAGTTGTCGAACGAGAATTCCCGCGCCTTTTCGAGGATTCCGGACAGGCCGCCAAAGAGATCGAAGACCGGCGTATAGGGCGGCATCGCCACTGCCGTCTGCGACAGCGAAATGCGGAAGACGATGAAGAAGGGGATGAGGAAGAAAAACAGCAGCCAGGCATAGGGGATGATGATGACGAGGCGGCTGAAGAGAGCGGATGCGACGCGTGTCATGCTCTCAATCCTTCAGAACGACGCCGGCGTCTTCGCCGAAGGAAATCCAGACCTCCTGGTCGTAACCGAGCGCATCCTCGACGGCGCGCACCGCGTTCAGCAATGATGCCTTGATCACCCTCCCGTCCTTCAGTCGCACGTGGAAGACCGTCATGTCGCCGAGATAGCCGATATCCCAGATCTCGCCCTGGACGGCGTTGACCGGCGCATGCGCCGGGGGCTGCCGGCTGACCCGGATCTTCTCCGGACGGACTGCGACAGCCGATTTCGCGCCGGCCGCCGGCGTTTCGGCGGTTGCCATGCGGATAGGGAAGCCATTGGTGCCCTCAAGGCGCACATAGCCGCCCTCGGCTCCGGCAACCGCGCCCTCGAAAATGTTCACATCACCGATGAAGTCCGCGACGAAGCGGGAGTTCGGCGCCTCGTAGATTTCCGCGGGCGTTGCCACCTGCGCGACCTTGCCATGGCTCATGACCGCGATACGGTCGGCCATGGTCATCGCTTCTTCCTGGTCGTGCGTGACCACGACGAAGGTCAGGCCTAGCTCCTGCTGCAGATCCATCAGTTCGAACTGGGTTTCCTCGCGCAGCTTCTTGTCGAGCGCGCCAAGCGGCTCGTCGAGCAACAGGACCTTGGGGCGCTTGGCGAGCGAACGCGCCAGGGCCACACGTTGGCGCTGGCCACCGGAAAGCTGGTGCGGCTTGCGCTTTGAGAACTTTTCGAGCTTCACCAACTTGAGCATCTGGCCGACGCGTTCGGCGATATCGGCCTTCGGCATGCCGTCCTGCTTCAGGCCGAAGGCGATGTTGTTCTCCACCGTCATGTGCGGGAACAGCGCGTAGGACTGGAACATCATGTTAACGGGCCGGCGATAGGGCGGAATGCCGGCAAGGTTCTGTCCGTCGAGGATGATTTCTCCCGATGTCGGCTGCTCGAAGCCGGCGAGCATGCGCAGCAGCGTCGACTTCCCACAACCCGAGGCGCCGAGAAGGGCGAAGAATTCGCGCGTATAGATGTTGAGTGAGAGATCGTCGACGGCGATGAAGTCGCCGAACTTCTTGGTGACGTTCTTGACGGAAATGAATGGCTTGGAAGCGGGATCCGCCCAGGGGGCAAAGGACCGCCGAATACTGCCGAGAGACTTCATCATCTATCCCCGAATGATACAGCCGATTGGGCGCTCTTGTTTTCCCCGGCGCCCATTAAGAAAATTGCCCGGATTTTGAGGTCCGGGCAATTCGTTTTCCGCTCTTACTGGCCGGTTACTACCTTTGTCCAGAGTCGGGTCAATACCCTCTGTTCCTTCGCCTCGAAGGGCGTCACCGTGAACAGTTTCTGCATCACCTCTTCCGACGGATAGATGGCGGTATCTTCCAGAACGGCCTTGTCGAGGAACTGCTGCGAGGCCTTGTTGCCGTTGGCATAGAAGACATAGTTCGATGCCTTGGCGACCACTTCCGGCTTCATCATGTAGTTGAGGAAGGCATGGGCTTCCTCGACGTGCTGCGCATCGGCGGGGATCGCGAACATATCGAACCACATCTGCGCGCCCTGCGACGGGATCGCGTAGTCGACGGTCACGCCGGCCTTCGCTTCGGCCGCGCGGTCGCGGGCCTGGAAGACGTCGCCGGAGAAACCGACCGCAAGGCAGATGTCACCGTTGGCGAGCGCGTTGATGTATTCCGACGAGTGAAACTTGCGGATGTTGGGTCGAACGCTGGCAAGCAATTCCGCCGCTTTTTCGAGATCCGCCGCTTTGTGGCTATCCGGATCGAGGCCGAGATAGGCAAGCGCCGACGGCATCACATCCGTCGGGGAGTCGAGAACATGGATGCCGCAATCCTTGAACTTGGCAGCCAGTTCCGGCTTGAAGATGACGTCCCAGTTGGGCTTCTCGTCTGTGCCGAGGATTTCCTTCATCTTGTCGACGTTGTAGCCGATGCCGGTGGTGCCCCACATATAGTCGATGGCGTATTCGTTGCCCGGATCGTACTTGGCCGTACGCTCCATGATCACGTCCCACATATTGGCAAGGTTCGGAAGCTTGGACTTGTCGAGCTTCTGGAACACGCCGGCGGCGATCTGGCGCTGCAGGAAGGTCGCCGTCGGCACGACCACGTCGTACCCCGAACCGCCCGCGAGCAGCTTCGTCTCCAGGATCTCGTTGGAATCGAAGACGTCGTAGACGACCTTGATGCCGGTCTCCTTGGTGAAGTCCTCGAGAATGCTGCTGTCGATGTAATCCGACCAGTTGTAGACGTTGACCACCCGCTCCTGCGCCGAGGCAAGCATGGTCGAGCCAGCCAAGACGGCTGCCGCCAGGGTTGTAACTATAAGTTTGGACATACAACTCCCCTCTTTATTTTTTCACGCCGGCATGGCCCGTTCGGGACGCAAGGTCCGGGCCCACACCGCATCGCTCAGGCGGGGAGGTTAGGCATGTTTCTCGATAACCTCAAGCGCTTTCGTGCCAATAAAAAGCGCGGCCGCGTCGGCCGGCGCTTTTCACAAGTCGAGGAAAATCGGGCACTTATGGCGGACCGCCGCGCCGCCGCTCAAACCGCGCAGTGCCACGCTCCGCAATTAACCATGTCGATGCTCGACATGTACAGACCGACGTTTACAATTGATTAACCATGATCGCCGTGCGATTTTCCCGCCGGTTGTGCATCAAGGTTCAGGTATTGCGATGGGCGCGAAGATCGTTGGCGAGAAGGCCATAGGCGGACGAAGCCGCAGGATCGACCCGAAGGAACTGAAACGCCTTTCCGTGCTCAAGCCAAACAAGGCGCTGGGCGCAATCGCTTTCGATTGGGCGATGATCGCAGCGGCGATCGCCGTCAGCGAATATGCCGGCAATCCGCTGGTCTATCTGCTCGCCGTTGTGCTGATCGCCGGACGCATGCATGCACTCGGCTGCATGATCCACGAGGCGGCGCATTACCGCATCATCCGCAATAGAAAACTCAGCGACTGGATGAGCGATCTCGTGCTCGCCTGGCCGGTGCTTGCCACCGTCGACGGCTATCGCCAGAACCATCTCGCGCACCACCAGCATGCCAATACCGACGAGGATCCGGACTGGACGGCGAAGCTCGGCATGCCGCAATTCACCTTCCCGCAGAAGCTTGCTCGCGGCATAACGCAGCTGCTTGGCTACCTCGTTGCGGTCAATTCGCTGCGCGACATGCTGCACATGGCCAAACGCATGGGAAAGAACGACCGCTCGACGCTTCAATACAAGCTGCTGCGCATCGGCTTCTATGTGGCCGCCGCAGCGATCTTCACGCTGTTCGGCATCTGGCGGGAAGTGGCGCTCTACTGGGTGGTGCCGTTCCTCACCTTCTTCTGCCTGTTCCTTTATATACGCAGCGTCGCCGAGCACTTTGGCAGTATGGACTATAGCGACGAGTTGACGAGTTCACGCACGGTCTATCCGCATGCCTGGGAGAAGCTGTTCTTCGCCCCCCACAACATCAACTATCACCTTGAGCACCACCTCTATCCGGGCGTGCCCTTCTACAACCTGCCGGAACTGCACGCGATCCTGATGCGCAACAAGGCCTATGCGGACAAGGCGCATATCACCCGCGGATACACCACGGGGCTGCCGGCGGAATGCTTCGCGCCGGATGCACCGCTGCTGCCGAACCAGCATCCCGTCAGCTACTGAAAATCGAAGACGCTGAGCCCTGTCGCCATCTCATCGAGCCCCAGCGGCCGTGTAACCGGTGGCTCGGCGCGTGCGAGACAGCCCTGCCGCTCGCAGAGCCGGCAGGCGGCACCAATCGCGACCGCCGGCAGCATCGCCGAACCGTAGACCACCTCATCAGCGAAGGACGCTTCGCAACCGAGGAGCACGGCCGTGCGCCGAACCCGCTCCTGGAACGCCGCCTGCGGGCCATCCAGCGTGCGCGCCACGGTCAGAAACGCGGCACCGTCGGGCATTTCGACACGATCGACCAGAACCTGCCCCGGCACCGAAAAGGCGGCGTGGATATTGAGCTTCGGACAGCCGCCGCCGAACTTCGCCTGCGGGAAGCCTGATGCGCCGGCCCGCCGCAAGCGGTGGCCGGCATTGTCGATCTCCATCAGGAAGAAGGGCACTCCTTGCGCGCCCGGCCGCTGCAGCATGGTCAGCCGATTGGCGGCCTGCTCGAAGGAGACCTGAAAGCGGGCACGCAGCACGTCGACATCATACTTCGCGCGCTGCGCGGCGGCGAGGAATGCGGCATAGGGCATCATCAGTGCATGCGCGCCATAGCGCGCAAGCTCGAAGCGGGCGATGCGGCGCGCCTCCGCCGTCGAGAAGCGCAAGGGTTCGAGTTCGGCGATGATCGCTTCGTGGCAGGCAATCGACACCGCCTCCATGGCGATCTCGCGGAGCTGGTCATAGGGCGACAGCCGCTCGGAGATGAAGAGGCGCATGGAATGCCGGTCGAAACGGCGGCGCAGATTGGGCATGGCATGCACCGGCAGGCTGCGCACCACCAGGCCATGCTCCTTCTTCAGCCAGTTCTTGAGCGCGCCCACAAGGTCATCGCCTGGCGACAGCGCCTCATGAAAGGCTTCCGCCGCTGCCTCGAGCGCGGCGAAATGGTTGGGCCTGGCCTCGAAGGTTTCGCGCACCTCGTCCATCGGCAGCCGCGTGCCCGAAAGCGCCTCCATGTGCCCCTGCCCCGCCAACAGATCGGCGAGATCCTTGAGGCGGGCCGCCTGCTCGCGATAGGCGCGATAGAGCTTGACGACGCCACCGGCCGCATTGGGGGCGGCTTCAGCCACCTCGATCAGCTCCTGCTCTCCGGGCAGTTCGGCCGACAGCAGCGGATCGGCGAAAACCTCGCGCAATTGCGCGAGGCTGCCACCAGTTTCCCCCTGCAATTCGTCGAGATCGACCTTGTAGACCGACGCGAGTTTCAAAAGCAGCTGCACGGTCAGCGGCCGCTGATTGCGCTCGATCAGATTGAGGTAGGACGGCGAGATGCCGAGGGCCTCGGCCATGGCCGTCTGTGTCAGCGACAGGCCGTTGCGGATGCGCCTCACACGCGGCCCGGCGAAGATCTTGTTCTCGGCCATTTGTAACTACCTTTACAATCTGCAAAGCGCACGGCGATTTACACCTTTTACAAATTTACTTCGCACACCTGTCAAAGGCAAGACAAGATAACCCTTTTGATCACGCCATTTCATTGTTTCCCATAGCCGAATACCGCAGCGCAATGTAAAAACTGTCACATGAACTCGAAACACAAAGCGCCGTGCGACGAAAGTCGAATGGATGTTCGATTTTGACAGGAGGATGTAATGACTGATTTTTACAAGCTTGTTCCCAGCGCACCGCAAGGCCGCTTCGATGGCGTCGAACGCCCCTACACCGCGGAGACCGCGAAGCGGCTGCGCGGGTCGGTCGAAATCCGCTATTCGCTGGCCGAAATGGGCGCGAACCGCTTGTGGAAACTCATTCACGAGGATGACTTCGTCAACGCGCTCGGAGCGCTCTCGGGCAACCAGGCCATGCAGATGGTCCGCGCCGGCTTGAAGGCGATCTACCTTTCGGGCTGGCAGGTTGCTGCCGACGCCAACACCGCATCGGCGATGTACCCCGACCAGTCGCTCTATCCGGCCAATGCCGCACCGGAGCTTGCAAAGCGCATCAACCGCACGCTGCAGCGTGCCGACCAGATCGAGACCTCCGAAGGCAAGGGCCTTTCGGTCGACACCTGGTTCGCGCCGATCGTCGCCGACGCGGAAGCCGGTTTCGGTGGCCCGCTCAACGCCTTCGAGATCATGAAGGCCTTCATCGAAGCGGGGGCCGCCGGCGTCCACTACGAAGACCAGCTCGCTTCGGAGAAAAAGTGCGGCCATCTCGGCGGCAAGGTTCTGATCCCGACGGCCGCCCATATCCGCAACCTGAACGCAGCACGACTGGCCGCCGACGTCATGGGCACGCCGACACTGGTCATCGCCCGTACCGATGCGGAAGCGGCAAAGCTTTTGACCTCCGACATCGACGAGCGCGACCGTCCCTTCGTCGACTATGACGCCGGGCGCACGGTCGAAGGTTTCTACCAGGTGAAGAACGGGCTGGAGCCCTGCATCGCCCGGGCCATCGCCTATGCGCCGCATTGCGACCTCATCTGGTGTGAGACCTCCAAGCCAGATCTGGAGCAGGCCCGCAAGTTCGCCGAGGGCGTGCACAAGGCGCATCCGGGCAAGGTGCTCGCCTACAACTGCTCGCCGTCGTTCAACTGGAAGAAGAACCTCGACGACGCGACGATCGCCAAGTTCCAGCGCGAGCTGGGCGCGATGGGCTACAAGTTCCAGTTCATCACGCTTGCCGGCTTCCATCAGCTGAACTTCGGCATGTTCGAACTGGCGCGCGGCTACAAGGCGAGACAGATGGCCGCCTATTCGGAACTGCAGGAAGCGGAATTCGCCGCCGAGGTCAACGGCTATACGGCGACCAAGCATCAGCGGGAAGTCGGCACCGGCTACTTCGACGCCGTTTCGCTGGCAATCACCGGCGGTCAGTCCTCGACGACCGCGATGAAAGAATCGACCGAGCACGACCAGTTCCGCCCGGCCGCAGAGTGAACGGCAGGGGAGCGTGGCAATCCCTGCCCGCCGCGCTCCCCGAGCAATTCAAAAGCCTCGAACCTCAAGGAGAAGTCCAATGACAGTCCAGACACGCGTCAAGGAACGGGCCGAGGAACAGTCTTCGGCGATGACCCCGGACCAGCAGGCAGCGATCCGCATGGTCGCCAACGACCTGCACCGCCTCAACCAGTCCGTGATGAAGGCCGTCGATGCCGGCGTTTCGGTCGAACTCGTCCGCTCGGCTCGCCACCACGGCGGCGAAGGGAACTGGGGCGACCTCCTGATCCCGGTCATCGTGACCCAGGGCAGGCCATGACGCTCATTGCGATGACGCTTGCGATGGCCCTGATTTCATCCGTCTCGCTTCGTCCGCTCGCTGCATCTTTCGTCCGAAACACAATTTATCGTTGAACGTAATTAAAACTGCAGCGCGAGATCTCGGCGCACAAGATCAGAAAGGCCGGCAGCGATGCCGGCCTTTCCGTGCTCGAGGTGATCGTTCACGACGCAGCGATCACCGGCAACCCACTATTTCAGGTTGATCGAACCGCCCGCTCCTGCCTATATTAGCCGAACCTACCTTAGGCAGAGATGCGCATGTATCGATCACCGAGAGCTGCCGATACGGCCGAGTTGACGGAGCTGATCTACGGCGCCGCCTTTGGTGACTGTGGCTGGCAGGACTTTCTCGACCGGCTGACGACGACAATGCCCGACGGGCGCTCGGCACTGCACTACCACGATCTCACATCGCCGGCGTCATGCGTGCCCTACGTCTCCGGCTTTACGCCGGAAGCCATCGACCAGTTCAACAACCACTTCGCGGCGATCAATCCCTGGATACCGAAGTCGGTGCTCGTGCCCGTGGGCCGCGGTCTCGCCGGCGAACATATCGTCTCGCGCGCGGACTTGCTGAAATCGGAATTCTACAATGACTGGCTGAAGGGCCAGACCGGCTGCGAGACCACCGTCGGCGTCACCATCGTGCGCAGCCCGACGCGCACATTGCTCGTATCGACCTGTACGTCGTCAACGGACGAAGAGTTCAACCGGCAGGCGGCCGATCAATATACCCTGCTTGCCCCCCATCTGAAGCGCGCCTTCGATTTCCTGCGGCGGCGCGACCTGATGGTGGCTGAGCAGCACGAAGGCCAGACGCTTCTCGATACGATCGGCGTCGGCGTCGTCTATGTCGGCGACAATCTTCGCATCCGCTCCATGAACGAGAGTGCGCAGCGGATGGCGGCGAAGGGCTCACCGTTTCGCGTCACGATCAATGGGCGCCTGTTCATGGAAGAACCGGAAACCAACGCGGCAGTGGAGCTTCTGGCCTCGCCGGTCGGCACTCCGGCACAGCCGCAGGTTCGCGTCGTCAGGACCGCGGAGAATGGCGCCTTTCGGATCACGCTCGTCCGGCGGACCGCCAGTATCTTCACCGAACTCCTCGATGGCCCCACCGTCGCGGTGCTGGTCGAGCCGGCGTCCTCGCTGGTTTTTGACCAACGCCTCGACCACCTGAAAGACAGCTACGGCCTCACGCCGGCCGAAATCCGCATCGCGACCGGCGTCGCCGCCGGCCTGACGCTGAAGGAAATGTCGCATGCCAACGGCGTCAGCTACGAGACGATCCGTACCCAGCTTAAAAGCATTTATGCCAAGACCCGGGTCAATTCGCAGGCCGCCCTCGTCAAGCTCCTGATGCGCTGACCGAAGCCTCCGCCGTGCAACTTGGTATCCCGCACCCGCCGGCAGAGACTTAGGCCGGCTTCACGGCGCTCAACCGCGACGCGGCCGTTTTCCGGCAAAGACGTCGGCATGGCTACGCAACAGCTTCGTCATGCGGTCGACCACCGTGCGGATTTCCCTTCGGTGGCGGTCCTCGTTGTTCATCACGATCCATTGCCGGTGCCTGAGCGCCGGGATCTCATCGCCCGCCCGCTCCAGCATCGGATCGAGGTCGCCGACGAAACAGGGAAGCACGGCGCAGCCGGCACCGGCACGGGCGAGATCCAAGAGCGAGCGCGGCCTCGTCACCGTGGCGACGATGCGCCCCTCAGCCCGCCCTTCTACCTGCTCGTGCGGCCAGCGAAGATAGGCCGAGATCGCCTCTTCCGCACCGACGGCCACCCATCGCGCATTGGCGGCGGATGGCGCGTTCTTCCGGCGATAGGCGGCATAGGCGAGTTCGCCGACCGGGCTCGCTGCCAGGTAGCTTTCCTCCGGTTCGAAGGCGCGGATGCCGATATCCGTCTCGCGGTAGGCAAGGCTGGCGCGCGTCTCGCCAATGGTCATCGCCAGGCCGAAGCCGTCCCTTTCGGTACAAAGCGCCGGGAAGTTCTCTGCCAGGAACCAGGCGATCCAGGTTCCGAGCGTGATGCGGACGGTCACGCCTTCGCCTTCGCGCCGCCAGCTCTCGACCCGGCGCGCCGCCGCTTCCATCTCCTGAAGCTGCTCGAAGAGGAGTTCGCCGTCGCCGGTGAGTTGGTATCCGGTCTGGCTGCGCAGGAACAGGGCGCGGCCCGTCCGCTCCTCGAGCTCCAGCATCCGCCGCCCGACCGTGGCCGGGCTCGAACCGAGCGCCTGTGCCGCGCCGGTCAGGCCGCCGGTGCGCGCCACGCTCATGAAACAGCGGTAGATATCCCAATCCAGGTTTTTCATAGCTGAAAAATATAGGGCGATATCCGGTGTATGTAAAACTGCTTTGGATGCATAAAAGAGGTGATGCCCACCAAATGAGGAGCATCACCATGGAAATGATGGCAATGGTCTATATCGCCGACATGGCCTTGAAGAACCGGCGTTGGGACGAAGACTTCGATCCGAAGCCGCCGGGATATTTTCGGCGCTTCTTGAACGCCCTGTCCGTCAGGATTGCCCAGCGGCGCATGAGGCGCCTTGACGCTGAAAAAAAGAGCACCGCGGAGCCCTGCGGCCACGCGGTGCAATGTTAGCCCCTGCCCTTGTTATGTCGCACGGCGATACCGGTTTGCCGTGCCTTCGCCTGAAGGCGGAAAGTCCGCCGTCAGCGATTTCGATTGCCGGTCGCCTCAGGCCGCCCGGGAATTGTAGTCGTCTGCCTGCGGCTCCAGCCGGAACTGCTCGACAAGCATCATCAACGTGTCGGCCTGGTGTGCGAGCGACCGGCTCGTCGCCGTCGCTTCCTCGACCATGGACGCGTTCTGCTGTGTCATCTGGTCCATCTGGTTGACCGAGCCGTTGACCTCGTTGAGCGCAACGGCCTGATCGCGGCTTGCGGTCGCGATCATCTCCACATGCTGGCTGACGGTGACGATCTGCGCGCTGATCGATGCCAACACTTCGCCCGTTTCCTTGACCAGGTGCGAACCGGCATTGACCTCGTTCGTCGACTTGTTGATGAGCCCCTTGATCTCGCGCGCGGCCTCTGCCGAACGCTGCGCCAGCTCACGCACTTCCTGAGCGACAACGGCAAAACCCTTGCCTGCTTCACCCGCACGCGCTGCCTCGATGCCGGCGTTCAGCGCCAACAGGTTCGTCTGGAAGGCGATGTCGTCGATAACCTCGATGATCTGCTCGATCTGGCGCGAGGCCTCCTCGATGCGTCCCATGGCGGCGATCGCGTTGGTGACGACGGTCGCCGAGCTGTCGGCACTGCGCTTCGTCTGGATCACGGCATGGTTGGCTTCGCCGGCACGCTCGGCCGAAGAACGAACGGTCACGGTGATCTGGTCGACCGCAGCGGCGGTTTCTTCAAGCGATGCCGCCTGGGCTTCCGTCCGCTTCGACAGCGAATCGGCTGCATGGTGCATGCTGGAACCGCTTTCCTGGATCGCCTGCGCATTGGCACGGATCTGGGAGAGCGTGTCCTGCAGCCGGATCAGCGAGCCATTGAAGTCCTCGCGCAACTGTTCAAGACGACCGTGGAACGGAACCTCAATCTGGCGCGAGAGGTCGCCCTGCGCGAGACGGCCGAGACCGGCGGCAAGCTCGCTGACGGCCAGATCGATCTGGCGGTCGAGTTCGCGCTTTTCCTGATCGTTGCGGCTGCGCTCCATTTCGGCGCGGGTACGCTGCTCTTCGCTCTCGGCCTCGATACGCACCTTGGAAAGCGCGTTCTCCTTGAAGACGCCGAGCGCGCGCGCCATGTCGCCGATTTCGTCGCGACGGGCGTCGCCGTCGATCGCGGTGTCGAGGCGGCCATCGGCGAGGCGACGCATGGCAGCGGTGATCTGGCCGATCGGCTTCTTCAGCGTCAGCGTCAACGCAATGCCGGCGAGTAGCGCGATGACGACGCCGCCGACGGTTGCGGCCACCGAGATCTGGTTTGCTTCCTGGCGTTCTGTTCCGGCGGCCACCTTCTGCTGCTCGGCAAAGCCGGTGAGATCGCCCCAGATCTGGTCGATCGATTGGCCGGCAGCGTCGAAGTCGGCGGTCCGCTTGACGGTGATTTCGACGAGCGCCGCCGGGTCCTTCTTCATCGCGGTGAGGATCGGCATCAGGGTGTCGGCAATCTTGTCGAAGGAAGCACCGTCACTGGCGACGCCGCGCAGCGTCGCCATGTTCTGCTGGACGGCGAGCGACTTGTCGAGCAGCTTCTTACGGTTGTCCTCAGTCGTCTGCCCCATGAAGGTCGCAGCCGAAATCTGGATATCGGTGATCGACGACGAAAGCCGACGGGTCGCGGTCAACACCGATTCCGTGCTGACGATCTGTTCGTCGAGTTCGGCGAAGATCCGCGTCGCGTCACGCATCTTGCCGACCGATGCCGCCTCCAGGCGGAAGCTCGCAGTGCGGAAACGGTCGACATATTTGGAGATGCCGGCAAGCGTCTCCGGGCCGGCCGGCGCCTTCAGCAGCGCGCCGATCTCGCTCGAGGCCGAAGTGATCGTTTCGGCAAGCGACTTTTCATCCTTCGGCAGCAGGCGGAAGATGTCGCGCTCGGTGCGGCCGATCATCGGGAAGCGTTCCTTGACCGCCTTCAGCTTGTCGTCGACGGTGATCGCCTTGCTGACCTCGGTGCCGAACTCGTTGAAGAAGCGGCTGGCGCGCATCAGCTTTTCGGCTTCGCGCAGCATGGTCTTGGCAGCGTTTTCGTTCTTCCGCACAGCATATTGCAGCCGGTTCGATTCCTCGTTGATCTTGGAGCGCTCGATCAGCAGCGCGTCGAGGTTCGCCGCCATCGCTGCGCGCAGCTCCTGCTCGCCGACATGCAGCTTCCAGAGGCCATCGATGCGTGCCTCGATGTCGTTTGTCGCGGCGATTGCGGCCGTCAGCTCATCCTGGCCACTCTGACCGGCGACCTGTGCGGCCGTTGCCGCAAGCACGTCCTTCTGGGCCGAAATCTTTGACTGGACGGCTTGCCTGGTTTCCTCGGTCGTCGAATGCAGGAAGGCGTTCATGCCCGCATAGACATCCTTGAAGCCGCTCAATGTCTGCAGCACGCTGTTGGAAATCTCCATGCGGCCCTGAAGCAGGCCGGATGCATAGAGGCCGGTGATACCGACGGCACAGATGCTGACGACGAAGGGCAGGATGAAAAACAGCACCTTCGTCTGGATCTTGAAACGGGCAAGAATTCTATCAATGAACATTGAAAACACCTTGGCTCGCAGCTCGCATTCGCCTCCCCGGCAGCTCGGGACGTCTGCGCATTCAACGACGGGGCGTGAAGGCGCGAACGATCGAGAGCCACCCGATGCGCAAACAGGCTGATGTTTTTCGGAAAATCATACGGCGCACGCCGCAAGTCCGTCGGCAATCATTGCGGATCCGCGTCACCCCTCCAGGCAATGCGAACCTGACGAAACTCACATCGTCGTACTATCTAATTTGAACGATTAAAATTTATATAAGCGTGTTTCACCTGCGGCAGAAAATCCGAAGGGGCGCAGGGCGCTTCAACTGCGCCCGAGGAACCGGCCGTCGAGGGCCGGTTGCCTGAGATCAGAACCAAAGGGCCGGAAGGGCTGCAAGCGCGGCTACGGCGAAGAAAGCGATGAGGGCGAGGCGCGTGGTGGCGGCCTTCTGCTGACGGCTTTCATCGGTGCGGGCGACCGCGATGGCGCGGGGACGGCGGCGTGGTTGGTTCATGGCATCCTGTCCTTGTCACATTCACCGGCAACCATCGGCCCGGATGAACCGGCTTGCCAGTCACACATATATTGCAGCCATGCCGGGGCGGAGGAAAGTCAAAAAATAGGAAACAGTGTTATTTCCGTTTACGCGACAATCCGATCACACCAACCGCCGGCTGTGCCGACGAGAATAAAGGTTCGATCAGAGCCGTTAACAATCGCTGAAGCACGACCCAACAAAAGCGGGGAGATCAGGCGTCCTGCCCGGCAGCAAAGCCCGATGCCCAGGCCCATTGGAAATTGTAGCCGCCGAGCCAGCCGGTCACATCGACGCATTCGCCGATGAAGAAGAGCCCGGGTACCGCCTTCGCCTGCATCGTCTTGGAATCGAGCCCTTTGGTATCGACGCCGCCGAGCGTGACCTCGGCCGTGCGATAGCCTTCCGATCCGGCGGGCTTGATCGTCCAGGCCTGGATCAAGGCCGAAAGCTGGTTGATCGTTTTGTCCGAGAGGTCGGCAAGCTGACGGCCGGTCAGCTTCGCGCCGTCGGCGAAAAACTGGGCGAGCCGGCGCGGCAGGATATCGCCAAGCGCCGTCTGCACCGCCTGCTTGCCGTGGGTGCGGCGGATCTCCTTGAGGATCGCGGCGATGTCGATATCGGGCATCAGCCGCAACTCGATCTCCTGTCCCTCGCGCCAATAGGAAGAGATCTGCAGGATCGCCGGGCCGCTCAGGCCACGATGGGTGATCAGCACCGCCTCGCGAAAAGCCGTCTTGCCGAACCGGGCTTCGGCGTCGGCTGCGACACCCGCCAGTTCGCCGATCGTTTCGAGCTGCGCCGGATCGAGGGTCAGCGGCACGAGGCCCGGCCGCGTTTCGACGATGCCAAGGCCGAACTGCTCGGCGATCCGGTAAGCGAGCCCTGTCGCACCCATCTTCGGAATCGACTTGCCGCCGCTGGCGATGACGAGCGATTGGGCATCGATAGGCCCCTCATCCGTCATGACGCGGAAGCCCGCCCCGTGGCGTTCGACGCTTTCGATCGTTGTCTCCAACCGCAACTCGGCGTGCACATCCCGCATTTCCGCGAGCAGCATCCTGATGATGTCCTTGGCCGAGTGGTCGCAGAAGAGCTGGCCGAGCGTCTTTTCGTGCCAGGCGATGCCGTGCTTTTCGACAAGGCCAAGGAAATCGCGCGGCGTATAGCGCGCCAGTGCCGACTTGCAGAAATGTGAGTTGGCCGAAAGGAAATTCTTCGGCCCCGCATGGATATTGGTGAAGTTGCAGCGACCACCGCCGGAGATGCGGATCTTCTCACCGGGTGCCTTGGCATGGTCGAGCACAGCCGTGCGGCGGCCGCGCTTGCCCGCTTCGATGGCGCACATCATGCCCGCGGCACCGGCGCCGATGATGACCACATCCTTCTTCTCAGCCACGAAACACCCCAGCTCTTTTGTCTTTCCTTCCCGGTGGCAAAGAAGAAAGTCAATGACCAAGCCCATCTAGCCAATTGCCAATCTGTGGTTATGATGCGTCATCCGAAGCCAAAACCGGTGATTTATGCCCTCCAAGAGAAGTGCTGCCCAACAAACAACGAAAATCAGCAAAACTTCGAAAATACCCCCCGCCTTGCACTCCCTCCGCGGTGTGAAGACCTGGAAGGAAGCCACGGACTGGCTCAAGATCCGCGGCATCGAAGACGTCGAATGCATCACGCCCGACCTTGCCGGCGTGCCGCGCGGCAAGATGATGCCGACCTCGAAATTCACGTCCAACACCTCGCTGGCGCTCCCCTCGGCCGTCTACCGGCACACGATCTCGGGCGAGTATCCTGACGAAACCGGGCAGTTCCGCTACGATTCGCGCGACAGCGACATCAAGCTCGTGCCTGATCTCTCGACCCTTTCGGTCGTGCCCTGGGAGACCGACCCTACGGCGCAGGTGATCTGTGACATCGTCGGTTCGCAGGGCGAGCAGATCAGCTACACGCCGCGCAACGTCCTGAAGCGCGTGGTCGACCTTTATAAGAAGAAGGGCTGGAAACCGGTCGTCGCGCCGGAAATCGAATTCTACCTCGTCGCCACCAATGACGACCCTGACTATCCCCTGCATCCGCCGAAGGGTCGCTCCGGTCGCTCGATCCTTGGCGGTCAGGGCTATTCGATTGCCGGCATCAACGAGTTCGACGAGCTGATCGACGACATCTATCACTTCTCCGAGAAGCAGGGTCTCGAGATCGACACGCTGATCCATGAAGAGGGACCGGCGCAGCTCGAGATCAACCTTCGCCACGGCGATCCGATCGAGCTGGCCGACCAGGTCTTCCTGTTCAAGCGCACGATCCGCGAGGCGGCGCTGAAGCACGGCATCTATGCCACCTTCATGGCCAAGCCGATGCAGGGCCAGCCGGGTTCGGCGATGCACATCCACCAGTCAGTGGTCGAAATCAACACCGGCCGGAACCTGTTCTCGAACCCGGATGGATCGGCATCGAAGGAGTTCTTCCACTTCATCGGCGGCATGCAGCACTACGTGCCGCGCACGCTGGTCATGATGGCGCCCTATGTGAACTCCTTCCGCCGGTTGACGCCCGACATGTCGGCGCCCGTCAATACCGCTTGGGGCTACGACAACCGCACGACCGCCTTCCGCATCCCGGTGTCGGAACCGGTCGCCCGGCGCATCGAGAACCGGCTGCCGAGCTCGGATGCCAACCCTTATCTGGCGCTCGCGGCCTCGCTTGCCTGCGGTTATCTCGGCATCGTCGAACAGCGCGAGCCGACGGCACCGACCGAGGACACGGCCAACGAGGGCGAGATCGACCTGCCGCGCGGCCTGCTCGAAGCTGTGGCACTGCTGGAATCGGCACCATCGCTTGCGGAGGTGCTGAGCCCTGAGTTCATCGCCATCTATGCCGGCGTCAAACGTGGCGAGTTCGAAACCTTCATGCAGGTCATCAGTCCCTGGGAACGCGAATTCCTGCTTCTCAACGTCTGACCTCAGAGGTTCTCCATGCCCTGGCAAAGCCCGATCTCGCCCGGTTACTCCTGGTATGAGGCAACGGTTCCCGATCGACCGGAGTATCCCGCCATGCCGGGATCGCGGAAAGCCGACGTCGCGATCATCGGCGGCGGCTATACGGGGCTGCAGGCCGCCTGGAACCTGGCGCGGCAGGGCGTCGACGTCACCTTGATCGACGCCTGCCGTTTCGGCGACGGTGCCTCCGGCCGCAATGGCGGCCAGTTCGGCACCGGGCAGCGCGCCTGGGCGGACGAGACCGAAGAAAACCTTGGTCATGAGCGGGCACAGGCGCTCTTCGACATGGCGGAGAATGCCAAGCGCTACGTGCTCGACTTCGCAAACACACACGAAATCGACATCGAGTTCGTGCCCGGCCAGCTCTCGGTCGGCCACAAGAAAAGCCTCGAAAAGGACTATCGCGACCATGCGGAAGCGATGGCAACACGCTTTGGCTATCCGCATCTCTCCTTCATGGATCGGGAGGAAACCGCAAGCCGGCTCGGGTCGAGCCATTACCACTTCGGCATCCGCGATGCCGGCACCGGCCATATCCACCCGATGAAGCTGCTGGTCGGGCTGGCGAAGCAGGCCGCCCTTGCCGGTGCCAATCTCTTCGAACAGACGAAAGCCCTGAAGATCGACCGCAGCGGAGGCGCGATCGTCATCACCACCGACCGCGGCACGATCACCGCCGATCGCGTGTTTGTCGCCTGCAACGCCTATATCGGCAACTTGGAGCCGGTGAGCGCCAGCCACGTCATGCCGATCCGGTCCTTCATCGGCGCAACGACGGTGCTTTCCGACCACCCAAACGTCATTCCCGGCGGCGAGTCGGTCGATGATTCGCGCTTCGTCGTACGTTATTTCCGCAAGTCTCGGGACGGGCGGCTGCTCTTCGGCGGCCGTGAGGCCTATACCGCTGACAATCCGCTAGATATCTCGACCCACATCCGCCGGCAGATCAGCGAGATCTATCCGGAACTCGCCAATATCGAGATCACCCATGCCTGGGGCGGCTCCGTCGGCATCACCATGCCGCGCACGCCCTTCTGTCGCGAGGTCATGCCCGGCGTCACCTCCATCGGCGGCTATTCCGGTCACGGTGTGATGCTCTCCAACTATTGCGGCAAGCTCTATGCCGACCTGGCGCTCGGCAAGGATACCGAGCTCGATCTGCTGAAAGCCCTGAAAATCCCGGCTTTTCCCGGTGGTACGCGGTTCCGCTCCGCCCTTCTCTTCCTTGCGTTAAGCTGGTACGCATTACGCGACAGGTTCTGAGAAGCCCTCGCGGCGGCATTTTATTGCGCCGCACCCTAGCGCATTTAAATCGATTAGATTATATGTGTCCGTGACCTGAACAGATCGAGATATCCCATGAGCAGCCAGATCATTCCCGTCGAACCATTTGACTATGTGGTGTTCGGGGGCACCGGCGATCTTGCGGAGCGCAAGCTGTTGCCGGCGCTCTATCACCGGCAACTGGAAGGCCAGATCACCGAGCCGACCCGCATCATCGGCGCGTCGCGCGCAGCACTCAGCCATGAGGACTATCGCAAATTCGCCGTCGATGCGCTGAAGGAACATCTGAAGGCGGACGAGTACAAGGAAGAGGAAGTCGCCAAGTTCGCCGCGCGCCTCTTCTATGTTTCCGTCGACGCCAAGTCGGACCAGGGCTGGGATGCGCTGAAGAAGATTCTCGAAGAGGGCAAGGAGCGTATCCGCGCCTTCTACCTCGCTGTCGGCCCGGCGATCTTTGGCGACATTTCCGAACGCATCCGCGATCACAAGCTGATCACCAAGAATACCCGCATCGTCGTCGAAAAGCCGATCGGCCGCGACCTCGCATCGGCGACCGAGCTCAACGACACGATCGGCAAGGTCTTCCGCGAAGAGCAGATCTTCCGCATCGATCACTATCTCGGCAAGGAGACGGTGCAGAACCTGATGGCGCTGCGCTTCGCCAATGCGCTCTACGAGCCGCTGTGGAACTCCGCCCATATCGACCACGTGCAGATCACCGTGGCGGAAGCCGTCGGTCTCGAAAACCGCGCCGGCTATTACGACAAGGCCGGTGCACTTCGCGATATGGTGCAGAACCACATTCTGCAGCTCGTCTGCTTCGTCGCCATGGAAGCGCCGACCTCGATGGACGCGGAAGCGGTCCGCGACGAAAAGCTCAAGGTTCTGCGCGCGCTGAAGCCGATCACCTCGTCCAACGTCGAACAGGTGACGGTGCGCGGCCAGTACCGCGCCGGCGCCTCTGCCGGCGGTCCGGTCAAGGGCTATCTCGAAGAGCTCGAAGGCGGTGTCTCGAACACCGAGACCTTCGTGGCGATCAAGGCTGAGGTCAGCAACTGGCGCTGGGCCGGCGTGCCCTTCTACATCCGCACCGGCAAGCGCCTTGCCGGTCGCATGTCGGAAATCGTCATCACCTTCAAGCAGATCCCGCACTCGATCTTCGACAACAATGCCGGCCGCATCTCGGCCAACCAGCTGGTCATTCGCCTGCAGCCGAACGAAGGCGTGAAGCAGTCGCTGATGATCAAGGATCCTGGCCCGGGCGGCATGCGCCTGCGCAACGTTTCGCTCGACATGAGCTTTGCCGAGGCATTTGCCGTGCGCAATGCCGACGCCTATGAGCGGCTGCTCTTCGACGTCGTCCGCAATAACCAGACGCTGTTCGTACGCCGCGACGAGGTCGAGGCCGCATGGAAGTGGGTCGACCCAATCCTGAAGGCGTGGGAGGAAACGGGGCAGCAGGTCCAGGGCTATACCGCCGGCACCTGGGGCCCGAGCCAGTCGATCGCGCTGATCGAGCGTGACGGCCGCACCTGGAACGATGCGATATAGGTGCAATGATGACGACAGAGCTTCATACTTTCGAAAACGGCGCGGCATTGGCGGAAGGCCTGGCTGACGCCGTGAGCAGCGCACTTTCTGCCGGCATTGCAGCACGCGGTTCGGCGAGCATCGCAGTCTCCGGCGGCTCGACCCCCAAGGCTTTCTTCAAAGCGCTGTCCAAAAAGGACATCGCCTGGGACAAGGTAACCGTGACGCTCGTTGACGAACGTTTCGTGCCGCCGGAAAGTGATCGTTCCAACCATGGCCTGGTTGCCAGCAACCTGCTTCAGGGCAAGGCGGCCGCGGCCAAGTTCCTGCCGCTCTACCATGCGGCGCCCTCGGCCGAGGCGGCCGCTGAAATCGCAAGCCGGGAAACGGCAGCAATCGGCGCGCCGTTCGACGTCGCCATTCTCGGCATGGGAACGGACGGGCACACCGCGTCGTTCTTCCCGGGCGGATCGCAACTCGCGCGTGCCATCGATCCGGCGACGCCGCGCGGCGTGATCACGATGGAGGCGGAAGGTGCGGGCGAAACCCGCCTGACGCTGACCTTCGCCAGCCTTCAGGATGCGCGGCTTCTGGTGCTACACATCGAAGGCGAAGGCAAGAAGACCGTTCTCGCCAAGGCTGAACAGGCCGGCGACGAGAAGGACATGCCGATCCGCGCGATGCTGCGTCGTGCCGCATCGCCGGTGCAGATTTACTGGGCGCCGTAGATCGACTGCTGTTGGGTCGAATCGGCCCAATATCAAAGTGGAGACACGTTCAGCCGGTGGCGCGCTCCCGCCGGAACGGGAAAGTGTTTCTGAGAACATGCCGGGACGCGACGTGCGCTCTCCCAAGCTCGCCGCGCTCCGGACCGATGACTGGCTGAAGATGAGGAGTCGAAGACTCCGGAACAGGATTTGTCATGTCCGCCGATTCCCGCATTGCCTCGATCACCGCTCGCATCGTCGAGCGCTCGAAACCGCACCGCGAACCCTATCTCGACCGCGTCCGCCGCGCGGCGTCGAGCGGCCCGCACCGCAGCGTGCTCGGCTGCGGCAATCTTGCCCACGGGTTTGCTGTCTGTTCCCCCGCCGAGAAGGTGGCGCTCGCGGGCGACCGCGTGGCCAACCTCGGCATCATCACCTCCTATAATGACATGCTCTCGGCGCACCAGCCGTTCGAGACCTATCCGGCGCTGATCCGTGATGCCGCGCGAGAAGCGGGCGGCATCGCCCAGGTTGCCGGCGGCGTACCGGCCATGTGCGACGGCGTCACTCAGGGGCAGCCGGGCATGGAGCTTTCGCTCTTCTCGCGCGACCTGATCGCCATGGCTGCCGGCGTCGGCCTGTCGCACAACATGTTCGATTCCACTGTCTATCTCGGCGTCTGCGACAAGATCGTGCCGGGTCTCGTCATTGCGGCGCTGACCTTCGGGCATCTGCCCGCCATCTTCGTGCCCGCAGGTCCCATGACCTCGGGCCTGCCGAACGACGAGAAGGCGCGGGTGCGCCAGCTCTTCGCCGAAGGCAAGGTCGGCCGCGACGAGCTGCTCGAAGCGGAATCAAAGTCCTACCACGGGCCGGGCACCTGCACCTTCTACGGCACCGCCAACTCCAACCAGATGCTGATGGAGATCATGGGCTTCCACCTGCCCGGCGCCTCCTTCATCAATCCCGGCACGCCGCTGCGCGACGCGCTGACGAAGGAAGCCGCCAAGCGGGCGCTGGCGATCACCGCCATGGGCAACGAGTTCACGCCCGCCGGCGAGATGATCGACGAGCGCTCGATCGTCAATGGCGTCGTCGGCCTGCATGCGACTGGCGGCTCGACCAACCACACGATGCATCTCGTCGCCATGGCGCGCGCCGCCGGCATCGTGCTCACCTGGCAGGATATCTCCGAGCTTTCGGATATCGTGCCGCTACTGGCCCGCGTCTATCCGAACGGGCTTGCCGATGTGAACCACTTCCATGCCGCCGGCGGCATGGGCTTCCTGATCAGCCAGTTGCTGCGGGGCGGGCTGCTGCACGATGACGTCCGCACCGTCGTCGGACAGGGTCTCGACGCCTACAAGATCGACGTTCGGCTTGGAGCCGACGGCAGCGTCGAGCGCGTGCCGACACCGAAGGAAAGCGCTGATCCGAAGGTGCTTGCGACCATCGACCAACCCTTCCAGCATAGCGGCGGCCTGAAGATGCTGACCGGCAATCTCGGCAAGGCGGTCATCAAGATTTCCGCCGTGAAATCGGATCGCCACGTCATCGAGGCCCCGGCCAAGATCTTCCACGACCAGGCCGAGCTCAATGCCGCCTTCAAGGCCGGCAAGCTCGAGGGCGATTTCGTCGCCGTCGTGCGCTTCCAGGGCCCGAAGGCGAACGGCATGCCGGAACTGCACAAACTGACGACCGTGCTCGGCATTCTGCAGGATCGCGGCCAGCGCGTCGCCATCCTCACCGATGGTCGGATGTCCGGTGCCTCCGGCAAGGTGCCGGCGGCAATCCACGTCACCCCGGAGGCCAAGGACGGTGGCCCGATCGCCCGGATCCAGGAGGGCGACATCGTGCGTATCGACGCGGTCGCCGGAACGATCGAGGTGCTGGTCGAGGACATCGCGCTGAAGACGCGGGTACCTGCGCATGCCGACCTCTCGGACAACGATTTCGGCATGGGCCGTGAGCTTTTCGCGCCGTTCCGGGCGATTGCAGGTGCTGCCGACCATGGAGCGAGCGTTCTCTTCCACTAGGACACAAATAGCGCCGCCTCCTCAGCCGGGGCGGCGGCCTTTTCTAGCGAACTTTTCTTCGAGACAGTGGCGAGCTGGGCGCCCACACTATCCGCTTACGGCAGCGGACCGGGAAACATGTCATTGCGTCCATCGTAGCGTTCGATCTCCAGCGTAAATACATCGACGCCTTCGATGCAGCGGGCATTGATGGAGATCTTGTTGTCCGGATAGCCGCTGCGCATGATCGGCGTCGAGCAGGTCGGGCAGAAGTGATGGCCCTCGTTGAGACCGCGCCAGATGTAGCTCGACAGGCGACGTTTCTCGGTGAGCAGCTTCACCTTGGCGGCGTCCACCTTCCAATGCAGGAAGCCGGAGCGCCGGCAGGTCGAACAGTTGCATTCGACGAGGCCAGAAAGCTCCTCGTCGACCTCGACTGCGATGTCGCCGCAATGGCAGGAAAGCCGATAGGGTCGCTGCATGGTTCCGGTCCCAATCCGTTGAAGAAGACCGCAACCATTCATTGCGCCGACAGGACGGTCAAGCCCCACACCTCAAGCCGCGTTGGGCCTCAGCGGTAGATGTCGAGCGTTCGGTTGCGATGGTTCGGATGGGTGCTGTAAACGAAGATGCGATTGAGATCGCGGTCGGTCAGCAGGCGGAGGAACCGCGCTTCGATGACGTTGTTGGCATGCACGCGCTTCAGCAGGCAGCCGACCATCTGGATGCGGGCACTCGGAATATCGAGATAGAAGTTCTGCGGCAGCTGATACTGCGTCAGGATGCTGATGACGGCGCCGCTTTTGGAGAGCTTGATGATCTCGCAGCGGCGGGAGCTCAACTGCGTCATGCCCTTCTCGGTATATTCGATGCGCGCCTCGTTCCGTGTGTCCTCCATCGGAAAGTTCGCTTCCCGATCGTACATGAAGGACTCTTCCTTGTTCAGGAAGTGCTGCTGCATTACGGGCGCCGCGCCTCTCATCGATATGCCTTTCCTATCCCCTTTTGAAACAGATTAGCGGCAGAGATTTAACAGAGGGTTTGATCCGTAGGTTGCATTGAAAAAACCCGCCCGATTTTACGGGCGGGTCGAGATGAACATCTGCTCGTTAGACAAATCCGGCGGAAGGGCGCTACGCACTTTTCCTGGAATTGATCTTCCAAGCCACAATTCCGGACGGAAAACCGCTGTGCACTTTTCCTGGAGTAGCTTAGGCGCGATAGCTGCGACCGTCAGCATCGAACAGGTGCAGTTTGGCCTTGTCGGCGGTGAAGCGCACCTTGTCGCCGCGATGAACCGGCAGGATGCCGGGAATCTTGGCGATGATCGGCTCCTTCTCGACCAGACCTTCGATATAGAGCAGCGTCACTTCGCCGAGTGCCTCGACGATCGAGATCGTGCCTTCGAACAGGAAGTCCTCGCCAGTAGAGACCTGCAGGTCTTCCGGCCGCACGCCGAAGCTCGCCGTCTTGCCGTTCTGCGATGCGTCCGTGGCTATATCGAGCGTGACGCTCTTGCCACCGGCCAGCTTCACCGTGGTCTGCGCGCCGGTGGCGGTAATCGCCGAGGGGATGATGTTCATCGCCGGCGAGCCGATGAAGCGCGCGACGAAGAGATTGGCCGGCCGCTCGTAAAGTTCCAGCGGCGCACCCACCTGCTCGATATGGCCCTGCGACAGCACCACGATACGGTCGGCGAGCGTCATCGCTTCTACCTGGTCGTGGGTGACGTAGATCATCGTCGTGTCGGCCATCTGCTCGTTGAGCTTGGCGATCTCGATGCGGGTGGCGACGCGAAGAGCCGCATCGAGGTTCGAGAGCGGCTCGTCGAACAGGAAGACCTTGGGGTCACGGCAGATCGCACGGCCGATCGCGACGCGCTGGCGCTGGCCACCGGACAGAGCCTTCGGCAGACGGTCGAGATACTTGGTGAGCTGAAGGATATCGGCGGCGTTGCGCACCCGGCGATCGATCTCCTCCTTCGATTCCTTGGCGATCCGCATGCCGAAGGCCATGTTGTCGTAGACCGTCATGTGCGGATAGAGCGCGTAGGACTGGAACACCATGGCGATGCCGCGCTTCGACGGCGGCACGGTGTTGACCCGCTCGCCATCGATGAACATGTCGCCGCCGGTGATCTCCTCGAGACCCGCGATCATGCGCAGCAGCGTCGATTTTCCGCAGCCGGACGGACCGACGAAGACGATGAATTCGCCCTGCTTGATGTCGAGATTGATGCCGTGAATGACATCGACCGCGCCGTAGGACTTGCGGATATCTTTAAGCAGCAGACCCGTCATTGCACCCTCCCCTTCGGTTCTTCCCGTCAGTTCTTGCTCTCATCATTATTCAGCCGGCTTCACACCAACCGGGCGAAATACGCGCCCCAGGCCGGCAGGTTGACCGTTCTATCTTTCACTTCGGCTGCAAAGCCGTGCCCTTCAAGCGCGGCGACCGGTTCGTTCGGCAGCGTGGCCGCAGCCGGCGTACCGCTCACGTTGAACAGGCAGAAAAGCTTCTCGTTGCCATAGCTGCGCACGAAGCCGAGCACCTGTCCATCCGTGTTCAGGAACTCGATCTCGCCCTTGGCAAAAGCCGGATGCGCCTTGCGGAAATGCAGGAAGCGGCGGTAGTGCTCGAGGACGGATGCGTCATCACCCTGCTGCGCCGATACGGCACGCTCCAGGTGCTCTGCCGGCACGGGAAGCCAGGGCTTCGCGTTGCCGAAGCCGCCATTGACCGCGGCACCATCCCAGACCATCGGCGTGCGGCAGCCATCGCGGCCCTTGAAGTCGGGCCAGAACTGGATGCCGTAGGGATCCTTCAGGTCCTCATAGGCAAGCTCGGCTTCGCTCAGTGCCAGTTCCTCGCCCTGATAGATGCAAACCGAGCCGCGCAGCGACATCAAGAGGCTCGCAAGCAGCTTCGCATGCGCGTCGCGATCGGCAACGCCAGCGCCCCAACGGCTGACATGACGCACGACGTCGTGGTTGGAGAAGGCCCAGCAGACCCAGCCCTCGGGTGCTGCCTTCTGGAAATTCGTGAGAACCTCGGCGACGGTCGCCGGTGTCAGCGGATCGGGCGCCAGGAACTCGAAGGCATAGCACATCTGCATCTTGTCGCCGCCGGAGGTGTATTCGCCGGCGATCTCCAGGCCGCGCTGGCTGTCGCCGACCTCGCCAACGGCGGCGATCGCCGGAAACTCGTCCATGACGGCGCGGAACCGCTTCAGGAATGCGAGGTTCTCCGGCTGGTTCTTGTCGTAGAGATGTTCCTGATAGTTGTACGGGTTGACCGCCGGTGCGGTCTGGGCGTTGCGGCGTTCCGGCGCCAGCGCCGGATTGTCGCGCAGATGCTTATCGTGGAAGTAGAAGTTGATGGTGTCGAGGCGGAAGCCGTCGACGCCGCGCTCCAGCCAGAAGCGCTCGACACCGAGCAGCGCATCCTGCACTTCCGGATTGTGCAGGTTGAGATCCGGCTGCGAGGTCAGGAAGTTGTGCAGGTAATATTGCAGGCGCGTCGGATCCCAGGCCCAGGCCGAGCCGCCGAAGATCGACAGCCAGTTGTTGGGCGGGGTGCCATCCGGCTTGGAGTCGGCCCAGACGTACCAATCGGCCTTGGCATTGGTCCGGCTCGAGCGGCTTTCGACGAACCAGGGATGCTGATCCGACGTGTGCGAGAGAACGAGGTCGATCATCACGCGGATGCCGAGGCGGTGCGCTTGCGCGATCACGGCGTCGAAATCGGCAAGGCCGCCGAAGATCTGGTCGACATCGGTATAGTTCGAGACGTCGTAACCGAAGTCCTTCATCGGTGAGGTGAAGAACGGCGAAATCCAGATTGCGTCGGCTCCAAGGGCGGCGATATGCGGCAGCCGGGCAACGATGCCCTTGAGGTCGCCGATGCCGTCGCCATTGGAATCCTGGTAGGAGCGCGGGTAGATCTGGTAAATCACCGCGCCGCGCCACCAGTCCCGATCTGGCTGCAAAGTGGAAGTGCTCATTTCGGTCATGCTCATTTTCTCTGGAGGTCCTTGATAATCAGCCGCCCTTGACCGAGCCCGCCAGCAGACCGCGCACAAGATAGCGCTGCAGGCTGAAGAAGACGATCAGCGGAACGATGATGGTAATGAAGGCGGAAGCCGTCAGGATTTCCCAGTTGCCGCCTCGGGAACCGAGCAGGTTGACGAGCCGGCCGGTCAGAACCAGTTCGTCGGGCCCCGCCCCCAGAAACACGATCGCCACCAGCAGGTCGTTCCAGGTCCACAGGAACTGGAAGATCGCAAAGGAGGCGAGCGCCGGGAAGGACAGCGGCAGGATGATCTTAACGAAGATATCGAAATCGCTGGCGCCGTCGACGCGGGCGGATTCCATGATTTCGCGCGGCAGGCCGGCCATGTAGTTGCGAAGCAGATAGATCGCCAGCGGCAGGCCGAACCCGGTATGGGCCAGCCAGATGCCGACATAGGTCTTGGCCGGCACGCCCAGGATCGTGCCAACGCCGTTGTAGAGCTTCAGCAGCGGGATCAGCGACATCTGCAGCGGCACGACGAGAAGACCGACGACCACGGCGATCAGGATCGCCCGGCCGGGGAACGGCATCCAGGCAAGCGCATAGGCGGCGAAGGCCGCGATCATGATCGGGATGATCGTCGCGGGTACGGCAACCGTGAGCGAATTGATGAAGGAGCGGCCGATGCCCTCAGCGCTTAACACCTCGACATAGTTGTCGAAGGTAAAGCGCGGCGGCGAAGACGCGGTGACGAAGACGCGCTGGCCGCGCGAACCTTCCATCTTCTTGTCGGAAACGATCTCGAAATTGCCGTCGGCCTGAACGGTCAGCTTTTCGCCGTCGTTGAGTTCGGCGGTTTCGCCGGCCTTGAACGCAGTCGGCTCGCGGCTGTTAAAGCCGAAGGCGGAGATTTGGCCCGGCTGACCTTCGAGCAGGTTGCCGGAGATCACGAACTTGCCTTCGCGCTCGACCTGGCTTTCTGGGCCTGGCGCCCGGACGACGGTGTTTTGCGACGAGGTCGAAAGTGCGGTCCACCAGCCGGAAACGGCGAGCTGATCCTTGTCGCGCAGAGACGAGATCAACAGGCCGGCGGTCGGCAACGTCCAGAGCGCGACGATCATAAGGACCGAGAGGTGGACGACCCACATGAGGGGTGAGCGTGTCGCTGGATTCATCTCAGTGCCCCTTCATTTCCTTGGCCGCATTGCGGATGTTCCAGACCATGATCGGAATGACGAGGATCATGATGACGACGGCGATCGCCGCACCGCGGCCAAAGTCGCCGCCCCCGCGGAACATCCAGTCGAACATCAGGTTGGCGAGCACCTGGCTCTGCCATTGGCCGTTGGTCATCGCCAGCACGATGTCGAAGACCTTCAGCACGAGAATGGTGATGGTCGTCCAGACGACGGCGATCGTGCCCCAGATCTGCGGCACCATGATCTTGAAGAAGATCTGCCAGCCATTGGCGCCGTCGATGACAGCGGCTTCGATCGTTTCCTCAGGGATGCCGCGAAGGGCAGCGGACAGGATGACCATCGCAAAGCCCGTCTGGATCCAGACGAGGATCGCCATCAGGAAGAAATTGTTCCAGAACGGCAGCGTGATCCAGGCCTGCGGCGCGCCGCCGAAGGCGACGACGATGGCGTTCAGGAGGCCGATCTGCTCTGCGCCTTCGGGGCGGAAGTCATAGATGAACTTCCAGATGACCGCGGCACCGACGAACGAGATCGCCATCGGCATGAAGATCAGCGTCTTGGCGATGTTGCCCCACCAGATGCGGTCGGTGAGTGCTGCGATGACCAGGCCGAAGAAGGTCGCGAGCGCCGGAACGACCAGCAGCCAGAGGAAATTATTGTAGATCGACTGGCGGAACTCACCGTCGTTGACCATCCAGGCATAGTTGCTGACGCCGACGAAGTTCTGTCCGGCGCGATCATGGACGCTGTACCAGAGCGACATGAAGACGGGATAGATAAGATACACTGTCAGCGCAAGGAGCGCCGGTCCCAGAAACAACCACGGACGGATGGCGTTGGTGATACGCAGATTTCTTGACGCGACGGCACCTGATTTTCCCTTCGACGGGAACATCAGGTCGAGAATGAAACTGGTTCCCCAGAAATAGGCGGCGCAGCCGATGACCCCGCCCAACATGAACCCTGCAGCCTTCAAAAGCTGAAACAACATGACATGTCCCTCCCCCTCGGTGCACGGTCGCGTGCAGGGCTGGCGATTGTCGCCGTTCTCATTGGGGTGCGCTGCTTCTCATAGACGAAGGCGGGAAGCGAACGGAAAACCGCATACACTTTTCCTCTGCCCGCCTCTGCAGCGAACCCGGATCCGCAACGGGCGGCATCGCCGCCGCCCGTCATCCGGTTCTTACTTGATGGCGTCCCACGCCTTCTGCACGCCATCGGCGACATCTGCCGACGACTTGCCGCCGACGAAATCGACCATGCCGGTCCAGAACGCGCCCGCGCCAATCTTGCCCGGCATCAGGTCGGAACCGTCGAAGCGGAAGGTGGTGGCGTTGAGCAGGATCTCGCCCTGCTTCTTCAGCGGCGGGTTGCCGTAGGTATCGACGTTGACGCTCTTGTACGGCGTGAGGAAGCTCGTCTGCGCCATCCAGACTTCGTGGGCGATCGGCGTCTTCAGGAACTCGATGAAGGCGCGCGCAGCCGGCGTATCCTTGGTGATCATCGCCAGCGTGCCGGCGCCGAGAACCGGATTGCCAAGCTCCTTCTTGCTCTCGTAGGGCGGCATGTAGAAGAAGTCGGCGTCCTCGCCGATCTTGGTGCCCTCAGGGAAGAAGGATGGGATGAACGACGCCTGGTGGTGCAGGTAGCACTTCGGCGGCGAGGCAAAGAGGCCCTTCGGGCTGTCGCGGAAGTCGGTGGAGGCAACGGCTGCAGCGCCGCCATCGACGAACTTGTCGTTCTTGGCAAACCAGCCGAACTCATCGATCGCACCGACGACAGCCGGATCGGTGAAGGGAATCTCGTTCTTGACCCACTTGTCGTAGACGTCTGCCGGCTGGGTGCGCAGCATCATGTCTTCCACCCAGTCGGTCGCCGGCCAGCCGGTCGCGCCGCCCGAGCCGAGGCCGATGCACCATGGCTTGCCGCCGTCAGCGGCGATCTTCTCGGTCAGCGCCTTCAGCTCTTCCATGGTCTTCGGCACTTCGTAGCCGGCGTCCTCGAAGTTTTCGGGCGAGTACCAGACGAGCGACTTCACGTCGATCTTGTAGGGAAATGCATAGAGCGCGGCATTACCGTCCTTGCCCTTGTAGGTCGAAAGATCGACCCAGGACTGGCCGGCGGCGTAGTTGTCGAGCAGCCACTTCTGGGTGTCGTCGCCGAGCGGCGTCAGGTAACCCTTGGAGGCGAGATCGCCGATCAGACCCGGCTGCGGGAGGACCGAGATTTCGGCCGGGCTGCCGGCCTGGGTGTCGATGACGATCTGCTGCTCATAGTTTTCCGAGGACGAATATTTGATCTCGGCGCCCGTCGCTTCGGTGAAGTAGGCATAGACGCTCTTGAACAGCGCCTCGTCCTCGCCGCGCCAGGGGCCGAAGATCGTCAGCGTCTGGCCCTTGAGGTCGTGGCCCTTCTTGAACTCCTCGAAGCTCGCCCAGTTGAACTTCGAATCCTCGCCCGGCTTGAACTTGAGGTCCGCGGCGCCGGCGGCACCTGCCAACAGGGCAAACGCTGCCGCGCCCAACAGCAATGATCTCTTCACGTTCTTCTCCTCCCAAAGATGAACCCGGATCCCGCCGGGCAGACGATAATGCGCAAAAATTCAAAGCGCTTTGAGTTCGCTAACAAACCATTGCGACACGCGAGGAGTCAAGAGATTTCCCATCCCTGTCCTCAATGCGACGAATTTGTGCTTTGCGGTAACGTTTTGCACCGCGCAATGGTTGAATTCCGCTTTGTTGCTCGAAAAACGGATGCTACACCAACCCGAGGCGCTGGGACCAAACACCAAAAATCATACGGATATCCAAAGCGCTTTGGGAGGAATCCTGACCATGGCGGTCAATCTCAAGCAACTTGCGGAACTGCTCGGCCTGTCCCAGACAACGGTCAGCCGCGCATTGAACGGCTATCCGGAAGTCAATGCCGAGACCCGTCAGCGCGTGCTGCAGGCCGTGCGCGAGACCGGCTACAGGCCGAACCGCGCCGCCCAGCGATTGGCCACCGGCAGAGCCTTCTCCATCGGCATGGTCATGCCGATCGCGCCCGGTATCGATTCCGATGTGCACTTCGGCGAGTTCCTGGCGGGGCTTGCGGAAGAAGCGGTCAAGCATGATTTCCACTTCGTGCTCAATCCGAGTGCGCCGGAGGACGAGGAAGTGACGTTCCGGCGGCTGGCAGCCAGCGGCAATGTCGATGCGCTGTTCCTTGCCTATATGCGCGCCAACGACCCGCGCATTGCCATGCTGAAGTCGCTATCGATCCCGTTTCTCGTCCACGGGCGCTCGATCGGCGAAAGCCGCGACTACCCCTTCCTCGACATCGACAACACCAGTGCCTTCTACGATGCGGCGCGACTTCTCATTCAACTCGGGCATCAACGGATCGCGCTGATCAATGGCCCGGACTATCTGACTTTTTCCATCCGCCGCCAGAAGGGAATGCTCAGGGCGCTTACCGAACACGGCCTCACGCTCGACGAGGCTCTGGTCGAACATTCGCTGATGACCGACGAGCACGGCTACCGCAGCATGCAGCGCTTCCTGCAGCATGCGCAGCCGCCGACCGCGGTGCTCTGCTCCAGTACGGTGCTGGCGCTCGGCGCGGTCCGGGCGATCAACCAGGCGGGCTTGAAAATCGGCGAGGACATCTCGCTGATCGCCCATGACGACGTGCTGCCGATGCTGAAACCTGAGAATTTCAGCGTGCCGCTGACGACGACACGCTCGTCGCTCAGGGCGGCCGGAGCCCGGATCGCCACACGGCTGATCGGCGGAATCCTGAAACGTGGCGACTATCCGGAACAGGAACTCTGGCGCGCTGAGCTCATCGTGCGCGCCTCGACCGGGCCCGCCCCGCAAAAATGAAAACGCGCCGCAATCACGACGCGTCTCGTCATTCCATGTGAGCAGGAACTAGAAGCGCGGCGGCTTGCGGCCGGCCTTGCGATGGGCGGCAATCACGGTGTTGGCCATCAGCATGGCGATGGTCATCGGACCGACGCCGCCCGGCACTGGGGTAATCACGCTTGCGACCTCGGCGGCCTCGGCAAAGGCGACGTCGCCAACCAGCTTGGATTTGCCCTCGCCCTTTTCCGGCGCCGGCACGCGGTTGATGCCGACATCGATCACCGTCGCGCCGGGCTTCACCCAGTCGGCCTTCACCATCTCTGGGCGGCCAACGGCGGCAACGAGGATATCCGCATTGCGGCAGACGGCGGCCAAGTCCTTGGTGCGCGAATGCGCCGTCGTCACGGTCGCATTGGCAGCGAGCAGCAGCGCCGACATCGGCTTGCCGAAGAGGTTCGAACGGCCGATGACGACAGCGTTCAGCCCCGAGAGATCATCGCCGTGGGTCTGGTGCACGAAGACCATTGCGCCGGCCGGCGTGCAGGAGACGAGGCCGCCTTCGAGATCGCCCGTCGCGAGCTTGCCGGCATTGACGATATGCAGGCCGTCGACGTCCTTTTCCGGCAGGATCGACTGGATGATCGGCTCGGAGTTCAGGTGCTTCGGCAGCGGCAGTTGCACGAGGATGCCGTGAATGGCGGCATCCGCATTGAGTTCCGCGACCAGCGCAGCGAGCTCTTCCTGCGTGGTTGCCTCCGGCAGGGTGTGCTGGATCGACAGGAAGCCGCACTCCTTGGCCATCTTGCTCTTCGAGGAAACATAGGCGTGGCTTGCCGGATCGTCGCCGACGATCACGACCGCAAGGCCCGCGCGCACACCGGCATCCGTTTCGAGCGCCTTGGTCGCGGCCTTCACAGTCTCGATGACCGAAGCGGCGACTTTCTTGCCATCAATCACAGTCGTCACGGCATGTTCCTCCTGGCTTCCTGTTCACGCGGCACACTCTAATTCGCCCGGGGAAAGGCGATGGCCTCAAAGCGCCCTATGCTGTTCCAAACGCATAAATGCAAGAGGCGGCGGCGAGGTTGGCGGATGTTTCGTTCCACCGCGCGGTATTTCCTTTCACGGGTGAGAGGAGAGACGGCTTCGCTCAAAATCATGAGAGAGCGATCGCAACGTCGCACAGTCGGGGAATAGAGCCCACCCGTCGGCGATGGCCTAGCCGCGTGCCAGCTTTTGAAGGGAGTAGTGTTCGACGCGGGTTCTCAGCGCTCGAAGATCTTCCTGGACCTTGGCGATTTCGGTATCGTTCTCCGCTTCCGCGTATGGTGGCGTGCGCCGGACCGTAGCCCCTTCAGCTTCGCCACGACGCGCAGCGGCGTAGGCGGCTGTCAGCGATTGAGCATGATGCGCCGCAGGGCTGAACGGCGGCGGTAGATCGGACTTGGCAGGAGTGGGATCGGCCTGCGGCTGCGAGCGCTGCGGGGGTTTGGGATCATCCTCCGGTTCCGGTGGTTCCGGATCCTGATCGCGCTGCGGCTCTGCACCAGGGCCGGCAAATAAACCGTGCATGCTGCGGTAGATGCCCAGCAAAACGCCGAGGCCGAAGCCGGCGAAGAAGCCGGCCATGGTGGCGGCAATCACGATGATCTTGCGGGAGGGGCCTTTTGCCTGCAGCGCCGGCTCGGCCTTGGAGATCACCCGGATGTTCTTGGCCGTCAGCTTTTCCTCTTCGCGCGTTTCGCCGGCGCGCTTCAGGAAGGATTCGTAAATTTCGCGGGTTGCCGCGGCTTTCCGCTGCAGCTCACGCAGTTCGACGAATTCGGCGGACGAATCGATCTGCCGCGCCTTCTGCACCGCAAGCTGCTGCAGCAGGTCCTGCTCCGTGCGCTGGGCGCGATCAAGCTCGGTCCCGGCCGCGGCCGCAATGCGGCGCAGTTCGTTGCCGATTTCGGAGCGCGAGGCCTCCAGCGCCTGCTGGGTGGCGATCCGTTGCGGGTGCCGTGGTCCGAGGCTCGCGTCAAGCGCGCTCAGTTGCGCCCTGGTCGCGGCAAATTGCTTGCGCAGTTCGGACAGCGCCAGCGAGCTGATTTCCTCCGGATAGGCCCCGGTCAAAACGTCGTTCAGCTGCACCTTGCCGGAGGCTTCCGCTTTCGCTTTTGCTTCGGCGATGCGGTTGCGGGCGGCGGCCACTTGGTCGCTGAGGCTCAGGAGCTGCTTGTCGGCGATCAGCTCGCCGCCGGCGCCGACGATGTCGTAGCTCGCTTTATAGTCCTCGACCGCCTTCTCGGCCGCATCGAGCTCGGCTTTCAATTCCTTGATGCGGACGTCGAGCGCCACCGTTGTTTTCTGGAAGAAGCCGGATTGCGCTGCGGTTTCTTCACCGAGAAAAGTTTCGACCAGCCGGTTGGTGATGAGCGCAGATTTCTCCGGGTCGCGCGTCTGCGCCTCGACCGTGACGATGAAGGTCTTCGGGTCGCGCCAGACCTGGATAGCCTCGCTCAGCTTCTTCAGCATACGGGCGGACGCGTCGCCGCCGGCCTTGCCTGCAAATTCCGGATCCTTCTCGAGGTCGAGGCCGGTTGCAACCTTCTCCATGACGATGCGCGAGCGCAGCACTTCAAGCTGGCTGTCGACGAGCGCGAGAATGCCTTCGGTCGCCAGCGATTGTTTCGACAGATCGGAATCCGTCAGCCGCACCTCACGCGGATCGATGTAGAGCTTGCTTTCGGAGACGTAGACGCTGGGTGTGGAGAGCGCGAGCAGTATGCCGCCCACGGCACCGAGCGCGGTCGTCGCAACAATGATCTTGCGCAGTTGCCAGACGGAGCGCAGGACGGTCTTGATGTCGACGAGAGGACGGTCACCGGGTGCGTCAGCGGCGGGCGCGGCTGCCGCCTGGGCATCGTCCCGGCTATCGGCCAACCATTGTACCAGCCTGCCGCCCATGCCGCCCAGGGCGCGACGATGCTTGGCCGCTCCACTCGCTCCCTTCGAGGCTTTCTCGCCGATTGTCGCTTGCGCTGCCGAACGGGTCGCCTCGCGAGCGCCGGACTGGCCCGTCGGGCCTTCGGCTGCGGACAGGCGATTGAGCAGAGGAGAATTCGCCACGGAAGCGCCGGCCGCACGGGGCTTTTGCGCGCGCGCGGAACCGCGCGTGTCCTCGGCTACGAAATCGAGCAACGATGCACGCGGAACCGGGCGTTTCTCGTCGTCGATGTTGAACATGACTGATCCCGCGGCTGCCGAGACGGCGAATTCCGAATAGTGAAGCCAAGCTAAGGAAACATGGAAAACAAATGGTTAATTTCTGTGGATCGGCACACGCAAACGGGGTCAATCTCACGCCTTATTAAGCTTTCCCGCCTATGACGGAAGGCAGCAAAGCAGCTCCAGCAAAATGCGACACGCGCCTTGCGCTCGGAACTCAGCATAAACAAAGAGATAGAGCGCTTCTAACGGCCGTGCCGGGAGACGCGCTATTGGAACGTCGGCCGTGCCTCATCGCGTCAAAGCGCTTTATCTCCGCCACCAGGCGCTGATCCACGCCTACCTCTCCATGACCGGAGGTTCGGCCGGGCGGCTTGTGCTGTCGCTCGTCTACTTCATCGCCGTCGCGAACACGCTTGTCATCGCCGATTTTGGTCTCTTTGCCACAGCGTCAGCCGCCGGCATCATGATCTCGCGCGTGCTTGCCTTCGGTTTCATGTCGCCGCTCTACCGGGTCGCCACCGTAAAGCCCCTGCTGGTCGGGACCTACAGCGCCGGCTTCCTGGTGGGTGCGGTGCTCTCGCTGCCGCTGATCGCGATCATCTGCGCCATCACCTTCCTCGCCCTTTTTTCCCGGGACATGACGGCGAGCGCCTTTTCTGCCTTCATGCTGGCGGAAATCATCTGCTGGCGCGGACTGGAAACCGCGGTCATCGTGCTGAACGGCCTTGGCCGTTTCGGGCGCGCGGCGCTGCTCGTGGTGATCGGTACCGCGATCCGCACCGGTGCTGCCTTGCTCTTCACTCTCCTATCCTGGAAGACGCTTGAGGCCTGGTCCTATTTCTACCTGGCTGCGAATGCGCTTGGCCTCGCCGTGGCGCTCTTGTGGTTCTACCCTCGCGTCCGGCTGCGCTGGAAGCCCAGGCTCTATTTCCGGCGCTGGTCGGATTCCGTCTCCGTCGCCGGTGCCGAGGTGCTGTTCTACATCCAGTCGGAATTCGACAAGATCGCCGTGCTTGCCATCGGCGGTCCGGCGGTTTCCGGCGTTTATGCCATCCTGATGCGGCTTGCAGACCTGACGGCGCTTCCGGTGCGGTCGTTCAACACCCTGCTCGTCCAGCGCATCATGCGCACGCCCGAGGCGATCGCGCGCTGGCGGATCAGGTTGTCGATCGAACTCCTGGTGGCGCTGGCTTCGCTTGCAGCCATCGCGGCCATGGCTCTCTATCTCTGGATCTTCCCGAACGGCCTCGGCCGCAACGTCTCGGCCGCTGCTCCGATCATCGCGATGATCCTTCTCGTTCCGTCGTTCCGCAACCTGATCGAGTATCACTCCGAGCTGCTCTATGCGACGGGCCGGACGGTGCGGCGCATGCTCAACCTGATGATTGCCGGCGTGGTCAAGGTGGCTCTGCTGGTGCTGTTGCTGCGGACAACGACAGATGTTGCCGCATGGGCGCCGTCGCTCAACGCGATCTTCTTCGCGCTCTACGCCCTCTCCTTCGTTCTGACCTACACGGCGCTCAGGAAGCCCGCTGAACGGGTCATCTGACGCCGGTCGAACCTTCAGGCGGCGAGTTCGACGACCGCCCGACGGATGTCGTCGAGGTCGTGCCCGACGAAAGATTGAACGCCGATGCCGATCTGGTGCGGCTCCATATCCTTCAGGAAGTCCCTGAGACCTGAGAGGTCCTGCCGGTAGCTGTCCTCGAACCAGAGCACGTGACAGAGCGCGGCATCGGAGGGCACATGCCCCTCCCCGCCGAGCACTTCATCGACGTAGCGGCCATAGATCGTGCATTCGGAGAAGGCGCGGGTCCGCGTGATCGCCCGCACCCAATTGCGGCCGTGCTGCGCCTCGATATGGTCGAGCAGCTTTCGGCACGTGTCCGTGCGCCAGGTGATCAGCGTATTGATGTAGTCATTGGCCGGCAGGTTATAGGGGCCGATGCCGAGAAGGCGATCGGAATGGGCGAGCCATTCGAGATGGTTGGAGCGCATATGCGCGTCGATCGCGCCATCCTTGCGGTAGAGCGTCAGCCGGTCCGCCTGCCAGAGGCTGGCGGGATCGAAGGCGCGCAGGAAGACGACATCGGAGTCGACCGCAAACATTGCCGCCTCGTCGATATGCCGCGCGAGCGCCAGGCGCCGAAGCTGCTGCGCATGCCAGCCACGCAACGGCAGACCGAAGGGGCTGAGCCACACTTTCCTGCGTCCGGCGGATAGTGGATCCGTAACCGGATGCAGCCACCAGGGCAAAAGATCGCCCTCGCTGACGACCACCCGTCGCGCCCCTTCGAGTTGCCGGAAGAGCGTCACGTCAAAATCGGCGACCAGCAGATAGTGCTTCCAATCGCCCTGAAGCTTGCGGTCCATGCTTTCGCACATGAGCCGGCAACGCTCGAAATCGTTCGCATAGGACGCTGTGACAACCGCAGTGCGCATGGTCTGACCGTTCACGATGTCCCCGTCCGAAGGCTGGTGTCGGCGATCGTTTCGCGCGAGCGTCCCGACAGTTTGTGCCAGAGGACATGGCACAGGAAAAGCGGGTTTCCGAGAACGTAGCGGCGCCACATGCGCCGCGGTTCCATCGCCAGACGGAAGAACCACTCCAACCGCAGCCGGCGCAGGAATTTCGGCGCCCGCGGAAACTCCTCCGCGACGAAGTCGAAGAGCGCGCCGACGGAAATGACAAGGCGAGCATCCTGAGGGCCGACATGGGCATCGACCCATTTCTCCTGGCCCGGACTACCCATCGCGACCAGGAGGATATCGGCCTTCAACGCACGGACTTCAGCGAGAATCTCCCTAGATCGCTCCCGATCGAAGAAACCATCGGAAACCGGCAGGAACTCGTGCCACGGCGCATGCGCCTGAAAATTCTCGGCGGCACGCGCGAGTACCTTCGGCCGCGCGCCGATCATGGCGATGCGCAGCGGCCTTTCGACATAGGTCAGCAGTGACGGCACGAAGTCCGTGCCATTCAGATTGGCTGGAAACATGCGCCCGTAAAAAAGATAGGAAGCGATATCGACGCCGTGCCCATCCGGAAAGACAACCTGGCGCGCCAGCGCTGCACGATATTCGCCGTCGCGCATCATCAGGTTGGCGTTATTGGCATTGAGGAAGGCAAGGACCGTTTGCCCGCCTGGCCGCGAAAGGGCTTCTGCAGCAAAGGCGAACGCCTTCGCCCAGCCGAGATCGACGACCGGCATTCCGAGGATCAGACGCCGCGACAGGGAAGCGTTGTTTGTGGCAACGATTTTCGTCACGATCGTCCCCCTTCATGAACCGTCAAGTCCGGCGGCAGCGACGGCCCGTCCGCAGCGCTCGCAGGCGCAAGGCCCGCCAGCTCATTGCGCATCACCCGCATCAGCCGCACTTTCTGGGCACGGTGGAAGGCCGAGCCGTCGAGACGCTGACGATCGCCGGCCCGCACCTTGGCAACCTTGTCGACCAAGAGGCGCGCGAATTCCGCGGGATCATCGGCCGCGGAGCAATTGTCGGGAATAGCATCGATGCCACGCAACGACGCCTGCGTCGCGACGCAGGGCATGCCGAGTTCGAAAGTCTCGAGGCTCTTCAGCTGCACGCCGGTGCCGCCACGGCTGATGAGCGGGACGACCGCGCTTTCGGTGACGAAGGCGCGCGCGTCCGGCACCCTGCCGACGAAGCGGACACCGGGATGGGAGACCGTCGGCACGCCATCCATCTGACCGGCGATCGCGATCGTCATATCCTCTGGCAGATGCGGAACGACCTCGGCGAGGAACCAGTCGAGGCCCAGCCTGTTCGGCCGCCAGCTCCATGTGCCGATCAGGCCGAGATCGTGCTGGAGGTCTTGATCAGGTTCGCCGTTCGGGGCCGCCGGCGCGTCCCAACCCGTTACCAGCGGCAGAACGAAGGCACGCTCACTGACAGCGCGGCCGAAACCGAAGCGATCTGCCTCGGCAAAAGTCCAGACGGCGACGGCGTTCTGCGCCAGGTGCTGCTCGTAATGTTCGAGATATTGCGCTTCGCGCCGGAAGAGAAAGCGCTCGATGGTGCCCTTTGCCCGCTCGGCACTCTCGAAGGCGGAATCCGCCTCGACATTGTGGGCGACATAGACCGACGGATAGGGTCGGAAGACCTGCGCGAAGGCGGCCGGCAATTGCACCGAATTGAGCACCAACCCATCGAATGGGGCAAGGCTGTCGAGGATCGACTGGATCCGGCTTGCCGATACCGTAAGCATCTTGCCGGATGAAACCGACGTGCGGTTAAGGAACGCGGTTGCGAGCCAGCGCAGTTTCCGAAGCGTGCCGACCTTGGCATTGGTAACCTCGAGCTCGCCGAGGAGGTGCATTTCGCCGTCGAGCGCGGGTGTTTGTCCCGGCTGGAGAAAACCGATGACGCTGACCCGGTGACCGAGCGCACGAAGGCCGTCGAGAACAGCCCGGTTGGCGATGTCGAATCCGGACGCCGGATTGGCGACGGGGACGAGTGAGGAAACCAGGACCAGATGCATTTTGCCACACGTCATGAATGGAGCTGGGCACTTCTTTAACAGTATGAGGTGAAAGAGCGCTTAAAGCCCCCTTTCAAAATCTGCCGTCCGGGTTCAGCATCTGTTTAGGAAGATTTGTTGTATTGCACATCAATTTTGCTTGCACAGGTTTCGCCATGACGTCGACCGGCCAGGACATTTCCGTCTACTTCCGGACAGAGCTGGAAGACGCCGGCGACATCGAACTCGTCGTCGTGCTGCCGACGTTTCGCCGGCCCGAACACGTCGTCAAGTCGCTGAAAACCATTGTTTCCCAGAGGCCCGACGTCTCCTTCGCCACCGTCGTCGTGGAGAACGACGATGAAGGACTGGCCGGCGCTCAGGCCGCCAAGGACTTTTTCCTCGGCCATCCCTCCGAATCGATCGTCATCGTCGCGCATCAGCGTGGCAACTGCCATGCCTACAATGCCGGCTGGTCGATGGCGCTCGAAACCTATCCGAACCTCAAGGCGATCGCGATCATCGATGACGACGAGGTCGCGGCACCCGAGTGGCTCGATTGCCTCATCACGGTACAGGAAACGACGGGCGCCGACATGGTCGGCGGGCCGCAGCTCCCGGTCTTCGAGGGCGACGGCGGGCAGAAGTGGAAGCGCCACCCGGTTTTCACGCCCCACTATGACACGACCGGACCGGTGCCGATCCTCTATTCCTCCGGCAACGTGCTTGTTACCCGGCCGGTGCTCGACATGATGCCGCGGCCGTTCCTGGACCCGGCATTCAATTTCATCGGCGGCGGCGATGCGGATTTCTACAGCCGCAGCAAGGAACAGGGCTTCTGCTTCGCCTGGGCGGCGGATGCCTGGGTCGCCGAAACCGTGCCGGCGCGCCGCACAAGCGCATCCTGGATCCGGGCGCGCAGCCTGCGCAATGGCGCGATCTCGACGATGCTCGAGCATCGACGCGACCCAAGTTTCGGCGGGCGGATGCGGACCTTCGGCAAATCGCTGGCGCTGCTCGGCGCTTCGATCCCACGCGGCATCGAACTCTGGAGCAAGAGCGGGCTGGCAAGCGCCGGGCTCTATCATTTCTATGTGGCGATCGGCCGGTTGATGGCCGAATTTGGCCTCGTCAACGAACAGTACCGTACGCCGGAGAAAAACTGACGGCAGTCGCGCTCGCAGGAGCGCTTCCACGAAAAGCCTGCAGCGGCCTCCGCCCGGAATTCCCCGACGTCAAAAATGAAATGGTCGAGGTCGGAAAGCGAGCGGACAAAGCGCTCGCGTTTCTCCGGTCAATGCGAGCTGCTTGCCTTGACCGCGCCTTCCGGCAGCTTGTCGCTGGCGACATGGCCATTCTTGTCGACGATCGGAACCGGCTTCTGCCGCGGCACGTTCTGGCTGTTGGCGACGCGCTTGACGTCGTCCTTGGTGAGGTATTCGAGCTGCTCGACGAGAACCTCCGTGATCACCTCTTCGCCGAGTTTCTTGTTCAGGCCATCCTTCACCGTGGTCTTGAAGGTTGGCAGATCGAAGGTGCCGGTATCGGCAAGGTCGATGAACGTCGAGCCGACGAGCAGATCGTAAAGCACGTCGGTGACCATCTGCCGGAGCGGAGCACGGAGATTGTTGATCCCCTCCTTGGTCGCAGAGAAGGAAAGCTTCGTGAGGAAATAGCCCTGCACCGAGCCTTCCTTGATCACCGGAATGGTGATCATCTCACCGGGAACATACTGCTCCGATGCGCGACGAGCGGCTTCGCCGTCCGTGACGACGGGCGCCGAAGCGCTTTGCATCGAGAAATAGACTGATCCGAGCGTGACCGCGCAGACCCAGACCCCGGTGAGAATGAGCTTCAGCATCAGAAATCGCTATAGCGGAACTGCGCTTCGGAATAGATGCCGTCCGCATCGGCATCCTGTGCAGCCGTCTTCAGGAGATCGACGACGGAGCGAACCGCTTCGAGATGCGCTTCCACCTTCTGCGAGTTGATCGCCAGCTTGTCGCGCAGATGACGAGCATGCGACGAGAAGGTCGACGACGTCTCTCCCGGCAACATGTCGCGATGCAACATCGTCAGTTCGTAGAGGCAACGGCTCTTGTGCGCGTTCGACGTCTTGATGTCGAATTCCGGGTCGAGACCGATGCGGCTGTTCTCGTTGTCGAGGATCATTTCCAGTCGCCCGAGCACGTTCTGGATCCGGACGTCATTGGATGCCACAGCTTCCATGAATCAACTCCCAATTAGATCACGATAATTTTGGATCGGATCGACCCGAAATCATCAACGTGATCGATTCCAATGAATTAGAGCGGGATGCGGGCGGAGAACCGCATACACTTTCCCCATTCCGCTCTAGGCTTGCTTGTTCTTGTCGTCTTCGGGCGTAAAGCCGGTCAGCGTCTTGCGCTCGTATTCCTGCACGAGGCTTGCGGCGAGGTTTCGGCTATTGCCATCGAGCGAGGCCTGGACCCGATCGGTCGCACTGCCGCTCGCCAGCTGATCGGCGATGCCGATGCCGCCGCTCTTCGACAGCACGTCGCCGATCTGCTCGGCCATCATGCTCTTCCAGATATCACCTGCGTTCCCTTTGCCGAACACGTTCTCGCTATCGGTCGGCAACATCGACTTCACGAAGTTCTGCAGCACCATGGCCTCGAACTTGCGATAGGTTTCAGGGATCTTCTTCTGCTCGACACGGTTGTTGATGTCGCCGAGCCCGGTCGAGCCTTCGGAAGAATTGAGGATGTTGACGGCGGCGGTGAAACCGTTGCCGTTTTCCGCAAGGCTCGTCGCCTTGAAGGCCGCGCGATTGGCCGTCAGCCGCGCCTGCGCTTCCTGCACTTCGGTCGGGTCGGCGGCGCGCACGACATCCATCACCAGATCGCTGGGCGGAGAGATGGCCATGACGAATCCTCTCAAAATCGAGCCTGCATCGACCAAGGGCGATGCACAAAGGCAATAGTCGGACCGGCATCGCTCCACCGTCGGAGCATCCCCGGATGTCGTACTATCGCCCGTCAACCTTACCGGAAGCTGGCGCCTGCCCGGTAACGTGTTGATCGATCAGGTCATAGATGGAGTTGTCGGCTTCCTCGCGCTCCTCGGACTGGCGCGCTTCCTTCATGTTTTCCTCGAGCCGGTCGGCCTTTGCCCGCTCCCTCAGCATCCGCGCTTCATGGGTCTGCTGGATGCCGTGCAACATCTGGTCCTTCTGCACCAGACGCCCGACTTGCGAGGAATAGTGGCCGGAGAACATACGGTGCATCGGATGGGCCGAACCCATGGCATCGACGACCACGTCGATCGTCTCGGCCAAGGCCTCGCGCTGCCGTACCATCTCGACATAGTCGGCCTCGGCCATCTGCTCGAGATGGCGCTGGACGGCCACCAGGCGCTTGAGCTTCTGCGAACGCGTCTTCATTCGCTATCCTCCCTGCATGACCGGCGCGAAACCGTCGCCGAACAGGCGCAGCATTGCGGCTATGCCGAGATAGAGCAGGAACATGCCGCCCATGATCAGATAGGGCTGCGAAATGAAGTAGATCGGGATCTGCGGGGCGAGCTTGTTGACCATGCCGATCGCTACGTTGAAAAGCAGGCCGTAGATGACGAAGGGGCTCGCGAGCCGCAGCATGATCATGAAGGTCTGCGCCAGCGAGTCCGTGAGCGTGATCAGCACGCCCTGCGGATCGAAGGCCGTACCGATGGGCATGGCGCGATAGGATTGCACGATCGCCTCGATCATCACGTGATGGAAATCGAGCATGAAGAGCACCATCAACCCGGCGAAGCTGATGAGGCTGGTCAATTGGTTTTCCGGCGTGTCTTCAATCACATCCGACGAGGGCGGGGAGCTGAAGCCCATCAACATGGTGATCGCCGTGCCGGCAAACTGCAGCCCGAGCACATAGTAGCGGGCGACGAGACCCATGACCACGCCGACGGCCGTCTCGGCGGCGATCAGATAGATATAGGTATGCCCCTTGCCCGTCACCTCAGGATAGATGTCCGTCCACATAACCGGCAGGATCGCCATGGACACCGCGACCGCGATGAACAGCCGGACCTGCATTGGAACGCGGGCAGAAGAAAACCCGGGCATGATCATGATGCAGCCACCGATCCGGCAAAAGGCCGCGAACAGCGCAAGCACCGAGCCCTCCGGGTCGGTGATCATGAAACTGAGCCGATGATCTTGATCTCGAGGCCCTTGGCAAGCTCGACATGCGAGAGCACGGGCAAAGTGGCAAAGAGACGCTCGATGATCATGCGAACATAAGAGCGGGATTCGGGCGAACTTACCAGTACGAAGGGCATGCCGCGATCGAGATGTTCACGGATAACTTTGGTCGCCTGTTCGCTGAATTCTTCCAGATGGCGCGGGTCGATGTCGAACTCGACAACTTCGCCCTTGGCGTCGCGCTTCAGCGCCTGATGGAAGACCATATCCCACTTGTTGCCGAGCCGCAGCACGCGCAGGACGCCGTTGTCGGCAAGGTCGCCGCAGAGCTGCTGCGACATGCGCACGCGCACATGCTCGACGATCTGTTCGGTCTTGCGCACATGCGGCGCAAGTTCGGCAACCGCTTCCAGGATCAGGTGCAGGTTGCGGATCGAAACGCGCTCGGCAAGCAGTAGCTTCAACACGGCCTGCAGGCCGGAATAGGACATGTGCGAGGTGCAGATCTCGTCGGCGAGCTTGCGGTATTCCGGATCGAGCCGTTCGATCAGCACCTTCACGTCCTTGTAGGAAAGCAGGTGCGGCAGGTTGTTGCGAATGACCTCGCTCAAATGCGTCAGCACCACCGAGACGTTGTCGATTGGGTGGAAGCCTTCGCGCTTCAGGTCTTCGGTGAAGGTTTCGAGGATAGAAACCGCCGGCATGCCGAAGGCGGGTTCGCGGATCTCGTCACCCGGCACGCTCGGCCGGCGGCCGCCGCCTGTCACCACCAGCACCTCGCCGACACGCACAGTGTTCGAGGCGATCGTCGTACCGTGGATGCGGATATGGTAGGCCTTGTCCGGAATGCTGATGTCGTCGGACACTTTGATTTCCGGAATGACCAAACCGTATTGCCCAGCGAACTTGCGGCGCATCTTGCCGACGCGGAAGGCGAGTTCCTGGTGGGCGCCGAGCAGGCGCGTCGAGACCTGTTTGCCGAGGAGAAGCTCGATCTCGGCGGTCTTCAGCACCGATTTGACGGAATCCGCCTCGCCTTCCTTGGTCTGCTGGACCTTGGCAGCTTCCTCGGCGCGGCGGGCCGCATTGGCCGCTTCGATCTGGCGCGGCACGAGCCAGCTCAGAAACGCCATGCCGCCGCCGAGAACGGCGAAGGGTAGGAACGGCAGGCCGGGGACGACCGCCAGGAGAATGATCAGACCGGAGGCGACCATCAGCGCCTTCGGATAGCCACCGAGCTGGCCGACGACGGCCTGATCGGTCGAACCCGAAGTACCACCGCGCGACACAAGCAGGCCCGCGGCGAGCGAGACGATCAGCGCCGGGATCTGCGAAACGAGACCGTCACCGACCGAGAGCTTGACGAAGACGTCGGCCGCTTCTCCGATCGGCATGCCGTGGCGGAGATAGCCGATGATGATGCCGCCGAAGATGTTGATCGCGGTGATGATGAGGCCGGCGATCGCATCGCCGCGCACGAATTTCGAGGCACCGTCCATCGAACCGTAGAAGGAGCTTTCCTCTTCGAGTTCGCGGCGGCGGCGCTGGGCCTCCTTTTCGTCGATCAGGCCGGCCGAGAGGTCGGCGTCGATCGACATCTGCTTGCCTGGGATCGCATCGAGGGTGAAGCGCGCGCCAACTTCGGCGATACGCGTCGCACCCTTGGTGATGACGATGAAATTCACGGTGATCAGGATCAGGAAGACGATCAGACCGATAACGAAATCGCCGGACATAACGAGGCTGGCAAAGCCCGAGATGACGCCACCGGCAGCACCATGACCTTCATGGCCATGCGAAAGGATAACGCGGGTCGTGGCGATGTTCAGCGCCAGACGCACCATCGTCGAGATCAGCAGAATCGTCGGGAATGAGGAGAACTCGAGCGGGCGCTGGATCCACAGCGAGACCATCAGAATCAGCACCGAAAAGGCGATCGAGAAGGCCAGTCCCATGTCGATCAGGAACGGTGGAATGGGCAGGAAGAGGATCGACAGGATCATCACGATCCCGAGCGCGAAGCCGACGTCGCGGCCCTTCGGTGCCGCTTTCGGGATGATCAGCGCTGCTTGTTGTGCCATGTCTCTTCCGTCTCATCATGAGAACAAGGCAGCATTCACACGCGCTGCCCCACTATAAAGACGGGGATAACGGTCCAAGCTTGTGCGAGGGTTTCACGGCCGCACGTGCAGATCGCCCCGCACTGCGAGCGGATCAGAAACCGGATTGGATGCGCGAGAAGATGATGTCGGTGAAGATGGAAATCTGGGCGCCGATGAAGGGCGCGGACACCGCAACGGTGATCATGACCGCAAGGATCTTCGGGACGAAGGTGAGGGTCATTTCCTGGACCTGGGTCAGCGCCTGAATGAAGGCGATGACGACGCCGACGATCATGGCGGCGAGAACGGCGGGGCCCGAGGCCACGATCACGGTCCAGATCGCAGCCTGTACAATATCGAGGGCATCCGCCTCATTCATGGATGTGTCACTTCACCTTGACGCCCGGGCCGATAACAAGCTCCTTGCCGCTATCGAGCACCGCAATGATTCCGTCAGAGTATAGTTTCACTTCCTTAACCACGCCAGTGGTCTTGCCGTCTTCGCTGGTGACAGTGCGTCCGATGACGGCGTCCGCTTCGCTGAGCGAGGTGCGTTGCAGAAGGCTCTCGAGGTTCTTGTTCGTCTTGATCGTCTGCTCCACCTGCGAAAAGGTCGCGAGCTGGGCGATCTGCTGAGTCGCATCCATCGGCTGCGTCGGATCCTGGTTCTTCATCTGGGCGACCAGAAGTTTCAGGAAGCTCTCGTAGTTGAGCGATGCCTTGGCAGCGTCGCCGCCCGAATCCTGACCGGAAACGATCGGGGAGTAGCTGTTGTTGTTGACGCCGCTTACCGCCATGGTGCGATCTCCTTGCGAATCTGCTCGACCGTCGCCGGTGTGATTTCCTGCGTGTTGAGGATGCGGTCTTCGATCGGGTAGAGGCCGCGGATCGCTTTCAGCGCCTCGAATGCGCGGCCGTTGGTGACGAGACCGTCGACGCGCTTCAGTTCGGCCAGAATCTCTTCGTTCTTGAAGCAGTTGAGCAGCATGACGATCGACTTGCGGAACATGGCGGTCGACTGTTCCGCACCTTCCGGATTGATGAGGATCATCTGCGCGATGAAGTAGAGCTGCTTCAGCGGCGTGGTTGCGTCTTCCGGCTGCAGCACGTGGTTTTCGAGCAGGAAGGTCACGTCATTCAGGAATTCGACCGCAACCTTGCGGTCTACGCGAAGCACCGCGCCGTTAACAAAGATCCGTTCGCCCGATTTCAGCGAAATACGCAGTGTGCTCTTCATTTCAGTCCATCCCTGATGATGGTGGTAATGTCAATTATGCCCTGGAAGTTGGAGGATTCGCGTTTGCGGATCTTCTCCGTCTCGTTGAGTATCCAGATGGCGATCGAAATCAGATTGGCGCGCAGCTCTTCGTTGAGCTGGTTTTCCGGAGCGCGCAGATCCTCGATGAAGCGGATCCACAGGCGCCGGGTGAAGTAGATGGCCTCGATGGCCTCTCTCGAATACCCTTTCTGCTGTTTCGCTGCTTCCATGAGCGCGATCGAGCGATCGAGTACCTGCCGTTCTCGATTTTTGGAGTCGGCGACGCCGTCCTCCATGATCTCGGCATAGGAAAACTGATACATTCAGACATCCTTCATGTTTGTCCGGTTCCCCATACTAGAGGAAATTGAGCAAGCTCATCTGCTGTAGTCGCGACGTTAGTGTATAGGACGTTTCCAACTGCACCTTTAGCGTGTTGATCCGGGTCGATGTCTCGATCGGATCGACGCCCTCGATGTCGGCGACATGCGTGTTGACGAGCTTGAGCTGCGCTTCGATGGAGGTATTCGCCTTCTTGACGCGCGCTTCAGAGATACCGAGCGAGCTGCGCTCCGCGTTGAGGCCGGCAATCCCCTGTTCCGCGTAGTCGAGGGCTGCGACGCCAATGGCCGAGCGCACCTCGGGCGTTACGTTCTTGTCCATCAGTTCGGCGGCGATAACGCTTGCCACCGCGAACATCCGGAAACCCTTGGTATTGGCGTTGGTCGAGCTCTCGATGACTTCGCTGGCGCTGATCCGACTCGTCATGTTCTGGTTCGAAGCGTCGGACCAGTTGGCATCCCACCCCGATCCGGTGAACATCGGTTCGACGGTGTTCTTGATGAAGTCCTGCATCTGCGTGACGGAGAACTGGTTCATGCCGGTCAGCGGCGGAACCTGTGCGGCCATGAAGGTCGAGAGTGCGTTGTCGAAAGCAGTCTTCGCTGCCGACGGCGGTGTCGTGTCGTAGTCGGCGAGCGGCTTGGCGTCCGTGTTGATGCCCGAAAACAGGAACTCGCCGTTGAAGGAAGTATTGGCGGCGGCAGTAAAGGTCTGCAGCGCGCCCATGATCTCGGTCTTCTGGATCTTCAACTGGCTGGCAGCATCGTTGCCCTTGTAGGTGACGAGCGTGTCGCGCACCTTTTCCGCCGCCTTCGCCATGGTCTCGAGCGCGCCTTGCGAACCGGAGAGACGCTGGGTCACGACCGAGTTCGTGCTCTTCATCGAGTTTAGCCGGTCCAGCTCGCGCTGAAGGTTGAGTGAACGCGACGCCGTCGCACCAAGCGCCAGGCCAACGTCATAGTGGCGGCCGGTCGTCTGCTCCTGGGTCGCCTTCAACAGGTCCGACTGATTCTGCTGAATCGTCAGCCGCATGGCGGTCTGGATCGCCAGATTAGAAACGTAGGACGTCTTCATGATTACCTCACAGCTTCCATCAAGGCCGCCATCATGGCGTCCACAGTGCTCACCAGCTTGGCCGATGCTTTGTAGGATTGTTCGAGATCGAGCAGCAGCGACAGTTCCTCGTCGATGCTGACGCCCGTCTGCTTGCTGAGCGCTTCCTGGGTGCGTGCAAGCATTGCCTGCTTGTTGTCGTCCGCGGTCGAGGCCGTCTTGCGTGTCTGCTCGAGCCAACCAACCGAACCGGTCGCAAAGTTCAAAAGGCTGCTATTGCTGTCGAGGCCCGTCGACGGGGCGAACGACATGTTCTCGCCCATCTTGTTGATGAAGCCGTCGAGCAGCGCGGTATAGCCAGGGCTCGGATTGGCCGCACCGCCCGGGTTCGACACCACGCCATTGAAGCCGCCGTCTCGCAGCAGCAACGGGTTCGCTTTAGCCAAGGCGTTGACGGTGATCTTGGACGCCATGCCAGGGACGACGACGCCCGTTGGCGGAATGCCAGCACTTCCCCAGGTGAACAAGCCGGGCTGATACGCGATTGCCGGCGGGTTGCCTTCCTTGAAAAGCTCGACCAGGCCGCGCGCGATTTCGTCGAGCTGCGACTGGAACTTCGGCGCGATATCGTCGCGCAACTGCACCAGGCTCGCGAGCTTGCCCTTGGCGGTCGTGTCCGCGCCGGCTCCGGCTGCGATCGGCACGCCATCGACGAAAATCTTGTTTCCTGTGACGGTGGCGTCGAATGTGGTGGTCGGAGCGAAAGTGACCTGACGCGGAATGTTCTCGAAGAGCACTGTGCCGTCGGTGGTGAAGATCACCGTGTCATTGTTGCCGCGCGTGACGGTGGAGATGCCGATGATCTCCGAAACCTGCTTCAGAATCTTGTCGCGCTGGTCGAGCGCGTCGCTGGCGTCACCGCCTAGGGCCGTCGCCGACTTGACGGCGTTGTTGGCCTTCTCGAAATCCGCCAGCAAGCCGTTCAGCTTGTCGACCTCAATGGCGATTTCCTTGTCGGCATCCTTGCGCAGATCCTGCACCGTGGTGGAGGTCTTGTTGAGCGAGTCGGCGAGATCCTGCGCGTCGGAGACGGCCGTCGCCGCGATCGTCTTGTTCCCCGGCGTCGCGGCCAGGGTCTGCAGGCTGTTGCGGAAGTCCGAGAGCAGCTTCGACGGCGCCGTTTCATAGTTGTTGCCGCCGAGCGCCGACTTGAGCAGCTCAAGCCCGTCGCGAAGTCGGGCCTGGCCCGAGGCTTCGCCGATGCTGGCGATGCTCTGCTTGAGCAACGCCTCGTTTTGGGCCCGGTAAATGGATACGACCTGCGCCCCGTTCGGCGTGCTGCCGAGGAGAGCGAGACGACGCGAATAATCCGCATTGCCCGCATTCGCGATGTTCTTCGACACGGTCGCGGTCTGCTGCGCCGTATTGCTGAAGGCCTGCTGTGCGATGGATATTGCGGAGGACAGCGACATGACGCGGACCGTATCTCTTTCAATTACCGTTTCAGGTTGACCAGCACGTCAAGCAGGTCCGAGGCGGTCTGGAACACCTTGGAGTTTGCCGTGTAGTTGCGCTGCGCCTCGATCATCGAGGTCAGTTCGTTGGCGATGTCGACGTTGGAGTTTTCGAGCGCCTTGGACTGAATGTTGCCGAATGCGCCGGAGCCGGCAAAACCAGTGACGATAACGCCCGAGTCTGCACCCTGCGAGTAGACGTTGCCGGACTGCGGCTGCAGTTTGTCCGGGCTCTGCACGGTCGCAAGCGCGATGCGGAACTTCGGAACGAGGTTGCCGTCGCCATACTTGACGTAAACCACGCCTTCCTTGTCGATCTCGAAGCCCGACATCTTGCTCGGCTTACTGCCGTCGATGCCGCCGCCGCTGCTGGTGAAGTCGCCGGCAAGCTGCGTCGTCTTCGTCGTGTCGATCGTCAGCGCGCCGAGATTGGCGCCGGTGCCGGGAAGACCGGTCATGGCGGTCGTCGTCAGCGTCGCGGGGACGGCGCCGATGCGCTTGCCAGCCGCGTCGAAAGTCATGGTCTGCGAGCCGATGTTGGTGCCCGACGCGCGATCGACGACGTTGAGACTCCAGGCGTTCGCGCCTGTCTTCTGGTATGTGAAATCAAGAATTCGGGTGTTGCCCTGCGTGTCGTAAACGACCAGCGAGGTCTTCGATTGATCACCGATGGCCGCACCAGAGGGTAGGTTTGCCTCCATCGCGCCCTTGGTCGAACCGGAGGCGACTAGGCCCTCGTCCTTAAGCTTGACAGGTACCAGGCCATCAAAACCGTTGACGACAACGGTCGGATCGACGCCGGCCTTGTACTCGTAGCCCATCAGCGTGAAGCCGGCGGTGTTGACGAGGTTGCCGTCCTTGTCCGGAACGAAGGAGCCGGCGCGCGTCAGGAAGTTCTCGCCGCCATTGCCCGAAACGATGAAGAAACCGCCGCCGTTGATGGCGAGGTCACTTGCCGAGGTCGTGTAGCTGGTGCCGCCCTGCTGCGAGATGCTGTAGCGCACCTGTGTCTCGACGCCGCCGGAATTGTAGTTGCCGCCGCCCGAAGGCAGGATCATCGACGAGAACTCGGTCGAGGCCCGCTTGTAGCCCGTCGTGTTCGCGTTCGCGATATTTTCGGCGACCGTGCCGAGACGGTTGGACTGGGCGTTCATACCGGACACGCCCGTTCTCATGCTGCCATAGAGACTCATATCGGATCCTCATTTCCTTGTTACGGCGACACTAGGAAGCGGGCCTTGCGTGAACCTGTCTTGGTTCGGCGCCCGCTCAACCGCGTGGCGTTCAGTTCCAGTCGATGCAGTAGCCAAGGAAGCGCTTGGAATCGATCGGATCGAAGCCGAGCTTCTTGCGCAGTTTCTTGCGCAGCTTGCTGATGTGGCTCTCGACGACGTTTTCTTCGACGTCCTCGTCGAAGATCCCGTAGATCGCGTTGAAGATCTGCGACTTGGATACGCGGCGGCCGCGGTTTGCGACCAAATATTCCAGAATGCGGCGTTCGCGGCGCGGCAGTGCGAAGACGTCGCCGTTGATCTCGGGATCACGACCGTCGGCAAAGACGCGGATCGGACCGATGTCGGTGAAGTTGGTAATCGCCTTCAGGCGGCGGCGGATCGCGGCGACCCGGGCGAGGATTTCGCGGGGGTGAACCGGCTTGCGCACGACGTCATCGACGCCACAATCAAAGAGCGCAAGCGTGTTTTCGAGGGACGGCGTGTCGCTGACGGCAATCACCGGCGCCATCGACCGATCGCGGATGGCACGAGGCAGCGTGAAGGTGGCGTCGCCCTGACCGATCAGGAAGGCCTCGACGGCATCGATATCCGAATCGGCCGCCGCATTTACCCACTCGCCAAACTCCCTGGGGTCGAAGCCCGTCGAGGGTATTCCTTCACGTCCGAAGAGCGACGTATAGCCGTCCTTCACAAGCTCTCTTTCATCAACCACTACGATCATTCGCCCGCCTCCGAATCAGTATGGCTCCGCACTGATCGAGAGGTACGAATCGAGGGATTCATGAACAACTAGAGGAAGTTACTGGGTGGAATTAATAATTGATTAACCATGTTTCGCCGATTTGATCTATATCTAGTGGCACCCCGTTAATACCGGCACTAAAATAATGTGGAAAAGTTAACGGACTACGACAAATCCGCTTGCCGTCACATTGTCCACGCATTGTCGCCACAATGTGGCAGCGCCTTCAAAAATACAATTATGGGTTGCTCACTGACAGAACTGCGTGGCATTCGGCGTCCACTTGCCGTAGCCCGTCGCGACGAGATTCGCGATCACCCGACAGACATATTTCTTCTGCGCCGGGTCGTTGTTCGGGCCCGCATGATAGCGGGCGACAGCCATAGTCCAAGTCTCATGCTTGGCGTGCAGATTGGCCAGGAAGCGCGCGGCATATTCGACATTCTTGCGCGGGTCAAGCATCTCCTGCGGCGAGCTGAAATGCTCGCCATGGAAGTAATAGTTGATCTGCATGCAACCAAGATCGATGAGCTTGGCGCCCTGCGCACGGGCATTGCCGAACTGCGTGAGAACGTCCTGTTCACTGGTGCCGAAATAGGCCTTGCCTTCGATGTTCATCGCATAGGGCTGCAGCGAGCCCTTGCGGCCGGTTTCGGTCAGCCCGACGGAATAGAGTATCCCGGCGGGGATGTCGTATTTCGCCGCGGCGTTCATGATCTCGCGTTCGCAGACGCCGGCGCTGGCCAAGGCGCTACATGTAGACGTGGCCAGTGCGAGAGCGCTCAGTGCCGGCAGCCGCATCGTCCGTCCCGCCATTGCCAACCCACCTTTCCGCCATCGAAGCCTGGCCGTCGTCCTGTCGCTGCTGACGTCCCTGGCCGTTGCCGTCGGCCCGCTCGCGTCCCTGCTGCCCGGCCTGGGCTTGTGCCTGAGCCTGCGAGCCGCCACCAGAGGACGTGTCGCCGCCCGAATTGAACACGATGTTGACCTGGTCGACCGCGAAGCCCTGCGCACGCAAGGCCTTCACCATCTCGCTCTGGTCGTCGCGCAACTGCCGGAACGCTTCGCCGGTCTCCACCTTCAACTCGACCTGCAATTCGTCGTCCTTGAGCCGCAACGTGGCGGTGACGAGACCGAGCTCGATCGGATGGAGCTGGATCTTCAGCGTGTTCAGCGTCTTGCCTGCCTGGGTCCAGGCGCCTGGCTGGCTGAGTGCCGCACTCGGCTGCAACGGGCTGGCGCTGACTTCGCCTGCGATCGCGTCCGCCACGGCGCTCGTGTTCGGATTCATCGAGATGCCCAGATAGCGCCGAGCCTCAAGCACCGTGACGTTCTCGACCTTGGCAGCCTGCGAACGGGTGCCGTCGAACGCAGCATCTCCATCCTTGGAGAGACTCATGGTTACGGCCTGTCCCTTGCCGTCAGCCCGGGCGAAGCGGAAGAGCCGATCCGGATCGCCCTCGCCTGCCGTAACTTCGGCCTTGGCGCCGTGCTCGCCGGTTCCGGCGACATGCATGCCTGCAGCCTCGCCCTGGCCTGCCGCTACCTGACGGCCGGCCTTGGTCGTTTCGCCGAACGCCTGGCCGCCGGCGAGCAGTGTCAACAGGTCATCCATATCCGTCTTCGATGTCGACGTCGCTTCGCCGCCCTCGCCAGTGGCGGCATCGGCGTCGCCTGCCGCCGTCGTCTCGCCATTTGCCTGCGTCTTTGCCAACCGCTCCGCAAGGGCGGCAATGTGCTCTGCGAGTTCGTCCGGGACGGTGGCGTTGTTCAAACCGGCCGGATCCGCGTTCGCCTTGGCCGTATCGGCCTTGTTCGCCGCGCGCCGCGCGCCAAGGTCGCGTTCCGTTGCTGGAAAGCGGTCAGCGTGTTCGCCAAGTGCCTGTTCGTCGCGGCCGATCGCAATGCTGCGCGTCGCCGCGCCGTGCCTGCCGGCGCTCCTGGCAATGTTGTCCTTGTCGATCAAGGCTCCAGCCTCCGTGTCGTCGCCGGCAGCGGTGTCGCCGAGGCCTTTGTCCGTTCCCGCCTGATCATTCGCCTTCTGCCGTCCAGCATTTGCGACGGCGTCCTCGAAGGCGCCACCCGCCTGCTCCTTGCCGCCGGCGCGCCCAGTTCCCTTGCCGGCAGATGCCGGGGGCAGGCCGCGCAGGCTATCATCAAGAGCCCTCATTTCCCTTCTCCCTTCAGGAGAGCATCGATCTCTTCGATCTTCGACCTCCCCTTCGCCACGAACCCGTCGTGCTCGGGATCGCCGGCCGCACCGGCGTCGATTTCCGCCGCGCCTTCGGCTGCGGCCACCGGGATCGGCGTATTGCCGAAGGGGCTTAGGCCACTGCCTGTTTCCTCGCCCGTTTCCGAGCTGTCGGCTTCGACCGGTCTATCGGGTTTAGACGCAAACGCTTGCGTGAGGCTTTCATCATTCGGCGGCCTGACGACCGCATCTGCGACGGCTCTTGCGGCATCACGCAGCGCGCGGTCGCGTGGCGAAAGCTCCGCATCCGGTATCGCTGCTATGCTCGCTGTCGCGGCAAACACATCGCTGGAGGGAACGGACGCCAGGCCCGCATAGAAGCCGGCGAGCACTTTCGGCTGCGTTGCGCCGTCGGCACCAAGCGCTTCTGCCCGCTCAGAAGCCTGCTTCGCCAATGCCTGCTTGCCGGCAATCGCGGCGCGCCGGGCGACACGCAGATAGACCTCGCGCTGGCGCGGCGCGTCCATGAAGTCGAGAATCTCGGAGACCCGCCCCTGGGCTTCTCCGTCGAAATGCGCGACGGCAAGCTCGACGAAGACGTCGGCGAACTGGCTGGCATAGGGAGACGTCAGGTAGCGGCGCGCATAGGTCAGCGCGTAGTGAAAGCCCTTCTCCGGCGCGTTGGCCTGCACCGCAAGGAACACGGAGCGACGCAAGGCCGCCTCCTCGATGATCGTGCCGGGCGCGGTCAAACGCGCCCAGTCGTAATACTTCATCGCTTCAACCGGATCCTGCTGCGACGTCGCATTGCCAAGAATGAGATAGAGATACGGGCCGATGCGGGCGTTTCGATATTCCGGCGCGGCCTTGGACAGGTTCTCGACGATCAGACCGCCCTTGCCGTTCAGATACTGTCGTAGCGCATCGGTCACGCGGGAATCGAAATTGCCGGCCACGTCATGATCCGAAAGGTATTTCAGCGTCTCGGGATTGCCGCCGCTCATCGCATAGACAAGCGCCGCATCGACGTTGCGCGGGTCGCGGAACACTGAGGAATCGGCGGCGCGCAACCGCTTGTCGATCGCCCCAAGCATGAAACGCTGCATCTCGATCGCGGAGTGATCGCCGAGCACCACGGAGTCCTGCACATATTGCAGCGACCGGATCATCTTGAAGGGTGCGAGTTCCTCGATATCGTTCGCCCTGGCGCTCCCGATTGCAAACGGGATCGCCAGCACGCAGCAGGTCATCAGGATCGATCGCAGGCGTCTCAGCATCATGTTTAACCCGGAGCCGATTGCAGCAGGATCTCGATGCGCCGGTTGCCCGGAGCATAGGGATCAGCCGGGATCTGCAGCCGTCGGTCGGCGAAGCCGGTGATCTGGCTGACGCGGTCTTCCTTCAGACCACCGCGAACGAGCATGTAATAGGCACTCTGGGCGCGTGCGGCGGAGAGCCGCCAGTTGTCATAGGTGCCGTCCTTGAACGGGCGACCGTCGGTGTGGCCGCGGATCGCGACAGCCCCCTGCCGCTCGGCGAGCAGATGGCCGATCTTTTCCATCGCCAACACCAGTTCCTTCTGCGGCACGGCCGAACCGATGGCGAACATCTGCGCGCCCGTGCGCTCGCTGATCGTAACCATGAGGCCGCCCTCGGCCGGGGTTACCACAAGGCCTTCCGCCAGCTGGCCTGCCTCGCCGGCAAGCTGCTTCTTGAGCTCGGCCTGGAGTTCTTCGGCCTGCTTCTCCGCGGTCGCCTCGGCCGTCTCGGTCTTCGGCTTGTCGCCGGCGTCGCTCTCGGCGGTTTTGTCCGTGCCGTCTTCTGCCTTCGCCTGCTCCGCCTGTTTTTCATCCTCGGTCTTGTCGACAGCCGGAGCGCCACCTGCCTGCATCGCAGATGCCGCGGCGAGCGCCACGTCGCTCTTGGTCGTATTGCCCGCGTCGGTCAGCTCGACCTGCTTGGTCCAGAAATCCGGATCGAACGGATCGCGATAGGCTTCGCCGCCGTCGGCGCCGGTTGCTGGACCGGACTGAGCGGCTCCGCCCTCACCCTTCACGCTGATGTTGGCCTGCTGGCCGACTTCGCGGGCGATTTCGGAGAGCACCGAATAGGGGTTCTCGAAGAAGTCTGCGTCGGAATACTTGGTTTCTTCGCCCGAGGTCGCCGTCAACTGGTCGCCGGTCTTGGCCGACCCGCCGGACTTCTCCTGTTCGCCATCGACCTTGGAGCGCTGCTGCGTCTCTTCGCCCTGCGCGTCCTTCGCCGGATCCTTCAAGCCGCGCTCGGCAGGCTTCTGGTCGGTCAGTTGTACCGGATTGAAATAGGAAGCGATCGCCGCCTTCGTTTCCTCGTTGGCCGCGTTGATCAGCCACATGACCAGGAAGAAGGCCATCATTGCCGTCATGAAGTCGGCATAGGCGATCTTCCACGAACCGCCGTGATGCCCGTCATGGCCACCGTTGTGGCGCTTGACGATGATGATCTCATGTTTGCCGTTGTGATGGTTTTCGTCGCTCATGCGAGAACTTTCCGGACAGTATCGGCCCAGGCGGCCATGCGTGTCACCAGGATCGTACCGTCCATTTCGACAGCGAGATCGATGTCGTCGGTTTCGATGTGGCGGAACAACGGCATGTCCTCCCCGAGCTGGCGCTTCAGCGCCTCGAAGAGTTGGGTTGGGCCCTTGACGACGATGGTGCAACCTTCGCCGGCCACCAGGCCCTGCTTAATCATCTGCGCCATATCGGCGACGGCGCGCTGCAGGAGGGCATCCTCCATGACCGGCGCAAGAACCCGAGCGGTCTGATCTCCGAGCGCGGCCACCAGACTGTCGGCCATGTCGGCAAAACGCTCTGCCAGGCGGTTGGCGGTCTCTGCTTCGAGGCGTTGGGTCAAGTCCGCGAGCTCGGCCGCATGCGCCGCCTGCAGGTCGGCAATCTGGCGCTCGTGTTCGAAGACGAGTTCGGCTGTCGCCTCGGCGCGGCCTTCTGCGAAGGCCCGTCGGCGCTCCGCGTCGATGTCAATCTCTGGCATGGCTGGCCTCGCCCCGAGGCGGTCGCCATCGGCATAGTCGCTGTCCAGGTCGGGGAAATACTTTTGAGGCATCAGCGACAGCTCGACTTTCGGCGCGCTGAAATCCTTGAGGTAGCGGGAGAGCATCGCACTCATGACCGGTCACTCGCGGCGGCGCAGCGATACGGCAATCCCCGTCTGATCGCGAGACGGCACCCTCTGGCGCGGACTTCCATTGCTCCTGGCACTGCTGACATGTCTCCCACGGGTCCAGCCGCGGATGCGAAGAACCCAACATTCTTGACGTACATCGGCGATGCTGGGGCTGGTCGTTCCCGGAGCGATCCGATGCAGGCGGCGGCCAAGATTCATTTTGGCCGGCAGTCATCCGACAGGACTGCGAGAGAAGGCTATTCGGTCAAACTTGTGCGAAAATGAATGTGTTGGACCGCGCCAGGGCAATTAGCGCGGTCCAACCGTTTCCACCGGGTGCCGTGACCGACGACGTGGCAGAACTCAATCTTTGCCGCCCCCATTCCGGGAAAGCGGAAGCGTTTTGGCGGATCCGCCGGGCGCAGCCGGCCGCTCTCCGCCGATGCGCCTTACTGTTGGAACAGGCGCAGGATGTTCTCGGAGTTCGTATTGGCGATCGAGAGCGCCTGGATGCCGAGCTGCTGTTGCGTCTGCAGTGCCTTGAGGCGCGTCGATTCCTCGTTCATGTCTGCATCGACCAGGCGACCGACACCCTTGTCGATCGTATCCATCAGGTTGGCGATGAAGCTTTCCTGCATGTCGATGCGCTTGGTGATGGCGCCGAGCGTGGAGCCGGCATCCGTCAACTGGCCGAGGATGTGGTCGACGACGCGGATCATGTCGTCCATCTGGGCGTCCGTGGTCGCTGACGTCAGCTTGATTTCGGACGAGGTCGCGTTCGGAGTGGTCACCGGTGCGCCGATCAGGTGGAAAAGCTTGGCCGTGGTGCCGACCGGCGACGTGAGCAGCGAGGCGTCGTAGCTTCTGGTCAGGAGGCCACGGCTCGCATTGGCCGTGTCAATCAGCATGGATTGCGCCGTGTCGAAGTCGAGCGTGGTGACCGACACGTTGCCGTTGGCATCGCGGTTGAACGAGGCAACGATCGACTTGGTGCCGACGGAAGCCGCATTCGCGTTATAGAGCCAGTTTTCGCTGGAGAAGGATGCCGACTGCGCGGCAGCCAGGAGCTGGTTCTTGAGTTCGGTGATTTCCTTGTCGATCTTCAGCTTGTCGACGCCCGGCTCGCGCGCGGCAACCAGCTTGCGCTTGATCTCGCTGACGACGTCGATCGACGAATTCATGGCCGCATAGGCCGTGTCGATCTTGGCTGCACCGAGGCCGAGTGCGTCTTCGACGGTCGACAGCGCGGCATTGTCGGAGCGCATGGTGGTCGCGATCGACCAGTAGGCGGCATTATCCGCAGCGGTCTGCACGCGGTAGCCGGAGGAAATCCGGTCCTGGACCTCGGCCATGTCGGTATTGATGGAACGCAAGGTCTGAAGCGCCGCCATGGCGGCGGTATTGGTCATGATGCTGGTCATTGGTCACCTGCCCGGAATGAATTTCTGAAGACATTCCGGAGTGCAGAACCGGCAGCGATGGGACTGGCATCATGCGAATCGCCCCTGTTTTGCCCTGGAGGCGACCCTTCGCTCTTAACCAATATGTAACGATTGCATGGTTAACAAATGGTTAACGCCGTTAGTAAGCCGGTAACAAAGGTGAACAAAAATAAGGGAATATGGATGAAAGGTTAAAGGCGGATCGCACGCGCTGCCAACACGGCTGGGAAAGTTTGAAGCGCAAAACGAAAAAGGCCGCACGACCCCTTGGGCGTGCGACCTTTCTGCTGTGTGCGCAAGAGGGGCGAAAGGTCGCCCGTCTTCCCTGTCGTTCGCTTAGCGGAACAGCGACAGGATGTTCTGCGAGTTGGTGTTGGCGATCGTGAGCGCCTGGATGCCGAGCTGCTGCTGCGTCTGCAGAGCCTTCAGACGGGTCGACTCTTCGTTCATGTCAGCGTCGACGAGGCGGCCAACGCCCTTCTCGATCGAGTCCGAGAGGTCGCGGACGAAGTTCTGCTGCAGCTCCACGCGGCTGTTGAGCGCACCGAGATCGGCGGCAGCGTCGGTCATCTGCAACAGCGTTGCGTCAACGCCCGAGATGGCTTCTGCCAAAGCGCCCATGGTCATGTTGGTAATGTCCATGGTCAGGACGCTGTAGCCGGCGGTCACGGTCGAGCCGGTTGCATCCTTGTACTCCATGTTGCTGGAGAGCAGACCCGTGCCGTTCGTGACGTTCGCACCGAGGCTGTCGACCTGGATCAGCGAGCTCTTGTTCGTGTCGAACTGGAGCGTCGTCAGGCTGACGTTACCCTGGGCGTCGCGGTTGAACGAGCCGACGATCGACTTGGTAGCAGCCGTGTTGTTGGTGTCGTTGTAGACCCAGTTTTCGCCAGAGAACGAAGCCGACTTGGCGATGCTCAAGAGCTGGCTCTGCAGCTCCTTGATTTCCTTCTGGATCTTGCTCTTGTCGACGCCCGGCTCGCTGGCGGCGACCAGCTTCTTCTTGATCTCGTCGACGACGTCCTTGGAGTTTTCCATGGCCGTGTAGGCAACATCGGTCTTGGCAGCGCCGAGGCCGAGGGCGTCTTCAACGGTCGAGAGTGCCTTGTTGTCCGAACGCATGGTGGTTGCGATCGACCAGTAAGCGGCGTTGTCGGCAGCGGAGCCAACGCGCAGGCCCGACGAGATACGGTCCTGGGTGGTTTCCATCTGCGAGTTGATCGAACGCAGGGTCTGAAGCGCGCCCATTGCGGCGGTGTTCGTCATGATGCTGGTCATTGGCTGATTGCCCCTTGTTGGCTGATTTGGAATGAAAAGGGACATTCCGGGATTACCGGGAAGCAGCGGTCAGCCTCATGCCTGTTAATGTCGATTAACCCGCCGCTTCGTTGGCCACAGAAAACACCATCGTGGTTAATGAAACCTAAAGCGCAGACGATTTTTTTCCGGATACTTCCGGCTGCAATCGAAAAGAAAAAACCGCGCCTCTTTCGAAGCGCGGTTTCTGTATTTTGCAGTCGAGCGCGGGCCGAAACCCGCGCCGTCTGACGATCGATTAGCGGAACAGCGACAGGATGTTCTGCGAGTTCGAGTTGGCGATCGAGAGCGCCTGGATGCCGAGCTGCTGCTGCGTCTGCAGAGCCTTCAGACGGGTCGACTCTTCGTTCATGTCGGCGTCGACGAGGCGGCCGATGCCCTTCTCGATCGAGTCCGAGAGGTCCTGAACGAAGCCCTTCTGCAGCTCCACGCGGCTGTTGAGCGCACCGAGATCGGCGGCAGCGTCGGTCATCTGCAGCAGCGTTGCGTCAACGCCCGAGATGGCTTCGGCCAGAGCGCCGGTCGTCATGTTGGTGATGTCCATGGTCAGGACGCTGTAGCCGGCCGTGACGGTCGAGCCGGTTGCATCCTTGTACTCCATGTGGCTGGAGAGCAGGCCCGTGCCGTTCGTGACGTTGGCACCGAGGCTGTCGACCTGGATCAGCGAGCTCTTGTTCGTGTCGAACTGGAGCGTCGTCAGGCTGACGTTACCCTGGGCGTCGCGGTTGAACGAGCCGACGATCGACTTGGTGGCAGCCGTGTTGTTGGTGTCGTTGTAGACCCAGTTTTCGCCCGAGAACGAAGCCGACTTGGAAATGCTGATGAGCTGGTTCTGCAGCTCCTTGATTTCCTTCTGGATCTTGCTCTTGTCAACGCCCGGCTCGCTAGCGGCAACCAGCTTCTTCTTGATCTCGTCGACGACGTCCTTGGAGTTTTCCATGGCCGTGTAGGCAACGTCGGTCTTGGCAGCACCGAGGCCGAGGGCGTCTTCAACGGTACCGAGTGCCTTGTTGTCCGAACGCATGGTGGTTGCGATCGACCAGTAAGCGGCGTTGTCGGCAGCGGAGCCGACGCGCAGGCCCGACGAGATGCGGTCCTGGGTGGTTTCCATATCCGAATTGATCGAACGCAGAGTGGAGAGAGCCGCCATTGCGGCGGTGTTCGTCATGATGCTGGTCATTGGCTGTGTGCCCCTTGGCAATACTCGTGAAAAAGGGACATTCCGGGAGCTACCGGGAAGCAGCGGTCAGCTTCATGCCTGTTAACCGGTTAATGTTGTTGGTTAACCCGCTCCTTCGATGGACACAGCAAACACCATCGTGGTTAACGTCGACCTAAGACGGCGCGATTATTTTCGGAACAACCAACATCCGACAGAGCGCAACAAAAAACCGCGCCCCTTGCGAAGCGCGGTTTCGATTTTCTGCAGTCGGGCGCGGGCCGAAACCCGCGCCGTCTGGCGATCGATTAGCGGAACAGCGACAGGATGTTCTGCGAGTTCGAGTTGGCGATCGAGAGCGCCTGGATACCGAGCTGCTGCTGCGTCTGCAGAGCCTTCAGACGGGTCGACTCTTCGTTCATGTCAGCGTCGACGAGCTTGCCGATACCCTTCTCGATCGAGTCCGAGAGGTCCTGAACGAAGTTCTTCTGCAGCTCGACGCGGCTGTTGAGCGCACCGAGGTCGGAAGCGGCATCGGTCATCTGCAGCAGCGTTGCGTCAACGCCCGAGATGGCTTCAGCCAGAGCGCCGGCCGTCATGTTGGTGATGTCCATGCTCAGGACGCTGTAGCCGGCGGTCACGGTCGAGCCGGTTGCATCCTTGTACTCCATGTTGCTGGAGAGCAGGCCCGTGCCGTTGGTGACGTTGGTGCCGGTGCTGTCAACCTGGATCAGCGAGCTCTTGTTCGTGTCGAACTGGAGCGTCGTCAGGCTGACGTTACCCTGGTTGTCACGGTTGAACGAACCGACGATCGACTTGGTGGCAGCCGTGTTGTTGGTGTCGTTGTAAACCCAGTTTTCGCCCGAGAACGAAGCCGACTTGGCAATGCTCACCAGCTGGTTCTGGAGTTCCTTGACTTCCTTCTGGATCTTGCTCTTGTCAACGCCCGGCTCGCTGGCGGCAACGAGCTTCTTCTTGATCTCGTCGACGACGTTCTTGGAGTTTTCCATGGCCGTGTAGGCAACGTCGGTCTTGGCAGCACCGAGGCCGAGGGCGTCCTGGACGGTCGAGAGAGCCTTGTTGTCCGAACGCATGGTGGTTGCGATCGACCAGTAAGCGGCGTTGTCGGAAGCGTTACCGACGCGCAGGCCCGACGAGATGCGGTCCTGGGTGGTTTCCATATCCGAATTGATCGAACGCAGGGTAGCGAGAGCGCCCATTGCGGCGGAATTGGTCATGATGCTCGTCATTAGAGTGTCCCTTTATTACTTAAGACGATTGGGGGACATACCGGACTGTTTACACTACCGGTGATGATGGATCGGCTTCATGCCTCTCGGTTCCAACGACTATCTCGGAAGAAACCAAACCCGTCATGTGAGGCCGAATATCGAGCCCAATGCTTGCGAATTCCTTAAATGCCGAAGCGGTCTCTGCGAGAGATAATTTATACTTAACAACGCCTTAAGTGAATGACCCGGGTCACCAAACGCGCCGTTCGAATGGCCCCTTGCGAGACAGGACCGGGCCTTGATCGCGGTTGACCGCGTCATGCCTGAGGCAAGCTCCCATACCTAGGATGGCTGCGAGACCTGCTTTGCGACATCGAGTGCCAAGCCTTGATGCCGGCAGCCCAGACGACGGAGCTATCAGTGAACGCCCAAGCCATTTTCTCGACCGCTTCCCGGCAATATCAGAAAGGCCAGTACACGGACGCGCTCGACCAGCTCAACGTCCTGATGAACATCAATCGGGATACCAAGACCTATGTACTGCTCGCCAAGGTTCTGCTGAAACTCGGCTTCAAGCCCGAAGCCGCGCGCGCCTACCAGCTCGCCGGGGAGGCCGGCGGCTCACGGTCGCAGGACTATCTCACCGAGGCGATGAAGCTCTATTTCGCCAACGGGCACGAAGACGAAGCGCTTGCGATCGGCCTGCCGCTTCTGGAAAAGGCGAAGACCGATCCGGATATCGCCTTCATCATTGCTTCGATTTTCCTGAAACGCGATCAGAAAGAAATCCTCGGCCTGTTCAAGGCGCCGCTTTCGACCAGCGCCAATCGCTATCACCAATCGCTCGCATTCAAACTTCTGACCGCGGATGTCGGCGACGTGCAGGATCGCGAAGCCGTCGCCAATCTCTTCAAATCCTACCCGAAGAACACGACGCTGCGCTCGGCCTATCTCGTCTATGCCCGTGAAGCCAACGACTATCCGGAGGTCGAGAAACACCACCGCGAGATCGAAAGAGCCCTGAAGCTCGGCCAGGACGACACCCTTTCATCGGAAGCGCCATACTACCACGTCACCTGGTGTGGCGATGAAAGGCTCAACCGCATCGCCGGTGCGCAATATCGCCCCTTCCCGCCGGAGAACACCGAGGTGCGCCGGACCATGGCGCATGCCTGGGGTGATCGTATTCGCATCGGCTATGTGTCTTCCGACTTCTGGCACGATCACGCGACCATGAAGCTGATGGCAGCGGCGCTGGAGGCGCATGACCGCACGCGCTTCGATGTCACCCTGTTTTGCCACACGTCGCCCAGCAACGTTGCACGAGACAACGGTTCGCGTGAAAAATGGGGCAACATCATCCAGATCGGCGAATTCTCCGATGAGCAGGCCGCGGCGGTCATTCGGTCGGAGAACATCGATATCCTCGTCGATCTGAAAGGGCACACGCTTGAAAGCCGGGCGACGATCTTCAACCACAAAGCCGCCCCCATTCAGGTCAGCTGGCTCGGTTTCCCCGGCACCAACGTCAACGTCGATCTCGACTACATCATCGGCGATCCCTTCGTCCTGCCCGACGGCAGCGAAATGCACTACTACGAAAAATACTGCCGCCTGCCGGAGACCTATCAGCCGAACGATCCCTACAGCCGCCCGCTGCCGCAGCCGATGTCGCGGCGCCAGCTAGGTCTGCCCGAGGACGCGTTCGTCTTCGCGTCGTTCAATGCCAACCGCAAGATCTCGTTGCAAACGATCAACCTGTGGATCGAGATCCTTCAGCAAACCCCTGACAGCGTGCTCTGGCTGATGTGCAGCCGCCCGGATGCGCGAGCGAACATCATCGCAAAGTTCAAGAGTGCCGGCATCGACACCAAGCGCATCATCGTCTGCCCCAAGGTCCTCTATCAAGACCACATCAGCCGTATCCCGGTCGCCGACATCGGCCTCGACACCTATCCCTATAACGGCCACACGACGACTTCCGAGCAGCTCTGGGCTGGCCTGCCGGTTCTGACGTTCAAGGGCACCAACTTCGCGTCGCGCGTGAGCGAGAGCCTGCTCAACGCCATCGGCGTGCCGGAACTCGTTGCCAACGGACCGGAGGACTACATTCGCGAGGCGGTCGCGCTCTACAACAACCGCGACAGGATTCCCGGCTATCGCAAGACACTCGAGGAAAACCGGTTCCGCATGCCGTTGTTCGATGCCGAACGCTTCTGCCGCCACCTGGAACAGGGCTACGAAATGATGGCTGACCGCGCAAAGAGAGGTCTGGCGCCGGATCACATCGACGTTCCGGCCCTACCGGTACGAGCTGGTTCGTTCGAGCGCTAAGCGATCCGATACTCGACTTGAACAACGAAAGGCAGCGCCGAGGCGCTGCCTTTTTTGTTTGCGCTTTTCGAAGCGCTCAAACCTCTGGCGACGGGTATCTAGCTGAAGGAGCGCACGAGGCTGCCGACGAGCAGGTTCCATCCGTCGATCAGCACGAAGAACAGGATCTTGAAGGGCAGCGAGATCGCCGTCGGTGGCAGCATCATCATGCCCATGGCCATGGTGATGGTGGCAACGATCAGGTCGATCACCAGGAACGGCAGCATGATCAGGAAGCCGATTTCGAAGCCGCGACGGATTTCCGAGATCATGAAGGCCGGCACGACCGCCCTAAGATCGACCTTGTCGTCGACGACGACCGTCTGGCCCTTCTCCTTGGCGATATCGATGAAGAGCTGCAGGTCCTTGTCGCGGGTGTTGGCGAGCATGAATTCGCGGAACGGCTCGCTGATCCGCGGGATCGCCTCGGCCTCGGTGATCTGGTTCTTCATGAGCGGGTCAATGCCGTCGCGCCAAGCGCGATCGAAGGTCGGCCCCATGACATAGAAGGTCATGAACAGGGCCAGCGACACCATGATCATGTTCGATGGCGTCGTTGCCAGGCCCATGCCGGTGCGCAGGATCGCAAAGGCGATCACGAAGCGCGGAAAGCTGGTGACCATGATCAGGATGCCCGGGGCCACCGACAGGACGGTCAGAAGACCGAAAGTGCGGATGATCCACGAGGCGGCCGACCCGTCGATAGGTGTATTCAGGATGTCAGAGGGAAAACTCTGGGCGCCGGCAATACCGGACATCGCCATCATGGCGACTATGAAGGCGACAAGCCGGACCATTTATCGAATCATTGGATGACGAAGGTTCTGAACATCACATTGGTTACGCGCCCATCGGAGCGCAGGTCAACCCGCTCTTGAATGTCATCCCGGAGATATTGAAACCCGCGCGGCCCCTGGATCTGCTGCAGCGAGACCGTCTTCAGATAGGCGGCAATATCCTGGTGGATCTGTTCCGCCAGTTTGGGATCGGGCGCGCCGTCGAACTGCAGCGCCACCTCGAGCCGTATCCAGTTTTCCGAGGGATAGGCAAGGTTGGTGGTGATCGGCTCCAGCTGGACGACACCGTTCGCTTCGGTCGCGATCTTCGGCAGCCCCTCTTCGCCCGTGGCGTTGGCGGCCGGTTCCTTCGTCGCCTCGACCTGCTCCTTCGGCGGAGGCGGCGCAAGCAAGCCGCCGACCAGCCAGCCGCCGCCGCCGGCAACGAGCGTCAGCACGGCGACGATCGCGATGGTCATCACCTTTGACGGCGGCTTCGGCGCGGTGGCGCTATCCAATTCTTCCATCTTGCCGTTCCCTGCCGATCAGATCGGTGAAAATAGATCCATGAACTGCTGGCCGTAGGGCGGCTGCTGCACCTCGGTCAAGCGACCGCGGCCGCCATAGGAAATGCGTGCCTCGGCGATGCGGTCGTAGTTGATGACGTTCTCGGCATCGACATCCCGCGGCCGCACGATGCCGGCAACGTTGAGGATGCGCAGTTCGTGATTGACGCGCACTTCCTGCGAACCGCTGATCAAGAGGTTGCCGTTTTCGAGAACTCCGGTCACGACTGCGGCGACGAGCACCCTCAGCTTTTCCGAACGCTCGGTCGTGCCGTCGCCCTCGGTCTTGGTATTCGACCCATATTTCAGGTCGCCCTCCCAGCCGAAATCGCTGGCCTCCGACTTGCCGTTGGCACCGACGTTGAAGCCACTGCTGTTCTTGCGGCTGCGATCCGTCTTGTTGTCGAAGGTGGCGCCTTCGTTGATCTTGATATCGACCGTCAGGATGTCGCCGACATTGATCGCGCGCGCGTCCTTGAACAGGGCGGCCTGCTGGTCGTTCCAGAGCGAGTAGCCACTTACCACCTGGCGCGGCTGCTTCGGATACATGGCAAGCTGCGGCGTCTGGGAATATTGCAGACCGCTGCCGATCGGGCTCATCGAAGGCGCCCGACCAATCTCGTTGAACGCCTGGTTCTGACACCCGGCAAGGAGACCCGCCGTCAGCACGGCCGTTAGACGCATTTTCATGATGGTTCCTTCGAGGTGTTCGGATCGCTGGCGCTCGAGATGATGTTGGTAAGAGTTGCCGCTTTTTCGTCCGTCATTTCGCTGAGGATCAGCGACGACTGTCGTGGCGGCAGCTGCATGACGATCGCGGCGGCGATCTCCGGATTGACCATTTCCAGCTTGCCGGCAGCTGCATCCGGCTTCATCGTCTTGTAGATGTCGACGAGGCCGAGTTGGGCCTGTTTCAGGAAATCATTGCGGCGTTTCAGCCAATCCTCGTATTCGTCGCGCCGCTTCTCCAGCGTCGCGATGCGTTCGTCGATGCTTGCCTGCAAGGTCTCGAGGTCCTTGCGCTGCAGCACGTAGCGCTGGTCGCGGGCGGCGTCGGCAATGTTGGTGCAGAATTGTTGGATCTCATTCTGCGTCGCGTCGGCTGCCGGAGGCGCGGTAACGTCCTGGGCGAAGGCGCCAGGCATCGTCAGCATCGAAGCGACGGCCGCGCCGACAAGCAACAGATTGCGGACCTTGCCGAAGGATGGGTTCATGTTCGCCGTCATTGCAGCACTAGCTCCGCCTGGAGGGCCCCGGCCGTTTTGATGCTTTGCAGGATGGCGATGATGCCGTCCGGCTTGACACCGATGTTGTTAAGACCGGCGACGAGGGAGCGAAGGCTCGATCCGTTGAGGATCGCCACCGTGCCGCCATCGGACTGCGCGTTGATGGTGGTGTTCGGTTCCACCTCCGTTCGTCCGCGCGAGAATGGCAACGGCTGAACCACCGTCGGCGTCTCGCTGACCTCGACGGTCAGGGTGCCGTAGCTCACCGCCACCTCGTTGATGCGAACGTCCTGGCCGATCACGATCGTGCCGGTGCGTTCGTTGATGACGACGCGGGCCGGGACATCCGTCTCGATCACGATGTTCTCGATATCGGCCATCAGCCGGGCGAGGTCGGCCATCTTCGGCTTTTCGACGAGCACAGCTTGGGAATCGCGTGCCTCGGCAATGCGACCGCCATATTGCTGGGCGGCATATTTGTTGATCGCCGCAGCCATGCCGACAGCCGTCGAGAAGTCCGGGTTGCGCAGTTGCAGAACGAGGTTGAAGCCATCCTTGAACTTGGACGGCAGCTCGCGCTCGATGATCGCGCCATTGGGCACGCGCCCAGCCGTCGTCACACCCTGGTTGAGGGTTGCCGCATCACCCTGCGCGGCAAAGCCCGTCACGACGACGGACCCTTGCGCGACTGCATAGATCTGGCCGTCCGCGCCGGAGAGCGACGTCATCACCAGGGTGCCGCCGCGAAGCGAGGTGGAATCGCCGAGCGAACCGACGGTCACATCGACGCGGCTGCCGGGGCTTGCAAACGGCGGCAGCGTCGCCGTCACCAGAACCGCAGCAACGTTGCGCGTGCGCGAATCGCCGCCCTGGGTGGAGATGCCGAGGTTCTGCAGCATCGCCCGGATCGACTGGTCGGTGAACGGCGAGGCACGCAAGGTGTCGCCGGTCCCCTGGAGACCGACGACGAGGCCATAGCCGATGAGCTGGTTGTCGCGTCCCGCCTGGAGCGAGGCGATGTCCTTGATCCTGGACGCGCCGAAAGCCGGCGTCAGCGCCGTCGAGATCGCGACGGCCAGCGTCAGGAACCATTTGCAGGCAAGCATTTTCATTTCGCCACCACATGGACAGTGCCGTCGGCCATTACCGTTCCGGAAACGATGATGCCGGTATCGATGTTGCGCGCCCGGATCAGTTCGCCGACGGCGGCATCCTGGAGCGGTGATCCGGCGGCGCTGATGGTCAGGCCGCCATTGCTGAAGACGAGGCGCACGGTCGAACCGCGCTCGACGGCATACTGCTCGCGCAGTGCGTTTGCGAGGATCACCCGACCGGGCAGAAGCGTGCGCTTGGTGACCTTGCCGTCGATTTCGTTGAGGGTCCTGATGTAGCCGTCCGCGAGATCGGGGTTGGTAACGTCGACAACCTCGACGCGGCTGCGGTCGATCGTTTCGCCCGGATAGATCGTCCGCGTCGGGATCACCGCGGTCGGCCGCTCCGCAAGGCTCGCCGAAGGCAACAGGAAAGTGGTGGCAAGCAAGGCGCCAGCCGCCAGACGAAGCGCGGTGGATGCGCTGTCGCCTTTCGATACCTTGATGTCTGCGGATCGGCGAAACATCATGTTTGCCCCCTCTTTCGTTACCTGAGGTTCTTGCTCACCGTGGCCGCCATTTCATCGGCCGCCTGGATGATCTTGGAGTTCATCTCGTAGGCGCGCTGGGCCGAGATCAGGTCGGTGATTTCCTTGACCGGATCGACGTTGGACGCCTCGAGATACTTCTGCTTGATCTGGGCGAAGCCCGGGTCGGCCGGTGTGCCGACGATCGCGTCGCCGGAAGCCGGGGTCTGCTTGAAGAGGTTGTCACCCTGCGGCTCGAGACCGGCCTCGTTGACGAAGTTGGCGATCGTCAGCTGACCGATTTCCTGCATCGCGGGATCGTTGCCGATGCGCACCATCACCTGGCCGGAGCTGGTGAAGGCGATTTCCGTCGCATCCTGCGGAACCGTGATGCCGGGGACGACCGTGTAACCGTCGATGGTCACGAGCTGGCCCTGGGCATTCTTGTTGAAGGCGCCCGAGCGCGTATAAACCGTCTCGCCATCCGGCGTTTCGACCTGGAACCAGCCGCGGCCCATCAGCGCCAGGTCATAGTCGTTGCCGGTGTTGACCATGCTGCCCTGGATATGCAGGTTGCGCACGGCAGCCGTCTGGACGCCGAGACCGATGATCGCGCCTTCCGGAACGATAGCCTGGTTGGAGCGGTTCGGCACGCCCTGGGCGCGCTCGGTCTGATAAAGCAGATCGGAGAATTCTGCGCGGGCGCGCTTGTAACCGGTCGTGTTGATGTTCGCGATGTTGTTCGCGATCACTTCGAGGTTCAGCTGCTGGGCGTTCATGCCGGTTGCGGCAATGGAAAGGGCCTTCATGTCTCGTTCCTTCAGATCTGCATGCGCGCGATTTCGAGGTAGGCGGTGACCACCTTGTCGCGGATGGCGATAGCTGTCTGGAGCGACTGTTCGGCGTTCATGACAGCATCGACAACTTCACGGGTGTTTGCCTGACCGCGGATGCCGTCGAGCGATGCGCCCTCGGCCTTTTTCATCGCGTTGATTGTGTCGGTCGCCATATCCCCGAGGACCGAGGCGAAGCTTTGCCCCTGCGGCACGCCCGGCGTGGCGGCCGGCATGCCGAAGATCGACGACGAGGAAGACGTGGAACGGGTGCCGTCGGTCTCTTTGGTGACCGAGAACGCGCCGAGGGATTTGACTGCATCGATCATTATTGCGAGGCTCTCAACAGGTCGATTGTCTGGGAAATCAGATCGCGGGACTGCTTGATGGTCTGGAGGTTGGCCTCGTAAGCGCGGTTGGCTTCGCGCATGTCGGCCATCTCAACCAGGATGTTCACGTTCGGCATCTTGACCATGCCCTTCTCGTCGGCGGCCGGATTGCCCGGATCGAACTCGATGTTGAAGTCCGAATCATCCGTGCCCTGCCGTTCGATCTCAACCAGCGAGGCGCCGCTTGCCCGGTCGACTTCGGCGGCAAAGCTGATGGTCTTGCGGCGGTAGGGTTCCGAACCCGGCACGTCGCCGGTCGAGCGGGCGTTGGCGATGTTTTCGGAGACGACACGCAGACGGGTCGATTCCGCCTGGAGGCCGGAGGCCGATACCTTGAGGGCTGAGGTCAATGGATCCATGGTTCTTACTTCCGTACCGTCATCAGCATCATGCGGTGAAACGCCTTCACAAGCCCGGCGCTGAGCTCGTAGTCGCGCTTGATCTCGCCGGTCTTCATCATTTCCTGCTCGATCGCGACGCTGTTGCCGGACTGCTGGATCTGCACACCGTCGACCATGCCGACTTCGGCCACCTGCGAGGCCTCGAGGCCCTCGGTAAAATGCGCCTTGTGGGTCGCGGCCATCTGCATGCCGGTATCCTGCAGCACGCTTTCGAACGGCTTGACGTCCTTCGCCTTGTAATGCGGCGTGTTCGCATTGGCGATGTTGCCGGCCACCACGTTCTGGCGAACGGTCAGCCACTGGGCCTGCCGGGACGCGAGTTCGAAAAGCTGAATCGGTTGCATCAAAAGCTCCATGCTTGGTGATGCGAACCTAGGCCGGTAATCTTGCGTGGGACTTTCGTCGGAGGTCGCAGCGGTCCGGACGCTTGCATTCCGCTGCAGGCGAACAGCGGCGCGCCGCGCATCCGAACAGATACGCGACCATCAACTCTGACGATGGGCTGCTAAATCAGTTGGCCTGGTAGACTTCGCCTGACGAGGTGATCATCACCCAATGGCCGTCGCGCTGCTCGAGCGTGGCAAGCCGGGTGTTGTCAGGCAGGACGGAGCCGATGCGCACGATATACATGCCGCTCGCATCCTCGATCAGCGCCCGGCCATTGGCGACATGCATCAGCTTGAAGCCGGACTTGCCCGGAAACGGCTGCGACAGCCCCTCTTCCGCCGCGGTCCCTTCGGGACCCGGGCCGCCGCCGATCCCGGGCACGGTCGCCGTCGTCAGTTGGTCGATCGCCGCCATGGTCTCGCCGTCCGCATCGGGCATCGCCAGCGGCGAAACCGAGACGACGTTGCGGGCGGCGCGCTCCGGCAGATCGCGGGTGGAACCCTGCCAGAGCGGCGGCATGGTGAACTTGTCCTGGTGGAAGAAGGCGTACCAGGGAAAGAAAGTCGCAAAGGCGGCAAGCGCGACGCCGGTCGCGGCCAGGAACTTGTCGGTCATCGGCATGCGGCTGCTTTGCTTGCGCTGATGAACCATTTCGTCGGCATCGTAATCGGTCACCGCCATCACCTCGCTCTCGCGCCCGGTTGATTGCCCATCGCCGCCGCCTTCAATGCATTGGCGAGATCGGCAAAGGCGTCCTGCGCCGGGCGCTCACCGGCGGTCTGCGTCAGCACGTCGTAGATGACCGGCACCTGCTTGATCGCCATGTCGAGGTCGGGATCGCCACCGGGGCGGTAACCACCGATCAGGCGAAGATCGCGGGTTTCCTCGAAGCGGTGGATCAGCGCCTTCAGGCGCGACACCAGCTTTTCCTGGTCGGGAGTCCAGGCCTTGCGCGCCAGGCGCGAGATGGACGCGAGCGGATTGATCGGCGGATAGCGCCCCTCTTCCGCAAGGCTGCGTTCGAGCACGATGTGACCGTCGAGGATGCCACGCGTCGAGTCGGCGACCGGGTCGTTGTGGTTGTCACCGTCGACGAGGATGGAGATGATCGCCGTGATCGTGCCCGAGCCTTCGGTACCGGGACCGGCGCGCTCCAGCAGCCGCGGCAGCTCGGTGAAAACGGAGGCCGGGTAACCGCGGGCAATCGGCGGCTCGCCCGAGGCCGTCGCCACTTCGCGGATCGCGTGTGCAAAACGGGTGACGCTGTCGACGATCAGCAGCACGTTGTCGCCATTGTCGCGATAATGCTCGGCGATGGTGACGGCGGTTAGTGGCGCCATCTTGCGCAGCATCGGGCTTTCGTCGCTGGTTGCCACCACCGCGACCGACTTTGCGAGATTGTCGCCAAGCGTATCCTCGATAAACTCGCGCACTTCGCGGCCGCGCTCGCCGACGAGCGCGATCACCACCTTGTCGAAGGCGTCTGCGCGCGCCAGCATGGAGAGCAGCGTCGACTTGCCGACGCCGGAGCCGGCGAAGATGCCGAGACGCTGGCCGAGGCAGAGGGGCGAGAAGATATCGATTGCCCTGACCCCGGTGAGAAAGCCCTTCTCGACCCGCTTGCGGCTCATCGACGGCGGCGCGGTGTTGGAGATCGAGCGGCGCACATCGCCCTGCAGCAGCGGCCCGAGCCCGTCGATCGGCTCGCCGAGCGCATTGATGGCGCGGCCGCACCATTGATCGGTCGGCGCGACGCGGAAGGCGCCCTTGCGGATAACGGTGTCATGGATGCCGATCGGATCGCCGGGTTCGATCGGGCAGACAACCACCCGCTCCGGTTCGACCCGCACCACCTCGCCGAGATGCGTTCCAGTGACGCTCTTGTGGGCGACGAAATCACCGAGCCGCACATGCCGCGACAGACCGGTCACCGTGTAGTGACCGGGTGAAATCGTCTGCACGTGACCGCCCGGAGCGATCGAGAATTCGGGCTTTGCATAGCGCTCAACCAGACCGGCAAGTGCTGCCAGAGAGGTCGATCCCGCGCTTGTCTTCAGGCCTTCGCGTTGCATGCCGGTACCCGTCAGAAGTTAGCGACTGCCGCCGAGCGTCTTGACCGCTTCTTCGAGCGATCCCTCGCTGTCACGCAACAGGCCGGTGATGTTGTCGAAGGCGCGCGTGACCATGATCAGCTGCGACATTTCCTGGATGGCATTGACGTTGGATTCCTCGACGAAGCCCTGCATCACGCCGACATCGAAGCGATCGACCACCGGCTCCGGCTGCATCGCCGGCTGCACGGCGCTGTTGTCGAGGCGCACGAAGCCGTTGCTGAAATCGGCCTGGTAGAGGCCGAGCGAGGCGACCGCGACGCCGTTCTGGTGGAGCGCGCCATCGGCACCGACGGTGATTTCCCCACCATTGCCGTTGAGCTGGATCGGCGCGCCGCCGGCGTCGAGCACCGGATAGCCGCGGATCGTCACGAGTTCCCCGGCGTCCGTCAGGGTAAAGCGGCCGTCGCGCGTCAGCGCCGGGCCTGCCGGCGTCTCGATCTGAAACCAGGCGTCGCCCTTGACGGCGAAGTCGAGCGACGAGCCGGTCCGCGTCAGCGAACCGTTGCTGGTGTTCAGGAATTCCTCGCCCTTGCTGACATAGGCAACCTTGGTCGGCTTCGTATCGCCGAGCATCTGGTTGAACTTCACTTCGGTGCCGCGGAAGCCGACGGTGCTGGCATTCGCGATGTTGTCGGCAAGCGTGTTGAGGCGCTTCTCCAGCGCCATCTGCGACGAAATCGCGACGTAAAGACCGGTCTGCACGTTCAGCGTCCCCCGAGTTTCAGGCTGTTGATGGACAGGAGAAGATCGGAAGAGATGCCGTAGCCGCTCGAAGAACCGAAGACTGCGAGCGGATCATAACCGTCCGTTGAATTTTTGGTTTCCCAGAGCGCCGTGAACCGGTCGAGAAACTCGGTCACCTTGCTCGGGTTCTGGAAATCCTTGAAATCGAGCGCCGCTTCATAGGTCTCGGCCTGACGATCGACATTGGTCGCCGCGAATTCGTCAGGCAATTGCAGCGCGGTGCGTACCACCTGGGCGAGCGCCTCGTCGGCGATGATGGCGTAGCCACTGCTGATCGTCGGCGCCATGCGCGAAAAATAGAGGGCTAGCCGCACGCCGGCATTTTCCACACCGGCGTTCTGCTCCAGCGTCTGGCGAGCATATATGTCGGCGACGCCCTTTTGGGCACGGTCGAAGGATGTGGCGGCCGCGCCGTGGGCGGCGAAGTTCAGCGATTCGACGAGCTGCTTGTAGCGGCTGTCGGTCAGCTTGTTGGCGAAGGCGTCGTCCTTGTCGATGCCTTCGGTCAGCACCTTGCGCATGAAAGCCTTGGCATAGGCCATGTCTTCGAGACCGTGGGCTTTCATCGCGTACTTGTAGAGCCTGGTATCTGCAAAGAAATCGTCGATCGTTTTGACGTCGCCGATCTTCGACAGGTAGTACTCGGTCTCGCGCGCCACATCCGGCTGCTCGGCAACGCGGGCCAGCGACTTCGTCAAGTCGGCCGTTATCAGCTTGTAGCTCGTGTAGGTCGTGGTCACGATCGGTTCGCCCCTGCCGGAATGACTGGAGACAGAGCATGCGCCCTGCCTTGACAAATCCTGACCGGATAGCCTTGCGCGAACCTGTTCCGATGAATGACCCCATCGCCCGCACCGGCCAGCCTCACGCAAGCATGAAACCGTATCCCGTTAGCGGAAAATAGGATCGCGACAGGTATCGAAAATGAACATCATCATCGGGCTTCTTGTGACGTTCGGCTGTATTCTCGGCGGCTATCTGGCCATGGGCGGCCACATGGAGGTCCTCAACCAGCCTTTCGAACTGCTGATCATCGGCGGCGCTGGCATCGGCGGCTTCATCATGGCCAACTCGATGAAGGTGGTTAAGGATACCGGCAAGGCGCTCGGCGAAGCCTTTCGCCACAGGGTGCCGAAGGAGCGCGAATATCTCGACACGCTCGGCGTTCTCTATTCGCTGATGCGGGACCTGCGCACCAAGTCGCGCAACGAGATCGAAAGCCACATCGACAACCCGGAAGAATCCACGATCTTCCAGGCGGCGCCGACGGTTCTGAAGAACAAGGAACTGACCGCCTTCATCTGCGACTACGTGCGCCTGATCATCATCGGTAACGCCCGATCGCACGAGATCGAAGCGTTGATGGATGAAGAAATCCAGACCATCACCCACGACAAGATGAAGTGCTATCACGCGCTGAACACGATGGGCGACGCCTTCCCGGCCATAGGTATCGTCGCGGCGGTTCTCGGCGTCATCAAGGCGATGGGCGCGATCAGCGAGGCGCCGGAAGTTCTCGGTGCCAAGATCGCAGCCGCACTCGTCGGCACGCTGCTTGGCGTGTTCCTGTCCTATTCGATCGTCGCGCCGCTGGTCGCCAACATCAAATCGGTGCGCGAGAAGCAGAACCGCCTCTACATCATCGTCAAGCAGACGCTGCTTGCCTACATGAACGGCTCGGTGCCGCAGGTCGCCCTCGAATACGGCCGCAAGACCATCTCGGCCTATGAGCGTCCGTCAATCGACGCGGTCGAGCAGGAAATGATGAACCCCGGTGGCGGCGGCGAAAGCAAGGCGGCTTGATCCCATGAATTCCGCAACATCCAACGTTCACGCATTCGACCGGAAACTCCTGGCGCGCATGACCGGCGCGCTCGGCGACGACCGGGTGATCGGCCGGCTGGCGCTCGAACTCGGCCAGGTCTTCGGCGAATTCCTGCCTGACATCTGCCGGGCGGAAACGGGTCTTGACGTCACGATCGGCTATGCCGGTTTCCGGACGGGTCTCCGGCAGGAACTGATCGCCGGCCTTGGTACCGGCGTGGTGATCAGTGACGTGTCCTTGCGCAACTGGTGCGCGGATTTCCAGATCGGCTGCGACAGCCCGATCATCATCACCCTCGTCGAGGCACTGCTCGGCGCGGAGCCGGCCGGGATCGAAGAACCGCAACCGCGTGCGCTCTCCCAGATCGAGATCGACGTCGCCGTTCCGCTTTTCGAAAAGATCGCCGACGTGTTGCGCACCGCCGTCAACGCGCCGGGCAGTTTCGAAGCGATCGTCGAACGTCCGCTCAACAGCGCATCGCGCCCCAAGCCCGATCCCATGTTCGAGGACATTCATGCGGGCGCCATCGACATGACGATCGGCTTCGGCCCGGTCATGTCCACGTTCTCCGTCATCGTCCCGCAGAGCGTGCTCTTGAAGACCGCTATCGTCTTCCCGAAGGGCAGCGGCCAGCAGCGCAAGGCGAAGGCCGAATGGACCGAGCAGCTCGAAGAGCAGGTTCGCCGCTCTGCCGTCACGATCGAGGCGCGCATCCGGCTCGAAAGCCTGACGCTCGAAACGATCAGCCGGCTTCAGGCGGGTGACGTCATTCCCTTCCACGACGCCCACGACGTTCGCGTCGATGTCAACGCCAACGGTCGCGACCTTTATGTCTGCGAATTCGGGCGATCGGGATCGAAATACACCGTTCGGGTCAAGGATACCCACGGCTCCGAGCAGGACATCCTTCGCCACATCATGAGTTAAATCGGCCTGCCGCGCGCTCGCAGCATGCCTGAGGCAAGCTTCAACTGGAATAGTTCTCACATGGCACCCAAGAAAGCACCCATCAACGAACAGGCAGAAGCCGCTGTCGGAGACATGGAACTCGACCAGGCGATCAACGACCTGCGCGGTGTCCTCAAGCAGGATTCGGATGCGCCGGCAGCCTTCGGCTCGGATTTCGGCAGCGAACCCGCTGGCGCGGCAACAGATTTCGGTAGCGAGTTCGGCGCACCGGCCGGCGGCCTCGACGCGTTCGGCGGCGATTTCGGCTCCAACGACTTCGGCGCCGATCTCGGCGGCAGTTCCGCTTCGAGCGATTTCGGTGGCACGGATTTCGGCGCGACGTCCTTCGACAGCACTGAAGCTGCGATCGACACGCCGCCCGGCAGCGGCATGACGGCCAATATCGACCTGATCATGGATATCCCGATCGACGTCCAGATCGTGCTCGGCACTAGCCGCATGCAGGTGTCCGGTCTCATGAACCTGAGCGAAGGTGCAACGATTGCGCTCGATCGCCGGATCGGCGAGCCGGTCGAGATCATGGTCAACGGCCGGGTGATCGGCCGCGGCGAAATTACCGTTCTCGAAGGCGACGACACCCGATTCGGCGTCAAACTCATCGAGATCAAGGGCAGCAAGAAGTCATAAAACCCGATGATCGGGCGAAGGATGAATCCATGATGGATTTCGAAAGTTTCGAGGCTCAAGCGCTATCAAGGCCGCTGAGCCAGACGGACAAGGCGGCGGCCGTTCTGCTTGCTATGGGCAAGGGCGTCGCAAGCAAGCTCTTGAAGTTCTTCACCCAGAGCGAATTGCAATCGATCATCGCCGCGGCGCAGTCGTTGCGCGCCATCCCGCCGCACGAACTGGAAGCGCTCGTCAACGAGTTTGAAGACCTCTTCACCGAGGGCGCCGGGCTGATGGACAATGCCAAGGCGATTGAAAGCATCCTCGAAGAGGGCCTGACCCCGGACGAGGTCGATGGGCTGCTCGGCCGCCGCGCCACATTCCAGTCCTACGAGGCCAGCATCTGGGATCGCCTGCAGGAATGCGACCCGGTCGCCGTATCGGTACAGCTTGCCAAGGAACATCCGCAGACGATCGCCTATGTTTTGTCGATGATGCCTTCGGGTTTCGGCGCCAAGGTGCTGCTGCAGCTTTCCGAAGAGCAGCGGCCGGACATCCTGAAGCGCGCCGTCAACATGAAGGACGTCAACGCGAAAGCCGCCGCGATCATCGAGAAGCGCGTCATGGAAATGATCGGCGAGATGGAAGCGGAACGCAATTCGGCCGGCCCGGCCAAGATCGCCGAGGTCATGAACGAACTCGACAAGCCGCAGGTGGACACCCTGCTCGCGTCGCTCGAATCGCTCAGCACCGCTTCTGCCAACAAGGTTCGCCCGAAGATCTTCCTCTTCGACGACGTGCTCTACATGCCGCAGCGCAGCCGCGTACAGCTCTTCAACGACGTGTCGACGGACATCATCACGATGGCGCTGCGCGGATCGACGGGAGAACTGCGCGAATCGGTACTGGCCTCGATCGGCGCACGCCAGCGCCGCATGATCGAATCCGATCTCGCCATGGGCGATGCCGGCATCAACCCGCGCGACATCGCGATCGCACGGCGCTCGATCACCCAGGAAGCCATTCGCCTGGCGGCCAACGGCCAGCTCGAGCTCAAGGACAAGGACGCGCAAGCGGCCTGATCAGGTAGGCGCGCCGCATGGGCCCGTCGAGCGGACGGCCGTCGCGCCCCTTCCTCACCACTGTATTTCCTGTTGAGCCCTGGCGAATGCCGGGGCTCAACGCTTGCCTGCCCTGCCTTCCGGGTTCACTACTGCATTTCCTTGGATCGGCCTCGATTTGAGGAGTGCGCGGCAGCTCGACGTGTTGCAGCGACCCTTGCGCTCCTGACCGGGCGCGCGGCGCTGAAGGAAAACGCGATCAACGCTGCCTGGATGTAACCGGAGCCTTCCTGCTTCATGTCTGATGATCAGGATAAAGACAGCAAAACAGAGGCCCCGTCAGAGAAGAAGATCTCCGACGCTGCCGAGAAGGGCAATGTGCCCTTCTCCCGCGAGGCGACAATGTTCGCTTCGACGCTCGCGATCTACATCTTTTTCGTCTTCTTCCTTGCCGACGGCGTCGGCACCATGGCCGAGGCCCTCAAGGACATCTTCGAACAGCCGGAAGCCTGGCGGCTGGAAAATTCGACCGACGTGGTGGCGCTCATCACCCATCTCGCATGGAAGTCGACCGCGCTGCTCGTTCCGGCCTTCGTGCTGCTCATCCTCTTCGGTGTCGGCTCCTCGATCTTCCAGAACCTGCCGCGGCCGGTTCTGGACCGCGTCCAGCCGAAGCTGAACCGTATTTCACCGATGGGCGGGCTCAAGCGCATCTTCGGCGTGCAGGGACTGGTCGAGTTCGGCAAGTCGCTGTTCAAGATCATCATCGTCTCCGTCGTCGTCGTGCTGGTGCTGTGGAACAACTACTTCGCGACGCTCGACCTGATGTTCTCCGACCCGATCACGATGTTTTCGACGATGGCGAACGATCTCAACGAGATCATGATCGTCATCCTGTTTGCGACCGCGGTTCTGGCGATCGCCGACCTCTTCTGGTCACGGCACCATTGGTACACCGAACTGATGATGACCAAGCAGGAGGTGAAGGAGGAAATGAAGCAGGCCCAGGGCGACCCGATCGTCAAATCGCGCCTGCGTTCGATGCAGCGTGACCGGGCGCGCAAGCGGATGATCTCGTCCGTGCCGCGTGCCACACTGGTGATCGCCAACCCGACCCACTACGCGGTCGCATTGCGTTATGTCCGTGAGGAAAGCGACGCGCCCATCGTCGTGGCGATGGGCCAGGACCTGGTTGCGCTGAAAATTCGTGAAATTGCAGAGAAAAATGGCGTACCCGTCTTCGAGGATCCGCCACTTGCACGCTCCATGTTTGCACAAGTCTCGGTCGATAGTGTGATTCCACCCGTGTTTTACAAGGCTGTTGCCGAGCTCATTCACAGGGTGCATGCGTCGCAACCAAAACGGATGACATAACTCCGATGAAAAAGTGCGAATTCTCCGAGAAGCGGGAACAGATCGTAGCTGAAGCAATCCGCCCTGTGGCAACCGAATTGCGGCTCATCGACGCCGCTGATTTCATCGCGCTCTTGCGGTTCGAATCCTACGCCAGCCTCGCCGATCTCGTCGAATCGGCGGCAGAACTTTACTTTCTGCCCGGCACGGTCAACTTCGGTCTCGGCGGCAACTACAATCTCGATTGGGATTGCGAGCCGGAAATCGTCCTCGACCTGGAGCTCAAGCCCCGTGGCGTCACCATCTATGTCCGCCTATCCCTCGGCAACGAGACGGCCGGCATCGAGATCAGCCATATCAGCTTCCAGAACCCGTCGGCCGATCCGGACGAGAACACGGCCTTCCTGGCGCGGAGCCTGGCGGACGCAAAGTTCATCAAATCCTACGAACTGCCGCTCGCAAGCTAAAAGAACCTGCGCGCGCCTGTATTCTGCGGATGGCGCCAGCGCTGAACGCGCTTAGCTGATGTAGCCAAGGCGGATCGCCTTGGCGATCGCCTGGATGCGGTTGACCGAATCGAGCTTGGTCGTCGCCGCGCCCAGATAGGCGTTGACCGTATGGACGGAGAGGCCCATGCGCTCGGCAATCTCTTCGCTGATATGGCCGTCGCCCGCCATCTGCAGGCAGGCGATCTCGCGGTCACTCAAGGTTTCGGCCGGCGCCATGCGCTTTTCATCGGCGGCCAGCAGGTCGGTCATGATCATGCAGCTGCGACCATGCAGATCCACCACCTGTTCGGTCGAGGCATCGATATAGCTGCCGGCGAAGATGACGTAGCCGTTGCCCTGGGCGCCGAGCCTGACAGGAAAGGCTATGCCCGAATAGGCAAGCTTGCGCACTTTCAACCGATACGCAAAGGGCGCGAGTTCCGAGACTTCCGCTGCCTGATGCTCCCCTGCCCCGTTCCAAAGCACCGGCAGCAGGGATTGATCGAGATGGGCAACCAGTTCCTCGCCATAGGCCGTGATGAGATCACGCGCGTTCGCTTCGGCCGCAACGCCCCAGTTGTCGAGGACGCAGGTCAGCTTTCGGGCCGTGCCTTTACCGCTGAGGCGCAGCACGGCGAAATGCTTGGCATTGATCTGCCGCTGCATGGCTTGAAGACGCGTGACCAGGGTCGCTGCGCGTGCAGCGCGGTTGCCCTGTCTGGCGAGCTTGTGGTCGTCGTCGATCCGCCCACCACCAAGAAAATGCGTCATCTCGCCCGTTCCTCACACAAGATTGTTGCGCACCGCGTAAGCTATCGCTTCCGATCGCGTCCTGGTCGCGGTCTTGCGCATGACGCTGGTGATGTAGTTGTTGATGGTGTTGCGCGAAATTCCGAGGATCACCGCGATCTCTTCGCTGGTTTTGCCCTCGGCAATCCAGAAGAGGCATTCGAGCTCGCGCTCCGTCAGCTCGAAATCTCGATCGTGCCGGACTTCGGCGCGCGTCGTGAAGCTTGCGAGGTAACCTGCAAGCAGCGTGACGTCCCGCAGGCTCTCCTGCGACAGGATCACGTCTTCCGGCATGAGCAGCATCAGCGAGAAGCGCAGCCGTCCGACGTTGAAGGTGACCGCACAATATTCGCGGCTGATACCGCGCGGCAGGTCGATGTCATCGGGCAGCGCGTAGAAGCACGGCTGCAGCACCGCCAGGCATTTTTCAAGCTCAGTCGTCTTGGCGTGGAGCGACGTGACGACGCCGGAGAGGCGCCGCACCACATCGAAGGGCCAGTCGGAACAGACCACGAAATCGAGCCCGTTGTCCTGCGAGATGTCATAGCGCGCCAGAAGATAGTGGCTCGCGCCGACATATTCGGTCAGCGCCGAGAGACCGCTGCCAAGACCGCCCCGACCGGCGACTTCCCCCAGCCTTCGCAAAAGTTGCTCGCGCGAGAAACCGCCGCCGCGTGCACGTGTTGGTGCCGTCGGCAAAGGCCAGACAGCAATGTCTGTTTGCGAAATGTCCATGAGTTCAGCCCCCGTGCCGGATTCACATCCCGGAACTGCACTTGCACTGTCGCCGCCAACAGCCGGCCGAAGCCGAATATTACCACCAGTCGCAGATCAGGACGCGAATCAACTGTTAAAAATGTACATCGCCACGAGAAAAATACCACAGCCCTGTTCTGGCTATTTACTTCACATCCTGTGCATGGACCGATTCGGCCCAGACAGGCCCCGCCTGTTCTGCCCAATGACGTTCATCGCCTTTGCCAAGGCACAACACATTGATAGACAACGCATTTCTACTTGAAAATCCGCCGTTCCCGCGCGTCAGCCGCGATCCTGGACAGCGCTAATGACGTGGTTTTGCCCAGAAAACGGGTGTTTATTGCCGATATTCGAAAATTAGAACCTGAAGAAGTTATACTTTGTTTTCACAGCTGTGGCTGAAATGCATCAGGAGATTTCGCGTTCTTCTCATTTTACCGATATATAAATTGTGAAACTTTCAGAATAAATCTGAGTTCATTCGAAGTTATATTTCAGTTTGACTATGTATAACTGGAATCCGGTATAGTAGATGACCGCACCGAATGCACGCCATGCGCGCGCGACGAATCTATAAATTAAGATATCGTTAAAATATTACCATTCTCGGCTCCCAAAGGACTCAGCGGCCTCACTTCGAAACTTGAAGCAAATTTGCGGCAGTGGCGGCGGACGCGCCCGGACTCTCACAATATTTGGCCCGGACATGAACGACGCCGCCTGACGTGCGGTAGCGACGCCACGAACACAAATCCCGCCACACGGGCGGGATCTGTTTGGTTGCGGTAGGGCTGCGGCGGTATCAGGCGGCCTTGTCGAGGGCCCATTTGCGCAGGATTTTCGCCGCGCGTTCTTCGCTGATCTCGACCATCCGGGCCAGGCGCCTTTCCGGGCCTTCCTTGACGCGGCGGTTGAAGCCTCCGTCTTCGCCCATGTTGAGCAGGTCGTCGGTGCTGTCGAAGCCGAAGTCCGACCCGAAGCCTTCCATGAGCGCCCCGCCGGCACCGGCATTGGCCGGAGAGAAGTCGGGCAGCTCGAGACCGGCGGCTTCGCCTTCCAGCTGGCCGGCAGTGCTGCCGAACCCGAGCTGGCGGGCGAGCGGCCGCATGCCCCAGACGACCAGAGCGGCTACCACGATAAAGGCAAGGGCATTGATGATGCCGCCGAGATTGCGGGTCAGGGTTTCCATCACGCCGGGACCGGCGACGGCCTGGTCGAGCAATTGCGTTTCGACGAAGTCCATGGCGGTCAGGGTCACGACGTCGCCGCGGTTCGTATCGAGGCCGGCAGCGGAGGCGACGATCTTCTGCATGTCCTGCAGATAGGCGTCGATCTTCGCCTGGTCGGCCGGCTCGCCGACCATCGCGGCCAGTCGGCCACGGTTGACGACGACCGCAATGGAGAGGCGTTCGACCGTGTAGCTGTTCTTGACGGTAGCAATCGTCTTGCTGTTGATCTCGTAGTTGGTCTGTTCTTCCTTCTTCTCGGCCTCGTCGCTCGACTTCGGGCCGGCGCCGCCGCTCGGGGCAGCCTGAGGAATGTTCTGCTGGACGGTCGCGGCATTGTCCGGCTGCTGCTGGCTGGACTTCTGCTCTTCCTTGGTCACGCGCGTGGAGCGCTCAACCCGCGATTCCGGATCGAAGACCGTTTCCTGGATCTGCTGCGTATCGGTGTTCAGCCGCGCGGTGACACTCGAACGGAAATTGTCCATTCCGAGGAAGGGCGCCAGCGCATTGTCGATCTTCTTCTCGAGCTCGGTCTGCACGTTCTGGACGACGCCGAGCGACTGGTTGAGAGCGCTGTTGGCCGGATCGTCGCCGGAGGCGAGCAACTGTCCGGTCGAATCAAGCACGGTCACGTCATCGACGTCGAGCCCCGGTACGGAAGAGGCGACAAGATGGCGGATCGAGGCGGCGGCGCTGCGGCCAACGGTGGCGCTGGCGCGGATCATGACCGAGGCTGTGGGGTTCTGGTCGGCCTTGCGGAAGCTGCCGCGCTCCGGCATCACGATGTGGACGCGGGCGGCGGCGATGCCCGAGATCTGCTGGATGGTGCGACCGATTTCGCCTTCGAGGGCACGCACCCGCGTCACTTCCTGCATGAAGGAGGTGAGGCCGAGCGAACCGACATTGTCGAAGAGTTCGTAGCCGGCATTGGCACTGCTCGGCAGGCCACGTTCGGCGAGCAGCAGGCGGGCCTTGCTCGTCATGCCGACGGGAACCTGGAGGCTGGCGCCATCAGAGCCGACATTGAAATCGATATTGGCCTCAGCCAGCGCGATGCTGATCTGGGTGACATCGCTGCGTTCGAGCCCGACATAGAGCGTTTCGAACGAGGGTCTGTTGACGTAAATGCCCGCCCCGAGCACCAGGCCGACCGCGACCATGCCGGCGGCCGCCAGCGCGATCAGCTTGCCCTGCCCGAGATTGCTCAGGTTCTTCGTGACCGTCGAAAGTTGATCCAACAGACTCATTCTGTTTCCGCACCCAGTATCGCAGAGCTTTCAAGCCGGTCATCGGCCGAGCGCCCTGCGCAGTTCCAACATTCGGGTTTGCTGGGTATCGACATGCTTTGTATCGACTTCCAATGCGCGCGAATCTACCAGCCCCGATCGGGACCGTAGGAAACGAAACTTGCGCGAAATTGGCTTGATCGGCTCGGATCGCCGATCGAATGGACGCATCGGCAGAGTTATCCACTGACTGGCAAGAGCCCGTGAAGGCGGATATCCGGGTAAGCGGCATGCGCGGAGCGCTGGTCTGCGCGCCGCAAGCCGCTGTTTTTGCAGCGCTATTCCAAGATTCGTGCGTCGCACAGACTTCCGACGAGCGTCAGAACGCCTCGAAATCACCCGCTGCCTTGGTCAGCGGCTGGGAGTGGCCGTGGCGCAACATGCCATTGCCAAGTGCCTTCTTCATATCGGCAAGCTTGACGAGACTGACGGCGGTGGTCACGTCGACGAGCCAGTCGTCGGGGATCGACGCCGTTATGGTGTCGATGAACTCCGCGAGGCCACGCGTCTTCTGCACGGCGAGGTCGATGCCCTGCAGCAGCATCATCTTGTCCGGATTGGCGAGCGCATCGGCCCCCTCGTCACCGGCCAGCTGCGGTTCGATCCGTTCGATCAGATAGGCGACGTCATGCAGTTCGGTGACGATGCGCATCAGCACTTCGGGCAGTGCTTCTTCCACGTGCGGCATGTGGCCCTGGTAGTCGGTCTGCATTGGTATGTCTCACGTGGCTCGGGGCTTCGGTAGAAGGTCGTATTTGCGGCCTGCGAGGCGCCTGCCTCGCAGGATCAGAAGAATTCGATCGAGCTTTCGGCCGGCTTCGGCGCGATGACCGGACGCTGCTCCATCTGTACGGTGCGCTGCGTCTCGACGCCGGTCAGGGCATATTGCCGGGCCCGGCCGCTGGACGGCCAATATTCGAGCTTGCGGCCGTGCTCGCCGCCGGTGCTTTCGCCGACGATGCGGATGCCTTCGTCGAGCAGGAACTGCCGTGCGAAAGCGGCATTCTGTTCGCCGACATTGGAGAAACGCGCGATCGTCTTGGCCCCGCCAAAGATCTTGGCTTCAAGACGATCTCTGCGCGCGCCCTGCTTCAGCAGTCCGTTGATCAGGAGTTCCATGAGATGGACCCCGTAGCGGGTCGCGTCGCCGCCGGAAGCAGGCGACGTCGCGGAACCGGGCAGCAGGAAATGGTTCATGCCGCCGACGCCGACTACGGGATCGCGCATGCATGCCGCCACGCAGGAGCCGAGAATGGTCGACAGCACGACATTGGGATCGTTGAAGACCTTGTACTCGCCCTGGATGACATGCACGCGCTTGCCGGCGGCTTCCATGTTCATTTGAGCGCCCCGAACACGGCTTCGATCGCCGCCTTCATCTTTTCGATGGTGAAGGGCTTGGCGAGCACGTTGTTGGCACCGAGGGCCGCCGCCTTCTGGACGAGGGCACGATCGCCCTGGGCCGTCAGGATGATGAAGGCCGCCTTCTTGGTCGCCGGGTTGGCGCGCACCGCCTGCAGGAGGCCAAGGCCGTCCATCTTCGGCATGTTGAAGTCGGAGATCACCAGATGGTGCGGGTTCTGGGCCATGATCTTCATGCCCTGCTCCCCGTCACCGGCGGCGGTGATCTGCTTGAAACCGAGCTGCTGCAGGGCATCACCCAGCAGCAGGCGGCTCGTCACCTGATCGTCAACGATCAGAACTTTGATTTTTTCGGCGATGGACATTATTCGCTTCCTTCCTTGCGGAGCGCCGCTGCTTTCAGGACCTCCTCCCCGATGGAACCTAGGGGGAGCTGGGTTTCAACGGCGCCCAATTCATAGGCGACTCTCGGCATGCCGTAGACGACACATGTCTTTTCGTTTTGTCCGAAGGTCTTTGCCCCGGCATGCCGCATTTTCAGGAGACCGGAGGCGCCATCGCGCCCCATGCCGGTCAGAATGACGCCGATCGCATTGCGGCCGGCGAGTTCAGCAACGGAATCAAACAGCACATCTACCGACGGCCGATGTCCGTTGACCGGTTCGCGATCGACCAGGCGGCAGCAGGGTGCCGTCGCGTTCGCGACCTGCAGATGACGCTCGCCACCGGGTGCCAGGTAAACCTTGCCGATTTCGAGCCGTGCACCATCCGTCGCCTCCTGCACCGTCGGCGCGCACAGGCGGTTCAACCGCTCGGCAAAGCTCTTGGTGAAGGTGTGCGGCATGTGCTGCGTGATAACGGTCGGCGGGCAATTGGCCGGGAACTTCTGCAACACCGTGATCAGCGCTTCAACGCCGCCGGTCGACGCACCGATGGCGATGATCTTGCGACCCGCCCGGTATTCCGAAGCCGTGTTCGCGTTGGCGGCAGCGGGAGAGGCCGCGATCTTGTTGCCGGTGATGATGAACTTGCGCTGCGAGCGCGCTGCCGCCTTCACCTTGTCGACCAGGCCGGCGAAGGGATGCGGATCGCCCGGGTGCGGCTTGCCGACGCAATCGAAGGCTCCGATTTCGAGCGCGGCGATCGTTGCCTCCGCGCCCTTGTGTGTCAGCGTCGAGACCATGATGACCGGCATCGGCCGCAGCCGCATGATCTTGTCGAGGAATTCGAGGCCGTTCATGTTCGGCATTTCGATGTCGAGCGTGACGACATCGGGGTCGAGCTGCTTGATCGCCTGGCGCGCTTCCATGGCGTCGGCCGCCTGGCCAACGACGGTCACATCAGGGTCGGCGTTCAGGACAGCGGTGATCAGGCCACGCATGGTGGCGGAGTCGTCGACGACGAGAACACGAGCGGGAGCGGTCATGCCCGTCCTCCATGAAACTTGCCGGTATGGCGGTAGGTGGTGATGCCGATGTTGTCGAAGTGCGACTTGGCGTCACCCGACACGCGCTCGGAATGGCCTATATAAAGATGACCGTCGGTGTTCAGCATGCCGGCGAAGCGCGACCAGATCTTCATCTGCGTCGGTTCGTCGAAATAGATGACGACGTTGCGGCAGAAAATGACGTCGAAGGGACCCTTGAACGGCCATTGCGCCATCAGGTTCAGCTCGTTGAAGGTGATCAGGCGCTTGACCCGATCGTCGACCTGCCATTTGAAGCGGCCGCCGGCATTGACCTCGGAGAACCACTGCTTGCGCATCGCCGGGTTGACGGTTTCGAGCGCAGTTGCGTCGTAGGCGCCGGCGCGGGCAAGCGCGAGGATCTTCGGATCGATGTCGGTCGCAAGGATGCGGAAGTCATAGTCGGCCGCGTTCGGCAGCAGCGACAGAACCGTCAGCGCGATCGAATAGGGCTCCTGCCCGTCCGAGCAGGCCGCCGACCAGATACGCACCCGGCCGCCGGCCTTGGCGCGCGCGATCAGTTCCGGCAGAACATCGGTCTTCAGGTGCTCGAAATGGTGGTTCTCGCGGAAGAACCGCGTGAAGTTGGTGGTCAGGTGCGAAAGCATGTCGCGGCGCGCGGCGGCGCCGGCGGGCGAAGCGACCAGCTGGCAATAATCCCGGAAGCCCTTGAGCCCGAGATTGCGGATGTGCTTCGACAGACGCGAATAGACGAGCGATGCCTTGCTTTCGTTGAGATAGATGCCGGCATCGGCATAGATCATCGCGGCGATCTCGGTGAGATCGCGGCGGGTCAATGGATACTCGCCGCTGGCCAGGCACTCGTCCGGTGACAGCTTCTGTTCGAATGCGACCTGGTTCCTCATGCCGCTTCCCTTTCTTCCTGCGGGAAGATTGCTTCCAGCTCTATGAGGCAGATCATCCGGCCCTCGATCGCCAGCACACCGCGGGCGAAGCTCTTCTCGAACTCCGACGAGACGACGTCGGGTGTCGGCTGGATCTTGTCATTGGTGATGGTCAGGATGTCGGAGACGGCATCGACCAGGAGACCGACGGCCTGGCTTTTGACCTGCGCAACGATGATGACGTGACGCACGGTCGGTTCGGCCGGCTTCATGCCGAGCCGGGCCGAAAGATCGATGATCGGCAGCACCGCACCGCGCAGATTGATGATGCCGAGCATGTAGGACGGCGCATGCGGCATTGCCGTCGCCGGTGTCCATCCGCGGATCTCGCGCACGGACATCACGTTCACGCAGAACTCCTGATCGCCGACGCGGAAAGCGATCAGCTCTCGCCCGTCCGTGGTCAGACTTTTTGCGACATAGGTCATCACATTCATCCAGCAGCGGCGAGAGACATTTCAGGCTTCAGCGACTGGCCACGCGAAGCGGCCACGATCGTGTCGACGTCGAGAATGAGCGCCACGCGACCGTCGCCGAGAATGGTCGCCGCAGCGATGCCCGGCACGTGGGTGTAGTTGGCCTCGAGGCTCTTGATGACGACCTGGCGCTGGCCCTGGATCGCGTCGACCATCAGTGCGCGCTGGCCCCCGCCTTCGGATTCCACCAGAAGCGCGACACCTTCGACCGGGTTTGCCTGGCTGGCGCGGAAGTTGAGAATGCGACCGACATCGACCAGCGGGCAGAAGGAGTTGCGGATCGAGATCAGCCGCTGGTTGGAACCGAAGGAATGGATCGCCGAAGCTTCCGGCTGCAGGGTTTCGACGATTGCCGTCAGCGGTACCACCAGCGTCTGGTTAGCGACGGTGACGACCATGCCGTCGAGCACGGCGAGCGTCAGCGGCAAGCTCATGGTGAAGACCGAACCGTGGCCCGGCTTCGAGGAGATGTTGATGCGGCCACCGAGCGCCTGGATCGAGCGTTTGACCACGTCCATGCCGACGCCGCGGCCGGAAATGTCGGAGATCTTGTCCGCCGTCGAGAAGCCGGCGTGGAAGATCAGGTTGTCGATCTCTTCGTCCGAGAGATTTGCGTCGGCCGCGATCAGGTCGTTGTCGATCGCCTTCTGGCGCACCTTCTCGCGGTTGATGCCGGCGCCGTCGTCGGCAAGCTCGATGACGATACGGCCGGAGCGATGCTTGGCCGTCAGGCGCACGGTGCCTTCGGCGCTTTTGCCGGCGGCAAGTCGCTTCTCCGGCGTTTCGAGGCCGTGGTCGACGGCGTTGCGGATCATGTGGGTCAGCGGCTCGGCGAGCTTGTCGATGACCGTCTTGTCGACCTCGGTGTTCTCGCCCTCGGTGATGAGGCGCACCGACTTGCCGGTCATGTCGGCGATTTCGCGGACGATGCGCGACATGCGCTGGAACACCGGCTTCACCGGCTGCGCGCGGATCGCCATCACCGAGTCCTGGATCTCGCGGGTGAGCTGCTGCAGCTCTTCGAGACCCATGTTGATCGAGGACGTGCCGTTGGCGTCGTTCTCGACGACGCTCTGCGAGAGCATCGCCTGGTTGATGACCAGTTCGCCGACGAGGTTGATCAGGCGATCAACGCGGTCGAGATCGACGCGGATGGTCGGCGTGCCGGCCGATGCGGCGGCCTGCTGGGCGGCAGCGCTCTGGGCCGCAGCACTGGCGGCGGGTGCTGCCTTCTCGGCCGGGGCGCGGGCGGCGGACTGCGCCATCTGCAGCACGTTGCTGGCGGTGCCTGCGGCCGAAACGGCGGCGTTGCGGATGTCCTGCTGTCGGGACGCGAGCTGTTCTTCCTCCTCGACGACACCGACCGAAACCGCCGGCTCATCATCAAGGATCGAAAGATCGAAAGGCACCGGCTGCATCGGCAGTTCTTCGCCCGACTGCGCTGCCTCGTCTTCGACCAGGGAAATCTCCAGGTCGCAATCCCACTCGGCGAATTCGAAGACGGTGCGGATCGCGTCCTCGCCCTTGTCGGTCGCAAGCTGGATCTTCCAGGAGAAATAGGCGCTCTCCGGGCTCAACCGCTCGAGCGTCGGCAGTGCGCCCATGTCGCAATGGATGCTCATTTCGCCAAGGCGGGAGAGGTCGCGCAGAAGCAGCGTTGCCTCGTTACCCTTGGCATAGAGATCGGACTTCGGCTTGAAGACGATCTCATAGACGGGCATTTCCATCAGCGGTGGTTCTTCGGCAGCGTCGAAGTCGTCGAAGGAGAAAGCGACCGGCTGGAAGCCTTCGTCGTTGACCGGCGGCGGGGCCGCGGCGGCAACGGGCTTGGCAACCACTTCGACCGGCGCTGCGGACGCCTGCGGCACTTCGCCGTTGGCAAGCGCTTCGAGCTCCTTGATCAGCTGACGGCTGCGCGCCTCGTCGACGCTGCCGCCGTCACGAGCGGCATTGGTGAGGTCGGCGAGCACATCGGCCGACTTCAGCATGACCTTCAGAACCTCCGGACCGGGATCGAGCCGGTTGGAACGAACGCAATCAAGGGTCGTCTCGAACACATGCGCGAAGGAGACGAGGTCGTCGAGCCCAAAGGCGCCGGCGCCGCCCTTGATCGAGTGCACCGCGCGGAACACCGCATTGACCGTTTCCGGATCGCGGTCGCCGTCATTGAGCTTCAGCAGACCCGATTCCAGTTCGGCGAGTTGTTCCTCGCACTCCTGGAAGAAGATCTCTTTGATTTCGTTCATATCCATTGGAGGCTATCCCCGGACTTCAGGCCGTTACGCGCTCAATTGCATCGATGAGTTTGGTCGGGTCGAACGGCTTGACGATCCAGCCCGTTGCCCCCGCCTGGCGCGCGCGGTTCTTCTTTTCCGCATCGCTTTCGGTGGTCAGCACCAGGATCGGAATGGCGCGGTAGCGATCGTTCTTGCGCACACCTTCGATGAAACCGAAACCGTCGAGACGCGGCATGTTGATATCGGTGACGATCACATCCGGGTTGGCTTCTTCCAGAACCTCAAGTCCCTCGACGCCGTCCTCGGCCTGGATCGTCTCGAACCCGGCATTGTTCAGCGTGACCAGCAGCATGTTTCGGATCGTCCGGGAGTCGTCGACCGTCAGAACTCGCTTCTTCATTTCTCAAATCTCCTTTGCCACCAGATGATCGATCTCGACCCCGATGAGCTGTGTCGTTTTCTCGAAAGCGTCCGACACCTTGCTGAAGGTGAAAGACAAATGATCCTCTTCCCAGGTCTTGGCGCCGGCCATCAGCACCTGGACACAAAGCGTGCCCACCCGCTCGACCGCCGAAGCGTCGATCACGATGTCGCTGCCTTTCAGAGCGAGCAGCTTCTCGTGCAACGCCGTCGCCTCATTCAGGTCCAGCACCGGAGCGAGGCTGAGCGTCTTCTGAGCGGTCTTCTTGCTGGCCATTCCTGTCTTCCTCGACTGCTAACTCTGTACTGCTCTTGAAATTAGCGCTGCCATCCGGCGAGCTGCCGTTGCGGCCCATCGTCGAACAGCGGCAGTCCCGGCTCTTCGGCAATCACGCCCAAGGCCGGCCGGCTCGGTTCGCGACCGACGGCTGACGAAACGGGATGACGCCGCTCCAGACGAAACCGACGGATGGTTTCGCCAAGCTCGACGATGACGGTGTGGAGATCGTCCGACGAACGCGCGGTTTCTCCCGCCAGGGCAGCACTTGCCTGCACGCCCTGCGAGATCGTGCCGATCTCGGCGGCGACGCCCCTGAGGTCTCCGACCTGTTGCTCCGCTTCGCGGGCTATGCCGGAAACGGCCGAATTGATCGACGTGACCTGCTCGACGATGTTGCTGATCGCGTCCTGCGTGCGGCCGACGATCTCGACGCCGGTCTCGACCTGCGCCTTGGTGCCGGAGACGAGCTGCTTGATTTCACGGGCCGCCTCGCCGGAGCGCTGCGCGAGCGCGCGCACTTCCTGGGCGACAACGGCAAAGCCGCGACCGCTGTCGCCAGCCCGCGCCGCTTCGATGCCGGCATTGAGCGCTAAAAGGTTGGTCTGGAAGGCGATCTCGTCGATCACGCCGATGATCTGGCCGATCTTTTCAGCCGATGCCTCGATATCGGCCATGGCGCTGATCGCCTGGCCGGCGATTTCGCCGCTGCGCTCGACGGCGATGCGGGTTTCGTTGGCCTTCGTCTCCGTCGCGCTGATGCGGCCAGAGCCGCTCGCCATGCGTCCGGCCATGTCGGCAAGTGCTGCAAGTTGCCCGGACAGCGCATCGGCTTCGACACTCGCCTTGTCCGAGAAGGCAGCCGCGTTTCCGCGCATGCGATCGACTAGCGCTTCGGCGGAACGGTTGTGGTGGTCGGATGCCTGCAGGCTCTGTTGAATCTGTTCCAGCGCCGCATTCAGACTGGCAACGATCGGCTGATAGGCTTCCGCTGCCGCTTCCGGCAGCCGCGCACCAAGATCGCCCTGGCTCAAACTCTCGGCAAAGTCGCCGAAGAGCGCCTTGACTTCCTGTTCGTCGGCGCTGCGCTGCTCGGTCAGCTGCCGCTGATGCTGCTGGCGCAGGGCATTGAAACGGAGCGAAACGCCGATCTCGGTGTCGACGAAGACGGTGCGCACCAGCGCCGCGACGAGGTCGCAGAGCTCGCGACGGCGCGCCTTGCCCATCGGCAGGAAAGATCTCGGCCAGGCCTCTTCGATGAGGCCGACGAGCAGGTGTTCGAGCACGACCGCGTGGCTTGCCATCTGCCAGCGCGGATCGAGACCCATGCGGCTTGCCGTATCGGCGAGCACCTTGACGCGCTCGGCATAGAGCCCATCGAAACGCGCGTCGGTCAGCACGTTCCAGTGCGACGACTGAAGATCCTGAAGGCGATCGATCTGGCGATCGTTGTCGAAATGGCGGGCTGCATCGGGAAAGGTCTGGAGGCGCTGAAAAAGATCACGAAGCGCCTGGTCGATGCGGGGAGAAAGCTTCTGTCTGTGATCCCGGACGCGGTTGCAGCTCTCATCGTCGAGCCCGGCAAAACGCAAGCGCTCCAGCAGGCTGCCTGCCTGGCCCTTCCTTGCCTGTTCTGACGATGCTTCCTGCCTCAACGCTGATCCCCGGGTAATGCGCGTTTGCGAATTTGCCTGGGGAGGTTCAAGGGGAGCCACGGTCCACCGGACGTGCACGCCACATCGATGAGATCAGCCCCCGCCAGCGGCGTCTGCTATCGTTCATCCCGCAAGTAAATTCGGTGAAGAATGGATACCGGACCGGAACCGGTACGGCGGGGCGGCATCATGCCTTGAGGAGACTTGTGAATTATCCCATTCCGACGTGTGGGACCATGTTTATGGTTAATTCCTTGCTTGAAGGTTAACGGTCCCTCGCCTCTAATCGGATTCACTAAAATTCGCGGGGTGTTTTCGCGGGCCATTTTTGCGCTGCAACAAAACTGTAATAAAGGCCCCGGATTTCAACAGGTTCTCACTCACAAGAGTTTAGAATTGTACTTTGACTTGCGCTCGCGTATCGAAGCGAAAGTGAAGTGGGCGCTCAATGCGCGAAGAAACCTTCGCAAGAGCGGGATGAGGAAAAGTGTGTGCGGTTTTCCTCCCGCATCCCACTCTAACTTATAAGAAATCGATCACCTTTATGATTGGGGTCGCTGCGACCCAAATCATCGTGATCTAGGCAAAGCGACATCATGACGATGCGCTTACAGGAAACGAACAATGATTGTTCTTGGTATTGGCGCCGCACTCACAGCAATCCTGACAATGATGGCAGTATCGATCGTGCTCAACATTGAGCATAACCGATCGGCAAAGCGCAGCTCCGTGTTTTGATCGGGCTCAAGCCCGTCTCTTCCTGACACAGCCAAGCATCCTGCGGCCGTGAGCGGATGTTCTACGGCCGCTTTTCTTTGCCTGTATGCTTGAGTGCCGCCTCGCGCCATGCCTGCGCATAGATGACGAAGCTATCAGGAATCTCGCCCACAACCGGCTCGACCCCGGTCCTGACCCTCGAGCCCTCGACGAGGCAGGCGGCACCGAGGCTCGTACCCGTAAGATTCTGGGGATCGGCAAAGACCGGCCGGCCGGTTGCCGCTGCAAGCATGCGCAGATAGGCCCTGTTTGCGGCAAACGGTCCCTCGACGACGACCTCCCCGCGCGCGCCGATCAGATCGAGGCAGGTGGCCGTCATCAGTGCCAGGTGAAACGAGACGACGGCAAAACGCTCGGCGGGGCCAAGCGCCTGTTCGTCGGTCGTCCAGATCGCCTTCGAAGCCGGAAAGGGACCAGAGCCCTCGGGAATGGACGGCAGCAGCATGTGGCCGGCCTTGGCGACCCTCTCTTCCACATCCGGCGACGAGGGGACCGACCCCTCCCCCAGCAGAAGCTGGAATGCGCGGCCGCCCATGAAGCGGGCCGAGGGCACGGGCTCGCCGAGCGCGTTGACGTTGATGAGCGTGTCGCGATGTTCGTCGAGCGTCTTCGGCTCGGCGCCGACCGCCAGCATGACGACCCAGGTTCCAGTAGAGACCACCGAGAAAGGCGAGGCACGCGTCAATAGATGCGGGAGCAGCGATGCGTTGGAATCGTGAATGCCGCAATAGACGGGGGTCGCGGCGGCAATGCCGGTTGCGGCACAGAGCTCCGGCCGCAGGCCACCAGCGATATCACTCGCCTTCAGCACCGGTGCGAAGAGAGGCCTCCACCCCTGGCGTTCGACCAGAGACGAGAACGTTCCGGCTCGCGGGTTCCAAAGATCCGTATGGCAGCCGAGCGAGGTCAACTCGTTGCAGGGCACGCCCGTCAGGCGATAGGTCCAGTATTGCGCATAGGTGAGGATCGAGGTGACCCTGGCAAAATCATCCGGAAAGGTCTTCTGCTGCCAATAGAGCTGCGCGCCGACATTGAGGCCCATCGGCAGGCGTGCAGAGCCAGTCTCGGAAAACGGGGGCCGCGCCACATCATATTCAGCGGCAAGGCTGTCGGGGCCGGCGTATTCATAGTCCAACACCGGGAGCGCCAGATCGCCTGATGCATCAAGCACGACCGCAGTCGCGCCGTGGGTGGTGATCGAGATTGCCTCGAAAGCGTGTTCGGCGTTGAGCGCCGCGAGGCTCTCAAGCAGGAAGGCCCAGAGATGGTCGATATCGAAATGCGGATAGGGGCCGTCCCTTTGTACCACATTCGCCGTCTTGCGAACGGCGATCTCCTCGAACCGCTCGAGATCGACGGCCGCGACCTTCGCATTGGTCTTGCCTATATCGATGACGCCAACGACCCGCATCCGATCAGTCCATATGAAAGACGGTCTTGAGCGGTACCGCCACCGGCTCGTTGTCGGCCCTGGTCTCCATGATATCGGCCATATGCGTCCACCATTTCTGCATGACCGGATGGGAGGGCAGGTCGGCCATGCGATGATCGTCGGTCCGCCAGAGCACGCCGAAGAGCAGGTTGGTTTCTTCATCCAGGTGAATGGAGTAGTCGGAGACGCCGGCCTCCTTCAGAAGCGTCACCAGCTCCGGCCAGATCGCATCGTGCCGCGCCTTGTATTCGGCCGTCATGCCCGGGTTCAGCCGCATGCGGAACGCATATTTTTCCATGACAACCTCAATGCGCGAGACGTTGGCGGGCACGCCGCCAGAGGATGGGGAGCGCGATCACCGAGATCAGCAGCAGACCGATGAAGATCGACATGACGATACCGGGCACGTTGAGCAGGCCGAAGCCGAAGGTCACCATACCCATGATCAGCGCCGCGAGCACGACGCCGGGGATGGTCCCGGAGCCGCCGAGGATGTTGACGCCGCCGAGCACCACCATCGTCACCACCTCGAGCTCCCAGCCGAGCGCGATCGTCGGGCGCGTGGAGCCAAGGCGCGAGGTCAGGCAGATCGAGGCAAGCCCTGCCATCAGGCCGGTCAGGAGGAACAGGATGAACTTGATGCGCGGCACGCGAATGCCCGAAAACAACGCCGCCGTCTGGTTGTTGCCGATGGCATAAACCGCGCGGCCGAAATTGGTCTTGTGCAGCACGATGCCATAGACGACGGCGAGCACGACGAAAAGCGTGAACTCGAAGGAGAACACCCACCAGACATAGCCCTGGCCGAACCAGGAAAAGCCGTCTGGATAGCTAGTAAACGCCTGATCGCCGAGAACGATGAAGGAGAGCCCTCGGAAGAGGCTCATCGTGCCGATCGTCACCACGATCGAGGGCAGCCCGAGGCCGGTGATCAGCAGGCCGTTGATCGCGCCGCAGAGGAAGCCAACGGAAAGACCAATTGCCACCAGAGCCGGCGTATCGAAACCGAGCTGCACGGCGTAGCCCATCGCCGTCGAGGCGAGTGCGATGATCGAGGCGACCGACAGATCGATCTCGCCTGAGATGATCACCAGCGCCATGGCGAAGGCGATCATCGCCTTTTCGGTGAAGTTGAAGGTGGCATCCGAGAGGTTCCACGGATCCAGGAAATAGGGAGACGCCAGCGAATTGCCCAGGAAGATCAGACAGGCGACGACGAGGAGCAGGCTTTCCCAGCTTTTCAGCAGGCGCGCGCCGCGGCCCTCGAGGCGATCGGGAATGTGGCGGGGGGTAAGGTGGGTTTCGGCCATCAGACAGCCTCCGCTTTTCTCAGGATGACACGACCCTTGCGCCGCTCGGCGCGGGCGTTGACGGCAACGGCGATGATGATGACCATGCCCGAGATCGCCATCTGGGCGAAGGGCGAGATGTTGATGACCGGCAGCGCATTCTTGATCACGCCGAGGAACAGCGCTCCAAGCACCGCGCCCGCCACCGTGCCGATACCGCCGGCAATCGAGATGCCGCCGATGACGCAGGCCGCGATGATATCGAGCTCGAAACCGAGGGCGATGTCGACATAGGCGACGGCGTAACGTGACACCCAGAGATAGCCGGAAAGTCCGGCCAACGTGCCCGAGAGGCAGTAGGCAAAGAAGCGCGTGCGGCCGACATCGATGCCGGTATAGATAGCCGCATGCGGATTGCCGCCGACGGCGTAGAAGGCGCGCCCGAGGGCCGTGCGGCTCATGAGCAGGAAGATCAGCGCGATCATCACCAGCGACAGCCAGGAGAGTACCGGGAAGCCCTCAAGTTCGGCACGCGGCAGCGCCTTGAACGCATCGCTCATCTGGTGGGCATTGATCCACCTGCCGTTGGTCAAGAGGAAGATCAGCCCGCGATAGATGGTCAAGGTGCCGAGCGTCACGACGATCGGCGGAATGTCGAGCTTCCAGACGAGCGCTCCGTTGATCATGCCGAGGATAGCGCCGAGCGCCATCGCCGAGAGAATGATGACCGGGATCGGCAGCCCCGGATAGGCGGCGTTCAGCATCGCCGCCACCATGCCGGAGAGCGCGAGGTTTGCAGCCATGGACAGATCGATGCATCGCGTCAGGATCACCGCCATCTGGCCAAGCGCCAAAATGATCAGGATCGAGGTGTCGTTGTAGACGCGGGCCAGATTGGTGGGCGCCACGAAAGGCGGGAAGCGCCAGGTGATGAGGGCGAGCAGTACGGCAATCGCGCCAACGAGCAGAAGCTCACGGTTCTTGAGAAACTTCGCCATCATGCGGCCTCCTGAATACCGGCGGCGGCGCGCACCAGCTTTTCCGCCGTCAGTTCGGCACGCTCGAAGCGCCCGGCGATCCGACCCTCGCGCATGACGATGACGCGGTCGGACATGCCCATGATCTCGGGGATTTCCGATGAGACCATGATGACGCTGAGGCCTTGAGCCGCAAGCTCGCTCATGAAGGCGTGCACGGCAGCCTTCGAGCCGATGTCGATGCCCTTGGTCGGCTCGTCGAGGATGATGACCTTTGGCTTCGTCGCCAGCCATTTGGCGATGACGACCTTCTGCTGGTTGCCGCCCGAGAGCGTACCGACGTCCTGATCGAGCGAGGCAGCGCGCAGATCGAGGCGCGCGGTATACTCGCGGGCGAGCGCGAATTCGTTGGCGAGTTTCAGGAAGCCCGAGCGCGAGGTGCGCGACAGCGACGGCAAGGTGACGTTTTGAAAGATCGGCAATCCAATGATCGCGCCCTGGCGGCCGCGTTCCTCCGGAACGTAGACGATGCCGCTGCGGATCGCCTCGGAGGGGCTGCGGATCACCAGCACCTCGCCATCGAGCCGGACCGCACCGGCGGAAGGCCGTGTGACGCCGATCAGCGACTGCATGAATTCCGATCGGCCAGCGCCGACGAGACCATAGAAGCCGAGGATCTCGCCGCGGCGAAGCTCGAAATTGATGTCCTCGAATTCGGTCGGGTGGCGGTAGCCCGAAACGGTGAGCACCGGCGCGCCGATCGCCACTTCCTTCTTCGGGTAGACCGAACCGACGGCGCGGCCGACCATGAGGCGCACCAGTTCGTCCTGGCTGACATCGGCAATCAGGCCCTCATCCACCATCGTTCCATCGCGGAAGACGGTGTAGCGATCGGCAATGCGGAAGATCTCGTCGAACTTGTGGCTGATGAAGAGGATCGCCTTGCCGTCAGCCTTCAACCGTTCGACCAGCGCATAGAGCTCGTGGATCTCCTTGTGCGACAGCGCCGCGGTCGGCTCGTCCATGATGACCACCTGGGCATCGACGGAAAGGGCGCGGGCGATCGCGACGAGGTGTTTCTTGGCAATGCCGAGGTCGCGCAGGCGGATCGTCGGATCGAGATCGGCACCGGCGCGCGCCAGCAGGGCACGCGCATCGGCATTGAGCTTCTTCCAGTCGATCAGGCCGAAGCGATTGCGCGGCGCATGGCCGAGGAAGATGTTTTCGGCGACCGAAAGCTCGTCGAAGAGCACCGTTTCCTGGTGGATCGCCGTGACGCCCGCGCGGGCTGCCGAGAGCGCCGTCGGGAAATGGACCTCCTGCTCCGCAACGCGGATGGTGCCGCCATCCGGCTGATAGATGCCGGTCAGGATCTTCACCAGCGTCGATTTTCCGGCGCCGTTTTCGCCGATCAGCGCGGTCACCGATCCCGGATAGAGCGACAGCGAAACGTCGGAGAGCGCCTTCACGCCGGGAAAGGATTTCGAGATCCCCTCAAGCGCAATGGCGGGCTTCATCCGCGATGTGAGCGTATCCTGGAGCAAGTTCCGTTCCGCCTGATCTATGTGCCTGACATCGAGGGCACCGCAGTCTGCAAATGCCCCTCACCCTAACCCTCTCCCCGCGCGCGGGGAGAGGGAACGAGGACGCCGCTCTCCTCCCTCCTTGACGTGGAAGAGGAGCGAACGGTTACCGCTTGTCCCTTCTCCCCGCCTGCGGGGAGAAGGTGCCGGCAGGCGGATGAGGGTTCCCTCACCGTGCGGATGAGGGGCAACGCCGGTTTGGTCGTTCGCCCGATCAGAAGATCTTGGCGAATTCCTCGACGTTCTTTGCGTCGTAGACGAACGGATCGGCCATCGCGCCTTCGTTGTTGTCGTCGAGCTTGACCGCGCCCATGCGGCCCATCTTCAGTTCCGCGCCGGGTTTCGCTTCGGCACCGCCGATCAGATCATAGGCGATCATCGTTGCGGAGTAGCCGAGGTCGATCGGGTTCCAGATCGCGAAGGACTTGGAGGCGCCCGACTTGACGTGGCCAGCCATTTCCGAGGGAAGGCCCAAGCCAGTCACGTTGATCTGGCCGATCTTGCCGGCGTCAGTGACGGCCTGGGCGGCCGCAACGATGCCAACCGAGGTCGGGGCGATGATCGCCTTCAGGTTCGGATAGGACTGAATGAGCCCTTGCGTTTCGCGATAGGACTTGTCGGCAAGGTCGTCGCCATAGACGGTGGTGACGACATTGATGCCCTTGTAGTTGCCCTGGACCTTCTTCATCTCGGCGATCCAGGTGTTCTGGTTGGTCGCGGTCGCCGAAGCTGAAAGCACGGCGACGTCGCCGCCTTCAGGCAGGTTGTCGGCGGCAAGCTTGATGATCATGTTGCCGATCAGCGGGTTGGACGACGGGTTGAGGTGCATCAACCGGCCATCCTTGGCCACACCCGAATCCCAGGAGATGACCTTGATGCCACGGTCCATCGCCTTCTTCAGCGCCGGAACCAGAGCGTCGGTGTCGTTTGCCGAAACGGCGATCGCGTCGACCTTCTGCGCGATCAGCGAGTTGATCACCTCGATCTGGCCTTCGGCGGTGGTCGAGGTCGGGCCGGTGTAGATCACCTCGACATCGCCGAGTTCCTTGGCGGCTTCCTGGGCGCCCTTGTTGGCGGCTTCGAAGAAGCCGATGCCGAGCGCCTTGACCACGAGCGCGATCTTCTTGTTTTCCGCATGCGCGGCATTGGCCATCAGCGCCAGCGAAACGGCGGCCGTGACCATCAGTGACTTCAGGATCTTCATGTTCATTTCCTCCCATTGTCCGGTCCGCGAAAATCGCATCCGGCGCAAATTCCTCCGTTCGGCAACGACCCGGCCGTTTCGGCCGTGACCGCCACCTTCCCCTCCCTCACCCGCGTCAGGCAGACGAGGACATGTTTTCCGCATCCGTACCGGCCCTGCTACTGGCAACGACCAGCCGCACCCCGGCATTTTCAAGCATCGCGGCATGCCTGTCCTCGATGCCCGAATCCGTGATCACCGTGGCGATCCGCTTCAATCCGCACAGGATCAGGCTGGAGCGCTTGTGAAATTTCGACGAGTCGACCAGCACGACGAGTTCGTCCGCCTGGTCGATGAGTTTCTGTTCCGCCTGGATCAAAAGCGGATCCGCTTCCATCAGGCCGAGCGGCCCCAGACCTTGAGCCCCCATGAACATGCGGCGCGCATAGAAATTGCGCGTCACGTCGTTGTCGAAGGGGCTGAGAATGATGTTCTGCTCGCGGTAGATCGTGCCGCCCGACAGCATCACTGTGTTCTTCGAATGCTTCAAAAGATGCTCGGCGATCGGGAAAGAATTGGTGAACACCTGCATGCGGCGATTGCTGAGGAAATGCACCATCTGAAAGGTGGTGGTGCCGCCATTGATGATGATCGGTTCGCCATCCTCGCAGAGCGCCACCGCCTCCTTGGCGATCGCCTGCTTCTCGCGGGCGTGCAGGCCCTCATTGACCTTGAACGGCCGGCCGGCAAGGCCGACAAATTGCGGCGGGTTGATCGCCTCGGCGCCGCCACGCACACGGCGCAGCTTCTTCTGCACGTGGAGGGCTGCAATATCACGCCGGATCGTCGCCTCGGAACTGTCGGTCAAATCGACCAGTTCCTGGACGGTGACGACGGGTTTTTCCTGAACCGCCGACAGAATGATCCGGTGTCTTTCTTTCTCGTGCATACGTTCCTCCGATGGCGTTCATGCTTCCATCACGATCGACCATTGTCAATCACAATCAATCATATTTTTTCATTGTGCAGCGCAATATGCGCGAACTTGATCGTTTTTGATTGACTTTAACGCTCAAGTCCTGTGATCTGATGCCAACCATATCACCGTGCGGACGCCAAGCCGCGCGACATCAGACCGGGAGGAATTCGAGATGCTCGACAAGCAGCAGGGCGCACGACTTGCAAACCTTTGGGACGAAGCGAAGGCTGCCGGCATGAGCGAATCCGAGCGCCTGCTCTATCGCTCCAACCTGCTCGGTTCCGACAAGCGCATCACCAACTACGGCGGCGGCAACACCTCGGCCAAGGTGATGGAAAAGGATCCGCTTGGCGGCGGCACAGTCGAGGTTCTCTGGGTCAAGGGCTCGGGCGGCGACGTCGGCACGATCAAGCTCGACGGCTTCGCGACGCTCTACATGGACAAGCTCAACGCGCTGAAGTCGATCTATCGCGGCGTCGCTTTCGAAGACGAAATGGTCGGCTACCTGCCGCACTGCACCTTCAACCTCAATCCGCGCGCTGCCTCCATCGACACGCCGCTGCACGCCTATGTGCCGAAGAAGCACGTCGACCATATGCATCCCGATGCGATCATCGCGATCGCCGCGTCGCAGAACAGCCGCGAACTGACGGCCAAGATCTTTGGTGACGACATCGGCTGGCTGCCGTGGAAGCGCCCGGGTTACGAGCTCGGCCTGTGGCTGGAAAAGTTCTGCCTGGAGAACCCTGGCGCGCGCGGCGTCGTGCTCGAAAGCCACGGCCTCTTCACCTGGGGGGACACGGCAAAAGAAGCCTATGAGACGACGATCGAAATCATCAACAAGGCGATCGCCTGGTTCGAAGCGGAAAACACCAAGCCGGCCTTCGGCGGTGCGGCGAAGCCGGTGCTCGACGCCACAGCCCGCGCCGATATCGCCCGCAAGCTGATGCCCGTCATCCGCGGCCTGATCAGCGCCGACGAGAAGAAGGTCGGCCATTTCGACGACAGCCAGGCAGTGCTCGATTTCGTCACCTCGAAAGACCTGAGCCCGCTTGCGGCGCTCGGCACGAGCTGCCCCGACCACTTTCTGCGCACCAAGATCCGGCCACTGGTGATCGATTTCGACCCAGCCATTCCGGACGTCGACAGGACGCTTTCCGCCCTTCCTGAAGCGATTGCCGCCTATCGCGCCGACTATGCCGCCTACTACGAGCGCTGCAAACACGCCGACAGCCCCGCCATGCGCGACCCGAATGCTGTCGTCTACCTCGTGCCCGGCGTCGGCATGATCACCTTCGCCAAGGACAAGGCGACGGCCCGTATCTCCGGCGAGTTCTATGTCAACGCCATCAACGTCATGCGCGGCGCTTCCGGTGTCTCCACCTATGTCGGCCTGCCGGAACAGGAAGCCTTCGACATCGAATACTGGCTGCTGGAGGAGGCGAAACTGCAGCGCATGCCGAAGCCGAAGAGCCTGGCCGGCCGCATCGCGCTCGTCACCGGCGGCGCCGGCGGCATCGGCAAGGCGACGGCCAACCGGCTGATGCAGGAAGGCGCCTGCGTGGTGCTTGCCGATATCGACGAGACGGCGCTCGCCGCCGCCGCGAACGAGCTTGCCGCCCGCTACGGCAAGGATGTCGTGCGCTCCGTCACCATGAACGTCACCAGCGAGCCGGCGGTCGAAGGCGGCTTTAACGACGCCTTGCTGGCCTTTGGCGGCCTCGACATCCTCGTGTCCAATGCCGGCCTCGCCTCCTCGGCCACGATCGAAGACACGACGCTGGCACTCTGGAACAAGAACATCGAGATCCTGACCACCGGCTACTTCCTCGTCTCGCGCGAGGCCTTCCGCATCTTCCGCCAGCAGAAGGCCGGCGGCAATGTCGTCTTCGTCGCCTCCAAGAACGGCCTTGCCGCCTCCCCCGGCGCCTCGGCCTATTGCACCGCCAAGGCGGCCGAGATCCACCTCGCCCGTTGCCTGGCGTTGGAGGGTGCTGCGGCACAGATCCGCGTCAACGTTGTCAATCCGGACGCGGTGCTGCGCGGCTCGAAGATCTGGACCGGCGAGTGGAAGGAACAGCGCGCCGCCGCCTACAAGATGGATGTCGACGACCTTGAGGCGCATTATCGCGAGCGCTCGATGCTGAAGCTCAGTGTGTTCCCGGAGGATATCGCCGAGGCGATCTACTTCCTCGCCTCCGACATGTCGGCGAAATCGACCGGCAACATCATCAATGTCGACGCGGGCAACGCCCAGTCCTTCACCCGCTGATCAAGGAGAGTCTGATGACAAAGATGATGATCAGCCAGGCGACGGTGGATGCCGAAAATGAAAGCCGTCTCACTGCACTGCGCCGGGATTATGAAAGCCTCGGCGAGCGGCTCGACCGCCGCGGGGTCGACATTGACCAGATCAAGCGCAAGGTCGCCGCCTATGGCGTCGCCGTCCCCTCCTGGGGTGTCGGCACCGGCGGCACGCGCTTTGCCCGTTTCCCCGCTAAGGGGGAGCCACGCAACATCTTCGACAAGCTCGAGGATTGCGCGATCATCCAGCAATTGACCAGGGCGACGCCGACCGTCTCGCTGCACATTCCCTGGGACAAGGTGAGCGACATCTCCGAACTGAGAGAGAAAGGCACGTCGCTCGGCCTCGGTTTCGACGCGATGAACTCCAACACCTTCTCCGACGCTCAGGGCCAAGAGCACTCCTACAAATTCGGCTCGCTGTCGCACACGGATGCCGCGACGCGCCGCCAAGCGGTGGAACACAACCTCGAATGCATCGAGATCGGCCGGCAGCTCGGCTCGAAGGCGCTGACCGTCTGGGTGGGCGACGGCTCCAACTTCCCCGGCCAGAGCAACTTCACCCGCGCCTTCGAGCGTTATCTCGATGCGATGAAGTCGGTCTATGCGGCGCTGCCGGAGGATTGGCGGGTCTTTACCGAACACAAGATGTTCGAGCCGGCCTTCTATTCGACCGTGGTCCAGGACTGGGGCAGCAACTATCTCATCGCCCAGGAGCTCGGCCCCAAGGCCTTCTGCCTCGTCGACCTTGGCCACCATGCGCCAAACGTCAATATCGAGATGATCGTCGCCCGCCTCATCCAGTTCGGCAAGCTCGGCGGTTTCCACTTCAACGATTCGAAGTACGGCGATGACGATCTCGACACGGGCGTGATCGACCCCTATCGGCTGTTCCTCGTGTTCAACGAGCTGGTGGATGCGGAAACGCGCGGCGCCAAGGGCTTCAAGCCGGCGCATATGCTCGACCAGAGCCACAACGTCACCGACCCGATCGAGAGCCTGATGACGAGCGCGACCGAAGTCTGCCGGGCCTATGCGCAGGCGCTGATCGTCGATCGCAAGGCGCTGGAGGGGTATCAGGACGACAACGATGCCCTGATGGCGAGCGACACGCTGAAGACCGCCTTCCGCACCGACGTCGAGCCGATCCTTGCGATGGCGCGACTTGAGAGCGGTGGAGCGGTGGCGCCGGTCGCGACCTATCGGAAAAGTGGATACCGCGCAAAGGTCGCCGCCGAACGCCCTGAAATTGCCGGCGGCGGAGGCGGCATCGTCTGATACCAATCGAGCAGTGCCGTGCCCTCGCCTTCAGGGTCCGGCGCCCCGGCCATCATTCAAATCGTAAAAAATCGCTGCGCGATGGAATTGCCCCCTATCTGATTTCGATTCCTGATCTATCTTTCCAATCGAGATCCAATGGAAAGGGGACCATTCATGGGTATTGAAAGCATTCTCGTCTTCCTGATCGTTGGCGCGGTGGCCGGCTGGCTCGCCGGCCTCATCGTCAAGGGCGGCGGCTTCGGCCTGATCGGCAATATGGTCGTCGGCATCATCGGCGCCTTCATCGCCGGCTTCCTCTTCCCGGCGATCGGCATCAGCCTCGGCAGCGGTATTCTCTCGGCAATCCTGCACGCGACAATCGGCGCCGTCATCCTTCTGGTGCTGATCCGTATCGTCAAACAGGCCTGAGCCCACACCATTCGGCGGCAGCCGCCTTCGCGCATGGGACGGCCCTCGGCCGTTCTATCTGGACGCGCGAACAGGGCTGTAGCACTGTGATTTGCTGGACGGGTCACCGGACGGAACATCGCACTTGCCAGACGGAGGCACGCATGAACGCGCTTTACACCGACAAGATCGAGACGGCGCTCAGGTCTTTCATCGCCGATCACCCGGGAACGCTGTCACGGGATCAGGCGATCGCCACAATCCTCGAGAACTGGTTCACCAGCCATGGCTATCTGCCGCCTGGGCAAGAGGGCCGGCGCCCCGAAGACCTTGACGCTTCCAACGACGACTGAGAGATTTGCCCGCCCGAAGCCGCACGCCGTGACGGCTGTTCGCAACGCGGCCGATCGCCATCGCTTTTCAATAACGTGAATCCTTTGCCATGAGCCTGACTTCCGTCAAAGACTTCTTTTCCCAGCACGCCCCAGATATCGATGTCATCGAGCTTCAACAAAGCACCGCCACGGTTGCGCTTGCGGCCGAGGGCCACGGCGTCGAGCCGGCGCAGATCGCCAAGACACTGGCGCTTCGGGTTGGCGACGATGTGATCCTGATCGTCACGCGCGGCGACGCCCGCCTCGACAACAAGAAGTACAAGGCCCGCTTCGGCACCAAGGCCCGCATGCTCGGCTTCGACGAGGTGGAGGCCGAGACGGGGCACCCGGTCGGCGGCGTCTGCCCCTTCGGCCTTGCCAAGCCGCACAGCATCTATTGCGACTTGTCGCTCAAGGCCTACGACGTCGTCGTGCCGGCCGCCGGTGCCACCAATGCGGCGGTGCACATCAGCCCCGCCCGCATTGTCGAACTGACCGGGGCCGAATGGATCGACGTGTCGGAAACGTAGTTCAACGTTTCGGAAACGTGACCGGCCTTGGAATGGCCACAAGCTTAACTGAAACCGCAGGCGCGTCCCGGAGTGATTTGCCGGGTCCGGTTCTTTTTCATCGCAGGAGCCCGTCGAGCATGAAGACAATCGCGTACCCGCTCATCTTCGCCGCCACATGTTCCCCGGCGCTGGCGATGGATCAGTCCCTGGTGCGCCAGTTCGAAAAGCTCGACCCGCAGACCCGGCTCGAACAGCGGTGCGACACCGAGGCGATGGAGCGCATCAACGCCGACAAGTCGACCTTCAAGCCGGACAAGGTGATCGCCTACACCTTCGCCGAGCCGGTCGTGAAGGAAGACAAGATGAAGGCGCCGGGCGCCGTGTTCCGCAGCAAGGGCGAATGGTACAAGCTGAAGTTCAAGTGCCGCACCGACGCGGAGCACCTGGATGTCCTGTCTTTCGAATACAAGATCGGCGAGCTTGTGCCGCACGAGAGCTGGGACGAGTTCTACCTCTACCCCTGACGGGCACCGCCCGAACCTTTGCCCGTCGTTAGAGCACGGCCATCAGAAACAGCAGCGAGCCGAGCGAAAGCGCGGCCATGATGCTCATCAGCATCTTCATCATATGAGCTGCCATTTCGTACATCCTTGTCCTGCTCCCTTAGGAATGAACGAATGCGTCTGATTTCGGGCATGCGGCTCGATGAAGACCGGGTTCGAGCGCCATTGTTACAACCATCGAGATTGCGCCAGCATGGTTAACAATTCGCTAACAGAGCCCCTGTTCACCCTCTGCACAGCTCCCGCCTGACCGGCCTTTATTCAAGACAAGGCTCACGCAAGATCGAAGCGGAATAAGGGAGCGTAGGATCGGCCTCCTCTGCGCGCTGCCCCTTGCGCCCTGAGGCGTCCGGTCCCTGCCGTTGCATCGCCAGCCACCGCTGTTCTCGTGCCGGCGTGCAAGCAAACGAGACGCGACCGGCGGTCTGCCGCAGGCCCGCTGTCGCATGTGACTGACAATGGAGAGGCGAGTGAGCCAGGTTAAGCTGAGCATCTGCATTCCCACCTATAACCGCGCGCCCTTCCTCGAAAAGGCGCTCGGCTACTTCGTCGAACTCTACCAGTTCTCCTTCAAGTACGAGATCATCATTTCCGACAACGCCTCGACCGACGGCACCCGGGAGATCGTTGATCGCTTTGTCGCCAAGGGGTTGCCGATTCGCTATTTCCGCCAGTCGGAGAATTTCGGCGCGATTCCCAACGTCATCAGCGCCGTCAGCCGCGCGGTTGGCGAATACACGCTCTACCTCGCGGATGACGACGTGCTCATCAACGATGGCTTGCGCGAGGCAGTCCGCTATCTGGATCTCAATCCGGAAGTGACGGTGTGCTTTGCGCCCTGGTACACACACGACGAGGTCGACGAACGGGACGGTGCGCCGTTCTTCTCGGTCGATAAGGATACCAAGTTCAAGAAACGGGACTTCGAGCCGGTTTTCGATTTTCTCGTCGACCGACATGTCTTTCCGGAGATCGGCATTTACCGGACCTCGGCCCTGCGCTCCGCTTGGGCGCCACGGCACTTCGCGTATTGGGCCTTCTCCTATCTCGCACATTTCCTGGAACTGGGCGCCGTCACCTTCCTGAAGAAGCCTTTCTATCGCCAGGTGATACGCTCCAAGATCGTCCGTGATCGGCCGCAGGCCGGCCACGCCGAGACGCTGACGGCATGGGATGCGTATCGGGGTGGTCTTGAGTACTTCCTCTACAGCGGCGCCAAACGCGGTGCCGTCAAGCTGACTGCCGATCGCCGGGCCTATTTCGATGCGCAGATCAGGGACTTCACCATGATCCGCATGAGCGTTGCCTTGCGCATGTGGATGATGAAGAAGGACTACGTTCGCGCCTATGAGCTCTATACGCGGCTGATGCTGGCCGGCTTCGAGCACCATCCCGACGTGCAGCAGGCAAGAGGGGCACTGCCCCTCATGGTCGCCCTTCAGACTGTCACGTGGCATACAAACGCGATTGCAGAAATCGACCGGCTTGTTCTTCACGGCGTGGACGACCACGGCGCGATCGAGGAACTGTTGCGCGAGCTCGGCCTGCGCTCCGAAATCGCTGTCGTGCCGCCAACGACACAATTGACAGCGGACGAGGTTGCCCGCACCGCCGTGTTCATTACCGCCGATAGCGACCGCAAGCATTATCTGCGCAACGGCCATCCGCCGAACATGGTGGTCAGCGAAGGCGATATTCTCAGTCATGTTCTGATCTAGAACGAAAGGGCGCCACGGCGCCCTTCCCTGTTTTTCACGATGTCACCGCCTGAGAGGCAGACCTGTGACCGATAGCCAACGGCGTCCCGGCCGATCGACGTCCTCTCACGTCCATTTCCTACTTGCGCATGATGCCCTTGTAGTAGGAACCATTTCTCGGCGGCGGGCGGTTTACGGTCTTTCCGGGTGGGTTGTACTTCTCGCTCCCGTGGCCTTCATTGACCGCCGTTGGTGAAACGCCCTTGTAGTAGCTGCCGCCTGCGAACGCAGGAGCGGACACACCCGCAGCGATCGTTGCCGCGACGAGAGTTGCCAAAGAGAGCCTGGAAAACTTACGCATTTCTGATCCTCGGTTGACCCTGCCACGACCCTGTTTTTGTTGTGGTTTCGTGGCATCGATTACGCGACGAAGACGTTCGCCGCTCAGGTCCTCCCGGGCGTGAGAATATGCAGAAGCTGCGACGAACATGTAACGCAGGTAACAGCCGTCGATTTGCGCCTTCTCTAAAAGGGAGGATCGATACCCGATCAGCGACGTGCTGGAACAGTCTCGGCTGCGATATCTTCGTCATCGCTTCGCGACGACGAGATCATTCAGCGGAAAAGCTGCAGGATGTTCTGGGTATTGGAGTTGGCGATCTGCAAAGCCTGGATGCCAAGCTGTTCCTGCGTCTGCAATGCCTTCGGGCGCGTCGACGTCTCGTTCATGTCGGCATCCACCAAACGTCCTACCCCTTTTTCGACGGTGGCCATCAGCGTCTGCGCAAAGGTCGCCTGCATGTCGATGCGCGTCAGCAGCGAGCCCAACGCGGCTGCTCCGTCAATCGTCTTCTGCGACACGACTTCAATGTACTGAATGTAGGAATCGAGCGACTGGGTTCGCGGCGACATCGATATCCAGGAAGTTGCGTCTCATTGCCACCGTGCCGCTTTCCGCGCCCACTGTCAGCCGCACGATTGGGCTGGTCGAACGCCGCGGCGGCAGGCTCTCCCCGGCAGCGATCCGCTTTCGCGAGATACTGGTGCAGGAGTGGACGACGTAATGAGGGCGAACGAGTGACGCAACGCTCAGTAAACGCCGAACGTGGTTTTCAAGCTTTTCAAGACCAAACATTTAAGGAGATGAATGGTGCCCGGAGGCGGATTTGAACCACCGACACGCGGATTTTCAATCCGCTGCTCTACCAACTGAGCTATCCGGGCATCCTGCCGTTTCGGGCAGCGGTTCCTTTCGGAACCCTCGGGGCGCTTGTTTGTGCCCCGGAAGCGAGCGGGGTTATAGCATCTTGTTCGGCAGTGTCCAGCGCCAAATGAAAGTTTTTTGACCGAAATCCTGTGGACAGTCGAAAAAACCAAAAAGGTAAGGAGTTTCAGAGGGATCGCGTCCCCATCTCTCGTCCGCTCGGCGAAAGAAGCGGCTTTCGGAAGCCGAAAATGATGGTCGCATTCATCTGCCGATACGCAGGATCTTCCAGGCGTCGTTCACGGCAAAGAGGATGCATAGAGGGAAATGGCCGGACCGACGCGTCCGGCAAAGTCGGTACACTTTATCGGTCGTCGTCGTCGGCCTTCGTTTCGTCGTCGGCAACCGGAATGGCATAGGAGCCGGAGAGCCAGCGATTAAGGTCGACGTTGCGGCAGCGGTCGGAGCAGAAGGGATAGTGCTCCCGATGCGACGGCCGTCCGCATTCCGGACAGGGTCGAGGCGCCCGCAGGGGCGCGACGTTCGAACCGCTCTTCTTCGTATCGTCGTTATTTGTCTCGTCTGGCACCGGCTTCAGCCTTCCAGCCAACGATTGTGCACGTCGTAGCCTTCGCCGACAAGCAGGCTGACGGTTTCGTAGAGCGGCAGGCCGACGACGTTGCTGTAGGAGCCGACGAGTTTGACCACGAAGCTGCCGGCGATGCCCTGGATGCCGTAGCCGCCCGCCTTGCCGCGCCATTGGCCCGAGGCGAGATAGCTTTCGATATCGAAACCGGACAGGCGCTTGAAGCGCACCTTGGTGTCGACGACCTTCTGCCTGAGCGTCTTGTCCGGGGTGATCAGGCACACGCCAGTATAGACGCGGTGGCTGCGGCCGGAGAGCAGGTGCAATGCGCTGGAGGCTTCGCTGACCAGTTCCGGCTTCGGCAGGATACGCCGGCCGACGCAGACGACCGTATCGGCCGCCAGGATATAGCTTCCGTCCCAGCCGGGCTCGCCCTTGATTGCCGCAAGTGCTGCTCGCGCCTTTTCAGCCGACAGACGCCTTGCGAGCGAACGCGGGTGTTCGGCACGCTTCGGCGTCTCGTCGAGATCCATCGGCATCAGGCGCGCGGGCTCGATGCCCGCCTGCGCCAGAAGTTCGACGCGACGCGGCGAGCCGGACGCCAGTATCAGTTTCTTGGCCACTGTCATCGGAACGAGCCGTCACTCCAGAGCAATTCCAGCAAAAATGCGGGTGAAGCGGTTTTGCGTCTGGAATTGCAATCCAACCAAAGGTTAGAGCGTTTTCGCGATTCGAAGAAGAAGCGGAAATGCTCCAGGAATTGCGTAGAGCCGGAGCGGCTTACTTGAAGCGGTAGGTGATGCGGCCCTTGGTAAGGTCGTACGGGGTCATTTCGACGAGAACCTTGTCGCCGGCAAGCACGCGGATGCGGTTCTTGCGCATGCGGCCCGCCGTGTGGGCGATGATCTCATGCTCGTTTTCGAGCTTCACGCGGAAGGTCGCATTCGGAAGCAATTCGGTGACCACGCCCGGAAATTCAAGGACTTCTTCTTTCGCCATGTAGGACTGTTCTTTCTATCTTTGTTTAGGGATACGTCAGGTATCCCGAAAAATTCGCCGGAAACTACACAATCGACGAGGATTTGTGAACCGTCTAACACCGGCTTTTGCGCTTTTGTGACGGCTACGGCGCCGCGCGTCCTATCAGAGGCGCAGAGGTCGCTATAGCACTTTGAACTGCTGCGTGTCTTTAGCCTTAAATCGGATGGGATCTAAGAAGACATGGAAAAGAATTGTCGCCGGAAACCGCACTGGGATTTCCGTGAAGCTCTTAAGTTTTCTCTCGTCTGTGCGAGCCGACCAACCGATGATTGATCAGCGTCGACAGGTGATCGCGCACGGCGCGATACGCGTCGACGATCTGCTCGCGGGTGCCGGCTGCCACCGTCGGGTCCGGCGTCGGCCAATAGACCACGTCGACGGCCATCGAGCGAGTCAATTCGAGCGCCTTGTGATGCGCCTCCGGCGCCAGCGTCACGATGAGGTCGAAGTAATCGTCCTCGAGTTCATCCAGCGTGTGGGGCTGGTGGCGGCCGAGGCTCAAGCCCACCTCGGCCATGACCACGTCGACAAAGGGATCGCGTTCGCCATGCCGGACTCCGGCCGAGGCAACATAGGTTCCCGCTGGCAGCGCCGCCTTGGCGAGCGCTTCGGCCATCGGCGAGCGGATGGCATTCATGCCGCACATGAAGAGGACCGAGCGGGGCGCTTTCAACTGCGGTGCCTCGGTTGCCGTCATGCCGGTTCGCGCCTCTACCCGCGCCAATAGAGCACGCAGACGAGCGTGAACAGGCGGCGGGCGGTGTCGAAATCCAGCCGGATCTTGCCGGACAGGCGGTCCATCAGCGTCTGCGAGCCCTCGTTGTGAATGCCGCGGCGCCCCATGTCGATCGCCTCGATCTGGCTCGGCGTCGCCGAGCGGATCGCCTCGTAGTAGCTCTCGCAGATCATGAAGTAGTCCTTCACGATCCGGCGAAACGGCGTCAGCGACAGGATGTGGGTGGCAACATCGCCGCCCTTGTCGGTCGAGATCGCAAAGACCAGCTTCGCGTCCATAAGCGAAAGATTGAGCTTATAGGGGCCGCCGGGATGGCCGACCGGTTCGAACAGGTTTTCTTCGAGCAGGTCGAAGATAGCAACCGCGCGCTCATGCTCCACGTCGGGGGTCGAGCGGCCGATGGTCTCGTCCAGAACGACATCGCAGAGGCGCAGATTGCGGTCCGCCTTCATCCAGCATCCCCGAGATTGAGGCGAATGGCGACGGAACGCGCATGGGCCTCCAGCCCCTCGGACTTTGCCAGCACGATCGCTGCCGGCCCGAGGATCCGCAACTGCTCCGGATCGAGCCTAAGGATCGACGTGCGCTTCATATAGTCGAGCACGCCGAGGCCGGACGAGAAGCGCGCCGAGCGCGCCGTCGGCAGAACGTGGTTGGAGCCGCCGACATAATCGCCGATGACTTCGGGCGTGTGGCGCCCGACGAAGATCGCGCCGGCATTGCGGATCTTCTCGACCATCGTATCAGGGTTGGCGAGCGCCAGTTCCAGGTGCTCGGCCGCGATGCGGTTGGCGAGCGGCACGGCCTCTTCGAGATCGGGCACGAGAATGACCGCGCCGAAATCGCGCCAGCTCGCCGAGGCCGTTTCGGCCCGCGGCAGCGTCTTCAATTGCCGTTCGACCGCATCCTCGACCGCCTGCCCGAAGGCCGGATCGTCGGTGATCAGGATCGACTGGGCGCCGACGTCGTGCTCGGCCTGGGCTAGGAGATCGGCGGCCATCCAATCCGGATCATTATGCTTGTCGGCGATGACAAGCACTTCCGAGGGACCGGCGATCATGTCGATGCCGACGGTGCCGAAGACCTGGCGCTTGGCGGCGGCAACATAGGCATTGCCCGGGCCGACGATCTTGGCGACCGGGGCGATCGTCTCGGTGCCATAGGCAAGCGCCGCAATGGCCTGCGCGCCGCCGACGCGGTAGATCTCCTCGACGCCCGCAAGCCTTGCTGCGGCAAGCACCGCCGGGTTGATCTCACCGCCGCTTGCCGGCACCACCATAACGATGCGGGGAACGCCCGCCACCTTTGCCGGAAGCGCATTCATCAGCACCGAGCTCGGATAGCTCGCCGTGCCACCCGGCACATAGAGGCCGACGGCATCGACCGCCGTCCAGCGCGAACCGAGGCCGACGCCCATCGTGTCTTCGTAGATATCGTCCTTCGGCCGCTGGCGCGCATGGTGAGCTTCGATGCGGGTGGCAGCGACCTTGAGCGCGCCCAGCACCTCCGGCTCGACCGCCTGGATCGCCGCATCGATCTCGGCCGCGCTGACGGCCATGGGCGTCACGGAGAAATCGACGCCATCGAAGCGCTTGGAGTATTCGGCGAGTGCCTGATCGCCTCGGGCGCGCACGTCGTCGATGATCGCCTTGACCACCGCATTGACGTCTTCGGACACCTCACGCTTGGTCGTCAGGAATGACGCGAACTTTTGTTCGAAGTCACCGTCGAGAAAATTGAGCCTGATTGCCAAAGGGGACGTCCTTGTATGCCAGTGTCGTTCGGGTCGAGTGGCTCAAGCGCCTTCGGGATGCTTGGGCTTGAAAGCGGTTTCCCACGCCCCGCCGGTATCCGCAAGCTGCGTTTCGATGCATTCGACGTCAAGCGCGATCGAGGCGTCGCCGGCAAGAACCAGTTCGACCGTGCCTTCCGGCCCCTCGCCGAGCACCGTGAACTTGAGCGTCAGCAGGTCAAGAACCGCTTCATCGTCGCGCCGGTCAAAGCCGACCGAGCGGACCGCATTCACCCGCTTGAACAGGAGCAGCGCGCGACGACGCTCGAAGGAGCGCCGCTTGCCGTCGGCCGTCTCCCAGGCGAAGCGGTTGACGACAAGCGAAAACTGCTTGCGGCGGGCGTCATATTCCAGCCCCGATACCTTGAACACGGCATCCTGGACGTGGGCGGAGACGACAGCGAGATCTTCCTCGTCGAGCGCCAGCAGCTTCAGACCATTCATACCGTCCATTCCTTTCGTTTCGCCGCACATTTTCCGTGCCACAATTGAAATGGACATAGGATGTTGCGCCTGAAACCGCAACGGTATCAGGCGCAACCGATCAAATCAGTCGCTGACGCGCTCGACATGAGCGCCGCAACGGGTGAGCTTCTCTTCCAGCCGCTCGAAGCCTCGGTCGAGGTGATAGACGCGCGAGACCATGGTTTCGCCTTCGGCCGCAAGGCCAGCGATGACGAGCGAGACCGAGGCGCGAAGATCGGTCGCCATCACAGGCGCGCCCTTCAGCCGGCTGACGCCCTCGATCTTGGCCGTCTGGCCGGAGAGCGATATCTTGGCCCCGAGGCGGGCAAGCTCCTGCACATGCATGAAACGGTTCTCGAAGATCGTCTCGGTGATGTGCGAGGTGCCTTTCGCCATGGTCATCAGCCCCATGAACTGCGCCTGCAGGTCGGTCGGGAAGCCCGGGAAAGGATCGGTGACGATATCGACCGGCTTGATGCCGGCACCGTTGCGCACGACGCGGATGCCGCTATTGGTCTCGGTGATCTCGGCGCCGGTGCGGCGGATGGCTTCGAGCGCCGTGTCGAGCAGCGCCATGTTCGTGTCTTCGAGAATGACGTCGCCGCCGGTCATGGCAACCGCCATGGCATAGGTGCCGGTCTCGATCCGGTCCGGCAGGACGCGGTGACGGGCGCCGGAGAGCGAACGTACGCCTTCAATCGTGATCGTCGGGGTGCCCTGGCCGGTGATCTTGGCGCCCATGGCATTGAGGCAGTTGGCGAGGTCGACGACTTCAGGCTCGCGCGCGGCGTTGCCCAGCACCGTGGTGCCGTTTGCAAGCGTCGCGGCCATCATCAGCACGTGGGTGGCGCCGACGGACACTTTCGGGAAGGTGTAGCGTGCACCGACCAGGCCGCCTTCCGGCGCCGTCGCGTTGACGTAGCCGCCGTCGATCTCGATGTTGGCGCTGAGTGCCTGAAGGCCTTCGATGAAGAGATCGACCGGGCGCGTGCCGATGGCGCAGCCGCCGGGCAGCGAAACGCGGGCCTTGCCTTCACGGGCGAGCAGCGGGCCGATCACCCAGAAGCTTGCGCGCATCTTCGACACCAGCTCGTAAGGGGCGGTCGTATCGACGATGTTGCGGCAGGTAAAATGGATGGTGCGAGCATAGCTCTCGCCCTGGCGCTCGCGGCGGCCGTTGACGGAGATGTCGACGCCGTGGTTGCCGAGGATACGGATCAGTTGCTCGACGTCGGCCAGGTGCGGCACGTTTTCGAGCGTCAACGTGTCGTCGGTCAGAAGCGACGCGATCATCAGCGGCAAGGCCGCGTTCTTGGCGCCGGAAATCGGGATGACGCCGTTAAGCTTGTTGCCGCCTACAATCCTGATGCGATCCATGAGGCCTCTCGAACGGGCTTGGCCCGCCTTTCCAAATATTTTCTATGTTGTCTGAAGGCGCCTCTTTAGTGGAGACGCCGCGAAATTAGAAGTGCCTTGAACGCCGCGCGCCCATTCGGACGCGAAAGGTCGCCATATCGGTTAAGTCGCTGCCCTGGATCGACCCGACCAAGGGCATTTATGCAATTGGACGCCAGACGGCTGAGCCGCCGGCAAACGGGAAGGAGCCGGCGAACGCCGCCCCTGCCCCGTACTAATCTTCGGATTCGTCCGTTTTTGCGGCAGGAAGGCCGCTGACCTCATCGGCTGCACCGGAACGGCGCGCCCGCGCCTGCTGCTTGCGGCGCTGGAGATTATCGCGCAAGTTCCTGGCAAGACGCGCCTTTTTCAGGTCCGACTCGGTCGTATCCTTCTTCTTCTCCCGGCGCACCTTGCCCTCGGTCCGCTGCTCTTCCGGCACGGGCTCGGTTTTCTTGCCGTCGCTGTCGTTTGTTTGCATGGTCCTGCATTAGCGCAAAACCAGGGTCTTCGGAAGCGCCGGCGAACTTTCTCACAGGTCTTCACGAAAAACTTCGAAATGCGACTTGCACTCCCCGCTCACCTATGGCAATAGCCCCCTCGCTTGATGCGGCTGACACACGAACCGGCCGCCAGATGCTGCTATAGCTCAGGGGTAGAGCACTCCCTTGGTAAGGGAGAGGCCGAGAGTTCAAATCTCTCTAGCAGCACCAGTTTACCTCCTAAGAAATACAAGTATTTACTGCCGCACGCCGATTGCAGTGCCCGGTCAGTTTTCATCTGCGATCCGCGCCCACTGTCGATGCCTACCGCTCCGTCAGCGACAACGGGCTCTTTCAGATTTCGCCCCAGTTCCGCTCATAGCCAGGCATTCACCTCGCCCAACCTCTGCGCTATCCTTCGATTCGGGCGCGCCCACGCCTCCCCCCTCCGCTTGGGAAAGTAGATTTCATACGGGGCACTCTCACCATCGAACCGACTGTTCGAGCACCAAGCATAAGGAGGGGCTGCGAAGACTGCTCGCATCAGGAGGTTACCGATGAAACTGTCTGCGCCGATCTATCATCTGAAGCGCAAAGCAAAGCGGCTTTCCCGTGACCAAAACATCCCGCTCCATGAGGCGCTCAATCGTATCGCCGTTGACGAGGGCTATGCCGACTGGAGCCTGCTTGCCGCACGACATGGCGCAGCCGACCCGGCCGCCACGCTGTTGACCCGGTTGAGACCGGGGGATCTTGTTCTTCTCGGCGCGCGGCCCGGACAAGGCAAGACGCTGAAAAGTCTTGAGCTCGCCGTGGATGCGATGAGGTCAGGCCATCGGGCGTTCTTCTTCACGCTGGAATATACGGTGAACGACGTGATCGATCGTTTTCCGGCAATCGGGGCGGACTACGCGCCTTTTGCCACGCTGTTCGAGATCGATTGCTCCGATACGATCAGCGCCGATTACATCATCAGGAAGCTGGCCTTGGCGCCAAGTAGTACACTGGTGGTCGTGGACTATTTGCAACTTCTCGACCAGAGGCGTGAAAACCCTGCGGTCAGCGACCAGGTCAGCAAGCTGAGAGCATACGCACGCGAACGCGGGCTGATCTTCGTTTTCATTTCGCAGATCGACCGGTCCTATGATGCCGCGACGAAGCCGTTTCCCGACATTGGCGATATCCGGATGCCGAATCCACTGGATCTCGGACTTTTCGACAAGACCTGGTTCGTGAGCAAGGGAGAGATTCAATTCCAGGCCATGACCTGAGGCGCGCCAGCCTGCCTGGCTGATATCGGGAACGTATTCCCCGATGTCGCGTTACCGTTTCAAAGGCAGTAACGCGGAGGCTTCTCAATGAAAGGCATCATTCTCTGGCTCATGGGCGTGCCGCTCATCGTCATCATCCTTCTCTACATGTTCGTGTTTTAGAGAAGAAATGCAACGGCAGGTTGGCGCCTTAACGCAACCTTAAGATTCCACTGCCAGATTTGACGTTGCGATGATGGACAGTCGCAACATCTTTGATCCCCTTTTGAAACCGGCGCTTGCCGGTTTCTTTTTTTGAAGTGGTGGAAAGCCGCTCCACACTTTTCCTGGAATAGCTTGGCGGCTAAACCTTGACCGCCTGCTCGACGAAGTCCTGTGAGCCGAAGAACTTGAGGTAGCGCTCGACCTCCGCCGGATCGCCGGTCGCCTTGCGCGGATTGTCGGAGAGTTTCACCGCCGGGCGGCCATCGGCTTCGCTGACCTTGCAGACGATCGAGATCGGGTTGAGGCCGCTGATTTCCGTCGGGGCGCAATCGGCAAAATCGTTGGTAAGGTTGGTGCCCCAGCCGAAGCTCATGCGCACGCGTCCCTCGAAATGGCGGTAGGTCTCGATGATCGTGTCGACGTCGAGGCCGTCGGAGAAGATCAGCAGCTTCTCCCGCGGGTCCTTGCCCATCTTCTTCCACCAGGCGAGGATCTTCTCGCCACCTTCGATCGGCGGCGCACTGTCCGGCCGGAAACCCGTCCAGTCCGCGACCCACTTGGGCGCATCGCGAAGGAACGCCGCCGTTCCAAACGCATCCGGCAGCACGATCAACAGGTTGCCGCCATAGAGCTGGTTCCAGTCCTGCAGCACCTTGTAGGGGGCGGCAGCCAGTTCCTTGTCGTTGCGGGCAAGCGCCGCGGCCACCATCGGAAGCTCATGCGCGTTGGTGCCGAGCGCTTCCAGATCCGTATCCATGGCAAGCAGCACGTTGCTGGAACCCGAGAAGGAACTTCCGATGCCTTCCTTCAGCGCCTCCACGCACCAGCGCTGCCAGAGGAAGCTGTGTCGGCGCCGCGTACCGAAATCCGAAATCCTGAGGTTCGGATACTGCCGCAGGCGCTCGACCTTGGACCACATCTTCGCCTTCGCACGAGCATAGAGCACGTCGAGGGTAAAGGGGCCGAGGCCCTTCATCGCCGAGCGTGAACGCAATTCGTTGATGATCGCGAGCGCCGGGATCTCCCACATGGTGGTTTCCGCCCAGCGGCCACGGAAGGTCAATTCGAACTGACCGTCGCTGCGTTTCAACTCATAGTCCGGCAGGCGGAACTTGGCGAGCCAGGCGAGAAATTCCGGCGAGAAGATCTGCTTGCGACCGTAGAACGTATTACCGGCGAGCCAGATCATCTCCTTCTTGGAGAAGCGCAGTTCACGCGCATGATCAAGCTGATCGCGCAGTTCCTGCTCGTCGATCTCGTCGGCAAGCCGCACCGTCTTCGTGCGGTTGATCAGCGAGAAGGTCGCATCGACGTCCGGATAGAGCTGCCAGATCATCTGCAGCATCAAAAGCTTGTAGAAATCCGTGTCCAGCAGGCTGCGCACGATCGGGTCGAGCTTCCAGGCATGGTTATAGACACGCCTGGCGATGTCGGTCTTCGTCATTGGTGAAATCTCTCCTTCCTCAGCGCGAGGGTCTCGAACTAGTTCAGCTCGACACCGGCATCGCGCATGCGCGTGACCATTGCCTGAAGCGAACCGTTGAGGTCGATGCCCCGACAGGCCTCGAGAATGACGGATGTCGAAAATCCCTGTGCAACCGCATCAAGCGCAGAAAAGGCCACGCAGAAATCAGTCGCCAACCCACACAGCGTCACTTTCTTGATGCCGCGGTCCCTGAGATACCCGGTGAGGCCCGTCGGCGTCCGGCGATCGTTTTCGAAGAAGGCGGAATAGCTGTCGATCTCGGGCCGGCAGCCCTTGCGGATCAGAAGTTCGGCCCGCGTCCACTCGAGCGCCGGATGGAAATCGGCACCGGCTGTTCCCTGGACGCAATGATCCGGCCAGAGCGTCTGGCCGCCATAGGGCATGGCGATCATCTCGAAGGGGGTCTTGCCGGGATGGCTGGAGGCAAAGCTCGAATGGCCGGCGGGATGCCAGTCCTGCGTCAGCACCACGTGCTCGAAGCGGCCAATCAAGCCGTTGATCATCGGCACGATCTCATCACCGCCTGCAACCGCAAGCGCTCCGCCCGGGCAGAAATCGTTCTGCACGTCCACGACGATCAACGCTTTATCCGCCATAACTCATTCCTGCCTACCGACGTCCATCGATCACCAAAATCGATTTAAGTCCAAGATCAATCACAGAATTTGAGCGGCGACAAGTCGCTTCCGCCTGCTTTGAAAATCAGGAGGATAGATAAGCAAAGGGCGCCGACCTTGCGGTCGACGCCCCCGAGAAAAGCTGTTTAACGTGATTAGTTGCCGTTGAGGTTGTCCGCGATCGAAAACCCGGAATTGGCGATGCCGACCGGCTGGGCGATGAAGTTGAGGAACTTCGAGAAGTCGACCGACGGATGGCGCGAAGCATAGATGACGTCGCGGTTCTTGATCGGGAAGGTCTGGCCGACGATCAGGCTGTCCGGCTTGCTCATGTCGAAGCGGTAGACGATCGGGTAGCGCCCCGTGCTGTCGGTCTTCATGCCCTTGCGCAGCATTTCGTTGAAACGCTGCTGGCCGAGCAGGCTCATGACGACATCCGGCTCTTCGTAACGGAAGATGAAATAGCCCTTCATGTCGAGCGTGTAGTCCGAGCCGCCGCCGGCAAGACCCATGGCCTCGAGCAGGTTCAGGTCATTGGCGCCGAATTCGACACGCTGGTTGGCCTTGACCGCGCCAAGGATCGTGAAGCGGCGCGGGTCGCGCGATACGAAGATCTGGTCGCCCGGCTTGACGTGGATGTTTTCCGACGGATTTTCGATAATCGACTTCAGGAGGACTGTTCCGGTCTTCTTGCCGCGCACCAGCGTGACATAGGTCTCGTAGGGCTGCGCAACGGGGCCACCCGCCTTGGCGATGACCTCATTGATCGTCTCGTCGACGAGGCTGAGCGGCACGACCGACGACTTGCCGACAGCACCGGAAACCGTGACGTTGCGCGAGGCGGTGCTCATGCTGGTGACGATGACATCAGGCTCGACCGCCTTCTGCTTCAGCGCCTCCAGGATCTCCTGGCGCGCCTGCTCCAGCGTCAGGCCGGCAAAGTTGACCGGACCGACATAGGGGATCGCAGCCTTGCCATCAGGCTGAACGACGAGATCGATGCTCGTCTGCTTGGACTCTGCCGTCGAGAACAGACCGTCGCTGCCGGCTTCGAAGATCGAGACCTTGAGCTGGTCGCCGACGCCGATCACGACTCGGCCGACGCCGCCGCCAATGCCGAAACGGCGGTTGAGTGTCGAGGAGACATAGTCGGAAACGAGGCGCGCGGAGCGGCCATCCACATCGACAATATCAAAAACGGTGGCATTTTGCCGGCCGATCTCGGCGCCGGATTGACCGGCATCCTCGACGATCGCCCCAGCCAGCGGCCCCTCGCCCGGAACGGCCTGGCATCCCACGAGGGCGGTACAAAGCAGAAGGGCACTGACTCGTTTCAACTACGACACTCCAAATTCGACACAGCCATGATTTTACTCACAGTTCCGTACCGCATCATCTCCCGACCGGGAATTCGCCGGTCCCTGAAAAGCACAATCGCCGTCCCACAACAAGTCATCCGAAGACCAAGACGGGCAAAATATTTGGAGCCGCGTCTTTCTGGTCATACCTTCTCTACCTTGAGCGTGGTTTATCGCCCTATCCGCCTTGGACTGGCGTTGACAGCGTGTATATCTTCAGTCTTTGGGGTTGAAAGCTAGGGACTTTAAGTTAAAAGCTGACTAATGAGGCGGGACGAATATAGCTGGGGATAGCCTGGCAGCATGACGATTGGCGATTGCATTTCGGCCTCCGACGCGCAATCGCAGATGCAACTTTAGCGGCAGTTTAGAGCGTTCGATCATACATGGCTGTTGAGATTATTGGGCGAGCATGCCTCGCCCCTGGAGCAGAATCGCCTTCGGCGTTGTTCAAACTTCTTCGTCAAGGCAAGTGCACCGTCACCAGCATTCCGTCGGATCGCTGGGACGTCGCGCGTTTTTGGCACCCCGTCATGGGCACGCAGGGCAAGACCTATTCCTTTGCCGCCGGCGTGCTGGACCAACTCTATGATTTCGATCCCGCCGTCTTCGGCATGTCGCAACGCGAAGCCATGTACATGGATCCGCAGCAGCGCGTGCTGTTGCAGCTCGCCTGGCGGGCACTCGAGGACGCCAATATCTCCGCTACGTCGCTGCAGGGCGAGAATGTCGGCGTCTATGTCGGCGCATCGAGCCTCGATCATGCCAACCTGACGGTCGAGGACCCGGCCGCCGCCGGCCCTTACTTCATGACCGGCAACACGCTGTCGATCGTTTCCAACCGTATCTCGCACATCTTTGGCCTCAGCGGTCCGAGCATGACGGTCGATACCGCCTGTTCCTCCTCGCTGGTCGCGCTCGACCAGGCGATGCGGGCACTGACGTCTGGCGAGATCGACACCGCGATCGTCGGTGGCGTCAACATCCTTGCCCATCCCCTTCCCTTCGTCGGCTTCGCCCAGGCGCGCATGCTGTCGCCCGAGGGTCTGTGCCGCGCTTACGACAATGACGGCGCCGGTTATGTGCGCGCCGAGGGCGGCGTTGTCTTCGTCCTGCGCCGCTCGGACCGCGCGCGGCGCGAAAAGGACCGCAGCTACGCGCGCATCGTCGCGACCGGCGTGAATTCGGCCGGCCGCACCAACGGCATTTCGCTGCCCTCCCGCGAGGCGCAGGCCAATCTTCTGCGGGCGATCTATGAAGGCAACGGCATCGACGCCAACCAGGTGGCCTTCGTCGAGGGCCACGGCACCGGCACCAAGGTCGGCGATCCTGCCGAGGTCTGGTCGATCGGAACGGTCATCGGCGCCAAGCGCCGGGCACCGGTGCCGATCGGTTCGATCAAGTCGAACATCGGCCACACGGAGCCCGCTTCCGGCCTCTTCGGCATGCTGAAGGCCGTGATGGCGCTCGAAAACAACTACCTGCCGGCTTCGCTGCACTTCGACACGCCGAACGAACACATCGACTTCGACGGTCTCAACGTGCGCGTCACGGCGAACCCGATCGAACTGCTGCGCGGCAAGCGCGCTCGCCTTGCCGGCATCAACTCCTTCGGCTTCGGCGGCGCCAATGCGCACGTCGTCATCAGCGATCCGGAACCGGCGGCCGACGAAAGGGCGTCGAACCCATCGTCTTCCGGCCATGTCTTCCTGGCGAGCGCCCATACGGCGTCGAGCCTGGAGGCGCTTCTCAGCGACTATAAGACGGCTTTCGCACATTCTTCCAAGGGTGAAGCGCGCGCGATGATCGCCGCATCGGGTGCAAACCGCACCCATATGCGCCATCGCTTTGCCGCCCGCAGCGACCAGCCCGAAGATATCGTCCGCGCGATCGCCAACCATCTGGAAAAGCCAGGCTCCGGTATCGGTGAAGTCGGCGAAGCCGTCGTCCGCGACGCCAAGGTCGCCTTCGTCTTCTCCGGCAACGGCTCACAATGGGCCGGCATGGGCGTCGAAGCCTTCCGCGAGAACCTGCATTTCCGCCAGTGTTTCACTTCTGTCAGCGCGCTGTTCAAGTTCCACTCCGACATCGCATTGACCGATCTTCTTACCGATCCTGATCTCGACAAGAAGCTTGCCGATACGAAGATCGCCCAACCATTGCTCTTCGCGGTGCAGGCAGCCCTCTCCGACTCGCTGGTTGCCATGGGCATCAAGCCGGTCGCAGTCTTCGGCCACTCCGTCGGTGAAATCGCGGCCGCCTACGCCGCCGGTGCGCTCTCACTGGTCGACGCCGTTTCGATCGTTGCGAAGCGCTCGCTGCATCAGGACCTGCTGGCCGGCCACGGCACGATGGCGGCCGTCATGCTCGGAGAAGACGCCGCCCGCGCCTTTGCCGAGGCACGCGGGCTCGACGACCTCTGCGTCGCAGCGGTCAACGCCCACAATTCCGTGACGATCTCGGGGCCGGCCGACCAGATCTCGGCCTTCCGCGACGCTGCGCGCAAGGCGAAGATCCCGGTCCAGATTCTCGACATCAACTATCCCTTCCACCACCCGATCATCGATCGGGCGAAGGACGCCTTCCTCTCCGACATTCCGGATATCGCACCGCGCCGCACCGAGCTCGCCTATCTGTCGACGGTCACGGGTGCGGCGCTCGACGGAACGCAGCTCGATCCGGACTACTGGTGGAAAAACGTTCGCGAGCCGGTCCGTTTCCAGGCGGCCGCCGAAGCCGCGATCGAAATGGGCTGCCGCCTGTTCATCGAAATCTCTCCGCGCCCGATCCTGTCGTCCTACGTCAAGGAGACGATCAAGCAGGCCGCAGCCCCGGGCATGGTCGTACCGACCCTGCTCCGGGATGTCGGCGAAACCGGCCAGGACCCGATTTCGGCAGCGATGGCGCGTGCCGTCGCGCACGGCGCGGTGGTCGACACGACCCGCGTCTTCGGTAAGCGCAACGCTTCGATCGCCCTTCCCAGTCTGCCGTTCGAGCCCGTCGAGCTGCGCCCCGCAGCAACGACCGACGCGACCGACCTCTTCGGCCGGACCGCCAGGCCTTACCGCCTGACCGGCTGGCGCAGCGACCCGAACAGCGGCAGCTGGAAGAACCATGTCGACGCCCATCTCTTCCCCGACCTCGCCGAACACGTCGTGGACGGCAAGGCGATCCTGCCGGGCAGTGGCTTCATCGAAATCGCCGTCGCCGCTGCACAGCAGTTCTATGGTAGCGACGAAGTCGAGATCACCAATCTGGAGATCGTTCGCCCGCTGGAACTCAGTGATACGAAGATCATGGAGCTGTCGACGGTGCTTTCGCCGGAGACCGGCGACATCGAGATCCGCTCGCGCGAACGGCTGTCGGAAGACGATTGGGCCGTCCATGCGGTTGCCCGCTGCCGCAAGCCATTGCCGGCCGAGGAGCGCGCCTATCCGTCGCTTGCCGGCTTGGCGAAGACCGCAACGGTCGCGCCTAGCCGTGCTTATGAGACGGCGAAACAGTTCGGTCTCGACTACGGCCCGCGCTTCCAGCTGCTGGCCAAAGCCATTGCCTATGGCGATCGGCTGGTCGATGTCGAGTTGAAGACGCCTGATGCTGCCGGCCATCCGCTCGTCACCTACGCCCTGAACCCGATCTCTGTCGACGCAACCTTCCACGGGCTCGTCGCTCTCTTCGATCGTTTCACCGGCGACAAGAGCGGTGCCCCCTATATCCCCGTTCGCTTCGGTTCGGTGCGAGTCGTCAACGGCAGCCAGCCAATCGCGCGCGCAATGATTGAGATCGAGCGCGTCAGCGCCAATTCGATCAAGGCGAAATTCCATTTCTTCGACAAGTCGGGCGCACCGATCGCGCACTTCGAGGATTGCCGCTTCCGCCGTACCTATCTGCGCAAGCACAAGACGCTCGACGCGCTGTCCTTCCACTACGAGGCCGTGCAATCGGAAGCAACGTTGCCGGGTCTGCAGGGTAAAGCGCCGGCGCCGATCAAGATCGCCATGCCTGCCGCCAGCGAAGCCGGCGTCGACAACACGACGTTGCTCTTCAACGCAGCCATCTATCGCGCCTGCCAGGAGATTGCGCTCAAACTCGCCAAGGGTCGATCGACCATTCAGGGCAACCACCTGCCCGGCGATTTTGCCTTCCAGTGTTTCCTGACGAGCTGCCTCTACGTGCTGGAAGACGCCGGTCTCTGCGAGCACAAGGATGGCGTCTGGACGATTGCTCAGGACTTCAACCTGCCAAGCGTCCCGGAGATCCTGCGCGAACTCTACGGCGAGCGGTCCGACCGCGCCGTCGAAGCCGTCTTGATCAACAATGCCTATGCGGAGGCCCTTGCGCGCCTTGACGCGCTCCAGGCCGGCGACGAAGCGGCTCATGGCACCACCTTCATCAGCGATGCCACGCTTGATCATCAAGCCGTCCACTCCGGGGCAAGCCGGGAGCGGATGGCGTTCGTTCTCGAGGCGCTCGAAAAGATCCTGACTTCGGCATCTTCAGGCGCGCGCCTGCGCATCGTCGAACTCGGCAGCGTTTCGTCCGCCTTTACCCGCCGCCTGGCGACGCTTGCCGAAAAGCACGGCGCAAGCCTCACCGTATTCGAAGCGCGCGACAACGCCCAGCGTGGCCTTGAATTGGCCTTCGAGAACGACGCCCATGTGCGCATTCTCAAAAAGGGTGAGCTTGCAACGCTCACGTCTTTCGACCTCGCAGTCAGCGCCTCCGACGGGCTTTACAGCCTGATCGAGGACGACGTGGCGGTCCGCACCGCGCTTCGCTCGACGCTTCGCGATGCCGGCGGATTGATAGCCGCTGTCAGCGCACCATCGCTTTTCAACGATTTTGCCCTTGGACTTTCCGAGGGGTGGTTCGCCCGCAGCCAGACCGCGGAATTCCCGATCGGCAATCTTGCGGCGGTCCCGCACTGGCAGAAATGTTTCGGTGATCTCGATCTGCGCGACGTCAATGTTGCAGAACGCGAATGCGCGAGCGGCAATGTCATCCTGCTCGAAGCGCGCGGCGCCGCCGCGGCTGCCGTAAGTGCCGAAGCACCGGCTACCGGCCCCTATCTGCTGCTGCAGATCGCGGGCGGCAAGGGCAACAAGCCTTCGGAACCGGCTATTCCGGTCAATCTCAGCGGCGATATCGCAGCCGACAAGGCAGCGCTTCTCAGCGGTTTCGAGGCCCTTGGCGAACAGCCGCTGCGGGCAATCTTCCTCGCGTCGCCGACAGCTGCATCCCGAACAGACGATTCCGCTTCGCTGCAGACCCAAATCCTTGCTCTCGGCGCCTTCGCCGAAGCCCTGCGTCTGCATATCGGCGGAGCCGAGCCCGCTGGCGAAAATCGTCCGCGTCTCGTGCTCGTCGCGCCAGGTGGAGCCCCGATCGCGAGCCGGACAACTGGCGCAACGGTTGCCAGCGACGGCGTCAATGCGGGTCTCTGGGCCTTCGCCCGCGTGCTACAGAACGAATATGAGTTCCTCGAAGTGCACTCGCTCGATATCGACGGTTCGCCGACCATGATCGAGCAGATCGCGGCAGCATCTCCGCTGCTCGGCAGCGCCAACGCCAACCGCGAGTGGCTGCTGGAGGGACAAGACGCGGCGCTTTCCGAAATCCGCGCCGTGCCCGGCCCGGTCGACAACGCCCATGCGGCGATCGACACCTTCAAGGCCGCAACGATCCGCCAGCGCGTCAGCTCCCAAGTGGGCAGCATCGTCTGGGAAGAGAGCGACATTCCCGCCGCAGGTCCGGGTGAAGTCGTCGTCGCGGTTGCCGCGACAGGCCTCAACTTCCGCGACGTGATGTGGGCGATGGGCCTGCTGCCCGAAGAAGCGCTCGAAGATGGGTTTGCAGGCGCGACGATCGGCATGGAGCTTTCCGGTCACGTGGTTGCCGTCGGCGAAGGCGTCGACGATCTCGTGGTCGGTGATGCCGTCATGGCGATCGCATCGTCCGCCTTCTCGACCCACGCCGTCGTCTCGCGCGCCGGCGTCGCCAGGCTGCCGCAGACCGTCAGCCCGGTTGCCGCGGCAACGGTGCCTGTCGCGTTCCTGACGGCCTATTACGCCATGGTGGAACTCGGCCGCATCCAGCCGGACGAAACGATCCTCATCCACGGCGCTGCAGGCGGCGTCGGCCTTGCCGCGCTGCAGGTCGCGAAACTGAAGGGCGCCAAGGTCATCGCCACGGCGGGCACGCGCGAGAAGCGCCGCTTCCTGTCCATGCTCGGTGCCGATCACGTCTTCGATTCGCGCTCGCTCGGCTTCGTCAACGATGTTCGCGCCGTGACGGACGGAGAGGGTGTCGATCTCGTTCTGAATTCGCTCTTTGCCGAAGCCATGGAACAGAGCCTGGCGCTGGTGAAGCCCTTCGGTCGCTTCCTCGAACTCGGCAAACGCGACTACTATGCCGACAGCAAGATCGGCCTCCGGCCCTTCCGCCGCAATGTCAGCTATTTCGGCATCGACGCCGACCAGTTGCTGGTCAATCAGCCGAAGCTCACCAAGCGGATCTTCACCGAGATCGGCGCGTTGTTCGAAGACGGCAAGCTGACGCCGCTTCCCTACCGTGCCTTCGACTTCGACGAGATCGGCAACGCGTTCCGGCTGATGCAGAATGCGGGCCATATCGGCAAGATCGTCGTGTTGCCGCCGGTTGCCGGCAAGCATCGGGTTGCCAAGCGTCCGCATGGCGGCATGAAGGTCGATCCGAACGGCATGCATCTCGTCGTCGGCGGCATCGGCGGATTCGGTCTGGCTGCTGCCAACTGGCTCGTCGAAAAGGGAGCGACGAAGATCGCGCTCTGCTCGCGCCGCGGTCAGGCGGATGCCGAAACGACGGCGATGATCGAGGCCTGGGCGAAGGCTGGCGTCTCCGCCACGGTACACGCCTGTGACGTCACCGACCCGACGGCGACCGAGCGTCTCCTCAAGGAGTTGCGTGCGATTGCACCGCTCCGCTCGATCGTCCACGCCGCGATGGTGCTCGACGACGCGCTGATCAGCAATCTCAATCGCGAGCGCAACCGCCCGGTCATTGACACCAAGGCCAAGGGTGCCGCCGTTCTCGATCAGCTGACCAACGACGACAAGCTCGACAACTTCATCCTGTTCTCGTCGGCGACGACACTCGTCGGCAATCCGGGACAGGCTAACTACGTCGCCGCCAACGGCTACCTCGAAGGCCTCGCCCGTGCCCGGCGCGCCCGTGGTCTCGCGGGTCTTGCCGTCGGCTTCGGCGCGATCGCCGACAAGGGTTACCTGGTCCAGAACACCGATGTGAACGACCTGCTCGCCAAGCGTATCGGTAAGACGGCACTGAAGGCACAGACGGCGCTCGACATGGTTGAGAGCCACCTGGCCTTCGATCCGGGCACCGTCGATGCGGCCACGGTGATGATCTCGGAGATCGACTGGTCGGCTGCGCGCAACCTGCCGGTTGCCCGCAACGCCCTCTTCGAAGTCATCCTTCGCAGCGCCGACCAGCACGCTACCGGCGGCGAAGGCGCCACGATGGACCTCGTCGCGATGATCGAAGGCAAGGCGCCGCAGGAAGCCGAAGACATTCTCTTCGACCTCGTAGCCGGCGAGATCGCCGCGATCCTGCGTGTATCGAAGGACACGGTCACGCGCAGCAAGGTGCTGAAGGAAATCGGCCTCGACAGCCTGATGGCGGTCGAACTCGGCATGAGCTTCCAGCAGAACACCGGCTTCGACATGCCGCTCAGCGGGGTCGCGGACAACACGACGGTTGGCGATGTCGCCCGCAAGCTCTATGAGAAAGTCAGCAAGCGCGACCAGAGCGACGATGCCGAGCCCGCCGACGACAAGATCGTCAGCGAACTCGCACAGCGGCACGTCGGCACGGCGAAGGAAAAAGCACAGAGCCAATGAGCACGAACGGAAACGGTCCAGGTGCATCCAAGATGACCAGCAGCCTCAAGGAGAATCTGCTGGATCGGATGCGGAACACGCATCAATCCTCCGAGCGCAACCGCATGGCGCGCTCGGAGCGGGAGATGCCGCCGCCAGCGCGCCGGCAGCAGGCCCGTTTCGAAGATCTGCCGGAATACAAGCAGGTGATGACCCAGAAGTTCGCGAGCGAGCAACTCGGCATCGCCAATCCGTTCTATCGCGCCCACCAGACGGCCGCCGGGGCGACCACCGTCATCGACGGCCGCAAGCTGATCAACTTCGCCTCCTACGACTATCTCGGCCTCAACCGCCACGCCGAAGTGCTGGCTAAGGCGCGCGATACCATCGGCACCTTCGGCATTTCGGCGTCGGCGAGCCGTCTCGTTGCCGGCGAGCGCCCGGTGCATGTGGCGCTCGAAGAGAAGATCGCAAGCTTCTATGGCGTCGATGCCGCCGTCTGCTTTGTCAGCGGCTACCTGACCAATGTCGCCGCCATCAGCTGCCTGATGGGACCGAAGGACCTCGTCGTCCACGACGAGTTCATCCACAACAGCGCCCTTGCCGGCATCAAGCTCTCGGGCGCGACCCGGCGGCTGTTCAAGCACAACGACGTCGCTGATCTCGAACACGTGCTGCGCACCGTCGCGGGCGACTATCGCCGCATCATGGTCATCGTCGAGGGCATCTACTCGATGGACGGCGACGTCGCCGACCTGCCGGCGCTTCTGAAGCTCCGGGCTGAATACGGCTTCTGGCTGATGGTCGACGAGGCGCACTCGCTCGGCGTCCTCGGCAAGACCGGCCGGGGGCTTGCCGAGCATTTCGGCGTCGATCCGCATGAGATCGATGTCTGGATGGGCACGCTGTCGAAGACGACCTCGAGTTGCGGCGGTTACATCGCCGGTAGCGAAGCACTGGTCGAGGTGCTCAAGGCATCTGCCGGCGGCTTCGTCTACAGCGTCGGCCTTGCGCCGGTGCTGGCCGCATCCGCCACCGCGAGCCTCGACGTGCTGGAACGCGAACCGGCGCGGACGGCGGCATTGCGCCGCAACGGTGCCCTGTTCCTGAAGCTTGCCAAGGAAGCGGGCCTGGACACGGGCCTCAGCAGCGGCTTTTCCGTCGTGCCGGTTCTCGTCGGCGATTCCCTGCGTGCGGTTCAGCTTTCGAACGACCTGCTTGCCGAAGGGGTCAACGCGCTGCCGATCATCCATCCGGCCGTGCCCGAAGGACTTGCGCGCCTGCGCTTCTTCATCACCAGCGATCACACGGAAGAGCAGATCCGCCGGACGGTGACGCTGACGGCCGAGCGGCTGGCCGACCTTACCGAACGCAACTTTGGCCTCGGCGGTATCGACATCGACCAGATGATGAAAGCGCTCTCGGCGCGATAAGCGCGAGCGCCGCATTTGCGGCCGGGCATGCTGGAGCGTTTCCGGTAAACAGTTCGCCACGGAAACGCTCTATCTCTTTGTTTCCCGCAATTCCAGACACAAGGCCGCCTCGCGCCTTTCCGGAATTGCTCCAGAACGGACGACCAGCATGACGCATGTGATCATCACCGGTGGCTCGAGCGGGATCGGCCTGGCGGTCGCGTCGATCTATGCGGCGCGCGGCGCACGCGTCTCGCTGATCGCGCGCTCCCGCGACCTTCTCGAACAGGCGCAGGCGAAGCTGGCCTCGTCCAACGGGGCGAGCACCGGCAACGTCAGGATCGAGGCTGCCGATGTCGCTGAGGAACGCGACGTCGTGGCGGCGATCCGGCGCTGCGAACAGGCTTTCGGTCCCTGCGATATTCTGGTGACATCGGCGGGTATCGTCGAGCCGGGCCGTTTCGAGGAGCTCGACAGCGCCTCGTTCCAGCGGCAGATGGACATCAATTTTTCCGGCACCGTGCATGCGGTTCGGGCCGTCTATGACGGCATGAAGCGGCGCGGACAGGGCCGGATCATGATGATCTCTTCGGGCTCCGGCCTCATCGGTATTTATGGCTATTCGGCCTATTGCGCCTCGAAGTTCGCGCTTCACGGCTTTGCCCAGGCCCTCCGCTTCGAAGCACGCCCACACGGCGTCGGCGTCTCCGTGTGTTTCCCACCGGACACGCAGACACCGCAGCTTCAACGCGAACTCGCGACCCGCCCCCCCGAAGCCGACAAGATCATGGGCGTGGTCCGGCCCTGGCCGGCGGACGTGGTGGCGAAGCGGATTGCCGGAGGCATCGACCGGGGGCGGTTCGAGATCTTTTTCGGGCTGACACTCTACCTGCTCGGTCGTTTCGGACCAGCCGTTCGCCCCGTGATCCACTGGTGGTTCGACAGGGCGATCGCGCGCAGCGACAACACGGCGACGCATAATCGTGGAGTGTCGGAGCACCGGACCTGACGGCGCTTGTACCTAGCGTGGATAAGATCTAAGTGTCGGGCGGACGCTGTGCCGCATAAAGCGGCGTCGGCCGGCATGAAGACATGAAGGTTTCCGCTTGGCGTTGCTTCCCTTTCAGCTGCACGACTACCCAAGAACACTGACGCTCTGTTGTTACGTGCTCTCCTGTGCGGTGATCTTCTTTACCGATCGCTTTGCCCTGCCGAAACGGGAGCGGCGCGCCCATCCCTCACCCTTCGGGCGGACGCAGGATGTCGTCGATGCGATTGCCCGGCTGCCGGTCATTGCGCTGGTCTTTGCCGGTTTCTTCGCCGGCTCCTGGCGGCCGCTTTATGCCGCAGCCGGCACGATGAGCTTCTTCATCATCTTCACCGGCATATCCCGCGCCAAGTTCAAGTTCATCCGCGAACCGCTGATCTTTTCGGATATCGCGCTCGTCGTCGACGTCTTCAAGTACAAGACGATTTTCTACGCGAGTTCTTTGAACGTCGTCTTCTGGACCGTCGCCTTCCTCTATGTCTTCGGCGTGTCCGGCCTTTACATGTATTTCGAGCCGGCCATCCTGCCCGATCGCGGCAAGGCGTTCTGGATCCTGTTGATGCTCGGGATCGCCTATGGACCCTGGCTTCTGCTGTTCTACGGCCCGGTGAACCGCCCGACGGCGGCGCTGGTGCAAAGGCTGTTGAAGACACTCGATGTCAAGATGAACACGGTGCGCTTCGGCACCTTCGGCTCGGTCGTGTTCCGCTTCATCGTCTGGCTCGGCGTGCGGCGTGAAAAGATCGTCGCGGAACTCTCCGAGATCGTCCGGGCCGCCGTGCATGATCTGATCGGCGACGACGGCTCGCCGCTGATCGTCGTCTGGCAATCGGAATCCTTCATCGACATGCGGCACTTCGGCGTCGATACGCTTGAGATGCCGACGCTGGATCGGTTGCGGCGCGAGGCAGTGCAATGGGGCCGCCTCAGCAGCGTCTTCGAAGGCGGCTACACGCTGCGCACGGAATTCGCGGTCATCAGCGGCCTGGTGCCTGACGACATCCACGTCGACGCCAGCTACCCCTATCTCAGGGCTTCGCACTATGCCGACGTGGTCTGGCCGGGAAAGATGAAGCGTGCCGGTTGGAACACGCATTTCATCCATCCCTATGACCGCACCTTCTTTCTCCGGCACAAGGCGATGCCGCAGCTCGGCTTTTCCAAGCTGACCATGCTCGACGGCTTCGACCACAGGCCCGAGAGAGACGGCCCCTACGTCTCCGACGAGAAACTCGCGGCGAAAGTGATCGACGCGTGCGAGACGCTGCCGGACGATGAAAACGGCTTCATTTTCGTCGCGTCCATGGCCAATCACGGCCCGTGGGAGCCGGGTCGCGTCGATGATCTAACCAATCCCGTCGATATCTATCTGGCTATTCTCGAACAATCCGATGCGGCGCTGAACACGCTGAGCGCGCGGCTCGACAAGCTGGACCGCCCGGTCTGGCTCGTCTTCTACGGCGACCATGCGCCGCTGCTCAAATCCTTTGCCGACCCCTTCCCGGACCCACGAACCGACTACCTGATCGTACCACTTGCCAAGGCCAAGTCGTCTTCCCACAAGCCGGTGGAACCGAGTAGTGTCGAAGCCTGGAACCTGATCGAGGCCTTGCTCAACCACGCCAACCTTAGAAAGGATACGCTGCGGTAGCGGCGGTGGACGGATGGAAAACGCTTCGATGACATCGACCGGGGCGGTCGATCAGCCAAGGCGACGGGTGTTCCTGTTCCTGCAAGGCCCTTCGTCGTCGATCTTCCGCAAGATCGCCGATCGGCTGGAAGCCCGAGGGCACACGTGCCTGAGGATCAATCTGAACGTCGGCGACCAGATCTTCTGGGGACGCAAGGGCGCTTCCAATTATCGCGGCGCGGCGGCCGATTGGCCAGCCTATCTCGAGACCTTCATCGCGCGCCATGGCGTCACCGATATGCTGCTGCTCGGCGAGGAACGCGCCTACCACCAGGTAGCCACCACGGTCGCGCGGCGCAAGGGTGTCGCAGTAGCCATCGTCGAGATGGGGTATCTTCGGCCGGACTGGTTGACGCTCGAGCGCAACGGCATGTCCTCGAATTCGCATTTTCCGTCCGATCCCGCGCAGATCCTTGCGGCGGCAGCGGGCATCCCGGAACCGGACTGGCGCAAGCACTACAGCCAGACGTTCCTCGCCGATGCGAGCTATGACCTGCTGTACAATCTGCCGAACGTCTTTCTTTGGTTCCTCTTCCCACACTATCAGCGCCACGCGATCTTTCATCCGCTCGCCGAATATGCGGGCTGGGTTCGCCGGCTCCTGTCCGAAAAACGGCGCAACACGGAAGCCGAGGCGACCGTTGCCAAACTGCTTTCGCAGCACGCACCCTATTTCGTCTATCCGCTGCAGCTCGAAACCGATTTCCAGCTCAGGGCCCACTCACCCTTCCATAGCCAGAAGGATGCGATTGCCGAAACGCTGGCTTCCTTCGCCACCTTTGCGGCGCGCGATGCACGCCTGGTCTTCAAGGTGCATCCGCTCGACAATGATCTGATCCCGTGGCGCAAGATCATCGAAGAACGAGCGGCAGCGCTCGACCTTCGCGGGCGCGTCTTCTATCTCGATGGCGGCAACCTCGATACGCTTGGAGAGTCCAGCGCAGGCATGGTCACTGTCAACTCGACCGCCGGTCTGCATGCATTGAAGCAGGGGCGACCGGTAAAGGTGCTCGGCACGGCCGTGTTCGATATCGCCGGACTGACCGACCAACAGCCGCTCGACGATTTCTGGCGTGCGCCGCAAGCACCGGAACCGGATTTGGCGAACGCAATGTTCCGCTTGCTCGCCGCCTCGATCCAGGTACGCGGAAATCTCTATTCGCGCGCCGGAAGCGATGCCGGCGCCGAGGCGATCGCCAAGCGGCTGAGTGAGAACAGCCTCAACCAGCCAGGCGCTTTCGTGGACCCGCCGCCGCGCCGCAAGCCGCAAAAGCGGCCGAGGGTCGCCTCCTCCGCATGACGACAACTGTCGCAACCGCGGGTCTGCTAGGCTAGACTAGCGCCGCGCCGTCGCGACTGCGGAGGCGGCCAGGAGCATCAGGCCTGCCGCTGCCAAAGGCAGCACGAAGAAGGCCGCCCGGGCATAGGCTGCACCGAACCCGATTGTGCCGACAAAGAGCGCGATATAGGTGACGCCGCTGTTCAGCCCCATGATCGCGCCGCGCTTGGCGGGATCGAGACCCGTGAGCCGCATGATCAGCACATTCAGCCCGAAATGGTTGGCAAGGCCCCAAAGGAAGACGACGGTCAGCATGGCAGCGTAGGAGCCGCTCGCCACCGCCATGGCAACGTAGACGCCCGCGACCGCCAGGAAGATCAGCGGCAACAACCGCCCCGCGCCGAAGCGATCGATCAGGCGGTCAAGAAAAGCGGCGGCGCCGAAACCGAATCCATAGGAAACGGCGATGAGACCATTGGCGGTGACAGGCAGGCCGAGTGCTGCATGCAGGTGCTCGCCGATATAGGCATAGACGCCGTAGAAGGCGGCCATGAAGGCGGCGCAGGCGATCAAAAGCGGCGCGACGCCGGGAACGCTCAAAGCCGCCAGCGGCGATGTCGCCTTGCCGGTGGCGCCTTCCTGCACCGGCGCAAACTTGACGGCGGAGCAAGCAATCAACGTGGCGGCGGCGACAATGACATAGACCGTGCGCCAACCGGCAAAATCAGCGATCGCCGCCGATAGCGGCACGCCCGCCACCATGCTGAGCGTCCAGCCGGTCAGCACCAGGCCGATCGTCTCGCTCTCGCGCCCGGCCGGCGCAATGACCGAGGCCAGCGTATAGATCGAGGGAAGCGCAATGCCTGCGGCGAGACCGACGACCAGTTGGGCGGCAACCAGGAACGCAAGCGATGGCGCGAGCGCACTGCCTCCGAGCCCGGCAGCCAGAAGCAAGAGAGCCGCGGCCAACATGCGGCGCGGACCATGGCGATCGATGAAGCGACCAAGGAAAACGGCGCTGACGGCCGTGCCCAGACCAAAGACGGCAGAGGCCGTCATGACGGAGGGAACGTCGGCGCCAAGGCTTCGCGCCACTTCCGGCGCGATCGGCCCGAGCGCGAGCGAGTTGGAGCCGATGACGCCGATGCAGATGGTGAGCACGTAGGCAAAGGGCGGGATACGCGCCCTGTCGACTGAACCGCTGGAAATGGATTGATTGATGTTCGTCATTGTCTCATGTTTGCAGAATGAAATTCAGCGGCAAGAGGAAATATCGGAATGGATAAAAATGCAGATGACGTTCGGCGGAAGCGTCCGCCGGAGCGCGATCTCGACGCGATGGACAGAAAACTATTAGGTGTGTTGGTCGAGGATGCGACGACGAGCTATGTCGAACTCGGTGAACGGGTCGGACTTTCGCCGCCGGCGGCGCATGAGCGTGTGAAACGTTTGAGGCGATCAGGAGCGATCCGTCGCGTGGCAGCGCTGATCGATCCCGAGGCCGTCGGCAAGACGTTGCTCGCCTTCGTCCATGTCGATACGACCGGCTGGGGCAAGACACAGGCGCTGCTTGCCATCGAGGAATGCCCCGAGGTGGAGGAGATCCACTCGGTCGCGGGCGATACCTGCATGCTGCTCAAGGTCCGCACCGAAAGCACACACGCGCTCGAGGGGCTGCTGGCGCGCCTCTACGACACACCGGGCGTCAAGGCGACGCGGAGCTATGTGGTGCTCTCAACCTATCTGGAACGGCCGGTGCAGCCGGGCACGACGGGCGACTGGCCCGCCGTCGTCAAGGGCTAGACAGCTTTCGCGAGGCGCACGGCTTCCTGTTCCAAGCCCTCAGACGACGCCGGCGCGCAGCAGGTCGTGAATGTGCAGGATGCTGACCGGTGCTCCGCCATCGTCGACGACGAACAGCACCGTCACCTTGTGCTGCTGCATGAACTCCATGGCGCCGCTCGCAAGCACGTCACCGCGGATCACCCGCGGATTGCGCGACATCACTGCCTCGACGGGTTGCAGGAGCAGATCGCCCGACATATGGCGGCGCAGGTCGCCATCGGTGATCACGCCGACGAGCTTGCCGGTGCCATCGACGATGCCGACGACGCCGAAACCCTTCGACGACATTTCGATGAGGGCCTCGCTCATCGGCCGTCCCGTCTGGAGCAGCGGCATCTGGGCGCCCTCATGCGCCAGCTCGCGGACCAGCCGCAACTGCGCACCAAGCTTGCCACCGGGGTGGAATGTCTTGAAGTCTTCGGCCGAAAAGCCGCGCCGTTCCAGAAGCGCGATCGCCAGCGCGTCGCCGACGGCGAGCTGCAGCATGGCGGACGTCGTCGGCGCGAGGCCGTGCGGGCAAGCCTCCTGCACCTTGGGCAGTACGATCGGCACTTCGGAGTTCCGCGCCAGCACGCTATCGCGGTTGGCACAGATCGAGACGATCGGCACGTTGAAGCGCTTGGCATAGGTGAGCATGTTGGCGAGTTCGGCCGTCTCTCCCGACCAGGAGAGCAGGATCAGCACGTCCTGGGAAGTGACCATGCCGAGATCGCCATGGCTCGCCTCTGTCGGATGCACGAAATAGGCAGAGGTGCCGGTCGAGGCCAGGGTCGCAGCGATCTTGCGACCGATATGGCCGCTCTTGCCGACACCGGAAACCACGACACGCCCCTGGCTTTCGCCAATCAACTCGACGGCGTCGACAATGTTGCGGGCGAAGTCTTCGTCGGAACCAAGGTGCTCTGCCAGGGCCTTAATGCCGATCATTGCCGTCGTCAGCGTCCGGCCAATCGACTCCAATGCCGCAACCGCGGTGCGCTCATGCGCCGATGCTTGTCTCAAACCCATGATGACCCCGATCCTGCGAAGACTTAAGCGGCAGGCTGCAACACTGCCCGCCAGACCATTGACGGCAGATAAGCGCTTTTTCTTGGCAAACCAAGCCTTGGAAGCAGACTTTGGGGGAAAACTGGCGCGATCGGCGGCGTTTTCGTCAGCCGGCCCGCTTTTCGTCCAGTGTTTCGAGCGGCATCGACTTGTCGGCCGCGAATTCTTCGAGCGTCATGGAATCGAGGATCGCGGCGACGGCGTCACGCACCGTGGTCATCGATACCCGCACCTGACAGGTCTCGGGATCGTTGCAGTCCTCGCAGACCTCATAGGCCGTGCGGCTGGCACAGCGGATCGGCGCCAACGGCCCATCCAGCGTACGGATCACATGACCGATGCGAATTTCGGCAGCGGGCCGCGACAGCGAATAACCGCCGCCCGGGCCCTTCTTGGAGCGCAGCATGCCGGCGTTGCGCAGTTCGAGCAGGATCGTGTCCAGGAACTTTTTCGGGATATTGTTGCGCTGTGCGATTTCGGTGATGAAGGCGGTCTCTCCCGGCTCCAGCCGTGCAAGATCGACCAAAGCCTTCAGACCGTATTTTCCCTTCTTCGTCAGCATTCCGGCACGCTTTCCCTGCGGCTCCCGATACGGGAATCATCCGCGCAAATGCAAATATATCTTGGCATAGCACAAGAAACGTACTGCCAACATATAATTATAGTAGGGAATTGGCCGAAGTCGCGGCCACGCTTGCAGCGGAAGCAACGACGATTTTCAGAAGTATCCTGCGGATGCGGGAGAAAAGCCGAAAACGGCTTTTCTCACTCGTTTCATGCGGCTGCGCTGTGAGCCCGCCGGTTTGCCGACACGGCCTGGTGGGCCAGCAGCTGGCGGATCGCGGCACGAGCTTCCTCGGCCGAGCCGAAGCGCTTCGCGTCCAGATCCCAGACGTGATACTTCACCGCCAGGAACTTGAACCGATCTTCATCCGGGACGACCACGCCGACGGCTTCGCCGCCAAATTCGATAACTTGCTTGCTCATTCAAATAACGCTCCTTCCACGCCGGAGGCGCGGAGACTTTCAATTTCGGCAAAAGATAAAGTTCGAGGGGTTCGACGGTCACATTCGGCAGAGATTGCGAATGAGACGTTTTTTCTCTGTTGCGCGACAAAGGAGACGCGTGCCGAAGAAGGCGGCGGTCGAGACGTTTCCGAACATGTCACTCTCCTTTGGCTGGCCCGGCATCAGCATGCCGGTGCGTTTGATGAACAACCGTGAGGCGGACTCCCCGCGTCACGTATTGGCAAACTAGAATAATCTACCAATTCCGTCAATTAAAAAGATGAAGATGCGAAAAATAATTCTCACCCTTCAAATCTTAGGGGAAGCGGACGCAAAATCCGTTCTCCCGCCCCGGAACCGGAGACCCTTGCTATCTAGGTAGCGAAGAATCAGTCTGCAAGGCACGAGGGGGATAAAGACAGCACATTCGGACAAAAAAGGGGCGGCCCGCCGGGCCGCCCCTTCACGTTTTATATCCCGCGACCGCCGGATCACGCCGCCGGCGTGCCCGCCTGGGGCGTGGTGCTCGAACGGGACGCTTCGCGATCTTTCCACCAGCGGTTCAGGAAGAGCAGGATCGGGCCGCCGATATAGATCGAGGACGTGGTCGCAACGATCACACCGAAAATCATCGGCCAGGCGAAGCTCTTGACGGCGTCGCCACCCCAGATCGCCATCGGCACCAGCGACAGGGCCGTCGCCATCGAGGTGAAGATGCATCGCGCGATCACCTGGTTGATGCTCATGTCGATCAGGTCGGAGAACGGCATCGACTTATACTTGCGGAGGTTCTCACGCATGCGGTCATAAACCACGACCTTGTCGTTGACCGAGTAGCCGATCATCGTCAGCAGCGCGGCGATGGCCGTCAGGTTGAAGTCGATGCCCGTGAGCGCGAAGAAGCCGATCGTCTTGGTGATGTCCAGCAATAGAACTGCGATCGCGCCGACGGCGAAGTGCCATTCGAAGCGGAACCAGATGTAGAGCAGGATCGCCACCATCGCGAGACCGACGGCGAGGAAGCCCGAACGGGCAAGCTCGGTGCTGACGGTCGGACCGACGACTTCTGTGCGCTCGAAGCTTGCATCCGGGATCGTCTGGACGACGGCATCCTTGATGCGGTTCAGTGCCGCCGTCTGCTCCTGCTCGCCGCCCGGCTGGCGCTGGACGCGGATCAGGACCGATTTGTCCTGGCCGAATTCCTGCAGCGCCACTTCGCCGATGTTGAGTGCTTCGAGGTTGTGGCGCAGCGTCGGAAGGTCCAGCGTGTTCTTCGAGGTGGTTTCGACCTGAATACCGCCGACGAAGTCGATGCCGTAGTTGAGGCCCGGCGTGAAGAACAGCACCACCGAGCTGATCGACAGGAACGCTGACATGCCGATGGCAACGAAGCGGCCCTTCATGAAGGAGAAGGACGGAAGCTTCGGAACCTTGCCGAAAAGCGACGGGATCTCGAGCTTCTTCATTTTGCGGCGAACGACGACCTCACGCATCATCAGGCGCACGACGGTGATCGACGTGAACATCGAGATGATGATGCCGAGCATCATGGTGACGGCGAAGCCCTTCACCGGGCCGGAGCCGAAGGCGAACAGCAGCACGGTGCCCGAAAGCGTCGTGACGTTGGAGTCGATGATGGTTGCGTAGGCCTTGTTGAAGCCGATATCGAGCGCCTTCATCGCGCCGGCGCCGCCTTCCGTCTCTTCGCGAATACGGGCGTTGATCAGGATGTTGGCGTCCACCGCCATGCCGATGCCGAGAATGATACCGGCGATGCCGGGCAACGTCAGCGTCGAACCGAGCATGGCAAGAAGCGCGATCGTCAGGATCGTGTGCAGCACCAGGCCGACATTGGCGATCATGCCCCAGGCGCCATAGAGAACGACCATCAGGGTCACGACGAGGGCAAAGCCGGCAAGGCCGGTATAGATGCCCATGCGGATGGAATCTGAGCCGAGGTTCGGGCCGACGGAGCGTTCTTCGATGACGGTCAGCGGTGCAGGCAGCGCGCCCGAGCGCAGGAGCGCTGACAGAACGGTTGCTTCCTGTGCGGTGAAATTGCCGCTGATCTGGCCGTTGCCGCCGATGATCGGCTCGCGGATGACCGGTGCCGTCAAAACCTTGCCGTCAAGCACGATCGCGAAGGGCCGGCCGACAGCGGCCTGGGTGATTTCTGCGAACTGGCGCGCGCCAAGTGTGTCGAATGTGAAGGAAACGATCGGCTCGTTGGTGCGCTGATCGAAGCCGGCCTTGGCGTCGGCCAGCCGCTCGCCCGAAATCGCAACACGGCTTTCGACCGCATACTTGTTGGTGTCGTGCGCGCCGGGCAGAATGTCGACGCCACGGGGCGGCGGCTGGTTGGGATCCACGGTCTGATCGACCATGTGGAAGCTCATCTGGGCCGTCGAGCCGAGAAGCTGGCGCAGCGCCGTCGGGTCTTCGAGACCCGGAAGCTGCACGAGGATGCGGTCAGAACCGACGCGCTGGATCAGCGGCTCGGCGACGCCAACGGTGTCAACGCGCTGACGAATGATTTCCAGGCTCTGCTCGACCGCCTTGGTGGTGCGGTCGGCGAGGCCGGCCTCAGTCATCGCGACCGTGATGGTATCACCATCCTCAGTCACATCGATATCGGAAGCCGAGCCACCGAAACCGAGCGTGCCGACAGGGGCGGCCAGTTCTTTAAGCTTCGGCAGGACCTTTTCGCGGTCGGCCGGATCTTCGATCTTGACCGTCACGGTGTCGCCGGCGATGCGGGCCGACGAAGCCGGAACGCGCTCGGCGCGCAGTGCCCTGCGCGTATCGTCGAGCAGGGTTTCGAGGCGAGCCTTGCGCAGGCCGGCGGCATCGACTTCGAGAACGAGGTGCGAGCCGCCCTTGAGGTCGAGGCCGAGCGTCACCGGCTTGACCGGCAGCCAGCGGCCGAATTGTTCACGCTGCGTTGGCGTCAGCACGTTGGGAAGCGCCGCGATACATCCGAAGATGATCACGACGGCATAGACGAGAATCGCCCATTTCGATGTACGCATGTTGTGGTTCCAGAAGAGCCTGCTCGGGCGCGGGGCGCGTCGTCAGGACTTTGTTTCATCAAAGGCGGCGTAGCGGTCCAAGCCGCAGCAAGCCAGAATATGCTTGATGTTCAGGCGCGCGGGGGTGCGCGAATATGGGGGCCATGGCTCGAAGCCCCGCCGATCTGCTCTGCGACACGGCGCAGGAACCGACCGTCCGACGATTGGGGAAATTCCAGCTCCGCGGATACCGGCAGCAGCGCCGGTAAACCATCGTCGGTCGCGGACTTCGCGTCCTTGCGCTCGGCCGTGAACCGAAGGTCCGAAAGCGGTGTCGCTCGCGAGATCTGCCGGGCCACAGGGCGATCGGTCGAGCCGGTATCGGTGACATTGCCGGCCTGGGCGCCGGAGGACGAGCGGGACGGAATGCTCTGCCCAACCGAGATGACCTGCATTGCGAAGGAGGCACAGAACAGCCACAGCACGGCGAGAAGCCGGCCGGCCTGCATGTTCTTGCTGCCACCACCCAAGCGGTCCATCGAGGACGCGGTCCCTTTCCTTGGCGCCTACAAGACGCGCGGCGCTCCAGCGCCAGCGAGACGAAACTCAGCCCGAATTCCGACCTTAACGAAAGAACGTGGCCGGATTCGAGCATGGGCGCCCTTAACACCATTGCGGGCCGGAAAAGTCAAATCCGGCCCGTTGCGCGGCTGAGGCGCGGTCAGGCCGAGAGACCCGCCGTTCGCCGCTCATGGATCTCGATGAGCGACGGTCCCTTGCGCTCTGCTGCTGCGGCAAGCGCTTGTGCCAGATCGGCTATCGAGGTGAGCCGCTGCCCCTCAACTCCATAGGCCTTGGCCGCCATCAGGAAGTCCGGCGCCGAGGGCTTGACCCCTTCGGGGGTAACGCCGGCGTCGACCATGTAGGACTCGATCTCCTGGTAGCCGTCATTGTTCCAGACGAGGAAGATCACTTTCGCCTCCGCATCCACCGCGGACCCGATCTCGGCCAACGAGAACTGGAAGCCGCCGTCGCCGACAAGGCACACGACCGGACGCGACGGATCGGCAACCGCAGCGCCCACGGCCGCCGGCGGGGCGTAGCCGAGCGAGCCGTAGCCGGTCGCGGAATTGAACCAGCTGCGCTGGCGCGGCGCATCGCAATAGAGGTTGCCGGCATAGACGGCCTGGGTCGAGTCACCGACAACGGTGCAGTCCGGCAACGTCCTGTAGACCGCGTCGATGATGCCGATTTCGGCCCGGATCTTCGGTGTCAGCTCCTTCAGCGCTGCCCGTCTCGCGGTTTCGGCGCGTCCGACGCCATCCTTCGCGGTGTGGCCGGGCAGGAAGGCGAGGATGCCCGCCGTGGCCGCCTTGGCACCGGAGAGAATGGAAAGGGCTGCATGCGGCCCGCGCGCGAGTTGTGCTGAGTCAATGTCGGTGCGGATGAGATTGCGCAAGGCCGGGAATCCGCCATCGGCATACATGTCGTAGTCCGTCTGACCCATTTCGGTGCCGAGCGCCAGGACAAGGTCCGCTTCCTTGAGGAGCGACCGCACCGCCTTCAGGCTGGGGCTCGCGGGAACGCGCAAGGGGTTGCCGGCGAGCATGCCGCGGGCGTTGACCGTGGTGACGACAGGCGCGCCGATCTTCTCGGCAAGCGCCGTCACTTCGGCTTCCGCCGTCAACGCGCCGCCGCCGCAGATGATGACTGGCCGCGAGGCGTCGGCGCAGAGGATCGCTGCACGCTGCAGCGTCTCGCTGTCGGAGCGCGGGCGCGTCGCCGTCGCCGGGCGCACCGCCTGCGGCGCGATCTTCGCCGCCATCACGTCGGTCGGGATCTCGATGTGCACCGGCCCCGGCCGGCCGGAGACGAGCACCGAAAAGGCGCGGTCGACGACGAAAGGCAGGTCTTCCGGATTGAGCAGCGTATGCGAATAGAGCGCCAGCGTTTTCATCATGCCGTGCTGATCCGGAAGCTCATGCAGCAGCCCGCGACCATGGCCGAGCGAATCGCGGCGATTGACACCGGATATCACCAGCATCGGGATGGAATCCTGCCGGGCCTGCGCCATCGCCGTGATGGTGTTTGTAAGCCCCGGACCGGTGATGACGAGGGCGACACCCGGCTTGCCGCTGACCCGGGCATAACCATCGGCCATGAAGCCCGCACCCTGTTCATGGCGCGGGGTCACATGGCGGATCTTCGATGCCGCCAGCCCGCGATAAAGCTCGACCGTGTGCACCCCGGGAATGCCGAAAACCACCTCGACGCCATTGGCCTCGAGCAGATCGACGAGCACTTCTCCAACTGTTTTTTCCGTCGTCATGCGCAGCGCTCCTTACGCAGGCTGGACCGCTCGGCGAGCGCAGCGATGCGACGGCAGGCCTCGTCGATGTCCCGATCAGGCACGGTCAGGCTGACGCGCAGATAGTTCTGCGCCTGATCGCCAAAGGATGATCCAGGCATGACGGCAACCCCCTCCTCTTCGAGCAGCGCCCAGGCAAACGCGTCGCCGTCAAGCCCGGTTCCGGAAACGTCGATCACAATGAACATGCCGGCTTCCGGCGCGAACACCTCGATGCCGGGTGCCTCGGCAAGACCGGCTACGATCTGTGCTGCACGGGACTGATAGGACTCGCGCATCCGCCGCGCGGTATCGATGTCATGGGTCAGGGCATAGGCGGTCATGTCGGCGATGAAAGGCTGGGTGCCGAAGAGCATCGTTTCCGAAACCGGCAGCAGCCGGTTGGCAAACTCGACCGGGCCGACTGCCCAACCGCTGCGGAACCCAGGTGCGGCGTGGGACTTGGAGATCGACGAGACGACGACGGTGCGTTCGGCGAGATCCGGATTGTCGAAGGGTGAGGCGAAGACGGCGTCGAAGACAAGTTCCTCGTAGACCTCGTCGCAGACGATCCAGAGATCGTGACGGCGCGCGACCTCGCCGATCGCGGCGATCTCGGCCGCGGTCAGCACTGCCCCGGTCGGATTGTGCGGCGTGTTGAGCAGCAGCACCCGGCTCTCCGGTGTGATCGCCTTTTCGAGATCTTCGGCCTGCATGTGGAAACCGAATTCCGGCTTCAGCGGCACCAGCACCGGATGGGCGCCGGTGGAGCGGATCACGCCCTCGTAGGTCGCATAGAGCGGGTCGCCGACGAGCACCGCGTCGCCGGTTTCGACCAGGGCCAGCATCACGGAGAAGAGCGCCGTCTGGGTGCCGGGGAAGCACAGGACGTTTGCCGCGGTGACGTCGGCGCGGCGCCGGCGATATTTTTCCGCGAGCGCAGCCACGACCGGCGGCTCGCCGCGGCCGTTGGAGTAGCGGTAGCGCCCGGCATTCATCGCGCGCTGGCATTCATCGAGAAGGGCGCGGTCCGGCGGAAGGTCCGGTTCGCCGATGGTCAGTTCGATGATGTCGGCGCCACTCGCCTTCAGTTGGCGGGCGCGAATATGCAGCGACCATTTGCCCGAACCAAGATCGGCAAGACGTTCGGTGATGGACGCGTAGCGCATGGTGTTTTCTCCCGTTGTCATTGTTTTGCAGTTCCGATCGATGTGCCGAGCAGTGCCTCGGCCGAGGACATGGCGATGGCGATCAGTTCGCCCTCGCGAAAGAGGTCGCCCGCCAGGCACCCCTCTACCCAAAGACCGTCGACCAGCCCGTTGATGGCAATGGCGAACGCCCGGCAGGTTTCTGCGTCCGCCGGTTTACCCTTCGCCGCAAGAAAGTCGGCGAGCAGTTCCTGCAGTGTGTTGCGGAAGGCGAGGTAGCCTTCGCGATGGATCTCGGCGAGCGCCGGATCGACACGCACCTGGCTGATGAAGGCGGCCCACAGCGAGATGCTCCGGCTGTCGGCCACCGGTTCGGTGAGGTTGATCGCGATGAACTCCCTGAGGCGGGTCTCCGGATCGCCCTCCACCTGGCTCGCCTTGTCCGTCAAGGATGCGATGACGGCGCGATAGGCCTCGGCAACCATCTGATCCTTCGATTCGAAATAGTGACGCACGAGCCCGGCGGTCACGCCTGCGCGGATCGCGATCTGCCGCACCGTCGCGCCCTTGAGCCCAAATTCGGAGATGCAATCGAGCGTCGCTTCGATCAGTTCCTGGCGGCGCTCGCCTTCCGGAGCGCGGTGAAAGCTGCGCCTGTTCATGCGGCGACCCGCTGGAACAAGTGCCCTGGAACGGTCGACGATGGCTTCGGCCGGAACGGGGACATGGGCGGCTCCTTCGGGAAATCAAGGCTGGGGGCGGGCGTCGAAAAATCGACGATGCGTATTATTATACGCTTGAATAATAGCGGCACAAGTGCAACCATGCCAATCAACAAAACCGTGACAGGCCAAAGATGCCGCGCGGAAAAACGACAGGGGAACTGTTCTCATGCTGACAGAAAAAGCGCGCGGAGCCGTTGGAGCGGCGTGCCGATGACGGATGCGGCCCAGGCAATCGCGGTCACTGACCTGCACAAGCGTTTCGGGCCATTGGAAGTGCTGAAAGGTGTTTCGCTGACGGCGAAACAGGGCGATGTGATCGCCATCATCGGCGGCAGCGGCTCCGGCAAATCCACCTTCCTGCGCTGTATCAACCTCCTGGAACTCCCGTCCGCCGGCAGCGTCAGCGTGCACGGCGAGAAGATCCGGATGAAATCCGACGGCCGCGGCGGCCTCGTGCCGGAGGACCGCCGCCAAGTCCAGCGCATCCGCAGCCAGCTCGGCATGGTCTTCCAAAGCTTCAATCTCTGGCAGCACATGACCATCCTCGAAAACGTCATCGAGGCGCCGATCCACGTGCTCGGCAAGCCGAAGGCCGAAGCGATCGCCACCGCCGAAACGCTGCTCAAGCGCGTCGGCCTCTATGAGAAGCGCGACGCTTACCCGGCCTTCCTTTCCGGCGGCCAACAGCAGCGCGCGGCGATCGCGCGGGCGCTCGCCATCCAACCGCTGGTCATGCTCTTCGACGAGCCGACCTCGGCGCTCGATCCTGAACTCGTCGGCGAAGTGCTTTCGGTCATCGGCGATCTCGCGCGCGAGAAGCGCACGATGATCCTGGTTACCCACGAGATGAAGTTCGCGCGCGACGTCGCCAATCACATCGTCTTCCTGCACAACGGCGTGATCGAGGAACAGGGCCCGCCAGAGGCCATCTTTGGTTCGCCGCGGTCGGAAAGGCTCAAGAAGTTCATCAGTTCCATTCACTGAATTCCGGAATGCTAAACAACCAAAAAGGGGAACAGCATGAAGAAGGCATTGAAAGTCCTGGCCGTTGCGACGGCAATCGCCGTCAGTGGAGGCGTCGCCGCTTCGGCCGAAGCGCTTAAGGTCGGCGTCGCCGCCGAGCCCTATCCGCCGTTCACGGCGCCCGACGCCAGCGGCAAATGGGAAGGCTGGGAAGTCGAGTTCATGAATGCGATGTGTGCCGAGGCGAAGCTCGAATGCGTGCTAACGCCGGTGGCCTGGGACGGCATCATCCCGGCGCTGACCTCGAAGAAGATCGACATGATCATCAGCTCGATGTCGATCACCGACGAACGCCTGAAGACGATCGATTTCTCGGACAAATACTACAACACCCCGACCGGCATCATCGGCACCAAGGGCGTCGACATCAAGCCGACGCCGGAAGGCCTCAACGGCAAGGCGCTCGGCGTCCAGGTCTCGACGGTCCACCAAGCCTATGCCGCCAAACACTTCGCGCCGGCAGGCGTTGAGGTCAAGGAATACCAGACGCAGGACGAAGCCAACAACGACCTCGCCGCCGGCCGCCTCGATGCCGTCCAGGCGGACGCCATCGCGCTGAAGGCTTTCCTTGCGACCGACCAGGGCAAGGAATGCTGCGACTACAAGGGCGACGTCGCCGAAGACGTTGCCGTGATCGGCCCGGGTGTGGGCGTCGGCCTGCGCAAGGGCGAAACCGAGCTCAAGGACAAGGTCAACGCCGCGATCCAGGCGATCCGTGACAACGGCACCTACGACACGTTCTCGAAGAAGTATTTCGACTTCGACATCTACGGCAAGTAAGGCGCGATCGGCCGGCGATTGACCTCCTACACCGATGCGTGTCTGAAGGACACGCAACGGTGTAGCGACCGCCGGCCGGCGTCATCGGAGCTCGATGTATGGCTGCGGATTCCCTCATCAATTGGGGCCTGCTCTCACTCTCGGCGCCCGGCTGGGGCGGCGTGTTGCTGCAAGGCTTTTTCAATTCCATCCAGATCGCCGTCGGCGGCTTCACGCTCGGCCTGGCACTCGGCGTCGGCGGCGCCTTCGGCAAGCTCTATGGCGGCCCGGTGCTGCGCGACCTGCTCGAATGCTACACCACGGTGGTGCGCGCCGTGCCGGAACTGGTGCTGATCCTGCTGCTTTATTACGCCGGCACCGATCTTCTCAATCAGGTGCTGGCGCTCTTTGCGATCGGTCCGGTCGACATCAGCGGCCTGATGGCCGGCATCTTCGTCATCGGCGTCGTCCAGGGGGCTTACTCGACCGAAGTCTTGCGCGGCGCGATCAAGGCGGTGCCCGCCGGACAGATCGAAGCGGCGCGCGCCTATGGCATGTCGCCGACGATGGTCTTGCGGCGCATCACCCTGCCGGCGATGCTGCCCTATGCCATTCCCGGTCTTTCCAATCTCTGGCTGATCGCCACCAAGGACACCGCCCTTCTCGCTGTCGTCGGCTTCAGCGAGCTGACGCTGGTCACGCGCCAGGCGGCCGGCACGACCAAGGCATACCTGCTGTTCTTCCTTGCCGCCGGCGCACTCTATCTGGCGCTGACCCTCGTCTCCAACGTCTTCATCGGCATGCTCGAACGCCATGCCCGACGCGGCTTTGCGGTGCAGCGATGACCAACGAAACCACCCACGCCGTTGCCTTCACGCCCGAGGACCTGCCGACGGCTCGGAGCTTCTTCATACCGCATCGCATCGTGATGATGCTGGTCTTCGCCGCCTTCGTCGTCGCCATCGCCGTCTTCATGCGCTGGGACTGGCTGCCGCGTTATCTCCCCCGGCTTGGCTGGGGCATTCTCGTCAGCCTCGTGATGCTGTTCAGCACCGCGATCCTCGGTTTCCTGCTGGCGGTGCCGATCGGCCTCGTGCAGGTGACTGGGCCCTGGTTCCTGAAATTGCCGGCCAAGGTCTTCTGCACCGTCATTCGCGGCACGCCGCTGCTCCTGCAGCTCTGGCTGCTCTATTACGGGCTCGGCTCGCTGTTTCCGCAGTTTCCGGCGATCCGCCAGTCCTTCCTCTGGCCCTATCTGCGCGAGGCCTGGCCCTATGGCGTGGCGGCACTCACCATCTCGTTTGCCGCCTATGAGGGCGAAGTCATGCGCGGCGCTTTCGCGGGCGTGCCGCCGGGTGAACTGGAGGCGGCGAAGGCCTATGGCATGAGCCGCTGGACGATGTTTCGCCGCATCTGGCTACCGCGCGCCATCCACCGGGCGCTGCCGACGCTGAACGGCGAAACGGTGCTGCAGCTGAAATCGACGCCGCTCGTCGCCACGGTAACGGTGGTCGACGTCTATGCAGTGATCTCCAAGGTCAGGCAGGAAACCTTCCTCACCTACGAGCCGCTGCTCCTGCTGGCGCTCATCTACATGTGCCTCACCGGCATTCTGGTGGTGGCCTTCCGCACCTTCGAAAATCGCATCCCAACCCGCGGTGCCTGACATGAAGCTCTCCTCCTCGATCACCAACGCCATGCCGGAACTCGTCGCCATCCGCCACGATCTGCATGCCCATCCGGAACTTGGATTGGAGGAGAAGCGCACGTCCGCCTTCATCGCCCAACATCTCGAAAGTCTCGGCTACGAGGTGACGACGGGCCTCGCCCAAACCGGCGTGGTCGGCACGCTCCGGAATGGATCCGGCACCCGCTCGATCGGCATTCGCGCCGATATCGATGCGCTGCCGATCCTGGAAGAAACCGGCCTCGACTATGCCAGCAAGACCGCAGGCCTGATGCATGCCTGTGGCCACGACGGCCACACGACAATGCTGCTCGGCGCGGCGCGGGCGCTTGCGGAACGGCGCAATTTCGACGGCACCATCCACCTGATCTTCCAGCCGGCCGAGGAGAACTTCGGCGGCGCCAAGATCATGATGGACGAGGGCCTGTTTCAGAAGTTCCCCTGCGACGCTGTGTTCGCACTTCACAACGAACCGGGCCTGCCCTTCGGCCAGTTTGCCCTCCGGGAAGGCCCGATCATGGCCGCCGTCGACGAGGCGCGCATCACCGTGCACGGCCGCGGCGGGCATGGCGCGGAACCGCAGGAAACAGCAGACCCGATCGTCTGCGGCGCCTCGATCATCATGGCGCTGCAGTCGATCGTCTCGCGCAACATCCACCCGATGGACCCGACCGTCGTCACCGTCGGCGCCTTCTATGCAGGCTCGGCCAGCAACATCATTCCGGAGCGCGCCGAAATCGTCGTCGGCATCCGCTCCTTCGAGCCCGCTGTCCGCGACGAGCTCGAACGGCGTATCCGCATGATCGCCGAAGCACAGGCCACGAGTTTCGGCATGCGCGCGACGGTCGACTACCAGCGCAGCTACGATGCGACGATCAACCACAAAGCCGAGACCGACTTCGTGCGCGATCTCGCAGTCCGCTTTGCCGGTGCCGACAAGGTCGTCGATCTCGCCCGTCCCTTCATGGGCAGCGAGGATTTCGCCTATATGCTCAAGGAAAAGCCGGGGACCTATTTCTTCCTCGGCTCGAAGGTCAGCGACGACGACAAGCCGCTGCATCACCCCGGCTACAACTTCAACGACGACCTGCTGCCGATCGGCGCCGCCTTCTGGACTGAACTTGCCGAAGCCTATCTCCCGATGCGCTGAACTTCGCTGTCGGCCGATCGAATAATCGGCCGAACGCTTCGCCTTTGCCCTTTGCGAAGCTCCGCTCCCATATGCCGCAGCGCAACATTGCCGCAGTGTGACAACGTGGCGGACGCGCTGTCATTGACGTTTGGCAAATTTGGCTCAGATTCCACCACATGCTGAAAAGCCGGAGCAACCCAAGGATTTGCCTCGGTCAAAGGCCAAGAAACGTCCTCAGACCGGACCCCGATCGAAGGACGATTATGCAGCAGCCAAAGCGCTACGACTTCGCGTTCCGAATGACGCGCGTTGCCGTATGTCTGAAAGGATTGCGCCCGTGTTTGAGAGTTTCGATGCGACCCTGCTCGCTCGCTTCCAGTTTGCCTTCACCGTCTCCTTCCACATCATCTTCCCTGCTTTTTCCATCGGGCTTGCGAGCTACCTCGCGGTACTGGAAGGGTTGTGGCTCCTAAAGAAGGACGAGGTCTACCTCGAACTCTTCCACTTCTGGAAAACGATCTTCGCGGTCGCCTTCGGCATGGGCGTCGTCTCCGGCATCGTCATGTCCTACCAGTTCGGCACCAACTGGAGCGTCTTTTCCGACAAGGCCGGACCGATCATCGGGCCGCTGATGGGATACGAGGTGCTGACCGCCTTCTTCCTCGAAGCTGGCTTCCTCGGCGTCATGCTCTTCGGGCTCAACCGCGTCGGGCCAAAACTGCATTTCTTGGCCACTGTCATGGTCGCCATCGGCACGCTGATCTCCGCCACCTGGATCCTCTCGGCGAACTCCTGGATGCAGACGCCGGCCGGTTTCGCCATGAACGAGGCGGGCCAGTTCGTCCCGGTCGACTGGTGGGCGATCGTCTTCAACCCGTCCTTCCCCTATCGCCTCACCCATATGGTGCTTGCCGCCTACCTCACGACCGCCTTCGTCGTCGGCGCCTGCGGCGCCTGGCACCTCATCCGCAAGACGGCGCCGCGCCGCGCGCGAAAAATGTTCTCGATGGCGATGTGGATGGCGGCGATCGTCGCGCCCATCCAGATCTTTGCCGGCGACATGCACGGCCTCAACACGCTGGAGCACCAGCCGGCGAAGGTGATGGCGATGGAGGGCCACTACCAGAGCCATCCGGACGGAGCGCCGCTCATCCTCTTCGGCATCCCGAACTCGCCCGAAAAGCGCGTCGACTATGCGATCGAGGTTCCAAAGCTCTCCAGCCTGATCCTGAAGCACGACCTCAACGCGCCGCTCGCCGGTCTCGATACGATCCCGGAGGAGCTGCATCCGCCGGTCGGCATCGTGTTCTGGTCGTTCCGGGTGATGGTTGGCCTTGGGTTCGCCATGCTCAGCATCGGTCTCTGGTCGCTCTGGTGTCGTTACCGCGGCACGCTCGACAGCAATGTCTGGCTGCACCGCGCCGCGGTCGTGATGGGGCCGGCGGGCTTCGTCGCCGTGCTCGCCGGCTGGGTCACCACCGAAGTCGGCCGCCAGCCCTATACGGTCTACGGCCACCTGCTGACGGCGAACTCGGTGGCGCCGATCGCGGCCCCTGCCGTCGCCGCCTCGCTGATCGCCTTCATCATCGTCTACTTCTTCGTCTTCGGCGCCGGTACCTTCTACATCCTGAGGCTGATGGCGCGATTGCCGCGCGATCCGATGCCGGATCTCGACGAGGGGCCGCTGCGAAGTTCCGGCATCATGCCCGGCCCCGCCATCCACAGCACGCATGCCAGCACCCATGGAGGTCATCATGGAGTTTGATCTGCCGTTCATCTGGGCCGCCATCATCGCCTTTGCGGTGCTCGCCTATGTCATTCTCGACGGCTTCGACCTCGGCGTCGGCATCCTCTTCCCGTTCTTCCCGGAGAAACACGACCGCGACGTGATGATGAATTCCGTCGCGCCGGTCTGGGACGGCAACGAAACCTGGCTGGTGCTCGGCGGCGGCGGCCTGATGGCGGTGTTTCCGCTCGCCTATGCGACGATCCTGCCGGCGCTCTACGCCCCTGTTATCGCCATGGTCATCGGCCTCATCTTCCGCGGCGTCGCCTTCGAATATCGCTGGCGCACCAGGCGCGCCGAATATCTCTGGAACTGGGCTTTCTCGGGCGGTTCGATGCTCGCCGCCTTCGCGCAAGGCATCACGCTCGGCGCGCTCGTCCAGGGCATCCCCGTCGAGAATCGCGCCTATGTCGGCGGCTGGTGGGACTGGCTGACGCCGTTCTCGATCATGACCGGCATCGCTGTTGTCGTCGGTTATGCCCTGCTCGGCTCCACCTGGCTGGTCATGAAGACCCATGGCGACCTCGCCGACCGCGCTCGCAACCTGGCGCTCAAGTGCTCGTTCGGCACCGTCGCCGCCATGGGCATCGTCAGCCTGTGGACGCCGTTCCTGGAACCGCAATATCTGGAACGCTGGTTCGGCTTTCCGACGGCGATCTTCAGCGTCATCGTGCCGGCCCTCGTTCTCGGTTGCCTCTATGCGCTGATCACAGGCATTCGCAACCGGCACGACAGTCGGCCGTTTCTTGCGGCGCTCGGCCTGTTCGTGCTCGGCTATGCCGGCATCGGCATCAGCTTCTATCCCTATATGGTGCCGCCATCGCTGACCATCTGGGATGCGGCGGCGCCTGAGGAGAGCCTGTCCTTCCTGCTCGCCGGCGCGCTGGTGCTGGTGCCGATCATCCTCGCCTATACCGGCTATTCCTATTGGGTGTTCCGCGGCAAGGTCGATCCGGAGGAGGGCTACCATTGACTGATGAAACCGGAACTGGCCGCAAGCTTCTCTGGTTCGTCGGCCTGTGGTGCGCCGGGGTGGCAGCCGTGACGATCGTCGGCCTCGCGATCAAGCTGATGATCGGAACGTGATCGATTCTCATAAGTTCGAGCGAGATGCGGGCGGAAAACCGCATACACTTTTCCTCATCCCGCTCTAAAAAGCCTCGCTCAAGCTTGGCCGGCTAACTTCCCTCAACACGTCAGCAGGCGATCGCCGCAGACGGAGACAGGACCGCACCCTCCTCCCCTGCCCAGCGATCGCCTGCTGAGGTGACCACCGTCACCGGTCGCCTGCTGCGACCCTGTTGCCCCTTCTCATTGAGCTCATCGTTTGTTAGCAGTGCGCCGCAAGAGCGCTCCGCTTGCTGAGAGCCGAGGGACGCTCGAACACCTGGACTGCGCTTGGCCGTGACGGCCATGCACCAGGCAATCGGACGAGACAGATGCAAAAGACCCCCGCGCAATGCACCACCATGGCCGATGTGCGTGCCGAAATCGACCGGCTCGACCAGGCGCTGATGACGCTGTTTGCCGAACGCTGGGGCTATATCGACCGGGCGGCCGAGATCAAACGGCCGCTGAAGCTGAAGGCCGATATTCCGGCGCGGGTGATGGAAGTGCGTGAGAACGCCCGCAAGAACGCCGCGAACTTCAACCTCGACCCTGACTTCTACGAGGACATCTGGGCGCGGCTGATTGGCCACGCAATTGCCCACGAGCAGAAGGTTCTGGGCGAGACCGACGACGAGTAGTCGCCTCCTCGATCACCCGATCCCGGCGTCAGCGCCCAAGGATATAGCGCTGCAAGCGATCCGCGGCTTCCTTCACCTGGGCCGGATCACGCAGGAAACAGGCGCGCATGAAAAGCGAACCGCCGTCACCGAAGGCAGTACCGGGCGCCAGGCCGACGCCCGTCTTGTCGACGATGTCGATCGCGGCCGCGCGCGAATCCGTGACGCCGTCGATTTTCAGGAACGCATAGAGCGCTCCATCCGGCTTCAGCGTTTCCACCCGGTTGGTAGCAATCAGCGCGTCGCAGAAGACGTCACGGTTGCTGGTCGCCTTTGCGACATTCGCGTCCAGGAAGGCATCGCCCTCGTCGAGCGCCACGACGGCACCGCGCTGCATGAACTGGGCGACGCCTGACGTCGAATATTGCACCAGGTTCTCCAACACCTGCCCCATCTCCGGCGGAGCAACGATCCAGCCCACCCGCCACCCGGTCATCGACCAGTTCTTCGAGAAGGAGTTGACGAAAAGGATACGGTCGCCCTCTTCCATGACATCGAGGAAGGACGGTGCGCGGGCGCCGGCATAGTAATAGAGCGCGTAGATCTCGTCAGCGATGATCCAGAGGCCATGCTTGCGCGCCAGCGCCAGGATCGCGGCCAGTTCTTCCTTGGTTGCGGTCCAGCCCGTCGGGTTCGACGGCGTGTTGATGAACAGTGCCTTGGTCTTCGGGCCGATCGCCGCTTCCAGTCGATCGAGATCGAGCTGCCATTTGCCGTGTTCAAAGCGCAGTTCGACGGAGACCGGACGGACGCCAGAGAGGTCAGCGGCAGCGGCAAAGTTCGGCCAGGCCGGCGTCAGCAGCACCATCTCGTCTCCCGGCGAAGCGATCGCCTCGATCGAGAGCTTGATTGCCTGCATGCCGGAGCCAACGACGTAGAAATTTTCGGGCGAAAGGGCTTTCTGGAAACGCCGCTGATAGTAGCGCGACAGCGCCTCGCGCAGCGGCGGGATGCCGCGCTGCCAGGTGTAGAAGGTCTCGCCGGCCGAAAGCGCCTCGCGCGCCGCATCGCTGATGAAGGCCGGCGTCGGCAGGTCGCCTTCGCCGACCCAGAGCGGAATCAGGCCGTCGCGTCCGCGGGCATAGTTCACCACCTCGACGATGCCGCTTTCGGGCGCCGCAAGTGCGCGGGGGCTGATGGTGCTGAGGATGGTCATCGGCGGGCTCCGGAGGCACGACGGTCCCGCGCCGGATCGCCCGGGAGCATCGTGAAAGATTCCAATGGATTAGAGCGGAAGTGGACCGCTCCAGACTGCCCATCGCTTCTAGCCGCTTTCGCCACCGCGATCACGCGACTTTATCTGACCGGTTTATCGATTTCTGTGATGTTTCGCGGCCCCGCGAGAACGGAGCCGCGTGAAGCCTCAGGCGCGCTGTTTCAACAGGTCGCGGATTTCGGAGAGCAGAAGGATATCTTCCGGCGGTGGCGCGGCCGGTGCCTCGTCCTTCTTCTTCTCGATCGACGCGCGCATGCGGTTCACGGCCTTGATCATCAGGAAGATGATCCAGGCGAGGATCAGGAAGTTGATGAGCACGGTGATGAAGTTGCCATAGGCAAAGACGGCGCCCTGCTGACGGGCAGCGGCGAGAGACGTCGCCGTGACGTTGGCCGACAGCGGTAGGAAGTAGTTGGAGAAGTCGAAACCACCACCGGTCAGCGCACCGACGATGGGCATCACGAGGTCTTCGACGACCGACGTGACGATCTTGCTGAAGGCGGCGCCGATGATGACACCGACCGCGAGGTCCATCACGTTCCCGCGGGCAATAAACTCCTTGAACTCATTCAGCATACGTCTCTCCGTATTATCCCCGTTGAAAACGACCGCCGGCGCTGTCCCGCGCTGCAACCGTTTACGGAAACTAAACCAAAGCGGGCAGCGAGAAAACCTTTCTTTGCCTTCGGTCAAGTCGTGCCTGCCAAAAGAAGGATCAAACTCTCTTCCGCATCCGGCAGACCATTTTCTCTTGCGGCACCTTGGACTTAAGACTCATATGCCGGGCAATTCTCAACCTGGCGGACTTGTCCTATGCTTCGCGTCGGAGGAGTGAGGCATGCTTTCGGGTTCGGTCATCTTTGCCTCGGCCTTCGCCTATCTGCTGCTGCTATTTGCAGTCGCGAGCTATGGCGACCGGCGGGCCAGGAGGAAAAGCGCTGCGCTGAAAGGCAGACCGCTCGTCTATGCGCTCAGCCTTGCGATCTATTGCACGTCCTGGACCTATTTCGGCGGTATCGGGCTCGCGGCCGAGCGCGGGCTCGAATTCACCGGCATCTATATCGGCCCGATCCTGATGTTCACGCTGGGCATGCCGCTGATCCGCAAGATCATCCGCCTTGCCAAGACCGAGAAGCTGACCTCCGTCGCCGACTTCATCGCCGCGCGCTACGGTAAGAACCCGGCCGTGGCGGCGATCGTCGCACTGATCTCGCTGGTCGGTGCCATCCCCTATATCGCATTGCAGCTCAAGGCGATTTCGAGCTCCGTCGCGGCGATGATCAACACCAGCGATTACGGCATCGGCGCTGGGCAGAGTTTCATCGACCTGCCGCTGCTCGTCACCCTGTTCCTCGCCTGCTTCGCCATCGTCTTCGGCACCCGCCATACCGACGCGACGGAACATCAGGATGGGCTCATCCTGGCGATCGCGATGGAATCGCTCGTCAAGCTCGTGGCGCTCGTCACCGCCGGTTTCTACATCGTCTTCGTGATCTTCAACGGCCCGGCCAATCTCTGGTCGCTGGCCGCGCAGAGCCCGGCAGTGCAATCGGCGCTCTCCTATGAAACTCCGACGGCGCGGTGGATCCTGCTGATCGTCACCTCCGCCTTCGCGGTGATCATGCTGCCGCGGCAGTTCCATGTGACCGTCGTCGAGAACCGCACCGAAGGGGAACTGCGCACCGCCGGCATTCTCTTTCCGCTCTATCTGATCGGTATCAATCTCTTCGTGCTGCCGATCGCCATTGCCGGCATCCTCACTTTCTCCGGTTCCGGCAATGCCGATCTCTATCTGCTGACCCTACCGCTCGCCAACGACCTGCCGGTGCTGACCCTCATCACCTTCATCGGCGGCTTTTCAGCGGCAACTGCAATGGTGATCGTCGCCTCCGTGGCGCTTTCGATCATGATCTCCAACGACATCGTCATGCCAGTATTCCTGCGTCGCAATCTCAGCCAGCGCGGCGGCCTGCAGGAAAATCTCGCCGGGACGCTGCTCAACATCCGCCGCTCGGCAATCTTCGTCGTGCTGCTGCTCGGTTATGGCTACTACCGCGCCGCCGATATCAGCGCCGGGCTCGCCTCGCTTGGCCTTCTGTCCTTCGTCGCCATCTCGCAAATGGCGCCGGCCCTGCTCGGCGGCCTCGTCTGGCGGCAGGCCAATGCGCGTGGCGCCATCACCGGCATGGTCTCAGGTTTCTTGGTCTGGGCCTATCTCCTGTTCCTGCCGAGCCTCGGTGGACCCGATAACTCCCATGTCGCGACGACGGTGCTGAGCTTCCTGCTGCCGTTCACCGATCTCTTCTCGGGTCCCAATGCCGACCCGCTGGTCAATGCCACGACGCTGAGCCTGCTCGTCAACTGCACCACCTATGTGCTCGCCTCCCTGACGCGTACGCCGAAACCGATCGAACGTTTCCAGGCCGGTGTCTTCATCACCCGGCGGTCGCGCACGGAAGGCACCTTCCGCGGCCGCAAGACCAAGGTCACCGTGCGCGACCTCAAGGCGACGATCGGCCGCTACATGGGAACCGAGCGCATGCAGCGCTCGTTCCACACCTATGAGCGCCAGTCCGGCCGCTGGCTGGACGACAATGCGCCGGCGGACATGGCCGTCGTGCATTTTTCCGAGCAGCTGCTCGGCAGCGCCATCGGCTCCTCGTCAGCCCGGCTCGTGCTTTCGCTCGTCCTGCAGCGCGGCGACGACACGTCGTCGGACACGGCCTGGCTGCTCGACCAGGCGAGCGAGGCGCTGCAATACAATCAGGATATGCTGAACACCGCGCTTGCGCAGATGGACCAGGGCATTGCCGTCTTCGACAACGCCAACAACCTGATCATCTGGAACCGGCGCTTCCGCCAGCTTCTCGACCTGCCCGAGGCGGCCGGCCAGGTGGGTTTCCCGCTTGCCGATATCGTTTCGATCCTCACCAAGCGTGGCGATATCCGCAAGGACCAGGAAAAGGGATTGATCGCCAACTTCCTGACGCTCGACAAGCCCTTCCTGCTCGAACTTGGCAATGGCGAGCGCATCATCGAAGTGCGCACGAATGCCATGCCCGACAAAGGCATTGTCACCACCTATACCGACATCACCCAGCGCGTTGCCGCCGACATGGCGCTGAAACAGGCAAACGAGACGCTGGAACTGCGCGTCGAGGAACGCACCGGCGAACTCACCCGCGTGAACCGGGAACTCGCCGAAGCACGGGCGGCCGCGGAAGAGGCCAATATTGGCAAGACGCGGTTCTTCGCTGCCGCCGGCCACGATATCCTGCAGCCGCTCAATGCCGCCCGTCTCTATTCGTCCTCGCTGGTCGAGCGGCTTGGCGATTCCGACAACAGCACGCTCGTTGAGAACATCGATTCCTCGCTGGAATCGGTCGAGGCCATTCTTGGCGCCGTGCTCGATATTTCGCGCCTCGACACCGGCGCAATGAAGCCGCGGCTGCAATCCGTCCCGCTCAATGACCTGCTCCGTCGCATCGAGACCGACTTCGCGCCGATGGCGCGCGCCAAGGATCTCGAACTGGTGATCATGCCGACCTCGCTGGTCGTGCGTAGCGATCCGAACCTTTTGCGCCGCGTGGTGCAGAACCTCGTTTCCAACGCGATCAAATATACGCTCACCGGCAAGGTGCTGGTCGGCGTGCGCAGGCATGGGGCGATGGCGACGATCGAGGTGCTCGATTCCGGCATCGGCATTCCATCGTCGAAGTTCCGGACGGTCTTCAAGGAATTCGCACGGCTCGACGAGGGCGCGCGCACCGCTTCCGGGCTCGGCCTCGGCCTATCGATCGTCGATCGCATCTCGCGCGTGCTCAACCATCCGGTCAGCCTGCAATCGACACCGGGCAAAGGCACCGGGTTCAAGGTGACGCTGCCGCTGGACGCAAGCGCCGGTGAACCGGTCGCGGTCCGCCCAGTTGTCCCCAACAAGGCGAGCGAGGCGCTCAACGGCTTGCGCGTGCTCTGCATCGACAACGAACCGCGCATCCTCGAGGGCATGAAAGTGCTGCTTTCGGGCTGGGGCTGCGTCGTCAGCACGGCGGAATCGGTTGCCGCTTGCGCCGAGATGACGGGAGAGCCGGCCGAGAAACCGCACGCGATCATCGCCGACTATCATCTCGACGACGGCACGGGCATCGAAGCGATTGCGAAGATCCGGCTATCCGCGGGCGAGGCGATCCCCGCCTTGCTGGTGACGGCCGACCGTTCGCCGGAAGTGCGCGCCGCGGCCGAGCGCGACGGCGTTTCGATCCAGAACAAGCCAGTGCGGCCGGCGGCGATGCGGGCGTGGCTGACACAGCTTTCGACGGCGGCGCGAACGGCTGCGGAATGAGCGGCTCCGGCGTTGCGGCGCTGCGCCGAGACGGCACGCAGTAGGAGAAGATCGCCACTACGCTCGATCGCCTCAGGCGGCGGCGACGGTGCCGATCTTCGAAAGCTGGATGACCGCCTGGGTGCGGCTGTCGACATTGAGCTTCAACAGGATCGCCGAGACATGGGCTTTGATGGTCGCCTCGGAGACGCCGAGTTCATAGGCAATCTGCTTGTTGAGCAGGCCTTCGCCCAGCATGCTGAGGACGCGTGACTGCTGCGGCGTCAGCGTCTGTAGCCGCTGGAGCAGGTCGGCGACTTCCGGTTCGTATTCCTGCGCCTGGTCATAACCCGCCGGCACGAAGACCTCACCAGCCATGACCTTCTCGATACCCTCGCGGATCTCCTCGATACCGGCCGACTTCGACAGGAAGCCGGACGCGCCGAGATCGAGCGCACGGTGGATCGTCGCCGGATCGTCGTGGGCGGAGACCACCATGACCGGCAGGCTCGGAAACTCGGCGCGAAGCGCAATCAGGCCGGAAAGGCCGCTGACGCCAGGCATGGTCAGGTCCAGCAGCAGGAGATCGGCATCCGGATAATCGGCGGCGGCCTTGCGCGCCGCGGCGAAATCAGCAGCCTCGACGATGGCGGGCGCGCCGTCCATGCCGCTCAAGGCCTGGCGCATGGCGCCACGAAACAGCGGATGATCGTCCGCGATGATGATGGTCATGTCCGGCGTCATGTCGCTCCCTCCCAAGAGCCCGGCCTGCGACCTGCGCGCCTCCACGCGCCGATCCGCATCCCGCATGGCCGTTCCGGCGTCTCAGGTCTTCTGCGGCTCCGTCGCGGGGTCGCTGCCTTCGAGATCCTTCACGATATCCATGAACTTACGCATCATTCTTTCCATGATGCCCATTGTCCGGTCAATCTCTTCGTCGGTCGGAAGGTCCGGTTTCGCGACGCTTTCACCGGATTTAACGGCCTTTTCCAAGGTCTCCACCCGTTTGGTCAAAAGCTCGATCTCGAGCTCGAGCGCGGAGCGTTCGTCGGCTGCCATGCGGCAGACGAGCTCGCCGCTCCTTTCCTGGCAGAGCGACACTTCGCCGGTTTGCGTGTCGAGCCGGGCAATCCCGGTCTCGGATTTCTGCATGCTGTAGCGGCCAGGCGCCGGATCCTGCGCCGAGGCGATGCCGGCGGATGCCAGGCCGGCTCCGATCAGAAGTGCGACAGTAGCTTTTCTCATGACGTCCTCTCCGTTGCGGTCCTTGCCAGATGACGTCCGGCACATGAACGGGAAGAGCGAAATCGATCTTCACCACCGATTATGCGCGAATCGACGTCCTTCTGCGATGGACAATCGCCGATATTTGCGGCAAGGCCACGACAGAAGATTACGGGGACAGACGGGCACAATGGGTTCCATCATCTACAAGATCGTTCCGGCCTCGCTGTGGCAGGAAGCCAAGCGCAGCGGACGCTTCGACGGCGCACCCGTCGACCTCGCTGACGGCTTCATCCATTTCTCCACCGCCGAACAGGCCGTGGAAACGGCAGCGCGGCATTTCGAGGGACAGGAAGGCCTGCTTTTGGTCGCCGTCGACGGCGACGCGCTCGGCGAGGAACTGGTCTACGAACCCTCGCGCGGCGGCGCCCTCTTCCCGCATCTCTATGCCCCTCTCTTCCTCTCGGCCGTGGTCTGGGAAAAACCCCTGCCGCTTGGCGCCGATGGTTCGCATATCTTCCCGGAACTTGACGCATGAATCCGCTTACCAATCTCGCCCGCCGCGGCCTCTTCCTGTTCGATCCCGAGGCCGCGCACGGCCTGTCGATCAAGGCGCTGAAGACCGGGCTCGTGCCCAGCTGTCCTTCCAAGGTCGATAAGCGGCTTTCCCAGACGGTCGCCGGCATCGAGTTCCCAAACCCGATCGGCATGGCCGCCGGCTACGACAAGAACGCCGAGGTGCCGGAAGCGCTCCTGAAGATCGGTTTTGGTTTCACCGAAATCGGCACCGTCACGCCGAAGCCGCAGTCCGGCAACGACAAGCCGCGCATTTTCCGGCTGGTCGAGGACGAGGCCGTGATCAACCGCCTCGGCTTCAACAACGAGGGCCATGGCGCGGCGCTGGCGCGGCTCAAGGCCTGCTCGCGCGCTGCTCTGATCGGCGTCAATATCGGCGCCAACAAGGACAGTGCCGACCGCGTTGCCGACTATGTGAACGGCATTCACGCCTTCTATTCGGTCGCCCGTTATTTCACCGCCAACATCTCCTCGCCGAACACGCCGGGCCTGCGCGACCTGCAGGCGCGCGAGAGCCTCGCCGCCCTGCTGTCCGCCGTGCTCGCCGCGCGCGACGAGGAAGCCCGCCGTAGCAACCGGTACGTTCCGGTGTTCCTAAAGATCGCGCCCGATCTGACGGAAGAGGGCATGGACGACATCGCAGCCGAAGTTCTCGCCCACAATCTCGACGGCCTGATCGTCTCCAATACGACGCTTTCGCGCGAAGGCTTGAAGGACCAAAACCAGGCGAAGGAAGCTGGCGGCCTCTCCGGCAAGCCGCTCTTCGAGAAATCGACGGCGGTACTTGCCCGCATGCGCAAGCGCGTCGGACCAAATCTGCCGATCATCGGTGTCGGCGGTGTCAGTTCGGCCGAGACCGCGGCAGAAAAAATCCGCGCCGGCGCCGATCTGGTCCAGCTCTATTCCTGCATGGTCTATGAAGGCCCTGCGCTCCCCGGCCGCATCGTGCGTGGCCTTTCCGATCTCTGCGACCGTGAGCGGCTCAGCTCGATCCGCGATATCAGAGACAGCCGCCTCGACTACTGGGCCGGCCGGAAGGTCTGACGCGCCTTCGAGGAAATTCTCGAAAGCAGGAACAGGCCGCGCAGCAACAGGAAGAGGTTGAGGCCGGCCCAAAGCCCGTGATTGCCGAAGACGGGCACGAGCACTGCCAGCGCCGCCGCGTAGCCGACAAAGGCCGCGACCATCATGTTGCGCATCTCGCGCGACCAGGTGGCGCCGATGAAGACGCCATCCATCAGGAAGGCGAGTGCGCCGGTGGTCGCAGTGACAGCCGCCCAGGGCAGATACTCGTAAGCGGCCGCGCGGACATCGGCCGCCGTCGTCAACAGATTGATGAGCCGATCGCCGAAAAGCAGGAGGACGATGGTGGTGACCAAGGCGAGCCCCAGCGACCAGGCGGCCGTCAGGCGTAGCGCGCGATCGAAGGCTGGGCGGTAGCGGGCACCGATCGAACGGCCGATCAATTGCTCGGCGGCGTTGGCGAGGCCGTCGAGATAGTAGCCGGCGACCAGGAAGATCGTCATCAACACCGCGTTTGCCGCAAGCGTCACCGGCCCAAAGGCCGTGCCGATGCGCGTCATCAGCGTGAAGGCAGCGAGCAGCACGAAGGAGCGGATCATGATGTCGCGGTTGAGGCCGAAGAGCGGCTTCAATCGTTCGCGATCGAAGATCAGCGCCCAGCTCGGTGCATCCTTGCGGTCGAAGCGGCCATAGACGATCGCAAAGCCGGCGAGCGCCCCGATCACCTCGCCGGTGACGGTGGCGAGCGCCACACCCATCACGCCCCAGCCGAGCACGAGACCGAGCAGGATCGACAGCACGATGTTGATTCCGTTGATCAGCGTCTGCAGCATCAGCCCGATGGTGCCCTCGCCCCGGCCAAGCACGAAGCCGAGGATGGCGTAGTTCGCAAGCGCCGCCGGCGCCGAAATGATGCGACAGAGAAAATAGGTGCTGGTGACGGCCGCCACTTCCGGTTCCGGCCCCATCAGCCAGAGGCCGCCGGAGAGCAGAAGCGGTGAAATGAGAATACTAGCCGCGCCGCAGACAAGCGCGATCGTAAGCGACCGCCAGAACACCGCCTGCTGCTCACGTCTGTCACCACGGCCATAGGCCTGAGCAACGAGGCCGGTCGTGCCGGCGCGCAGGAAATTGAAGGTGGTAAAGATCAGGTCGAATATGATGGCGCCGATCGCGAGCCCTGCGAGCAGCGTCGCCTGCCCCATGCGGCCGATAACAGCCGTATCGACCAGACCCAGCAAGGGCGTCGTCAGGAAGCCGAGCGTCATCGGCAGCGCAATCGCCAGGATCAGCCGATGGGTGACGTGAAAGGCGCCGGCGGGATCGTTCGGCGAGGCGGGAGAGGCGGTCATCGAACGGTCCGGGCGTTATGGGTGAGTGACGACCGTTTTAGGGAAAGTGCATGGGAGGATGCAAGGGACCATGCGCTGTTCAGCGGCGATGAGTGCGTATCTAAGTCTGTGCCTGCCAAAGCCCCTCACCCTAGCCCTCTCCCCGCAGGCGGGGAGAGGGGACGCGCACAAGCTGAGGCGCCACATCCTGAGCTACCGTCGGGGACAGCTTCAAGCATGGAAATTGCGGGTACGAGCGGGGGCGGCAAGCTGCCTTCTCCCCGCCTGCGGGGAGAAGGCCCCGGCAGGGGAATGAGGGGCCAAGCGCGGTTCAGATGTCCGCTAAGGCCGGATCAGGCCGACAGCACCATGGCCCAGAAGGGGCGGTTGCCGGATGAAGCGTTCTGGGCGACGGCAACGCCGAGGCCGCGATAGTTGCCGAGCATATTTTCCAGATGCTTCGGCGACTTGTACCAGGCGTCATAGGCGCGCTCGGCATCGTCCTGGCCCATGGCGATGTTTTCGGCTGCCGGAAGCGTCACGCCCTGGCCCTTCATGCGGTCGTAGAAACTGTCGTTCCAGCCGATCAGGTGCTGCATCTTGCCGACCCGCGCCATGCGCGCCGCCTGGCTCATCGCGGCGACCGAGGCCGCGTGGTCCGCCACGAGCTCCGTCAGCCCCTTGCCCTTGCGCAGCTTGTTGACATAACCGAGGCTCGCGTCGGTCTGGTCGCTGCCCGTGCCACCATCGGGCGTCAGCAGTTGGGACGTCGTGCAGCCGGCAAGCGCGCCGAGCGAGAGGATGGCGGTTGCACGCAGCAGGCCGCGGCGTTCGATCAAGAGAAACCGGTCGTGCATCATCAGCGCCGGTAGCTCAGAACACGCAGGATCACGAAGGCGGGAACGACGATCGCCGCACCGAGCAGCAGATAGTCGCCCACCCGGCCAAGTGCGGCAAAGCCGGTGTGCCAGAGGTCGAGCAGGAAGTTGCGGACCGCGAAATAGATATCGGTCGGATACCAGCCGAAGACGGTCATGACGAAGCCGACGAGGATCGACACCACGACGAGCTTGACCAGCACGCGCAGCGGCGAGTCACCCAAAAATCTGTTCATTCCGTCCGACATCCGCGAACTTCTCCTGTTTGTCTTCACATAAGCCGCGATCGGCAGCGCCGCAAGTCGGCCAGACCTTGCACAGCACCCAAGCTCTCAGTTTCAGCCAGATTCCGCTTGTGTTTTGCAGCATCCGGCGTCAGAAGCGCTGATCGCAACCGATATCTCACATTGATGACGCTCAACCAGCTCTCCTCCGGCGACCTGATCGCCGACCGCCGCGCCGACTACGCAAAAATGCTTGCCGAGGGCGGCGAGCCCGGAAGTGCTGCCGAACTCATGGCACAGGCGCTCGAACGGGCGCCGGACTGGGCAGCCGGCTGGTTTCGGCTGGCGGACTATGAGGAAAAATCGGGCCGGAAAGAGGCGGCGATCGACGCGCTCAGAAAAACCCTGGCGCTGAGCCCTCAGGACATCTTCGGCGCCGGCCTGAAGCTGGCGCTGCTCGGCGCCGCCGCGGTGCCCGAACAGCCGCCGAGCCTCTATGTCGAGCGCCTGTTCGACGACTATGCCGATCGCTTCGACCAGGCACTGGTGGAAAAGCTCGGCTATACGGTGCCGCAAAAGCTCGCGGCGCTGATCCAAAGCCACACCGGGGGCCTCATCTTCGAGCATGTGACGGATCTCGGCTGCGGCACCGGCCTCTTCGGCGAACGCATCCGGGATCAGGCGCAGTTCCTCGAAGGTTTCGACATCTCCATCAACATGCTCGCCAAGGCCGAGGCGAAATCCACCTACGATCGACTGGCACGCGCCGACCTCTCTCTCTCGCCGGAAGCCTCGGGCATCTTCGGCAACTTCGCCCCCGCCCGCGCCGATCTCGTCAGCGCCGCTGACGTCCTCATGTATCTCGGCAATCTCGACAGCGTCTTCGACATTACCCTCCGACTACTGGCCGCCGATGGCTACTTCGCCTTTTCCGTCGAGGATGCGGGCGGTGGCGTGGATTTTCTGTTGCGCCCCTCGCTGCGCTACGCCCATAGCGAAGCCTATATTCGCGGCCTCTGCACCGCGCACGGGCTGAAGCTGCTGGCCATCGAGCGTACCGTCATCCGCATGGATGCCGGCGAACCGGTTTTCGGCATCCTGTTTCTGGCGCGCAAGCCTGCATAAAACGCATGGCAGAGTCGCAAAAATAAGTCAGCATTACTGACGTATTTTTCTTGAATATTGTTGTGCGTTGCAGCATTGCTGCGGCCATCGCAATCGAGGTTTTGCCATGGCTCAGATCAGCAGCGTTTTCGGTATCTGGAACACCAGCCCGACCCGGCATACGGCGGTCGAGGACCTACAGGGCATCTTCACCGGCAGCCTGATCGCCGCGCTCGGCCTCTATTTCCTCGCAAGCGCCGGTCTGCTCACCGGCAGCACCGCGGGCGTCGCCTTCCTGCTGCACTATGCGTTCGGCATCAATTTCGGTCTTGCCTTCTTCCTGCTCAACCTGCCGTTCTTCTATCTGTCGCTGAAGCGGCTCGGCCCGGCCTTTACCGTCAAGACCTTCATCGCCATCGGCGTGACCTCGTTCCTGACCGACATCCAGTCGCGCCTCTTCCAGATCGGCACGATCCAGCCGGCCTGGGCAGCATTGCTCGGCGGCCTGCTGCTCGGTTATGGCCTGCTCGCGCTCTATCGCCACCGCGCGAGCCTTGGCGGCGTCGGCATTCTCGGCATCTACCTGCAGGAGCGCTTCGGCATTCGCGCCGGCCTCGTGCAGCTTGCGATTGACATGGTCGTGCTCGTCGCCGCCTTTGGGGTGACGACGCCCACGGTGGTCGCGTGGTCGGTGCTCGGCGCGGTCGTGCTCAACCTGTTTGTGGCCATCAACCACCGCGCCGATCGTTACATCGCACTTTAAGAGCGTCGCGAGGACTAAGCGGCTTTCGCCGGTGCGTCGACCGGATGCGGGGAGCGGAAGCCGACGGCGATCCGGTTCCGAACAGGAGTCAAGGTGCCGCCCGGCGGCAGGTCTTCCGGGCTTCTCTTTTGGCAGATTTGATCTACCTTTGTTCTCCGTGAACAGGATCGATTCCAGAGAACCGCAGGGCGATGCCCTGACCTTGCCCACCCCCTTTCTGCGCTGGTTCGGCGAGAAGGGCTGGCGGCCGCGCGCCCACCAGCTCGAGCTCCTGGCGCAGGCCGAGGCAGGAGAGAGCACGCTGCTGATCGCACCGACAGGTGCCGGCAAGACGCTTGCCGGCTTCCTGCCTTCGCTGGTCGATCTCACCCGCCGCGGCAGGATCCCGCCCGGCTCCGCCTTCGTCGGCATCCATACGCTCTACATCTCGCCTTTGAAGGCGCTTGCCGTCGATATCGAGCGAAACCTGATGAAACCGGTCGGCGAGATGGGATTGCCGGTGCGCGTCGAAAACCGCACCGGCGACACGCCCACCGCCAAGCGGCAGCGGCAAAAGCTCAATCCACCGGACATATTGCTGACGACGCCGGAACAGCTGGCGCTGCTGCTTGCCAATGGCGAGGCGACGCGCTTCTTCAAAGACCTGCGCTACGTCGTCTTCGACGAGTTGCACTCGCTCGTCACCTCGAAGCGCGGCCATCTCCTCTCCCTGGGCTTAGCGCGGCTTCGCCGGCTGGCGCCGCGGCTGCAGACGATTGGGCTTTCGGCAACGGTCTCCGACCCCATGGACCTGCAGCGCTGGCTGGCGCCACAGGAGCCGGACACGAACAATCACGCAGGGCTCGTGCTTGTCGAAGGCGGCGCCAAGCCGCAGATCTCCATCCTCAAGACGGAAGAGCACGTGCCGTGGGCCGGGCACTCGGCGCGCTACGCCATTGCCGATGTCTACGCCGCGATCAAGGAGCACGGCACCACCCTGCTCTTCGTCAACACCCGCAGCCAGGCGGAGCTGCTCTTCCAGGAACTCTGGACGATCAACGACGACAATCTGCCGATCGCGCTGCATCACGGCTCGCTCGATGTCGCCCAGCGCCGCAAGGTCGAGGCGGCGATGGCCGAGAACCGGCTGCGCGCGGTCGTCGCCACGTCGACGCTCGACCTCGGCATCGACTGGGGCGACGTCGATCTCGTCGTGCATGTCGGTGCGCCGAAGGGGGCAAGCCGCCTCGCCCAGCGCATCGGCCGCGCCAACCACCGCATGGACGAACCCTCGAAGGCGATCCTGGTGCCGGCCAACCGGTTCGAGGTGATGGAATGCCAGGCGGCGCTCGACGCCAACTATATCGGCGCGCAGGACACGCCGCCGGTCGGCAAGGGCGCGCTCGACGTGCTCGCCCAGCATGTGCTCGGCATGGCCTGTGCCGCGCCTTTCGACCCGCTGTCGCTTTACGACGAGATCACCAGCGCCTCGCCCTACACGACGCTCGCCTGGGAGACCTTCGAGCGGGTGATCGATTTTGTGGCGACCGGCGGCTACGCGCTGAAGACCTATGAACGCTATGCCCGGATCCGCAAGACCAAGGACGGGCTCTACCGCGTTTCCAATCCGCTGGTGGCGCAACAATACCGCCTGAATGTCGGCACCATCGTCGAGTCGCCGATGCTGAACGTGCGCATGGTCAAGCGCAACCAGCGCGGCTCGCTCGGCCGCGGCGGCATGCCGCTCGGCAAGGTCGAGGAGTATTTCCTCGAAATGCTCTCCCAGGGCGACACCTTCATGTTCTCCGGCAAGGTGCTGCGCTTCGAGGGCATCCGCGAGAACGAATGCCTCGTCAGCCAGGCCTTTACCTTCGATCCGAAGGTGCCGAGCTATGCCGGCGGCAAGTTTCCGCTCTCGACCTATCTGGCACAGCAGGTTCGCAGGATGCTCGCCGATCCGGCGCACAGGGCGGCGCTACCGGAACAGGTGCGCGACTGGCTCTCGCTACAGAAAGACGTCTCGATGCTGCCGCGCGAGGACGAGCTTCTGATCGAGACCTTCCCGCGCGGCAGCCGCCACTACATGGTCATCTATGCCTTCGAGGGGCGGTTGGCGCACCAGACGCTCGGCATGCTTTTGACCCGCCGGCTCGACCGCGCCGGGTTGAAACCGCTCGGCTTCGTCGCGACGGACTATTCGCTGGCGGTCTGGGCGCTCGACGACCTCGGCACCACCTTCAAGCTCAAGCGCGGCGCGCTTGCCGAGCTGTTCGACGAAGACATGCTCGGCGACGACCTCGAAGCCTGGCTGAACGAGTCCTTTCTGCTGAAACGCACCTTCCGCAACTGCGCCGTCATCGCCGGCCTCATCGACCAAAGGCATCCCGGCAAGGAAAAGACCGGCCGGCAGGTGACGGTCTCGGCCGACCTCATTTACGACGTATTGCACGCGCACGAGCCGGATCATCTGCTGCTCGAAGCGACCCGCAATGATGCGGCAACGGGGCTTTTGGACATCGCTCGGCTCGCGGATATGCTGAAGCGAATCAAGGGCCATATCACCCATCGACGGCTCGACCGGATCTCGCCGCTGGCGGTGCCCGTGATGCTGGAGATCGGCAAGGAAATGATCCAGGGCGAAGCGCAGGACTTCCTGCTTTCGGAGGCCGCCGACGACTTGATCCACGCGGCGATGGGCTACGATGCGGAACGCTAGCAAAGTCGTTTTGAGAAAGAGCAGTCTGTCGCGCTGGGCGGGTTACCCTTCTCTGGACGGTCTGTCGCGTCCGGCGGCTTACCTCGTCAAACAACGTGCGAGACCGTGACCATGCACCGCCTCGCTCATATTCTATCAGTTCCGACGACAGCCCCTCTCCTCCACGCTCAGACGACGATCAATGGAGTCGAAGGCATCTGCGATCCGCTCGGCGGTCTCTATCTGCCGGAGACGGGCACGCTCGTCGTTTCCGACCTGCATCTGGAAAAGGGTTCGGCCTTCGCCCGCCGCGGCATGCTGCTGCCGCCCTACGATACGCTGGCGACCCTGCGCGTGCTGGAGGCGGCGATCGCGCGCCACAACCCGAAACTCGTCATCAGCCTCGGCGACAATTTTCACGATCGTGTCGGTTCAGCCGTGATGCCGGACGCCTTCCGGCACATGATCGCGGCGATGGCGCTCGGGCGCGAATGGGTCTGGATCAACGGCAACCACGACCCGGACGGCGCCTTCGGCCTGCCGGGCGCCTCGATGGACGAGCTCAGCCATGCGGGCCTTATCTTCCGGCACGAGCCCAAGCGCGGCGACGCCGTTGGCGAGATCGCCGGGCATCTGCATCCGGCGGCAACGGTGGTGAGACGCGAAAGGGCCGTGCGCCGCGCCTGCTTCGCGACGGATGGCACCCGCATGCTGATGCCCGCCTTCGGGGTCACGACCGGCGGGCTAGACCTGCGACACCGGGCCATGACCGGGCTCTTCGACCGCAGCAAGCTGGTCGCCCACATGCTCGGTCGCGACCGGATCTATTCGGTCCGGTTTGCCAATCTGATTGCCTGACGCTTGGGGAAAGCGTGCGGCTCCGTCCGCACGCCGCCGAACCAGTGATCAGAACGCGTTGAAGGTCAGCGTCGTCAACGAGCGCGAGATACCCGGCACCGTGGCAATATTGTCGTTGATGAACTTGCCGATGTCCTGGCCTTCCTCGATGTAGACCTTGATGATCAGGTCGTAGTCGCCGCTGGTCGAGTACATTTCCGAAACGATTTCCTTGCGGTAGATCTCGTCAGCGACCTCGTAGGTCTTGCCGGGAGCACACTGCAACTGGACAAAAATCGGTTTCATCGAGCTTCCTCTGTCTTTGTCGCGTCGCTTGCCGCTACCGGCGCAAGCATCGCCTTCTCGAACTTCAGCGCGCGTTCGGCGCGGCGTGTTCAGATCAACATGTTCGAGATGCCCGGGTATTTGATCCCTAAAGCATCCTGCTGCCCTTTCTTTAAACGCACGCCGGGCAAAAGAAAACGCAGGGTAAGCTCCCGGCCCAACTATTCCTTGCGGAAGATCACGCTGGCACCCCAGCCGGTGATGACTGCGAGCAGCACGGCGACGAGGCCATAGAAAAGCGGTTGCTGATGCGCTGCCTGGGTAATGAACTGTTCCAGGCCAGTCTTGACGACACGCAACGGCAGCGCCTTGGCGGCGACGAAGACACCGTCGCGAAAGAGGTAGGCGCGCACCACGTGGACGCCGTTCGGCACGTTCGCCGGCAGGCGCACCGACGCCTTGAACAAGCTCGCACTGATGAACTGCACCCCGCCGGGATCGCGCTCGTAGACGCCACTCGTTTCGCGGATGCGGCGGAAGGCGTTGCGGAACTCGCCGAGATTGCTGCCGTCGCCGACGAAGCCGAGCGGCACCAGCCGCATGTGGTCGACGCCGATGCCCATATTGCCCATCTCGCCGGGCGGCGCGATCGTTTCGATGTCGCGCGTGCTCGACAGCGAATAGGATTCCGGCACCAGCTCGAAGGTCATCGACCGCGTGTTTACCCAGATGCCGAAGACGCGCTCCTTCTTGCGCACCGTCGCATTGTCCTTGGGGCCTTCGAGGGACACGATGATGTTGTACCTGCCCTGGGCCAGCAGTCCCTGGTCGAAACCATCGACGGCGCCGAAGATCGTGAGATCCGCGCCGCGGAAATCCGAGGTGATGGCGATCTCGTCGGTGGAGATGCCGATCTCCAGCTTTTCGGTGAAGTCGGCGTTTTCATCCTGCAGTGCGGCGTCGGCCGGCGCCGCCAGCGCAAGGGCGAAAAGAACGAGTGCTGTGCGGGCGACGCGGATCATCAGAAGCCGAACCCCGCTGATACGACCGAATAGATGTCCTTCGGCGGGATGACGAGCTCGACTGCCAGACGAATACCGACGGCAAGAACGAGGAGCGCGAGCAGCGCACGCAATTGTTCGCCGCGCAGCTTCTGGCCGACACGCACGCCATATTGCGCGCCGATGACGCCGGCGATCATCAGGACGAAGGCGAGCACGATATCGACGGTATAGTTGGTCGACGCCTGGACGATGACCGTATAGGCCGAGACGAAGACGATCTGGAACAGCGACGTGCCGACGACGACGTTGGTCGGGATGCGCAGGAGATAGATCATTGCCGGCACCATGATGAAGCCGCCGCCGACGCCCATGATCGAGGTCAGGATACCGATGCAGAAGCCGAGGAAGGCAACCGGAATGACGCTGAGATAGATCTTCGACTTCTTGAAACGCATCTTCAACGGCAGGCCGTGCACCCAGTTGTGCTGGCCGGGGCGACGCAGGGTCGTCGTCTGGTTCTTGGCGGCCTTGCGCATGGCGACGATGCTTTCCCAGAGCATCAGGCCACCGACGGTACCGAGCAGCACGACGTAAAGCAGCGAGATCACCAGGTCGAGCTGGCCGAGGCGGCGCAGCAGCGAAAACAGCCAGACGCCGACCGTCGCGCCCACGAGGCCACCGCAGAGCAACACCGTGCCGAGCTTGATATCGATCGTGCCGCGCCGGAAATGGGTGATCGCGCCGGATATCGATGAGGCAACCACCTGGTTGGCGCCGGTCGCCACCGCCACGACAGGCGGAATATTGTAGAAGATCAGGAGCGGCGTGATCAGGAAACCGCCGCCGACGCCGAACATGCCGGAAAGAAAGCCGACGGCCGCGCCCATACCGAGAATGATGAGTATGTTCACCGACAACTCTGCGATGGGCAGATAGATCGTCACGCCGGGTCCTCGATATGCCAACGGCCCGCAATGCGGGCAAACCGGTTAGTGTGGCAAGCAATTCACCACGAATGAGGGATTATTCGAAAGGCCGGCACCTCTCTCGAGGGCGAGGCGGCTTTCGTCATGCACTCCTGCAGCGTTGCGCTTCCGCCAGGACGTGCCAAGGTCACAGCCGGACCTTGATTGCTGCATCAGTTCTTCCCTAGCCTGATTCCGATTAAGGAATTATGCAGCAGGCCCGACATTTCAACCTTTTCAGCCACATGGCAGACGGCTTCGCCACCCGCAACCCGTGTCGCCCGGCTCTGCGGCTTTATTACGGCGCAAGCCCAAGGGTCAGGAATTGCGCTTCAGCAATTCCTTGACCAGCTGCTCGGTGATTTCGCCCGTCGGCTCCTGGCCGACCGACTTCTGGAAGGCCTTGATGGCAGCCACGGTCTTCTTGCCCATCTGGCCGTCGGGCTTGCCGGCGTCGAAGCCGTTGTTGTTCAGGATCGCCTGGATATTGCGGACCGCCTTGGTCATGTCGACGCTGGCGGTCTTGTTGGCCGGGCCGACCCAGGCGTCCGGAACGTCGACCGTGTTCGCCTTGGCGTCGACCGGCTGCACCTTCCAGGCATCGGCTTTCGCCTTGGCGCTTTCGAGCTGCTCAGGCTTCATCGCCTTGGCAACTTCGTCACGCTTGGCGGCGGCATCCATGTCGCCTTCGCGGGCGGCCGCCGAGAACCACTTGTAGGATTCGGTCAAGTCCTGCGGCACGCCGTTGCCACGCGCATAGAGGACGGCGAGGTTGAACTGGCTATCGCGGATGCCTAGTTCGGCAGCCTTCGCGAACCACTTCGTTGCCTCGGCAAAGTCAGGCGAACCATCGCGGCCGCTCGCCAGCATCACCGCGAGGTTGTGCATGGCGCTGGCGTTGCCCTGGCCGGCGGCGGCGAGATAGAGCGCCTTCGCCTTGGAGGCGTCACGCGCTACGCCCATGCCTTTTTCATACATGCTCGCGAGGCGATACTGCGCCGGAACGACGCCGGCGTCGGCGGCGCGCTGATACCACTTGGCGGCTTCCGCCATGTTTTCAGGAACGCTGCGGCCTTCGCTAAAGCGGGCGCCGATTTCGTAGAAGGCAAGCGGGTCGCCGCCCTTGGCGGCGGTGACCAGCGCCGCCGGGCCGAAACCTTCCGGCAGCACGATCTCACTCGGTGCGGCCACCGGCGCCAGCGCGGTCGTTGCCGCGCCCTCGGCCGCAGAACTGATAAGGGCCGCACCACTGGCGGGTGCGTTGCCAGCGGGGGTCGCCTGGAACTCGGAAGCCGCCGAAGCGGCTTTCGTTTCTGCGACCGGCGCGAGCATCGGTGCCTTCTCTTCGGCCGGTGTCGCAATGGTGGTCGTCGGCACGGCCGTCGCCGGTACCGAGATCGAAGCTTCGGATACCCTCGCCGGGGCTTCAACGGAATCGACAGGTGCTGCGACAGCGGTTTCGGATGCCGTGACCGGCGTTTCAGCCGGGGCCACGGCCGCGGTCTGCGGCAGAAGGTCGTCGACGATCTTGTTTTCGCGCGATTCCGGCACCGCCTGCTGCTCGATGATCGCGGCCGGCTCCACCGGTGCGGTCTCTTGCTTCTTCAGCATATTGCTGACCAGCGGATAGGACATGATCGCCAGCAGGACCGCGCCGACGGCCATCAGGATGGGTCGGCGGTGACGGGCAAAAGCGCCGCCGATGCCAGAGGTCTTTCCGCTTTGACCGACCTTGTTCAGGGTGTCGGCCTCTTCAACGGCGAGCTGGGCGGCACGGCGGGCGGCAGCGATGAAGTCCGACTTGTCGCCATCGGCAGGCTGAATGCCCGCCTTGTTCATCTGCCCGGCGCGCACGCGTTCCAGGATCTTCTTGACATCGGGAACGCCGGAACCCGGCTCCAGCAGCTGGTTGGCTTCCTCGGGCGCAAGCATTTCGGAGGGATCGATCGACGGGGTCGGCTCGACGAGCTGTCGGGACTGCTCCTGCTCGTGCACCGGCTCGGACCGCTTGCCGGAGAAGCGCCGGGTCAGGCCGGCAAGCAGGCCGGTGCGGGCTGCAGCGGCCGGTTCGCGCACATCTTCGACTTCAACGGTCGAGACCTGCTGGTCATCGGCAAAGGCCGTTGTAGGCTCGGCCGTTTGGGCGACCACAGCCTGATCTTCGGCCTGCAGCGCACGGACGTTGCGCTGCAGGTCCTCGTAGCGGTCGTCGAGATCGTTGCCGCCGAAGGGATCGTTGAATTCCGACTGTGCGGCCGTCTGCATCTGCGCGGGTTCGCGCAGCACCGGCGTTTCAGCCCGTGCCGACATTGCCGGCTCGCGATTTTCGATGCGCTCCAGCTTGTCGGCGATATGCACGAGGGTCTCGTGCAATGCCTCGAAGGTGCGCGCTGTGCGCTCCTCGCTGGAGCGGCTGAGGTCCTCGAGCGTGCGAAGGTCTTCGGCAAGCGCCGAGATTGCGGCCAGATCTCCGCCGGAACTCCGCGTAGAGCCGTTCTTGGCATAGGCTTCCATCACCGCTTCGGCCGCCTGGCGAGCGGCCTCGACGATGTATTCGTCGCTGGTCGAGAGGTAGTCCTCGAGCGCGCTCATGCGGTTTTCGAAATCGACGGGCACCGCGCTCGCAGCGACGTCCGCGCGCGGCTGGCTGACCAGCGTCGACAGATTGGCGATCTGCGCTTCGAGGTTCTGCAGGGCGACACGATCATCGAACGGTGCAGCGTGGGTCTCTTCCAGACGCTGCGCGATGCCGACCAGGCGATCTTCCAGCCGGTCGAAACGCGGGTCGGAGGCGGGCTGAGCGCCATGGGCGTCGAGTTCGTCGATCCGGCGTGCCAGATAGTCGAGCCGCTCGGCCAGTGCGTCGTTGACGCTGCCCTGGTCCAGGGCCTCGATCTTGCGCGAAATATCCGACAGATAATCGTTGAGATCCGACTGCGCGGTCCTGTTGCTGCGCTCCATCAGCAGCGAAAGCTGGTCGAGACGCTCTTCGAGACGGGCGGCCGCCTTTTCGCCGGCGAGATCTTCGACCCGGGCGGTCAAAGCTTCCAGGCGGGCGCTGAGGCCGGAATCGTTCGGGCGCGACAGGCTATCCATCTGACGGGAGAGGTCGCCAAGCCGGCTTTCCAGCCGGTTGACGAAGCCACCGTCGAGGCCGGTCGCCGTGCGGCTGCTGGCAGCGATGGCGCGGCTGATTTCATCGAGCCGGTTGTCGAGATCCGCAAACTGCGAAACGAGACGGCGGTCGTCAGGCTGGATCTGGCGGCCCAGCATTTCGATGGCCTGGGCGACGGCGATCAGCTTGTCCTCAAGCGCGTCCACGGCCGAGCTGCCCTTCAGCGAGCCGATCTGCGACTTGATCTCGTCCAGGCGATAGGCGAGCGCCACCAGCTCGTCGTCACGGTTCTGATCAAACGCGATCAGCCTGTCCTCGACGCCGGTCCAGCGGCTTTCCATGCGGCGCATGCTGTCTTCGCGTGCAAGGCCGTCGATCATCGCACGCAGTTCGTCGAAGTCGCCGCGTAGCGCATCGGCCTGGGCGGGCGAGGCCTGGCGGCCGAGCTGCTGGATGCTGTCGGCAAGGCGCTGCATGTCACCGCGCACGTCTTCGGCGAAGCTGTGATCCTGCGCCTGGGCCTTGATGCCGCGAATTTCGGAACGCAGCGAAATCATCTCGCGTGTCAGCCCGTCGGTGATGTCGCGCTTCAGGTCCTGGCGCAGACCGACCAGCGCCTCGGCGATATCGTTGACGGCCAAAGACGGGCGCTGCGGCTGGCTGTGCAGCGGTTGCAGGCGGGGCTCTTCGGTAAAACGGTCAGAGGCCGGACGTTCGGAAACATAGCGTTCCGGCTCGCGCTGGGGCAGCCGGTCGCGAAGCGGCGGGCGCTCGCGCGAAGCGCTGAGGCTGCGCTGGCGCTGCATGATTTCGGAGACGGCGTCACGGGGCGTTGCGGGTTCTCTGGCTGGTTCGCGGGCCGGAAGACGTTCGGGCGGTCTTGGCGCCACGTCGCGGGCAGCGCCGTTCATCAGGCCTTCGATCCGCGCCTCAAGTCCTTCGATGGTGCGGTTCAAAGCGTCGAGCGACGGCCGCTCGCTATAGGACTGGCTGCCTGCGCGCTGAGGATTTGATCGCGATCCATTCATGGTGTTCTTCGCCCCTGTCGTCGGCCATCTCGAAAGTCGTCACGGAAGAAAACAGCTTTCCTCACCCCTGTGGCGCTTCCGACGTGGGCAAAACTACAACGATGCGACGCCAGGACAGGTTGCAGCTTTGACCATCTCAACACGCACCTTTCATGAAACGTGGTAAATAAGCCGTTAATCTACCCAGGATTTTTTAACGATTTGGCAGGATCGTACCGTGAGCGCGGGTTGCCGGCCCCCCTTTCGGCTCCCCGGTGCCGCGACGAAACTTCGCAACCCGCAATTTTTGACGTTTACGCAAACGTCAAAATTTTGTAGCATCCGGCCAACGATGCGAGACCGCCCTGGAGCATGCCGCCTTCCTGTGGAATCACTGGAAGGGAAAGATGCTCTAGAATCAAAGAGGATGGCGGCGCATCCGGCATCCTGCAACCGGGCGTCGACGACGAGGTACGGCGCCCGAAGCACCAAAAGGCGAGGAAAGCATGCCCATCTACAAGGCCCCGGTCGACGATACCCTCTTCATCCTGAACGACGTGCTCGGCATCGAGCGCTACAACAACCTGCCCGGTTTCGCGGACGCGACGCCTGACATGATCGAGGCGATCGTCGGCGAGGCAGCCAAGCTTGCCGAGGAGGCCCTGTTCCCGGTCAATCTCTCCGGCGATCAGGAAGGCTGCAAGCGCCGCGACGACGGTTCGGTCAGCGTGCCGAAGGGCTTCAAGGAAGCCTTCGACCTCTACCGCGAAGGCGGCTGGCTCGGCCTCGCCGTGCCTGAGGAATTCGGCGGCCAGGGCCTGCCCTATACGCTGCACACCGCCGTCGGCGAGTACATGTCGTCCGCCAACATGGCGTTGACCATGTATCCCGGCCTCACCCAGGGCGCGATCGCGGCAATCCTCGTTCACGGTACGGACGAACAGAAGCAGGCCTATCTGCCGAAGATGGTTGCCGGCACCTGGACCGGCACGATGAACCTGACCGAGCCCCATTGCGGCACCGACCTCGGCCTGCTGCGCACCAAGGCGGTCCCAGCTGGCAACGGCTCCTACAAGATCTCCGGCCAGAAGATCTTCATCTCCGCCGGCGAACACGACATGTCGGATAACATCATCCATCTGGTGCTCGCCCGCATCGAGGGCGCACCGGAAGGCGTGAAGGGCATCTCGCTGTTCATCGTGCCGAAGTTCAAGCTCAATGCCGACGGCGAGCCGGGCGAACGCAACGGCGTTTCCTGCGGCGCGATCGAACACAAGATGGGCATCCACGGCAACTCCACCTGCGTCATGAACTATGACGAGGCCGAGGGCTACCTCATCGGCACGGAGAACAAGGGCCTCAACGCCATGTTCGTGATGATGAACGAGGCGCGCCTCGGCGTCGGCCTGCAGGGCCTGTCGATCGCCGAAATCGCCTACCAGAACGCCGCCAACTATGCCCGCGACCGCATCCAGGGCCGCTCGCTTTCCGGTCCGAAGGCGCCGGACAAGAAGGCCGACCCGATCATCGTGCATCCGGATGTGCGCCGAACGCTGATGACGATCCGCGCCTTCAACGAGGCCGGCCGCGCGTTCACGCTCTGGACCGCGCTGAAATCTGATATCGCCCACCGCTCCGACAATGACGCCGACCGCCAGACGGCCGATGACATTCTCGGCCTGATGACCCCGATCCTGAAGGGCGTGCTGACCGACAAGGGCTTCGACCACGCCGTCATGGCGCAGCAGATGTTCGGCGGCCACGGCTACATCGAAGAACACGGCATGAGCCAGTATGTCCGCGATGCCCGTATCGCAATGATCTACGAAGGCGCCAACGGCATCCAGGCGCTCGACCTCGTCGGCCGCAAGCTGGGCTTGAACGGCGGCCGCGCCGTTATGGCGCTGTTCAAGGAAATCGGCGATTTCTGCGAGGAAAACCGCAGCAACGAGAAGCTCTCCGCCTATACCAAGGCGCTGAAGAAGGGTCTCAACGACCTGCAGGCCGCGACCATGTGGTTCATGCAGAACGCCATGGCCAAGCCCGACAATGCCGGCGCCGGCTCGACCGACTACATGCACCTCTTCGGCCTCGTCGTGCTTGGTTACATGTGGGCAAAAATTGCCAAGACCGCTGAGGAAAAACTTGCCTCTGGCGAAACGGCGCGCGCAGACTATCTGAAGAACAAGCTGATCACCGCGACCTTCTTCATGGAAAGGATCCTGCCGGAAACGGCGCTGCGCAAGGCCCGCATCGAGACCGGCGCCGACACGCTGATGGCGCTCGACGCGGCCGCCTTCTGAGCCGTTCGATTTCAAACTGTTTTGACGGGCAGCACCTGATGGTGCTGCCGAAAGGGAGATGAGACATGACGAAAGTCTTCGTTTATGACCACGTGCGCACGCCGCGCGGCCGTGGCAAGAAGGACGGATCGCTGCACGAAGTGCCGTCCGTTCGCCTCGCCGCCAAGATGCTGGAGGCGGTGCGTGACCGCAACGACCTCGACACCTCGACCGTCGACGACATCATCATGGGCTGCGTCGATCCGGTGATGGACGCCGGTGCGGTGATCCCGAAGGCGGCCGCCTTCGAAGCGGGCTATTCCACCCGCGCGCCGGGCATGCAGATCTCGCGCTTCTGCGCCTCCGGTCTCGACGCCATCAACTTCGGCGCGGCCAAGATCGCCCAGGGTGCAGACGACATCGTGATTGCCGGCGGCGTCGAGAGCATGTCGCGAGTCGGTCTCGGCATGTCCGGCGGCTCCTGGTTCATGGACCCCTCGGTCAACCTGCCGGCCTTCTTCATGCCGCAGGGTGTTTCTGCCGACCTGATCGCCACGAAATACGGTTTCAGCCGCGATGACGTCGATGCCTATGCCGTGGAAAGCCAGAAGCGCGCGGCGCATTCCTGGGAGAAGGGCTATTTCAAGAAGTCGGTCGTGCCGGTCAAGGACGGGAACGGTCTGACCATCCTCGACCGTGACGAGCACATGCGTCCCGGCACCGACATGCAGGCGCTCGCCTCGCTCAACCCGTCGTTCCAGATGCCGGGCGAGATGGGCGGCTTCGAAGCCGTCGGCATCCAGGCGCATCCGGAGATCGAGAAGATCAACTACGTGCACCATGCCGGCAACTCGTCGGGCATCGTCGACGGCGCCGCAGCCGTGCTGCTCGGCTCCAAGGCCGGCGGCGAGAGCATGGGCCTGAAGCCGCGCGCCCGCATCCGCGCCTTCGCCAATATCGGTTCCGATCCGGCGCTGATGCTGACGGGCCCGGTCGACGTCACCGAAAAGCTCCTGAAGCGCGCCGACATGAAGCTGTCGGATATCGACCTCTTCGAGCTCAACGAAGCCTTCGCCGCCGTCGTGCTGCGCTACATGCAGGCCTTCGACATCCCGCACGACAAGATCAACGTCAACGGCGGCGCGATCGCCATGGGCCATCCGCTCGGAGCCACCGGCGCGATGATCCTCGGCACCGTGCTCGACGAGCTGGAGCGCCGCGATCTCAACACCGCGCTCGTGACACTCTGCATCGGCGCCGGCATGGGCACGGCCACGATCATCGAAAGGGTCTGACGATGGACGTGATGCGCCGCTCTCTTCTCGCGCTGATGGGCCTGGGGCTGCTTGCAGCCGCCGGCTGCGTCTCCGACGAGGAAGGCGGCGACAGCTTCACGCTCACCGGTGCGATCACCAATGTCGCCAGCGGCCCGGTTCCGGCCGGCACGGTCACGATCAGGCTCGAAGAGCAAGGCGTGATGGACGTCGCTGCCAAGCTGATCGCGGAAACGTCCGTCGTCAGCGATGGCAAGGCCACCCGCGTGCCCTTCGTGCTGCAGGTGCCGAAGCCTGAACTCAATAAGGCCACCGATGCGGGCTTCACCGTCCGCGTTGAGCGCGACGGCCGGCTGATCGCCACCAATACCAGTAAACAACGTTACAGCGGCGGATCGAACATCTCGCTGCGCATCGAACCCATTCTCTACTGAGGGGGAGAACCATGACGCAATACACCAATTTCAAGATCGAGACCGACGCCGACGGCATCGCACTCGTCACCTGGGACATGCCTGAGAAGTCGATGAACGTCTTCACCCAGGAGGTGATGGAGGAACTGAACGCCATCGTCGACGCAACGACAGCGGACGCAGCCGTCGAGGGCGTCGTCTTTACCTCCGGAAAGTCGACTTTCTCCGGCGGCGCCGACCTCTCGATGATCAAGTCGATGTTCACCTTCCAGCAGGAAGAAAAGAAGAAGGATCCGGATAACGCCGCCCAGAAGCTTTTCGACCTCGTCGGCCGCATGACGGGCCTGTTCCGCAAGCTCGAAACCTCGGGCAAGCCGTGGGTGTCGGCAATCAACGGCACCTGCATGGGCGGCGCTTTCGAGCTTTCGCTCGCCTGCCACGGCCGTGTCGCGTCGAATTCCAAGTCGGTCAAGATCGCCCTGCCGGAAGTCAAGGTCGGCATCTTCCCGGGCGCCGGCGGCACCCAGCGCGTGCCGCGCCTGACCAATGCGCAGGACGCGCTGCAGATGATGACCACCGGCTCGTCGCTGACGGCGGCCCGCGCCAAGGCGCTTGGCCTCGTGCATGAAGTCGTCGATGCGGACAAGCTGGTCGACGCCGCCAAGGCGATGATCAAGAACGGGCTGAAGCCGGTGCAGCCCTGGGACGAAAAGGGCTACAAGGTACCGGGCGGCGGCATCTGGACGCCGGCCTCGGCCCAGCTGTGGCCCGCCGCTTCCGGCATCCTGCGCCGCGAGACCTACGGCAACTATCCGGGCGCCGTTGCCATCCTGAAATGCGTCTACGAAGGCCTGCAGGTGCCGTTCGACACCGCGCTCAAGATCGAGCAGCGCTACTTCACCGAGATCCTTCAGACGACCGAAGCCTTCTCGATGATCCGCTCGCTGTTCGTCTCGATGCAGGAGCTCGGCAAGGGCGCCCGCCGCCCCGCCGGTGTGACGAAGTCGGAGTTCAAGCATGTGGGCGTCGTCGGGGCCGGCTTCATGGGCGCCTCGATCGCCTATGTGACGGCTGCCGCCGGCATTGCCGTCACGCTGATCGACCGCGACATGGAAGCGGCCGAAAAGGGCAAGGCCCACTCGGAAGGCCTGGTCAAGGATTCGGTCGGCAAGGGCCGCCTGACCAAGGAAGAAGGCGAAGCGCTGCTCGCCCGCATCACGCCTTCGGCCGATTACAACGACCTGAAGGAAGTCGGCCTTGTGGTCGAAGCCGTCTTTGAAGACCGCCAGGTCAAGAAGGACGTAATCGAGAAGGTCGAAGCGGTGATCGGCGAAGACACGATCTTTGCCTCCAACACCTCGACACTGCCGATCACTGGCCTTGCCAAGAACTCCAAGCGCCCCGGCCAGTTCATCGGCATCCACTTCTTCTCGCCGGTCGAGAAGATGATGCTGACCGAAGTGATCCTCGGCAAGGAGAGCGGCGACAAGGCACTCGCCACAGCGCTCGACTATGTCGCCGCGATCAAGAAGACGCCGATCGTCGTCAACGACACCCGCGGCTTCTATGTCAACCGCTGCGTCTTCCGCTACATCCACGAAGCCTATGACATGTTGATCGAAGGCGTGCCGCCGGCGATGATCGAGAATGCCGCCAAGATGGCCGGCATGCCGGTTGGACCGCTGTCGCTCAACGACGAAGTGGCGATCGACCTCAGCCAGAAGATCCTCAAGGCCACCGTCGCCGATCTCGGCGAAAAGGCCGTCGATCCCAAGCACATGGCGCTGATCAACAAGATGGTCGACGACCTCGACCGTCGCGGCCGCAAGAACGGCAAGGGCTTCTACGAGTATCCGGCGAAGCCCGCCAAGAAGTATCTGTGGCCGGAGCTGAAGACGCTCTACCCGCAGAAGAACGCCGACAAGATCGACGTCGAAGTGCTGAAGCAGCGCTTCCTGGCGACGATCGCGCTTGAAGCCGCCCGTACCATGGAAGAGGGCATCGTCACCGATCCGCGCGAAGCGGACGTCGGCTCGATCCTCGGCTTCGGCTTTGCCCCCTACACCGGCGGCACGCTCTCCTACATCGACGGCATGGGCGTAAAGGCCTTCGTCAAGATGTGCGACAAGCTTGCCAAGGACTACGGCAGCCACTTCAAGCCGACGGCACTGCTGAAGGAAATGGCCGAGCGCGGCGAGACCTTCTACGGCCGCTTCGACCCCTACGGCGAGAAGAAACAGGCGGCGTAAAACGCGCCATCGTTCAATCGGAAGGGCCTGCAAAGGCCCTTCTTTTTTCCCGGCGGTCGCCATTTTCTGCCCGGGCTATATGGCGGCATCCCACGCGCTAGTGCGACCTTTCAGAAGCCGCCGAGTTGCGCGGCTCTGCAGAGGACAAGAGCATTTCGCTGAGGAGATCGATGAGACCTTCGCCGACATCGCTCGGCCCCAAGACAGAACGCGATCGCATGTAGTGTTTGGATACGTCGTGGCCGATTCCGATGGCTGCCAGGGAAATGTCGGGGTCCGTTTCGAGCGCAGCCACCACCTTGTGAAGATGGCGTTCGAGATACCCTGGATCGTTGGCCAGCAACGTCGAGTCGTCGGCCGGAACTCCATCGGACACGATCAACAGGAACTTGGTGCCGTGCCTGCTCGCGCGCAAGCGATCCGCCGCCCATTGCAAGGCCTCACCATCAACATTCTCCTTGGGCAAGTCCGGCCGAAGCATTGGCTTGAAGCTGCGATGGCCAGGCGTGCCGGAATTTCGCTTCGACGCATCCAGATAGACGATGTGCAACAAATCGCAGAGACGGCCCGGGCGCTCGGGTCTGAGAAGCGCCTGCCAGTACTTTCGAGCTTCACCACCCTGCCAGGTCGACGTCGTAAATCCGAGTATCTCGACGGTGCAACCAAGACCGCGAAGGAATTGCTCACCTACTTCGATAGCTGCGGCTGCCATCAACATGGGCTGCCCCCGCATAGAACCCGATTGATCCACCAAGATCGTGACGGCCAAGTCGTTTCGTACATCGTCGGAGACCGCTGCGCGAACAGCCTCCGCGGATGACAATGCGCGGAGATGCCAGCGCATTCGCCATTCCTCCAGCCCGGTTTGAAAGATAGTCCACGCCGTTTCATGCGACTGATCCACCTGTGCCGGCAGCCGTCCAAGTACATCGGACAAATGCTCCGCATGGACTATCCGATCAAACTTTCGCGTGAAAACACGATAATCATCGGACTTCATATGTCTCTTCCGCTTGGAAAAGCGTGCGAACAGGTGGTTCCAAAATCTCATACGAGTTTGTTTCGTTCCCGGAAGTCACAAGACCTGATTGAGGCAACGAGACATATTGCCGATAGCCCACCCATGCAACCACTCCGATTGCTCGAGATGGTCAATCGCCTGATGGTGATTGCGGAACCGCTGGAGTGGATCGCCAACGGGCTGACGCCCCTGCGCGAGTTGAATCCTTCCACAAGCAGCCATCAACCTGTTACGGTTGAGATGCTAGACCGGTCGCGATCAAAGCTTCGGACCGTGACGGCGCCATGAACAAAGCCACTCTCCGCCTCGCCATCGCCGGCGACGAACCCTATCTGCACTGGCTGGAAGAGGCCTGCATGCGCGACTATGCCATCGCGCTCTGGGGCAGCTGGCGGCCTCGCCCTGCGGACGCGCTGATCCTCGACGAACATCGCATCATCGTTGCGGAAGAAGAAGATGTCGGCTGCGTTTCGGTGACACGGCGCGACGACCATGTCTGGGTCAACAAGCTCTATGTGGCCCCTATCCATCAGAAACGCGGCTACGGCGCGATCACGCTCAGGCAGGTGCTCGGCGAAGCAAGGGCGGTTGGCCTGCCCCTGCGCCTCAGCGTGTTGACCACCAACCCCGCTGTCGCGTTCTACCGGCGCGAAGGTCTTGTTATCTACGAGGAAACGGCAGAGCGCCGCTACATGACTTCGTAGGTACGCTGAGCCACCCACGCGCCCCGGTTGACGGCTGCCTTCACCGGGCGCATCCTCGCCGGGATCAGAGGGGGACGCGCCATGAGCGAGCCTGATCTCTATCTGCTTGGGCGTGCCGGGCCTGAGGAAGAACGCCTGAAGCGACAGATTGCCAATCTCGCCCCCGATTCCGACCAGCAGCTCGAAAGGGTCGGCATCCAGCCGGGGGAGCACGTCATCGATCTCGGCTGCGGCCCCGGCGGCGTGCTGCACCTGCTTGGCAAACGGGTCGGGCCCACGGGCTCCGTGCTCGGTATCGAACGCGACCCGCACTTCGTCGAACTTGCGCGCCGTTTCGTCGCCAGCCACGCCTTGCCTCAGGTGGAGGTGCGGGAAGGCGACGCCTATGCGACGGGCCTGCCGCGCCGCTCCTTCGACGGTGCCCATATGCGGCTGGTGCTCGTCAACGTGCCGCGGCCGGAGCTCATCGTGCTCGAAATGGTGTCGCTGGTAAAACCCGGCGGCTGGATCGCGAGCTTCGAGGCCGATTTCCTGGCGCATGTCTGCGACCCGCCGCTTGCCGCCTGGGACCGGCTGCTTGCCGCCTATATCGCCTATTCGGCGGCCAGAGGCATCGACCTCCATATCGGCCGCCGCCTGCATCGGCTGTTCCGGGAAGCGGGTGTCGAGGCGATTTCCGTCGACGCCGTCGCACATGTCTACCCGCCTGGCCACGACCGCCGGCCGATCTTTAAGGATTTCATCAACAATGTCCGAGACGGTCTTGTCGCCGAGGGTTTCATCGACAAGGCCCAACTGGACGACGATCTCGCCGCACTCGACCGCCACCTGGCCGACCCGAACGTGCTTGTCACGTCCCATCTGTTCTTCCGGCTGACCGGCCGCGTGCCTGAAGCCCTCGTCATCAAGGCCTGAAGCGGCGTTCCATCGGGGCCGTACCGCTTCGATATCCTCTAAGCGGCGGCACCGGCCCGTCGGTGCGCCAGGCGTTCGCCGACGATGATCAGCAGGCCGGCCGCGAAGATCAGGCCGGCGCCTGCAAAGACATTCATGGCCGGCACGTCGCCCCAGATCAGGAAACCGAGGCCGAAGGCCCAGACGAGCGAGGTGTATTCGAACGGCGCGATCACCGAGATCGGCGCCCGACGCATGCCCTCGAACAGCGCGTACTGGGCGATGCCGGCAATCACGCCGGTGCCTGCCATCAGTGCGACGTCGAAGAGCGCCGGCGGCGTCCAGAAGAAGCCGACCGCAAGTCCGGTCATCGCGATGAAGAAGACGTTGGAGATGGTCATCTGCACCAAGGTCGTTTCCTGAAGCGCGGTCTTGCGCAGCATGACGGTGCCGATCGCCCAGAAGACGGCGGCGGTAAGTGCCAGGAACACCGGCAGCGACAGCTTCATCCCGGTGCCGAGCGGGTCACAGGCGATGAGCACGCCGACGAAGCCGATGAAGACGGCGAACCAGCGGATCGGCGGCACGTCTTCCTTCAGGATCGGCACGGCAAGCAGCGTCACGATGATCGGCGCTGCATAGTAGAGCGTCGTCATCTCCGCGAGGCCGAGATCGCGCGCCGCATTGAAATAGGAAAGCCAGGCGGCGAGCAGCAGCAGGTTGCGCACGAAGTGCGGCCTGATCACCGGGGACGCGATGGCGCTGCGCACGAGCTTGCCGCGGCCGATGACGAGGCAAAGCACGAGGATGGTGATGCTGCGGGTAAACAGGATCTGCCAGACCGAATAGCCGACGACGAGCCATTTGACCGACGCATCCTGCAACGAGAACAGGAAATAGGAAAACGTCGTCATGACGATGCCTGACAATACGGTCTTGTTCATGGGAGGGCCTCGATCGCGCCGGCGGGAGAGAAGCGGCAGCGTCCCGTCTGATAGCGCGGCGGCGACACACGCGGAAGAGGCATTCCTGCGGCCCCCTGTGGCGATTTCTTGCGGGTAGCTTCCGGTACGATCGGGCACCGCGCTTGATGGAGATCAAGAACGGGCGCTTGCGCGGCTGCTAGAAGGCGGCGATAACGGCCACGAAACTCAGGTCCAACGACATGCAGCCGCTCGCCTTCGCCCTCGCCGCCCTGATCCTGCTCGCAACGCCGGGGCCGACAAACACGCTGCTCTGGCTGTCCGGCGCCTCTGCCGGTTTCCGCCGTTCGCTGCCGTTGCTCACCGGCGAGCTCGGCGGTTATCTCGCCGTCATCATCCCGGCCGTAGCACTACTCGCGCCATTCCTTGCCGCCCATCCGCAGCTCGGTCTTGCGCTCAGGCTCGTCGCCGCCTGCTGGGTTCTCTACCTCGCCTATGCGCTCTGGACCACCGATGCCGAGCGCAGCGAAGGTGTCGTCATCTCCATCCGTCAGGTCTTCGTCACGACGCTGCTCAATCCGAAGGCGCTGATCGTCGCCCTGGTGCTTTTGCCGCAGACTGGACTGGCCGCCGTCTGGCCCTGGATCGCCGGCTTCTCGCTGCTCGTCGTCGCCGCCGGGTCGACTTGGATCGGCGCCGGGGCCATGCTGGTGCAGATGTCGAAGGGCATGTCGGCATCGCATCTGCCGCGCCGGATTGCCGCCGTCTGCCTCACGCTCTTTTCGATGGGAATTGCCGGCAGCGCCATCGCTGCCATGCATTGAGAAATCCCCGGGGACCGGCAACGGCCCTCGGGGATTCAATGATCTTGCGGGGAAGGTCGCTGCGCGTCAGGCCGCAACAGCCGTCTCGCCGAGCTCCTTGGCCAGCGCCCCGATCAACTCCTCCCAGCCTTCCCGCCGGTATTCGAGCTTGTCCAGCCCATCGAGAAAGGCCACCTGCTCGGTGAAGACGATGCGCGAGCCTTTGTCGTCGGGCCGGATATCGACCGTCGCGATGGAGGCCGAAATCCGCTTGTCGTTCTGCGTCATCGTATAGGCGGAGATGATGCGGCGGTTCTCGACGATGTCGAGATAGACGGTATCGTTGATGTAGATCGTCTCGCCATCCTGGCTGAAGCGCCCGACCTCGCGGCCGCCGACGCGGAAATCATGGCTGTATTCGGCGATAGGCCAGCCATCGGCCTTGACGAACCAGCGCTCCTTCGCGGCCGGCTGAGAGAAAGCCTTGAACACCTGTTCCGGCGTCGCCTTGAAGCTGCGCTCGATGGTGAAGCTCGCATGTTCCACGGATCTGTCAGTCATGTTCCTCGTCTCCTCTAAGGCCTGAAAACCGCTGGCTCTTGCCTAACTGGTTTCGTTTAAAAACTGCTATAATTTTGAAAGCAGTTGCACGATAGCTTTACTGATGCGATAATGCAAGCGGTTTTAAAGAGGTGCCAATGAAGGACGATATTCGCTCGGGTTGCCCGATCAATCTTTCGCTCGAAGTGTTCGGCGACAAATGGAGCCTGCTGATCATTCGCGACATGATCTTCGGCGGTAAACGGCACTTCAGGGAATTGCTGCGATCCCAGGAGGGCATCTCCTCGAACATCCTGGCGGACCGGCTGAAGATGCTGGTCGAGCAGGGCATGCTGACCAAGGCCGACGACCCCACGCACAAGCAGAAAGCGATCTACAGTCTCACGGAGATGACGATCGCGCTGGTGCCGATCATGGCGCAGCTCGGCGCCTGGGGACGGCGCTATCTGCCGGTCAGCGAAGAGCTCAGCATCCGCGCCGAATTGATGGAAAACGGCGGACCGGAACTCTGGGACCGCTTCATGGACGAGCTGCGACGCGACCACCTTGGCACACCGCTCGACGGCCCGCCGCGGGTTCGCGCGACATTGCAGGCTGCTTATGAAGAGGTCGTCGCCCGCAACCGCGCGACACGGGCAACCGGCTGACCGCCAAGCCTGCCTATTGTACCGCGTGCCCTGTGAGACGCGCAAGGCGACATCAGTCTTGTCAGTAGCACCGGGTCAGAGCCCGATCACCGACAGCATGATGAAGGTGGCGAACAGCACGAAATGGGTCATGCCCTCGATGGCGTTGGTCTGGCCGTCGTTGAGATTGATCGCGGCCACGATCAAAGTGACCGCCACCATCACCGTCTGCACCGGCGACATCGCCATCAGGAAGGGCTGGCCGGTATAGAGCGCGATCGCCTCCATGACCGGCACGGTGAGGATAACCGTCGACAGCGAGGCGCCGAGCGCGATGTTGACGACGGCCTGCATGCGGTTGGCGAGTGCCGCCCGCATGGCGGTCATGATCTCCGGCGAGGCGGAAATCGCGGCAACCACGATAGCGGTGACCGCCGGCGGGGCACCGCTCCCCTTCAGGCCTGAGGTCAGCAGCGACGACATCACTTCTGCCAGCACGCCGATCAACACGATGCCGAGGATCAGGATCACGATCGACGGCAGCACCGGCTGGTCCGGCCCGCCCTGTATCGCGCTCCCCTCGCCCTTCGCCTTTGGGTAGCTGTAGCTGAAGAAATAGCTGTGCACCCCCACCTGCATGCGCAGGAACAGGGCATAGAGGGTGACCATCGCGCCGATGGTGAAGGCCGAGTAGAGATGCCATTTCGCCGCCGGCACGAACTCCGGAACGACCATCGAGATGCCCATCGCGGTCAGGATCATGACGCTGTAGGTGCGGGCGGAATCGTCGTTATACGGCTGCTCTCCATGTTTCAGGCCACCGAGCAGTGCAGCCAGTCCCAGGATGCCGTTGATATCGAGCATGACGGCCGCATAGATCGTGTCGCGCACAAGCGTCGGCGAGGTCTCGCTGGTCATCATGATCGCCAGCACGACGACCTCGACAAGGACTGCCGAGAGCGTCAGGATCATCGTGCCATAGGGATCGCCGACCTTGGACGCCAGCACCTCGGCATGGTGCGACACGCGCAGCGAGGCGAGCACGATCGCCACCACGAGACCGGCGGCACTGAGAAGCGTTGCCAGGCGCCCCATTTCGAGAAGCTGATGCTCCAGCGCGATCCCGGCAATCGCGGCAGCGAGGGCAACGAACAGCAGACGCTCCGATCTCATGCGCGCCAACAAACGTTCCCTCCGGTGAAAGCCTGCCTTGCCCGTCAAGCGAACTATAGGGCCCGTCGCCTTCAAAGCAAATGACGGAGAAAGGACTATTTTCCTTCGGATTCTTTACCGGTACCCTGCGTTTCGATAGTGTGGTGTCGAACAAACCCAGCAAGTGGCCGCCTGTTCGGCCCGGACCTTTCGCATGTTGTCTCACGGCACGATCTGGCACGCCATCGATGCATTGGCCGAGCGCAATCAGCTCTCGCCTTCGGGTCTCGCCCGCCGCGCCGGGCTCGACCCCACCTCCTTCAACAAGTCCAAGCGCCACTCTGCTGACGGGCGGGAACGCTGGCCTTCGACGGAATCGATCGCCAAGGTGCTCGAGGCGACCGGCGCTACCATGGACCAGTTCACCAGCCTGCTGAACCCGAATGACACTCAGGCCACCCCGGCGACTGCAAGCGCCGCGATCCCGCTGATCGGTTTCGCCCAGGCGGGTGCCGGCGGCTTCTTCGACGACGGCGGTTTTCCCGCCGGCCAGGGGTGGGACGTGATCGACTTCCCAACAGCGGTGGAACGCCGGGCCGGCATCTACGCGCTCGAGGTCCAGGGCGACAGCATGCTGCCGCTGTACCGCGACGGCGACACCCTGATCGTCGATCCGGGGGCGCAGGTTCGGCGCGGCGACCGCGTCGTGGTCAAGACGCGCGAAGGCGAGTTCATGGCGAAGGTCCTGACACGCCAGACGCCGCGCACGATCGAACTCCTTTCCCTCAACCCGGAGCACCCGAACCGGAGCTTCGAGATCAGCCAGATCGAATGGATCGCCCGGATCATCTGGGCCAGCCAATAGGACGTTCTTCCTGATGCGGCAGCATTTATACTCCCTTGCCGGCGGCATCGCCGCGATCGCGCTTTTCACCGGCATCCTCTATGCGGGTGCAGCCGCCATTCGCGACCGCGAGAGTGCCGCCACGCCGGACCTCGTTCTCGAAACTCCCGACATGACGGAAATCGAGCCGGCGCCGGATGACGCCGAAACGGGCGATAACGTACCGCTCGACTTGGGAACGCCGACCGACGGCACCGCACAGCCCGGTGCGGCGACGACCGGCGATCAACCGCAGTCGTCCACGACGGAGAAAGCCGCACGCGCCATCGAGCCGGAGCAGTTCGGTCTGCCCGACACCGTCACCAGCGCGCCGCTCGAACGCGCGGAGCCGCGTGCACCGCTGGCAGAGCCGGAGAAGCAGGCGAAGGCGACCGCCGGGCCGACCATCCTCTATCGCCCTGTGGCGATCGCCGCCGGTGTGATCCAGTTCGACAAGCTCACGCTGCAGATCGATGGCATCGAGCCCGAGCAGGCGGAGAGAACCTGCGAAACCGGGGGGAAGAGTTGGCCCTGCGGCATCGTCGCACGGACGGCCTTCAGAAACTTCCTGCGCGCACGTGCGGTCAGCTGCGACATGCCCCAGGGAAGCGCCGGCGCATCGGCCACCGCTTCCTGCTCGCTCGGCGGGCAGGACCTCGCAACCTGGCTCGTCGACAACGGCTGGGCGACGCCGGTAGCCGGCTCGCCGCTCAAGAAGCGGGCCGACGCCGCGCGCCAGGCCAAGATCGGCTTCTATGGCGAAGATCCGCGCGACCTCAGTCACACGCCGATGACGTTTGACGACCCGACGCTCGGCACCGGGATGGACGAGCCGCAGCCGGACTTGTAAACAGCCGCGGCAATTCCCAGCTCTCAACCGTCCAGATCATCTCATTGTATCGTAGAGACAGTGAGATGATCCAACTCCTTGAACCTTTGCAATTCCGGATGAAAAACCGCTTCACGCTGGTCCCGGAATTGCGCTACCGCCGGAAAGACCCATGCTGCCAAGCCTCAGCCACCACGAAGCGCTCATCTATGTCATGGTGATGATGTCGGCGGTCGACCGCGAGATGAGCGACGACGAATTCACCCGCATCGGCCGGCTGGTGCAGTTCCTGCCCGTCTTCGAGGGGTTCGACGAGGACCAGCTCGTCCATATCGGCCACGAATGCTCCGCCCAGCTCGCGGCTCCCGAGGGGCTGGACATCGCGCTGGAAATCGTGCGCGAGGCGCTTCCGGAAAAGTTCCACGAGACGGCCTATGCACTTGCCGTCGAGATCGCCGCTGCGGACCAGCGCATCCGCAATGAAGAGATCCGGCTGTTGCAATTGCTGCGCGATCGCCTCGGTCTCGACAAGCTCACCTGCGCCGCCATCGAACGAGGGGCGCTAGCCCGCTTCCGCCGATAGCTCATCATTTCCCGGCGTTCACGCCAAGCTCTCTACAGCGCCGCGCGTCTTATAGGACGCGCAAAGGTCGCTGTAGCACTTTGAATTGCTGCATGTTTTTGTCCTTAAATCGGCTACGATTAAAGGAAACATGCAGTGGGCGCTCAATAGATGCCGTTCGGGAAGTAGCGCAGATAGATTTCCTCGAGCCGGCCGCTGCGCGACAGTGCCAGCAGCGCGTGGTCGATTGCCTGGGTCAGCGCCGGTTCGGATTTGCGGTTCATGATCGTCAGGCCTTCACCGAGAAAGCGCTGCGAGAAATAGGCACCATCGACGAGTGTGCAGCAGCCCCCGGCAGTCGTGCCTGAGATCCAGAAGGAAAGCTGCAAACCGTCGGAAAAGACCGCCGGCACCTCACCCTTCTGCAGCGCCGTGAGCATGGCATCGCGATCCGGGAAAACCTTGGCCTCGATACTCGGGAAGAACGCCTTGAACATGGCCTCATGCGTGGTGCCCGCCACGACACCGACCGTTTTTTTCCTGAGGTCCTTCGGACCCGTCACGGCGCCGGCCGCCTTGGCGTTGATGGCTAAGCGGGCCGGAAGCCGCATGAAGGCGCGCGAGAAGGCGAAGCGCTGGCGCAGTTCCGGGCCGACGGCGACGCCGGCGGCAACCACTTCGCCCTGCCCCTGCTCCAGCGCCGGCAGCAGTTCCGCATAGGTTACCGCCTGGATCTGGCATTTGGCTTCGATGTCGAGCTCGCGGCAGATCTCGCGCACGAGATCGACGTGAAAACCGGAGAGCTTGCCTGACTGGTCGATGAAATTGAACGGCGGAAAGTCCACGGTCGTCAGAAAGCGCAGGCGCGCAAGGCCCGTAAGATCGGGCTTGGCGATGCGTTCGCGCGCATCGAACAGAATGGGCAGGTCCCTGGGCTGGGCCGCAAGCGGCGTTGCGATCAGGGACGCGCAGAGAGCGAACAGGGAAAGAAATCTCATGGGCAGCGGACCGGCACGTCTCATGTGTCAGGGGCGGCGCTTGGAACCGCGGGATGATTCATCGAGCGGCAAAGTAACCGTCCGCAAGGCAACTGACCATAGGTCTCGCTCGAACGGGGCAAAAGAGGCTTCAGGAAGAATTGGAGCGGGTGATCGGGATCGAACCGACGACATCAAGCTTGGGAAGCTGGCGTTCTACCACTGAACTACACCCGCAATGCCCCCGAAATTTCCCGAACCGGCACGATCTGTCAAGGACCCTTGCGCGGTATGGCACGAGGTTCCCGTGCAAAATCCCTACTCGGCGCGGAAATGCTTCGAAAGCTTCAGGCCCTGGGCCTGGTAGTTGGAGCCGACGCCGAGGCCGTAGAGACCGTCAGGACGCTCCAGCATGTGTTCATAGATCAGGCGGCCGACGATCTGCCCGTGTTCGAGGATGAACGGCACCTCGTGGCTGCGCACCTCGAGCACCGCGCGGCTACCGCTGCCACCGGCAGAGGCATGGCCGAAGCCCGGATCGAAGAAGCCGGCATAGTGCACGCGGAACTCACCGACCAGCGGATCGAACGGCGTCATCTCGGCCGCATAAAGCGGCGGCACATGCACCGCTTCGCGCGAGACGAGGATGTAGAACTCGTCTGGATCGAGGATCAGCTCGTCGCGTCCACGGCTGTAGAGCGGCTCCCAGAAATCGAAGATCTTGTGCTGCGCCTTCTTGTCGACATCGATGACCGCGGTGTGGTGTTTGCCTCGGTAGCCGATCAGACCCTCTGGACCGGTGCCCTTGAGGTCGATCGACAGCGCGATGCCGCCACCGCTGACATTCGGCCGCTCACTCGCCACCAGCACGTCGCTTTCATGCAGCGCCAGCAGCTCCTGTTCGGAGAGCAGCGACTGGCCCATGCGGAAGCGGATCTGCGACAGGCGCGAACCGCGACGCACAACGATCGGGAAGGTGCGCGGGCTGATTTCGAGATAGAGCGGACCACTATAGCCGGCCGGGATCTTGTCGAACTCCTGGGCGCGGTCGGTGATGACGCGGGTGAAGATGTCGAGGCGGCCGGTCGAGCTTTTCGGATTGGCTGATGCCGACATGCCCGCAGGCAGCGCCAGGCTCTCCATCAACGGCACAATGTAGACGCAGCCGGTTTCAAGCACGGCGCCATCGGTAAGATCAACCACGTGCAGCTTCAGCCGGTCAAGCTTGTCGGCGACGAGGTGGGACGGGCCGGGCATGAAGCTCGCGCGGACGCGGAAGGCCTTGGCGCCAAGGCGCAGATCGAGGCTTGCCGGCTGGATCTGATCGCCATCCAGCGGCCTCTCGCTCTTCAGGCGCCCCGTTTCGAACAGCGCGGCGATCGCGCGGTCGGCCAAAATCCCAGTGTCGCGGCCCATTGCAGTCCTCTTTTCAGTTGCGAGACAAAACCAAACTCCGGGAATTGACGCAAGCGCACCCTAGCAGTATTGAAGCTTTATCCCGTGGTGATTTGGCCGGTCGGCTTGCAGCCACGTTAAACAAGTAGCTAAAAAGGCCGGGTGTCAAACCGGCCCGTTTTGCGGCCGGTTTTTTTGTTTTTGAAGGTGATCGTCACATGAGCAAAAACTGGCGCCCGGCAACACAACTCGTCCACGGCGGAACCACCCGCTCCCAGCACGGCGAGACTTCCGAGGCGATCTTCCTCACCCAGGGCTTCGTCTACGAGACATCCGAGGCGGCAGAAGCGCGTTTCAAGGGCGAGACTGAAGGCTTCATCTATGCCCGCTACGGCAGCCCGACCAATGACATGTTCGAAAAGCGCATGTGCATGCTGGAAGGCGCCGAAGACGCGCGCGCCACGGCTTCGGGCATGGCCGCCGTTTCCGCTGCGATCCTCTGCCAATTGAAGGCTGGCGACCACATCGTCGCCGCCCGCGCCCTCTTCGGTTCCTGCCGCTGGGTGGTCGAGACGCTGGCGCCGAAATACGGCATCGAGTGCACGCTGGTCGATGGCCGCGATCTTAAGAACTGGGAAAAGGCGATCCAGAAGAACACCAAGGTCTTCTTCCTCGAAAGCCCGACCAACCCGACGCTCGAAGTCATCGACATCGCCGGTGTGGCCAAGCTCGCCAACCAGATCGGCGCCAAGGTCGTCGTCGACAACGTCTTTGCGACGCCGCTCTTCCAGAAGCCGCTGGAACTCGGCGCCCACATCGTCGTCTATTCCGCCACCAAGCATATCGACGGCCAGGGCCGCTGCCTCGGCGGCGTCGTGCTTGCCGACAAGGAATGGATCAACGAGAACCTGCACGACTACTTCCGTCATACCGGCCCGGCCATGTCGCCGTTCAATGCCTGGACGCTGTTGAAGGGCATCGAAACCCTGCCGCTGCGCGTGCGCCAGCAGACGGAAACCGCACGCCGCGTCGCCGATTTCCTGGCTGAGCAGCCGCAGGTGGCGAAGGTCATTTATCCCGGCCGCAAGGATCACCCGCAGGCCGACATCATCGCCAAGCAGATGACCGGCGGCTCCACCCTCGTCGCGTTTGAACTGAAGGGCGGCAAGGATGCGGCCTTCGCTCTGCAGAATGCGCTCGAGATCGTGCGCATCTCCAACAATCTCGGCGACAGCAAGAGCCTGATCACCCATCCGGCAACGACCACGCACAAGAACCTGACCGACGAGGCCCGCGAAGAGCTGGGCATTTCCGCCGGCACGGTGCGTTTCTCGGCCGGCATCGAAGACAGCGAGGATGTCGTCGAGGATTTCGCCCGCGCGCTGAAGGCCGTCAAAGCCTGAGGCAACGAAAAGATACGGCCGCCACGACAGACGGCGGCCGTCGATCCCCCGTGGCGCTCATGCAGCGGGCGCCCCGCCATCCAATATGCCTTCACCAGCGGGATCGAGCGGCTTCGAACAGCCGATCCGGATACCCGCAAGCCATTGCCCCAGAATGGGTATGCACAATCTTGCCGTTATTCTTGACGAAACCATCTTGCTGTAGAATACCCTGAAAGACTGAAGCAAGGTGTTGCCCATGTATCGCGCTTTGACCCGCGACATAGAAGTTACGGTGGAGCCGTACTATCTCGAAGAGCAGTCGGACCCCGATGACGGCCGCTATGTCTGGGGCTATCGCATTGTCATCTCAAACCATTCGGACGCAGCCGTCCGGTTGATGACCCGCTACTGGCATATCACCGATGAAAATGGGCAGGTCGACGAGGTCAGCGGTCCCGGCGTGATCGGCGAACAGCCGCTGCTCAACCCCGGCGACACCTATGAGTATTCGTCCGGCTGCCCGCTGGATACGCCGTCGGGCGTGATGTTCGGCCATTACAGTATGGAAGCGGAAGGCGGAGAGACCTTCAACGTGGCCATCCCCGCCTTCTCGCTCGATTCACCCGGGCTCGTGCGTACCCTGAACTAGATCATTTCATTGTTTCATCGAAACACTGAAGTGATCTAAGTCTTTGAAATTACGCAATTCCGGACGGAAAACCGTTTCGCACTTTTCCTGGAGTTGCTCTAGCTGACCCGGAGTGCGCCCGCTACTGCGGACGCACTTCGCTTGCTTCGAAACGATAGGTCGTCGAGCAGAATTCGCAGGTGACCTTCACCACGCCATCCTCGATGGTGCTTTCGAGATCATCCGCTTCCAGATTGGCGAGCACCGAACGCAGCTTCTCGCGCGAGCAGCTGCAACGATCAAAGACCGCCTGCGGCTCATAGACGCGAACGCCGCGCTCGTGGAACAGCCGGTAGAGCAAGCGTTCGGTTCCGACCATCGGGTCCGTCAGCTCGTCGGTGTCGATCGTCTCGACCATCACCTTGGCTTCCGCCCAGAGATCGTCATCCTCGAAGACGCTTTCCCCGTCATCGCCATCGCCGCCGGAAAGATCGGGCTGGCGCATGCGATCCGGCGCTTCCGGCAGGAACTGCGCGACCATGCCGCCGGCACGCCAGCGATGGCGCGGCTTGCCGTCTTCATCGCGGTCGAGCAGCTCGGCCACACCGAGCCTGACCTTGGTCGGGATCTGCTCCGACTGGCGGAAATAGACGCCGGCGATTTCTTCCAACGTGGCGCCGTCAAGCGCAACGATGCCCTGGTAGCGCTGGGTATGAGCGCCCTGGTCGATGGTGAAGGCAAGCACGCCCTTGCCGAGCAGTTCATGCGAAAGGGTGCGGCCATCCTTCTCGGCGACCGCAAGCGCATCCGCATCGTAGCGGGCATAGGCGCGCACGCGATCCGGCGTCGAGAAGTCGGCGACGACGAGATCGACCGGACCGTCCCCTTTCGTCTGGACGATCAGCTTACCTTCGAACTTCAGCGAAGTGCCGAGCAGAACCGTCAGCACGACGGTTTCGGCAACGAGCCGCGCGACCGGAAGCGGATAGTTGTGGCGCTCCAGAATTGCGTCGAGCATCGGGCCGAGCTGCACGGCGCGGCCGCGCACGTCGAGGCCTTCCACCTGGAAAGGCACGACGTGATCGTCACCGGCGAAGTCGAATTCACCAAGCCCTGGCGTCATGTCAGTCATGTCTTGCTCCTTGCTTCAGCCAACTGCGTTGCACCAGGGACATTCCTGTTCCCCCGGCGCAACGTGCCCGCTGTCTCAATCGATCCCGCGATAAACGGATTATCCACCGGGTATGTGTCGTTCGCCGTTGCGCCGCACACACCCATGGCAGTCGGCGCTTCACTGTTGTCAGGAGCGCCCCGCAGCCGCCTAGATCGTGTCGCGCGGCGGCAATGTCAATAGCCGGCCTCACAGCCGCCGAAGCGCTGCGCCATCGCGCTGACCGCGGCGCTCGCGAGGGCCTAGACGAGACCCATGCACCAGGCGATGATCGACTTCTGCGCATGCAGGCGGTTTTCGGCCTCATCAAAGACCACTGACTGCGGGCCGTCGATCACTTCGTCGGTCACCTCCTCGCCGCGGTGCGCCGGCAGGCAATGCATGAACAGCGCATCGGATGCCGCGTGCTTCATCAGCGCCTCGTTGACCTGATAGGGCTGGAAAACGTTGTGGCCGCGGGCACGATGCTCCTGGTTCATCGACACCCAGGTGTCGGTGACGACGCAATTGGCGTTGGCAACCGCCTGCTCGGCATCGTGACACAGCAGGATCTCGCCGCCGTTGTTGCGGGCCCAGTTCAGGATCTTGTCCTGCGGCTCGGAGCCAAGCGGCACGGCCATGTTCATGCGATAGCCGAAGCGGGCGGAGCCTTCGATCAGCGAGTGCAGCACATTGTTGCCGTCGCCGGTCCAGGCGATCGTCTTGCCCTTCACCGGTCCGCGATGCTCCTCGAAGGTCATGATGTCGGCCATGATCTGGCAGGGATGAGTGTCATCGGTCAGGCCGTTGATGACGGGTACCGTCGCGTGCTCTGCCAACTCCAGCAGGCGGCGATGGTCGGTGGTGCGGATCATGATCGCATCGACATAGCGTGACAGGACCTTCGCCGTATCGCCAATGGTCTCGGCGCGGCCGAGCTGCATCTCCGTGCCCGACAGGAACAGGGTTTCGCCGCCGAGCTGGCGCATGCCGACATCGAAGGACACACGGGTGCGGGTGGACGGCTTTTCGAAGATCATCGCCAGCATCTTGCCGGCGAGCGGCTTCTCGGCGGTTCCGGCCTTGACCGTCGCTTTTCGGACGCGGGCATCATCGATGATCGTCCGGAGATCGGCGGTCGTCATGGCCGAAAGATCGAGAAAATGTCTGGTGCCTGCCATCGTACTCGGTTCCTGTCTGAAAACGGATCCTAGGTGCGCCCGCTCCTACGGGACGCACAAAGGTCACTTTAACACTTTGGATCGGTCCTACAGCGCCGCGTGTCTCATCAGACGCGCATAGGTCGCTGTAGCACTTTGAAGTGCTGCATGTTTTTATCCTAAAATCGACCAGGATTTAAGGAACATGCAGTCGGCCCTCATCCGTTAAGCGGCGGCGTTGCCGCCAGCCTTCCGCACTGCTTCAGCGGCGCGCTCGATGCGTGCGAGGCCCTCGCGTGCTTCCTCCGCCGTCACAGTCAACGGCGGCAGCAGGCGCAACACGTTGTCGCCGGCCGGCACGGCCAGGAGCTTCTCGGCGCGGATCTCCTTCAAGAGATCGGCCGAGGGGCCCTTCACCTTGATGCCCAGCATCAGGCCATCGCCGCGGATATCCTCGATGACATCGGGATAGCGATCCTTCAGCGAAGCAAGGCCCTGGCGGAAGACGAGCGCGACATCGCGCACATGGGCGAGGAAGCCATCAGCGAGGATGACGTCGAGCACGGCGTTGCCGACGGCCATCGCCAGCGGATTGCCGCCATAGGTCGAGCCATGCGTGCCCGCCACCATGCCGGCTGCCGCCTCCTCCGTCGCCAAGCAAGCGCCGAGCGGAAAGCCGCCGCCGATGCCCTTGGCAACGGCCATGATATCCGGGCGGATGCCCGTCCACTCATGGGCGAAAAGCTTGCCGGTGCGGCCGACGCCGGTCTGAACCTCGTCGAGGATCAGGAGCAGGCCGAATTCGTCGCACAGGGCGCGCAGTTCCTGCATGAATTCCTTGGTCGCGGGACGGATGCCGCCCTCGCCCTGGATCGGCTCGATCAGGATCGCGGCGGTCTCCTCGGTGATCGCATTCTTGACGGCCGCGATGTCGCCGAACGGAACCTGGTAGAACCCTGGGGCCTTTGGCCCGAAACCTTCAATGTACTTTTGCTGACCACCGGCGGCGATCGTCGCGATCGTGCGGCCGTGGAAGGCGCCCTCGAAGGTGATGATGTGAAACTTCTCCGGCTGCCCCTTGGCGAAGTGGTACCGCCGCGCCGTCTTGATCGCGCATTCCAGCGCTTCCGCACCGGAATTGGTGAAGAAGACCCGATCGGCAAAGGTGACGGCCGCCAGGCGGCGTCCAAGACTTTCCTGACCGGGAACCTCGTAAAGGTTGGAAAGGTGCCAGACCTTCTCGGCCTGCGCCTTCAGCGCCTCGACGAGATGCGGATGCGCATGACCAAGCGAGTTCACAGCTACGCCGGCGGCGAAGTCGAGGTAGCGCGAGCCGTCTTCGGCGATCAGCCAGACGCCCTCTCCTCGCTCGAAACGCAACGGCGCGCGCATGTAGGTATCGTAAAGCGGCGTGGTTGCAGTCATGCGAGGCTCTCCTTCACTCCAATCGGCATCGATCCCGCTGTTTTATGCGGCCCGATAAAAATCAAAAATGCCGCCTTTCGGCGGCGCAGGCACTATTCCTATTTCGCAGTGCAATGTCAACAAAACCAAGCCTTGCAGCGCGGTAGCGAGGCCCATTTCCCTGCGACGAAAAAATCGGCTGGAAGGGCTTGCAAAAATGCAACGCCGATCGAGCAAGTTGGGGAAAACTACGAATTCGATTCGGCGTGATTCCCCGGACTCTTGCCACGGAGTCCGGCGGTCAGTACGTTAACATTCAATTACTAGACGCATGCGGCGGACCTAGTCACCAAAAGAGTTATCGCGTTTGCAACCTCGGGATTCAGCCGGGGTGCGGTGAGGGATTCTGCCATCCCCAACGCTGAGAACGGAGAGTGCAGAAATGAACTGGACTGACGAGCGGGTGGAGAAACTGAAGAAGCTTTGGTCCGAGGGCCTGAGCGCAAGCCAGATCGCGGCACAGCTCGGCGGCGTCAGCCGTAACGCTGTCATCGGCAAGGTTCATCGCCTGAGCCTTCCAGGCCGCGCCAAAGCCGGCGGCAGCACCACTGCGGCGGCCCGCCCGAAGCGGCCGACCTCGGCGCCGCGCGCTCCGAACTACGCCGCGCGCGTTTCGACCCGCACCGTTGCCCGCCCGTCCGGCGCCACCGTTCTCAAGGAAGAGATCGAAGTCGATCTCGTTGCCGAGCAGGATTTCAGCATCCAGACCGACGTGGTCGTGCCGATGTCCCGCCGCCTCGAGCTGACCCAGCTCACCGAACGCACCTGCAAGTGGCCGATCGGCGACCCGCTGAAGGAAGAGTTCCACTTCTGCGGCAACGACTCCCCGGAAGCTTCGCCCTATTGCAGCTTCCATGCGCGGCTTGCCTACCAGCCGTCGGCCGAGCGCCGTCGGATGCGCTAAGGATCCGCACAGGACCAAAACGAAAGGGGCCGATCGGCCCCTTTTTTATTGACTTCCGTTTGCCCTTCTCAGCTTTCGAGCGAGTAGCCGGCGCCGCGCACGGTGCGGATGACATCAGGCATGGTCGAGAAGTTCAGCGCCTTGCGCAGGCGGCCGACATGCACGTCGACGGTCCGCTCGTCGACATAGATGTCGTGGCCCCAGACGCCGTCCAGCAACTGCGAGCGCGAGAAGACACGGCCCGGAGAGGACATCAGGAACTCCAGCAGGCGGAACTCCGTCGGCCCCAGGCGAACTTCGCGGCTGCGGCGATGGACGCGATGGGTTTCCCGGTCGAGCTCGATGTCGCCGCAGCGCAGCAGCGTCGAGAGAACTTCGGGCTTCGCCCGGCGAAGCATCGCCTTGACGCGGGCCATCAGCTCCGGCGTCGAGAAGGGCTTGACCACATAGTCGTCCGCCCCGGTCGCAAGACCACGGACGCGCTCGCTTTCCTCGCCGCGCGCCGTCAGCATGATGATCGGCAGCCGCTCCGTCTCCGGGCGCTGGCGCAGTCTACGGCAAAGCTCGATGCCGGAGACACCGGGCAACATCCAGTCGAGGATCAGAAGGTCGGGCAGGCGTTCCTGTAGCCGGATCTCCGCCTCGTCACCCCTGAGGATCGTATCGACGTCGAAGCCTTCAGCTTCCAGATTGTAACGCAGCAGGACGCTCAGCGCCTCTTCGTCTTCGACCACGGCGATTTTTGGCAACATCAGGTAACGTCTCCTTACCGCGAGCGCCGTGCGGGTCCAGCGGACCGGCCGGCGCTCAGACACTCTAAATCTGGAGCACCCCCGCCATTTTCAAAGGCGGTGCGAAAAGCCGCATGCTTCAGATACAGGAATTCGGGGCCGCGACCGAAGCCGCGACCGGATGATATTCATGGGGCATGCATTGCGAACGGCGCGTTTAACGCCAGAGCGGGATGAGGAAAAGTGTATGCGGTTGTCCCCCGCATCCCGCTCAAACCTTCTAGTCGTTGACCGAGCCCAACGTCGACGTGTTGTCATCCTTCGGGCGCTCGCCCTCCGGCTGGGCACCCGTCGCCATGTAATAGATCGTCTCTGCGATGTTGGTCGCGTGGTCGCCGATACGCTCGATGTTCTTGGCGCAGAACAGAAGATGCGTGCAGGGCGTGATGTTGCGCGGATCTTCCATCATGTAGGTGAGCAGCTCGCGGAACAGCGAGGTGTAGATCGCGTCGATCTCCTCGTCGCGTTCGCGAATGCTGTTGGCCTTCTCCGGCGATCGCGAGGCATAGACGTCGAGCACTTCCTTGAGCTGCACCAGAGCGAGCTCGGCGAGGTGCTCGAGACCGCGGGCGAGCTTGCGCGGGATGCCCGAACCGGCAACGGCGATCACGCGCTTGGCGGTGTTCTTGCCGAGGTCGCCGACACGCTCCAGGTCGGAGGCGATGCGGATCGACCCCATGATCTCGCGAAGGTCGGCGGCGACAGGCTGGCGCTTGGCGATCGTGACAATCGCCTTCTCGCCGATCTGGCGCTCGGCATCATCGAGAACGGTGTCGTCCGAGATTACCTTTTGCGCCAGCGCCAGGTCGGAATTGACCAGGGCGCGGACGGATTCGGCGACCATCTGCTCGGCGAGACCGCCCATTTCCGAGATGCGGCGCGTCAGGTACTTCAGTTCTTCGTCATAGGCGGACATGATATGCATGGACATGATCGTCGATCCTTACAGGCGCTTTCCAGTGACTGTTGCAGCCGTGATTGGCCTCAGCCGAAGCGGCCCATGATGTAATCCTGGGTGCGCTGGTCATCCGGATTGGTGAACATCTTGTCGGTGTCGTTCTCCTCGACAAGGTTGCCGAGGTGGAACATGGCGGTGCGCTGCGAAACGCGGGCGGCCTGCTGCATCGAGTGGGTCACGATGACGATCGTGAAGTTCGTGCGCAGTTCGTGGATGAGTTCCTCGACCTTGGCGGTCGCGATCGGGTCGAGTGCCGAGCAGGGCTCGTCCATCAGGATGACTTCCGGGCTGACGGCAACGGCGCGTGCGATGCAAAGGCGCTGCTGCTGACCACCGGAAAGTCCGGTACCCGGCTCCTGCAGGCGGTCCTTCACCTCGTTCCACAAACCTGCCTTCTGCAGGCTGGTCTCGACGACCTCGTCAAAGTCCGCCTTGGTGCGGGCAAGTCCGTGGATGCGCGGACCGTAGGCGACGTTGTCGTAGATCGACTTCGGGAACGGGTTCGGCTTCTGGAAGACCATGCCGACGCGGGCGCGCAGTTCGACCACGTCGATGGTCGGATCGTAGATGTCGTCTTCATCGAGCGTGATCTTGCCGGTGACGCGGCAGTTCTCGATGGTGTCGTTCATGCGGTTCAGCGTGCGCAGGAAGGTCGACTTGCCGCAGCCCGACGGACCGATCAGCGCCGTTACCGTGTTCTCGCGGATGTTGAGGTTGACGTCGAAAAGCGCACGCTTCTCGCCGTAGTAGACCGACACATCCCTGCCGATCATCTTGAAGGGAACCGTGTTCATTTTCTGATCCAAGGCTTTCTCGACCGCTGCTTCTGACATGATGTTCATAGTAATTACCTCACTACCAACGGCGCTCAAAGCGACGTCGCAACAGAATGGCGCCAAGGTTCATGACGACGAGGAAGATGAGAAGAATGATGATCGCGCCGGAGGTGCGCTCGACGAAGGCGCGTTCCGCCTCGTTGGCCCACATGTAGATCTGCACCGGCAGCGCCGTCGACGGCTCCATCGGCGAACCGGGATAGTCGACGACGAAGGCGACCATGCCGATCAACAGCAACGGCGCGGTTTCGCCAAGCGCGTGGGCAAGGCCGATGATCGTACCGGTCAGAATGCCCGGCATGGCCAGCGGCAGAACGTGGTGGAAGATGGTCTGCATCTTCGAGGCACCGAGACCGAGCGCCGCCGAGCGGATGGACGGCGGGACCGCCTTCAAGGCCGCGCGGGTGGCGATGATGATCGTCGGCAGGGTCATCAGCGTCAGCACGAAACCGCCGACGACCGCCGCCGAACGCGGCATGCCGGCAAAGTTGATGAAGACGGCGAGACCCAACAGACCATAGACGATCGACGGAACGGCCGCGAGGTTGTTGATATTGACCTCGATCAGGTCGGTGAGCCGGTTCTTCGGAGCGAACTCTTCAAGATAGATCGAGGCGGCAACGCCGATCGGCAACGACAGCACGAGCACGATCAGCATCATGTAGAACGAGCCCAGCGCAGCAACGCCGACGCCGGCGGCTTCCGGACGGCTGGAAGCACCGAAGGTGAAGATGCCGGTGTTGAAGCTCTTCCTCAAGACACCTGCCTCAGCAAGCTGGTTCATCCAGGTAACCTGCTGGTCCTTGACCTTGCGCTTGCTCTCTTCGACCTTGAGGTCGATCTGCCCCTTGTTGGCAGAGTCGATGTTGGCTTCGGCCAACAGGGTGACCGGAATGGTCTTGCCGATGATGGACGGATCCGCCACGACCATGTCGCGCAAGAGCGTACGGGAGCTCGCCGAGACCATGTCGGTCGCCTGCTTGACCAGCGGCCGCTTGGTCGCATCGATGCCGAGCTGCTTGACGAGCGCATCGCGCACCAGCAGCGGATAGTTGGCGGCCACCAGTACCTTGCTGTCGGTCGTGCGTTCGCCGTTGGGGTCGATGACCTTTTCGGTAAACTCGATCGGCAGCGTGATCGTCGTCTGCTGGAACGCGGTGTAGCCATTGGAAATGACGGTCCACAGCAGCAGCGCCAGGAAGAAGAGACCGGTGCTGATTGCGGCAATGCCGTAGGCGCGGAACCGGCGCTCGGCGGCGTAGCGGCGCTTGATGCCGATATCGCGTTTTGCGGATTCGGGACGGGCGGAGATCCGGACGGTCGGGGAAGCGATGTCGGTCATTCGTACTGTTCCCGGTATTTGCGCACGATATAGAGCGCGTAAATGTTGAGGCCGAGCGTGATGACAAAGAGCGTGATACCCAGCGCGAAGGCCACCAGCGTCTGCGGCGAGGTGAACTCGAGGTCGCCCGTCAACTGGTTGACGATCTTCACGGTCACCGTCGTCATCGGCTCGAAGGGATTAATCTGCATGCGGGCCGCGACACCGGCTGCCAGCACCACGATCATCGTTTCGCCGACGGCACGCGATGCGGTCAGAAGCAGCGCGCCGACAATGCCGGGAAGTGCTGCCGGAAGAATGACCTTCTTGACCGTTTCCGAGCGGGTGGCGCCGAGGCCCAGCGACCCGTCACGCAGTGCGCGCGGCACCTGGGTGATAATGTCGTCGGAGAGCGACGACACGAACGGGATCAGCATGATGCCCATGACGATGCCGGCGGTGACCACGCTCTGCGCCTGGATGAAGTTCTGGTAGTTGCCGGTGGCAAGGCCGTTCAGCTGCGCCGAGATATCACGCAGGAACGGACCAACAGTCACCAGGGCGAAGAAACCGTAGACGATGGTCGGGATGCCGGCGAGCACCTCGAGCAGCGGCTTTGCGGTCGACCGCAAGCGCGGGCTTGCATACTCCGCCATGTAGATGGCCGCGAAGAGGCCGATCGGCACCGCGAAGAGCATGGCCACGAAGGCGATGTAGAGCGTGCCGGTGAGAAGCGGGATCAGGCCGAACTGGCCGGAGGCGCCGCCGCTGCCAGCAGCAGCGAAACGCGGATCCCAGACCGTGCCGAAGAAGAATTCGAACGGCGAGACCATGGTGAAGAAGCGGCCGGCTTCCGACAGCATCGAGGCGACGATGCCGACCGTCGTCAGGATGGCGATGGAAGACGCGACGATCAGCGCGCCGAGAATGACCCGCTCGACCTGGTTGCGTGCACGGAAGCGGGTGGCGATGTTGCGGATGGCGTAGATGCCGCCGGCAATCGCGATCAACAGTACGGCCGCGGTCATCAGCCAGCGATTGGTGGCGGTCATCGCGTTGAAATGCTGGGCGACGGCGACCATGTAGGGCTCGCCTTCGCCGGCAAGGGCGACGCCCTTGGCTGCGAGCGTCGAGCGGAGATTGGCGGCACCGCTTTCGAGTGCCGCGATCTCCTCGCCGCTCAGGCGCAGCAGACCACCGGCGACGGACTTGACCTGGCCGAGCGCGAGCTGAACGGCGGCGCCCCCTTGGCTCTGGACGGTGTCCGGCAGGGCCGCGCGCGTGCTTCCGTCAATATAGATAGGAGCGGCAATCAGCCAGGCGCCGAGAACGAGCGCCGCCGGAAGCATCGCCCAGATGGCGACGTAGCTACCGTGATAGCCCGGCAAGGAATGAAGGTTGGAGAGCTTGCCGCCAGCCTGCGCCAGCGAGCGTGCGCGACCGGCAAAATAGGCAATGAAACCAATAACAATAATTAGCAAAAGAAGGAGCGAGGTACTCATCCGCACGTCTCCCCGGCATCGCCCGTCATGAGCCGCCGGCAAATCGAATGAAGGCATGCCCCGGCGCGAAGGATATCGCGCCAGGGCTTGTCGTTATCAGAGCATGTTGCCGGCTGTGAAAGCCTTGCGGATTTCTTCGCGCTCGGCGTCCGGAGCAGCAACCAGGCCGTACTCGGCGAGCGGGCTGTCCGGGCCGATCATCTGGTCGTTGATGAAGAACTCAACATATTCCTTGAGGCCCGGGATAACGCCGAGGTGTGCCTTCTTGACGTAGAAGAACAGCGGGCGGGAAACCGGGTACTCGCCGGAAGCGATCGTTTCGGTCGACGGTACGATGCCGTTGACGGTGGCGACCTTCAGCTTGTCGGCGTTGTTTTCGTAGAAGGACAGGCCGAAGACGCCGATGCCGTTCTTGTTGGCAGCGATACGAGCGAGCGTCTCGGTGTAGTCGCCGTCGATGTCGACAGCCATGCCGTCCTTGCGGACCGCGACGCACTTGCTGTGCTGCTGCTTTTCATCGGCAACGGCAGCCTTGATGACGTCAACGGCGCCGGCGTTCTTGCAGCCTGCAGCCAAGATCTTCTCTTCGAAGACTTCGCGGGTGCCGTGCTTTTCGCCCGGGATGAAGGCGGCGATTTCAACGTCCGGAAGGGCGGAGTTGACTTCCGACCACTTCTTGTAGGGGTTGGCAACGATCTTGCCATCGACGACGACTTCAGCAGCGAGAGCCTTGTAGAGGTCTTCCGGCTTCAGGGCGAGGTCGGCATTGCCGGCGTCGGTCGCGAAGACGATACCGTCATAGCCGATCTTGACTTCCTGGATTTCGGTCACGCCAGCGGCCTTGCAGGCCTCGACTTCGCTGTCCTTGATCTTGCGCGAGGAGTTGGCGATGTCGATGGTGTCCGGGCCGACGCCCTTGCAGAATTCCTTCAGTCCGGCCGAGGAGCCGCCAGATTCAACGACCGGGGTCTTGAAGTCGGGGAAGGTCTCGCCGAACGTCTCGGCTACGATCTTGGCGTAGGGAAGAACGGTCGAGGAGCCAGCGACCTGAACCTGGTCACGGGCGGCGGCTGCGCCGGCAAATGCGGCAGACGCTACCAGCGCCGCGACAGTGAGTTTAAGAGCTTTCATAAAAGTTCTCCCGGAATGGGCTTGTGTTGGTGTGCGCCAAGCGTTGCAGCGCTCTTCGCCGTCTTATCGGCTGCCCCTAGTTAGCTGCCGATGGCCACACCTTTTATGTCAGTTTGACGAAACATTTATGACAGCTCATGTCATTGAAAATACTAATGGAAAATGAACGATCCCGGCTTTTCCCGCGCCAATATGTCAGAACCGGACCGTAAAAGTCGTACCTTTGCCGACCTCAGAATGGATCAGCAGCCGGGCACGGTGCCGGGTGAGGATGTGTTTGACGATGGCAAGGCCCAATCCGGTGCCCTTTTTCGAGCGGCTGGCCTCGACATTGACCCGATAAAAACGCTCGGTAATGCGCGGGACATGCTCGGCGGGGATGCCCGGCCCATAGTCCTTCACGATCACCTCGGCCTGTGCCCCTTCTTCGCCGCCACGCAAGGTTATGTCGACCTTCTTGCCCTCCTGGCCGTACTTGCAGGCATTCTCGATCAGGTTCTCGAAGACTTCGATGAGTTCGTCGCGATCGCCCTGTACGATGACGGGCTTGTCCGGCACCACGAGAGAGACCGTCACGTCGAGGTCCTTCGCCAGCGGCAGGAGGCTGTCGCGGACATGGCCGAGCAGGGGCGCAAGGTCCAACGGGTCGTCCGGCGCGATATGCGAGCGCAACTCCAGCCGCGAGAGCGACAGGAGGTCGTCGACGAGGCGGCTCATGCGCGTCACCTGCTCATGCATGATGCCGAAGAATTTTTCCTGCGCCTTCAAGTCGTTGCGCGCGGGCCCCTGGAGGGTCTCGATGAAACCGCGCAGCGATGCCAGCGGCGTGCGCAGCTCATGGCTGGCATTGGCCACGAAATCCGAACGCATGCGGTCGATGCGGCGCGCCTGCGAGATATCGCGAAAGGTGATCAGGAAGATGCGGGGCGTCCGCCCCTCGCCGCCGATTTCGGCGGGTGCCACGCGCACGACATAGACGGCATCCGACGGCAGGCGCTCGGTATGCTCGATCTGGTTGGCCTTGCCGGTCGCCATCGTCTCGCGGATCATGTCGAGAACACCGGGCGAACGCACCCGGGCGGCCAGGTAAGTGTTCGGCGGTATGGTGCCGAAGGCTTTCTCCGCGGCGATGTTCTGGAAAACCACCGTCTCATCGGCGGCGACGACCAACACCGGCATGTCGAGCGCATTCAGCGCCGGCACCAGCGGATCGCTGGTCGGGCCATCGACGGCCACCGCCTTGGCCGGGCTCAAGATCACCGAGGCCGGCGCACTGCGGTTGAGCAGCGCCGCAACCAGAACGATCCAGAAGGGAAGCACGATAAGGAAATGGATGCCGGCAAACGTCGCAAGGATCGCCAAAAGCAGGGTGAGGCCCAGCAGCCAGCGCTCAGCCTTCAGCCGCGGCACCAGGTCCCGCCAGAACGCTTTCGAACCGTCCACCTCGACATCCTCATGAATCACTTTGTCTTCCTCCCGGACCAAAATGATCGAGGAATAGCGATCCTTCATGACATGATTTTCACGGCCGGCTTGAATCCGCAATGCAATTGTGGCCTCCTCCAAGGAAATCGAGCCTTGAGCACCGCGACTTTTCGGCGCTGCTTGGAGCTGCAGAAGTTTGAAAACGCGCATGATCCTGCCGATGATCGAAGCCGGTTTTCGGGCCCGTGCGCCAAGCCGAAGGGGCGAGCATATGGCGTTAGCGGAGACGGCGGAAAAGGCGGAAAGCCGCGCAGTGGAGCTGCAGATCGACGGCAAGAGCCGCGTCTTCGACATCGACAATCCCGAGTTGCCGAAGTGGATCGACGACGCAGCGTTTTCGTCCGATGACTATCCCTACAAGAAGAAGCTCGACGAGGAAGAATATCTGGAGACGCTGGAGAAGCTTCAGATCGAGCTCGTCAAGGTTCAGCTCTGGCAGCAGAAAACCGGAAAACGCATCATCGCGCTGTTCGAGGGCCGCGACGCCGCCGGCAAGGGCGGCGCGATCCAAGCGACCATGGGCAACCTGAACCCACGCTGGGCGCGCATCGTGGCGCTGACGAAGCCGACGGAGACCGAGCGCGGGCAATGGTATTTTCAGCGCTATGTCGCGACCATGCCGACGGCTGGGGAATTCGTGCTGTTCGACCGCTCCTGGTACAACCGCGCCGGCGTCGAGCCGGTCATGGGCTTCTGCACGCCCGAACAGCACAAGCAGTTCCTGAAGCAGGCGCCTCGCTTCGAGAAGATGATCGTGCACGAGGATATCCAGTTCTTCAAATTCTGGATCAATATCGGCCGCGAGATGCAGCTCAAGCGTTTCCACGATCGCTGCCACGATCCGCTGAAGATCTGGAAGCTGTCGCCGATGGACATCGCCGCCCTCAACAAGTGGGACGACTACACGGCAAAGCGCAACGAGATGCTGAAGGCAACACACACGGACCACGCACCCTGGACCGTGGTGCGCGGCAACGACAAGCGACGCGCGCGCCTCAATCTCATCCGCCACATCCTTTCCACGCTCGACTATGACGGCAAGGACAAGGGCGCGATCGGTGAGGTCGACGACAAGATTGTCGGGTCCGGCCCGGGCTTTCTGAAATAGCGCCCATACGACAGCGGCCGAACGCAACGGCCCCGCCAGAGGTCGGCCGATGCGGTCGCCCCAATTGCGGTCGGAGGTTTGAGGACATCGAGGCCCTCGTGCGGGACTTATTGGCCCGGAAGGACGCGTATGGCGTAGAGGGTGAGGCCCTTGCCCTCGCCGCTGATATCGCTGTTGATCACGATGCGGCCGGCGGAGTTCGGCGCGAGGCTGCGATCGAAGGTGACCTTGAACAGCATGTCGAGCCGCTCGTCATGCACCGTGAAGCGATGACGGCCGCATTCGCCGAGCGAAGAGAAATTGCACTCGACGGCAAATTCGGTCGTCTTGCCCGGTTGGGCCTGCACCGTCAGCGCCATGGTCGAGGTTTTTCCGGATAGCTGCGCCAGGACCGTTGCCGGGATTTCGATGGTGATGTCGCCTTCCGTTTCGGCAACCGAGGACGTCAACTGGATGCGCTTGCCACCGTCGTCATCCACCGGCTCGGCCTTGGCGCGTGAGCCCGCCACGACCGCGGCAGTGTTTTCAGGCGCAAAGACTTCCACCCAGTCACCGGTGAAGCCCTGCTGGGCGCCGAGCGTTTGCAGACCGGCAGCCCCGTCGAAATCTTCCGAGGCCACCGATGCCGGCGGGTTGGCGACGTTGGTGTCGCGTTCGGCCGCGGATTTCAGGAGATCATTGGTCTGCACCCACCAGGCGGCAGCACCTGCGGCTGCGGCAAGGGTGACGACCACCATGGTGAAGGACAGGAAGCGGCTGCGCTTGCGGCGGCGCTTTCGATCGGTGTCTCCACGAACCTCGGGCGCGGCGGTGGCGGCTTCCGCGCTCTTTGCAGCAGTATCCGCTGCCGCACGCGTCGAGACGACCGGGCCATCACGGTCGGCACGAAGGCCGCCGAGACCGCCATCATTCGCCGCGGGACGGGACGCATCGGCAGCAAAGCCAGGCTCGCGGCGGTCCGCCGCCGGCGACGGCACTTGGGCCTGAGGCCGGGATTGCGCTTGGGATTGCGGCTCGATACGCGCCTGCTCCGGGCCACGTGCGCGGACGCTATCATCGACACTGACGACGGGAGGTGTGGCAACGGGAGGCGCCGGTTGCCGCGCCCTGAGGGCGGCACGCTCCTCCGTTTCGATCGCATGGATCACCGCCTCCAGCCGATGGCGCTGCTGGGCGATGACGTTGACGTCCTCAATTCCCTGTTTCTGCAGCCCGGCTTCCAGCGCCTGGCGGGCCGACTGGTAGATGCGCGCGCGCGTTTCCGCGCTGGCGCGGTCGGAGCGCTCAAGCGCATTTCTGATCGCAGTCTCAAGTCCGCTCACATCAAGTCCTCTGTGTGTAGGCAGGGCTTTGGGCCTGCCGGCGCGCTCTAGCTGATCGGTACCCCTCGATCTTTCTCCAAGGGCCTAACGGTTAAATCTGGAGGCACGCCGTTGGTTTTGTTAACAATTGCGTAACCGCTGCTTTCGGAATCCGCAAGTCCGGTGGCCCAGTCGACCGGCCAAGCCCGGGGAAAACGCGACAACTTCGCAGGCGCAATGCAGGATAAGCCGGCGTCGCCGGCGCGAAAACCACCTCTTTGCAAGCGATGAACTTGCTGCTATCTGTTTTGACGTTTACGCAAACGTCAAAGTTCAATGCGCCAATCGAGGGATGGAGAAACCGATGCCGCTTCCGCCAATTCTTTCCGGAACGACGAGACTGCCGGTCGTCGGCGCGCCCCTGTTCATCATCTCCAATCCGCAGTTGACGATCGCACAGTGCAAGGCCGGCGTGATCGGCGCCTTCCCAGCGCTCAACGCTCGTCCGCATTCGCAGCTCGACGAATGGCTTGCCGAGATCACCGAGACGCTCGCCGATCACGACGCCAAGAACCCGGGCCGGCGCGCCGCGCCCTTCGCCGTCAACCAGATCGTGCACAAGTCCAACGCGCGCCTCGAACAGGACCTGATGCTCTGCGTCAAATACAAGGTTCCGGTGGTCATTTCCTCGCTCGGCGCCGTGCCCGAGGTCAACGCCGCGATCCATTCCTACGGTGGCATCGTGCTGCATGACATCATCAACAACCGCCACGCCAATTCGGCGATCCGCAAGGGCGCCGATGGCCTGATCGCCGTTGCTGCTGGCGCTGGCGGCCATGCCGGTACGCTTTCGCCGTTTGCACTCATCCAGGAAATCCGCTCCTGGTTCGATGGCCCGCTGCTCCTTTCCGGCGCGATCGCCACCGGCGGCGCCATCCTGGCCGCCCAGGCGATGGGTGCCGACATGGCCTATATCGGCTCGCCGTTCATCGCGACGGAAGAGGCGCGCGCCACCGACGCCTACAAGCAGATGATCGTCGACAGCAACGCCGCCGACATCGTCTATTCCAATTATTTCACAGGCATTCATGGCAACTACCTGAAGCCTTCGATCGCTGCTGCCGGCATGGATCCGGACAAACTGCCGGAAGCAGATCCGTCGAAGATGGACTTCGGCGCCGCAACCGACAGCGCCAAGGCCTGGAAGGACATCTGGGGCTGCGGCCAGGGCATCGGCGCGGTCAAGGAAGTGACCTCCGTCGCCCGTCTCGTCGACCGGCTCGAGCGCGAATACGATGCGGCACGCACCCGCCTTGGCCTGAACGCCATGCCCGTCGCGGCCACCAACAAGGAATTTTCAAGTTCTCGAAACTGATGGCTTGAAATCTTGGCGCTTTGCGTTTATCAGCGCCTCACATTCGTTCCGCGGTCTTCCGCGGAACCGCCCCCGGGCCGCTTTAGCTCAGTCGGTAGAGCACATCATTCGTAATGATGGGGTCACGTGTTCGAGTCACGTAAGCGGCACCATTCCTCTCCGGATATCAAATCGAACTCCATTCAGCAGACTGGTGCGGTGGTTCCCAAGTCTGCGCTTCGGCGCTTTCGATTGCGGCAAGGCGACCGTTTGTAGGTCGCGACGCAGAACGGCGTTATGCCGCGTGGATCTTCCAACCATTGGCCAGGTCCGACATGGCTCCAGGCGCATCCACGCCGCTCAACCAAATTTCCAAACCCTTGGCGCTCGGCAGTTGGCGCTTTTCCGGGAACCATGGCCGGCTAGGGGCGACGGCGATAAGCAACCCCTCATCACTACCGATCGCGGCAAAGCCGGGAGAGGCCGGTCCGAGCGTTGCGACCCCGAACGTCCGAGCGGCCTCGGCAATGACACTCCCGACGTCTTCGGTCGGAAGTCCGACCTCGCTGAGGCAGGATAAATCAGCGCCGCTGAACGGCCGCTTTCCAGCCGGGCCGATTAGCCTGCGGCGGCCGATCAATTCCAGCACCGAGCTATCGGGACCATCGAAGTAGATAGATTTTGACTGCCAATGCCCCTCAAGAACGAAGCACTCTCCGCTATCCGGTTCCCGTTGGAGAGGCGTACGTTCCTTCAGCCATTCTATCGCGGCATCAAACCGATCATAGGGCACATTGAAAGCCAGGTGCACGCCGTGTGGTGCATCTCCGACGGCCGAGACCAGCCGGATTTCGCTCCATCCCACCTGAATGGAATTCCCGGCTATCGGCAGTTCCAGCACATCGCGAAAGAAGGCTGCACTCTTTGCGACATCCGATGCAGGGAGTGTCAGTCTATTTATACGCATGAAATCCGCTCCCGACGACGCGATTGGCTTTATCGGGCGATTTGTTACGACCTCAACCTGAGTTGAGGTCAAGCGGCATCGCATTCAACCGATTTTCGGCACAGTGACCGCCGATGCGCATGCATTCACCCGAATGACGGAATGCGTGAAGATGGCTCCATCGAAACCGAGCGCAGCAATCCGAACCGGCGCTCACAGAGGAGACAGGGCGATGAAAGGCATCAGAAGACTGGCCGTTCTTCTGGCGGCATCGGCGGCAATCTTTTCGACCATCCAGTCACCCGCGCAGTCCGCGGAATCGTCCGGCAAGGCCGCACAGGCTCAGCCCGCCGAGGCCGCTCAATCGGAGAAGATTCGGCTGACACGCAACAGCGCGGCCTATTGGACCGTGACCTTCAATAACCCACCGCTCAACATCGTGGGTCCGACCGAGGTCCGCCAACTCGTCAAGATCCTCGACCGGATCGAGGCCGATCCGAACGTCAAGGTCGTCGTCTTCGACAGCTCGGTACCGGGCTACTTCATGGCGCACTACGATCTTCTGAAGCCGCTCGAAGATTCGACCGGCATGCCTTCCGGGCCGACTGGCATGCATCCCGTGCCTGATTTCATGACACGCCTCAGCCGTCTGAAGGCCGTGATGATCGTTTCCATTCGCGGGCGGGCAAGCGGCATCGGCAGCGAACTGGCGCTTGCGGCCGACATGCGTTTCGCCAGCCGCGAGAAAGCGGTACTATCGCAGTTCGAAGTCGGTGCAGGCTTCGTCCCGGGCGGCGGGCCGATGGCCTACCTGCCTCGCCTCATTGGCCGCGGCCGAGCGATCGAAATTCTGATCGGCGCGGATGATTTCAACGGTGAACTGGCCGAACGCTACGGCTACGTGAACAGAGCACTACCGGACGCGGAACTGGATGCCTTTGTCGATGGCCTGGCAAAACGGATCGCCTCGTTCGATCAATATGCCATTGTCGAGACCAAGAAGCTGATCGACAGCGCCAGCCTGCCACCGCAGGCGGAAATGCAACCCGGGTGGGATGCGTTCATCACTTCGGTCCAGCGCCCAGCGGCGCAATCCCGCGTCAAGGCGTTGGTCGAGCAGGGACTGCAGCAACCCGGCGACGTTGAAAGGAGCCTCGGCCACTACACCGCGAAGTACCGCGAGTAGCCGGTGCCATGCCAATCGGCGGCTCAACGGGAGCCGCCGCGTCAAAGGGAGCGAAATATGAAGATACTGATGGTTCTGACCTCACATGACCAGCTTGGCAATACCGGCAAACCGACCGGTTTCTGGCTCGAGGAATTCGCTGCGCCCTATTACGTTTTCCGGGATGCAGGCGTCGACATTACCCTGGCCTCGCCCAAGGGTGGGCAGCCGCCGATCGACCCGAAAAGCGACGATCCGGGCAACCAGACCGAAGCGATGGCCCGCTTCAAGGACGATCCCGCCGCGCAACGGGTCCTCGCCAACACCCACCGGCTTGCCGACGTCAAGGCCGATGAGTTCGACGCGGTGTTCTATCCGGGCGGTCACGGACCGATGTGGGACCTCGCCAACGACGTGAACTCGATCGCGCTGATCGAGAGCTTCTACAATGCCGGCAAGCCGGTCGCTGCCGTCTGCCATGGGCCGGGGGTGCTCCGCAAGGTAACCTATCAGGGTGAGCCTATCGTCAAGGGAAAGCGCGTCACCGGCTTCACCAACTCGGAGGAGGAAGCCGTGCAACTGACGGATGTCGTCCCCTTCCTCGTCGAAGACGAATTGAAGCGTCTCGGCGGTCGCTTCGAGAAGGCAGCCGATTGGGCGGATTTCACGGTCGTCGATGGCCGTCTCGTCACCGGACAGAATCCGGCGTCCTCGACCTCCGGCGCCAAGGAATTGCTGAAGCTTCTGCGGTGAATGCGAGGTGGCGGCCGGCATTTCAGCCGGCCGCTACATTCACAACGGGACATCAAACCCAGACCAACCTGCCGTTTCAGCCGTCACTTCAGGTTGCCGTCGCCACTGCGATCCGCAGTCTTGAAGTCGGCCATCACCCTGTCCAGAAACTCCTTCTGGGTGACCTTGCCGTCGCTGTTGGCGTCGGTGGCAGCAAACTGCTGAGCGTTCAGCGCCTGCTTCGTCTCGTCGGGGCTGAGACTTCCGTCCTTGTTCTTGTCGAGGTTGGCAAAGGCGGCCGTCATGAAGCTCTCGTATTCGGAACGTTCGACCGCGCCGTCCTTGTTGCTGTCGAGCGCACTCATCTGGCCCTGGTTCATCGTTGCAGCCTGCTGCGCGACAGCGAGACCAGCCGGGTAGAACACAAGGACGCTCAAAAGAACGAGCTTTCTCATCCCTCAACCTTCCGCGATCAATAGTAGCGGCACGTCAGCGCATTGCCGGCCGCAGCGCCAAGTGTAGCACCACCGCCAACCGCCCAGAGTTGACCAGTACCAGAGCCGATCGTCGAGCCGATCAGGCCGCCGACGATTGCGCCACCCACCGTTCCGGCAATGCAGCCGAATTCGTTGCCCGTCGAGCCGCTCTTCGACACGTAGGCAGATTGGCATCCGGACAAGGCTAGGGCGCCGGCAAGAATGATAGTTACGGTCTGTTTGCTCATTTTATCCTCCAATATGGCCGTCTGTTTGGAATAGACATCGGGCGGAGGCGCCATTGAGTGGCGTCGGACGTAAATAAGCTTCCGAGTATGCTCCCAGGATAAGGGAGGCTCTTCTGTTTATTCAGGAGCAGCTCACCAATAAAACACATAGTCCGGAGACAAAGGTCCCAAACTTGCGAGGCAAATACTACCCTTTGCCGCCAGAAATGACAATCTTCCGCGTAGTATTAGCTTTCCGGCCGCAATAGCCCATAGCCTTGGCCAGGGACGTGCGCCGACTGACGGAAAACCCCTCGCCCTAGATTTTTTTGGGTCTCCCGCGAGATATCATCGTTTGTGGCCTGGCGGCGAGCGGGCTAGGTCTGGCTTGCCCCGGCGCGGGCCTCTTGCTTTCACCCCGCGTGTCCACCGCGCGGACGAACGGCAAATGCAGCGGAATTGAACCGATTATCCGCTGCTGTTTCGGGCAGATGCCCGATCCGGCCGAGTCATGGGCATCCCCGCCTTGCAAGAAAGAGCAGACCGAATGGATAGAATGACGACAATCAAATTAGGGCTTGCTACTACAACCCTCTTTTCACTCACCGCGACCGTCTTTGCCGCGGACGGCGAGCAGGCCCGAATTGCCGCCGCCGTGGACAAGGCAATCCGACCGATCATGCGCGAATACAAGGTGCCGGGCATGGCGATCGCGGTCACCGTTGACGGCCAGCACTACTTCGTCAACTACGGCGTCGCCTCCAAGGAAACGAAGGCGCCCGTCACCGAAAACACACTGTTCGAGCTGGGCTCGATCAGCAAGACCTTTGCCGGCACGCTCGCATCCTATGCGCAGGTGCTCGGCAAGCTGTCCTTCGACGACCATCCCGGCAAGTACATGCCAGATCTCAGCGGCCGCGCGATCGACAAGGCGACCCTCCTCAATCTCGCCACCTATACCGCCGGCGGCCTGCCGTTGCAGTTCCCTGACGAGGTCAAGAGCAACGCTGACATGCTGACTTACTTCAGCAACTGGAAACCGGATGCCGAACCAGGGAAGAAGCGTCGCTACTCCAACCCGAGCATCGGCCTCTTCGGCCATGCCGCGGGCCTGGCGATGGGCAGCAGTTTTGCCACGGCGCTCGAGACCGAGTTGTTTCCGAAGCTCGGCCTCAAGCACAGCTATGTCACCGTGCCCAGGAGCGCGATGGGCAGCTATGCCTGGGGCTACGGCAAGGCAGACAAGCCGATCCGGGTCAACCCAGGCATGTTCGACGCCGAAGCCTACGGCGTGAAATCCTCCGCGGCAGACATGATCCGCTTCGTCGAAGCCAATATCCAGCCGGAGCAGTTCGACGGCCCCGTTCGCAAGGCCATAGAGGGAACGCATGTCGGCTACTTCGATACCGGCAAGATGATCCAGGGCCTCGGCTGGGAGCAGTATCCCTACCCGGGTTCACTGGAGCGATTGCTCGACGGCAACTCCCGGACCATGGCCATGGAAGCCAATCCGGCTACGGCATTGAACCCTCCGAAGCGGCCCGATGGCGCGACGCTTTACAACAAGACCGGATCCACCAACGGCTTCGGCGGCTATGTCGCCTTCGTTCCGGGGAAGAAGATCGGTGTCGTCATGCTGGCGAACCGGAACTTTCCGAATCCGGAGCGCATCAAGGCAGTGCATGCAATTCTGAAGACGCTGGCCTCTGCGGAATAGGCGGCCAAGCATCCATCAAAGGCACCCTCCCCCGTGTTGCGGCAGCCCGCAGCACGGGAGAATCCGCGCTCATCAACAACCCAGCAGCGAAACCGCAATCCCCAGCCGCTTGCATATTAGCGCCGAGTGTTGTCATCTTCGTTTCGCGAAAGCGCGATCAGATGCAGCCAAGTTAGGCGTATATGGGGATGCCGATGTTCGAGCGGGTGGGGTTTCAAGGTTCGCTGCAGCACGGATGTGCAAGAGGAGGGCGGACAATCTTCGTCCTGGCGGCTTTGGCATTGCTTGCCGGATGCGGTGGTCATGCCAAAGGTGTGATGGCACCTGTCGCGGTCACCGCTCCTACCCCCGGCACATCGACCGTAGACATGCTTGTCGCAACCACGCGCCAACCGTCCGGCGATCCGGCGACACTGTTTTCCGGCGAGCGAGACGCCAATACCTTCCTCACCGACGTCGCGGTCTCGATCCCGCCGGACACGGTGCGGAAATCTGGCACGGTGCAATGGCCGCGCAAGCTGCCCCCGGATCCCGCCAAGGAATTCGCCGTCACGCGTGTGCGTGAGCTCCAGACACTCGATGAAGCCAAGTCCTGGTTCCTACAACACGACGTCGGCGGCCACGCCTTCGTCTTCGTCCACGGCTTCAACAACCGCTACGAGGATTCCGTCTACCGCCTTGCCCAGATCGTCCACGATTCGGAGGTCCAGGCGACGCCAGTCCTGTTTACCTGGCCGTCCCGTGCCAATGTTTTCGACTACAATTACGACAAGGAAAGCACGAACTATTCGCGCACGGCACTCGAAGACATCCTGAAAAAGCTCTCGGACGCGCCGAAGGTGAAGGACATCACCATCCTCGCCCATTCGATGGGGACCTGGCTGACGATGGAATCGCTCCGGCAGATGGCCATCCGCGACGGCAACGTGCCGTCGAAGATCGAGAATGTCATTCTCGCCTCGCCGGATATCGATCTCGACGTCTTTGCCAAGCAATTCGTCGAGATGGGCAAGAAGCGGCCGAAGTTCACGATCTTCGTTTCGCAAGACGATCGTGCGCTGGCACTTTCGAGTTTCATTTCCGGTGACGTATCTCGCCTTGGGGCGATCGACCCTTCTGCGGAGCCCTACCGTACCCAGCTGGAAAAGGCCGGCATCACCGCCATCGACCTGACCAAGGTCAAGACGGAGGACGGCCTGCATCACGGCAAGTTCGCAGAAAGCCCGCAGATCGTTCAGCTCATCGGCACGCGGCTTGCCACGGGGCAGACGCTCACCGACTCCGACATCTCGGTCGGAACCGGCATTGCCGCGGTTGTTGCAGGCACGGCGAGAAATGTCGGCAATGTCGCTGCGGTCACCGTCTCGGCGCCGGTATCGATCCTCGAAAATCCGCAGCCGACGAAGAAGAAGAGGGTGGTCGTCGGAGATACGCTGTCAAGCGACACGCCGCAGCCCGTGAAGATCAAGTGACGGATCAGCGGCTGCCGCCTTGACGGCAGCCCGCCATCAACCGTCGTCGCCGACGAAGCGGTAGCCGACGCCCGGCTCCGTGCGGATGATCCTCGGGTCGGCCGGGTCACGCTCGATCTTGCCGCGCAACTGCCCGATGAAGACCCTGAGATAGTGCAGGTCCTCGCCATGCGCGACGCCCCAGACCGAGGTCAGCAGCGTCTTGTGGGTGACGACGCGGCCGGCATGGTGCGCCAGCATGACTAGGAGATCATATTCCTTCGGCGTCAGCCGCAGCGGCTCGCCATCCTTCGTCACCACGCGCTTGATCGTATCGATCGACACGCCATCGGCAGAAAGCTGCGTCTGGCCGCCCTCCATCTGGACTCGGTGGCGCAGTGCCGTGCGGATGCGGGCGGTCAGCTCGCCGATGCCGAAGGGTTTTTCAATGTAATCGTCGGCGCCAAGGTCGAGCGCGGCGATCTTTTCGCTTTCACGGTCGCGGGCTGACAGGATGATGATCGGGACCTGGGACCAGCCACGCAGGTTTGCGATGACCTCCTTGCCGTCCATATCGGGCAGGCCGAGATCGAGGATTACGAGGTCCGGCGCGGTCGTTGCGGCCGCCTTCAATGCCTCGGCACCGGTCATTGCCTCCAGCACCTCATAGCCGGCAGCGCTCAATGCGGGCCTCAGGAAACGCTGGATCTGGGGTTCGTCGTCGACAACGAGGATGCGCTCCACGCTCATGCACTGTCCTTTTCGGAGATTTCGGCCTTGGCGGCCGGAAAGCGCATCGAAATGCGCGTGCCGCGGCGGCGAAGCGCCGGGCTTTCCGCCTTGATCTGCCCGCCCATGGCCTCGACGAAGCCCTTGGCGATCGACAGCCCAAGGCCTGTCCCTGGCGCACGGCCATCCGCCTTGCCGCGGCGGAAGAATTTCTCGAAGACCTGCTCGAGGTCCTTCGGCGCAATGCCCCTGCCGAGGTCGGTCACCGACAGCACGATCTCGTTGCCATCCGAACGGGCATAGATGCTGATCGGCTCGTCGCCGCCGTACTTGTTGGCGTTGTCGAGCAGATTGAAGAGCACCTGCCCGAGCAGCACGCTGTCGCCGCGCATCAAAGGCAGGTCCGGCGCGATGCTGGTTTCGATCTCGCGCTCGGGAAAGTACTTGCGGGCACGATCGACGGACGCCCGCACTGCGTCGGCGACGTCGACCCAGTCGCGCTTGGCGTTGACGGTGCCCGCTTCGATGCGGGTCATGTCGAGCAGGTTGGCAACGAAGCGCGTCAGGCGCGCTCCCTCCTCCTCGATCGACTTCAACAAATCGTCGCGGCTCTCCGGCGGCATGCGGTCGCCGAGCTGGCGCAGGCTGGTGACGGCCCCCGTGATGGTGGCAAGCGGCGTCCTTAGATCGTGGGAAATGGACGAAAGCAGCGCCGCGCGAAAGCGTTCGCCTTCAAGTTTCGCTGCGTGATCGAGGCTTTCGCGCGACAGGCGCGCCCGGTCGACGGCGATCGCGGTCTGGTCGAGGATCGCCGCCAGCGCGCGCTCCTCGTTGATTTCAAGCGGCTTGTCCGCCTGAACGAAGCCGCAGACGCCGACGACGCCGTGCGGGCTCGTCAGCGGGCGGAAGTGAAATGGGCTGTTGGGCAGGGTGCCCGTACCATTGCCGGCCGGTTCCCGCTTGTCCATCGCCCAGCGCGCCGCCATGATATCGGTGACATCGAGTTCGGTGTCCGGTGGCCAGGCGGCCTTCAATTGCAGATCCCCCTCCTCCGGCAAAAGCAGCGCCGAACTGCGCTTGAGCGTCGACTGCATCTGCGTCACCGCCGCCCACAGCACATCGTCTGCCTTGGCGGTGCCGGAGAGCTTACGGGAGAAATCGTAGAGCGCCTGGGTCGCTGCGGCGCGCCGGCGGGCGGTCTTCGCCTGTTCGCGCACCCGCGATGCGAGGCTGCCGGCAAGGGCAGCGGCGACCAGGAAGATGAAGAGCGCGAAGACCTCGTGCGGCTCAGCAATGGTGAACGTGCCGACCGGCTCGATGAAGAAGAAGTTATAGGCCAGAACCGAAAACAAAGCCGCCGCGATCGCCGAGATGTGGCCCGCATAGGTCGCCGAGGCCAAGACGGCGAGTAGATAGAGAAGCGAGATGTTGGGCAGGATGATGAAGCGCTCGATCAGCAGGCCGATCGCCGTGGCCACGCCCACCGAGCCGGCGGCAATGCCAACGGCGCGCCCGGTGCCGGGCGGCAGCGTCTTTTTCGCGGTGGACCGCCGCTTGGCAGGCACCGTCTCGCGATCGGTGACAAGGTGGATGCCGACCCCGGACACGCGCTCGGCCAGGGCGTCGGGAAGAGACTGACGCAGAAAGCGCATCGGAAAGGATTGGCGTCGTGCGCCGATGACGATCTGCGTCGCATGTTCGCGGCGCGCAAGCTTCAAGATCTCCTCGACGAAGTCGTTGCCGATGATGCGGCGCGTCTCGGCGCCAAGCTGTTCGGCAAGACGAAAGGTCTCGTCGAGCCGGCGCACATCCTCGCCATCGCCGCTTTCGCGGTCGGCGCGCTCGATGAAGACGACAATCCAGGGAGCGTTCAATCCCTCTGCCAGCCGGCTTGCGGTGCGGACCACCTTCTCGGAAAGCGCATCGGACCCGATGCAGACGAGCAGGCGCTCGCCGCTCGCCCAGACGCCTTCGATCGCGTTCTGCTTGAGGTAGTCGACCATCTGGTCATCGACCCGGTCGGCCGTGCGCCGAAGCGCCAGTTCGCGCAGTGCCGTCAAGTTGCCAAGCCGAAAGAACCGGTCGACGGCGCGCTTGGCGCTGTCGGGCAGATAGACCTTGCCTTCCTTCAACCGCTCGATCAGTTCGGCCGGCGGCAGATCGACGAGCAGCACCTCGTCGGCGCGCTTCAGCACCGTATCCGGCACCCGCTCGCGCACCGGCACCCCGGCGATCTGCGCGACGATGTCCGAAAGGCTTTCGAGGTGCTGGATATTGAGCGCCGTCCAGACATCGATGCCCGCAGCGATCAGTTCCTCGATGTCCTGATAGCGCTTCGGATGCCGGCATTCAGCCGGGTTGCTGTGAGCGAGTTCGTCGACGACGATGATCTTGGGACGTCGGGCAAGGGCCGCATCCAGGTCGAACTCGGAAAGCACGCGGCCGCGATGGGTTACATCGCGGCGCGGCAAGATTTCCAGTCCCTCGACCAGCGCGGCGGTCTCGCCGCGACCGTGGGTTTCGACAAGCCCGATGACGATATCGACGCCGTCTTCCTTCAGACGACGGGCCCGGGTCAGCATCGCATAGGTCTTGCCGACGCCGGGGGCTGCGCCGAGGAAAACTGTCAGCTTTCCTCGGCGGTCCTGCGCGGCGAGGGCAAGCAGTGCGTCTGGGTCTGGGCGACTCTTGGCGTCGCGTTCACTGTCGGGCATTCATCGTCTCAGGCGTGAGATATCAGGTTCGGGGCGCATCAAGGGCCAGATTGAGTTCTAGCACATTGACGCGCGGCTCGCCTACGACCCCGAGCAGACGGCCTTCAGTTGCCTTGTTGACCAGCGCGGTGACGTCGGCTTCCGTGAGACCGCGCGCCTTGGCAATGCGGGCCACCTGCGCCTGGGCAAAAGCCGGCGTGATATGCGGATCGAGGCCGGAGCCTGACGTCGTCACCGCATCAGCAGGAATTTCGCCCGTAAAGCCGACACTCTTCAAACGCTCGACGTCGGCTGCGACGCGATCCTTCAGCTTGACCGAGGTCGTGCCAAGGTTGGAGCCGCTCGACGCGCCGGCGTTGTAGGCCTCCGGTCCAGTCGCGGACGGACGCGGCCAGAAGTATTTGTCGGAGGTGAAGTTCTGGCCGATCAGCTCAGAGCCGATCAGAGCACCGTCCTTCTCGATGAGGCTGCCGTTTGCCTGGGCGGGCATCAGCACCTGCGACATGCCAGTGATGGCGAAGGGATAGGCAAGGCCTGTGATGAGTGTCAGGAGCAGTGTCATCACGATGGCGGGGCGAAGTTGGTTCAGCATGGTTACACCAGATTGAGCGCGTTCACGACGATATCGACAAGCTTGATGCCTGCGAAGGGCAAGAGGATGCCGCCGAGACCGTAGACGAGGAGGTTGCGGCGCAGCAGCGCAGCGGCGCCGACTGGCCGATACTTGACGCCCTTCAGCGCCAGCGGGATCAGCGCGACGATGATGAGTGCGTTGAAGATCACGGCCGAGAGGATCGCCGATTGCGGCGAAGCGAGGCCCATGACGTTGAGTGCGGCGAGCGCCGGATAGGTGGTGATGAACAGCGCCGGGATGATGGCGAAGTACTTCGCCACGTCGTTGGCGATCGAAAAGGTCGTCAGCGAACCGCGGGTCATCAGGAGCTGCTTGCCGATCTCGACGATCTCGATGAGCTTTGTCGGGCTGGAATCGAGGTCCACCATGTTGGCGGCCTCACGGGCGGCCTGCGTGCCGGTCTGCATGGCAACGCCGACATCGGCCTGAGCAAGCGCCGGCGCATCGTTGGTGCCGTCGCCGCACATGGCAATCAGGCGGCCGCCGTGCTGTTCCTTGCGGATATAGGCAAGCTTGTCTTCTGGCGTTGCTTCGGCGAGGAAGTCGTCAACACCGGCTTCGGAAGCGATCGCCGCGGCGGTCACCGGGTTGTCACCGGTCACCATGACAGTGCGGATGCCCATGGCACGAAGGGCGGCAAAGCGCTCCTTGATGCCCGGCTTGACGACGTCCTTCAAGTGGATGACGCCGAGCAGGCGCGGGCCGTCGGCGACGGCAAGCGGCGTGCCGCCGGTGCGCGCCACCTGGTCGACGGCGCGGCGGAATTCGTTCGGCACGTTTTCGTCGCGGATGCCGGTGAACTTCAGGATCGAGTCGACGGCGCCCTTGCGCAGCCGGCGGCCGCCAAAGTCGACGCCCGAGAGCCTTGTCTCTGCAGCAAACGGAATGACCGCGTCGATCCGGGTCGCGCCGGCCGGGCTTGCGCCACCGCCAACGGCAAGCGCGACGACTTCACCCTTTCCGGACGCGGGAAGCGAAACGGCAGGCGCCTGGCGGCCGAATTCACCGGTCGCAAGCGCTGCGATCGAGCGCCCCTCGGGCGTTTCGTCGGCAAGGCTCGCAAGCAGTGCAGCGTCGGCAAGTTCCGCCTCGGTGACGCCCGGCACCGGCATGAAGTCGGCGGCCATGCGGTTACCAAAGGTGATTGTACCGGTCTTGTCGAGCAGCAGCGTATCGACGTCGCCGGCGGCTTCAACTGCACGGCCAGAGGTGGCAATGACATTGAAGCGGACCAGACGGTCCATGCCGGCGATGCCGATCGCCGAGAGCAGGCCACCGATGGTGGTCGGGATCAGGGTGACGAGCAGCGCAGAAAGCACGGTGACCGACAGCAAGGTGCCAGAATAGCCGGCAAGCCCCCAGAGTGTGACGACAGCCACGAGGAAGATCAGCGTCAGGCCCGAAAGCAGGATCGAAAGGGCGATTTCGTTCGGGGTCTTCTGGCGCTGGGCGCCCTCGATCAGCGCAATCATGCGGTCAACGAAGGTATTGCCCGGCGCGACGCCGATGCGGACCTTGATCCAGTCGGACAGCACCTGCGTGCCGCCGGTGACGGCCGAACGGTCGCCGCCGGATTCGCGAATGACAGGAGCCGATTCACCGGTAATCGCGCTTTCGTTGACGGAGGCTACACCATCGACGACGTCGCCGTCACCGGGGATCAGTTCCCCGGCTTCGACCAGCACGAGGTCGCCGACCTTGAGCGAGGTCGCCGGGATCGTCTGGGTTTCCCGGCCTTCTGCCGATACGAGCTTGCGGGCCGTCAGTTCGGACTTGGTGCGCCGCAGGCTATCGGCCTGCGCCTTGCCGCGCCCTTCGGCGACGGCTTCGGCGAAGGTGGCGAAAAGCACCGTGAACCACAGCCAGGCGGCGATCTGCCCGGAGAAGAGCGGGCTGCCCGTGCCGGTCATAAGATCGCGGACAAAGAGGCCAGTGACCACGGCCGCAACCACTTCGGTGACGAAGATCACCGGGTTGCGCACGAGCTGGCGCGGGTCGAGCTTGACAAAGGCCGCCTTGATAGCCGGCAGGAGGATGGCCGGATCCAGAAGACTTGGAGCAACTGGTTTGGAAGACATGTGTCGAATTCCTTTAGAAGGTCTGGCCGGCAAGCATCGAAAAATGCTCGACGATGGGACCGAGAGCGAGCGCCGGGAAGAACTGCAGCCCGCCGAGAATGAGGATGATGCCAACGAGCAGACCGACGAAGAGCGGCGTGTCGGTCGGGAACGTGCCCTTGGAAGCCGGTACGCGGGTCTTGACCGCGATCGAGCCGGCGATCGCCATGACGGGCACCGCATAGGCAAAGCGGCCGAGCAGCATGGCGAGACCAAGCGTGGTGTTGTACCAGGGCGTATTGCCGGTGAGGCCACCAAAGGCCGAGCCGTTGTTGCCGGCAGCCGAGGTGAAGGCATAGAGGATTTCCGACAGGCCGTGCGGGCCTGCGGTACCGATGCTTGCGACGGCAAAAGGCAGCATGGCGGACACGGCGGCAAAGCCGAGGATCGTCGCCGGCAGGATGAGGACCGCGAACATCGCGTATTTCATCTCGCGCGATTCGATCTTCTTACCGAGCAGTTCCGGCGTGCGGCCAACCATGAGGCCGGCGACGAAAACGGCGAGGATCGCAAAGACGACCATGCCATAGAGGCCGGAGCCGACACCGCCAGGCAGAACTTCGCCGAGCTGCATCAGGAACATCGGCACAAGACCGCCGATACCGGTGAGCGAGCCGTGCATCCCGTTGACGCCGCCATCCGACAGGCCGGTGGTGACCGCGGCATAAAGCGCCGTCATCGCCTGACCGAAGCGGACCTCCTTGCCTTCCATATTGCCCTGGACAGCATCGAGGCCAAGCGCGGTCAGGATCGGGTTACCCTGCGTTTCCGCCCAGTAGACGATACCGACACCTGCGATCAAAAGGACGGCAGTGACGGCGATGAAGGCCCAGCCCTGGCGACGGTTACCGACCATCTGGCCAAAGGTGTAGACGAGGGCAGCCGAGATCGACAGCATAGCGAAGATGTTGAGGTAATTGGAGAAGGCCGTCGGGTTTTCGAACGGGTGGGCGGCATTGACGTTGAAGAAGCCGCCACCATTGGTCCCGAGCTGCTTGATCGCCTCCTGGCTTGCGACCGGACCAACCGAGATCGTCTGCTTGGCGCCTTCGAGCGTCGTTGCAGTAAGGTCGGCATGGAAGGTCTGCGGCAGGCCGGCCCAGACCATGGCAAGGGCCATGACGACGGCGATCGGCAAAAGCACATAAAGGGTCGAACGGGTGAGATCGACCCAGAAATTGCCGACGGTCGAAGCGTTCGAGCGGGCAAAGGCGCGGGTCACGGCGAGCGCCATGGCGATGCCGGTCGCCGCCGACACGAAGTTATGCACCGTCAGCCCGGCCATCTGGCTGAAATGGCTGAGCGTGGTTTCGCCGCCGTAGTTCTGCCAGTTGGTATTGGTGACGAAGCTGACCGCCGTGTTGAAGGCGAGATCGGATGGCATGCCGGCAAAACCCTGCGGGTTCATCGGCAGGTAAGCCTGCAGCCGCAGAATCGAATAGAGAGAAACGAAGCCTGCAAGGCTGAAGGCGAGCATCGACATCGTGTAGGCGAGCCAGCCCTGCTCCTTGTTCGGATCGACGCCGGCAGCGAGATAAAGACCGCGCTCGACAGGACCGAGGACAGGTGAAAAGACGTTGCGTTCACCGGAGAAGACCCGCGCCATGTAAAGCCCCAGCGGCTTGATGACGATCAGGACGGCGATGAAGAGGAGGCTGATCTGCAGCCACCCGATGATAGACATGAGATTTCTCCGCGAAGGGCGTCAGAATCGTTCGGGGCGAACGAGGGTGACGACGAGATAGGCCGCAAGGGCGACGGCGACTGCGAGACCAATCAGGGCTTCGAACATGACGCCCTCCTCAAAGACGGCTCAGCGCGCGCGCATAAAGCGCAAACACGACAAAGCCGCCGATGCCGGCGGCAAGGAAAAGAACATCGGACATGCAAAAATACTCCGGACTATTGAAGTCCGGATCTTGCGTCCGCTCAGGGTCAATTATCGATTGCGATGGTTGGGAGGGGGTGTAAGGAAAAGATAAAGGCACCCGCAGACGACATTCCGAGAGAGGCGGAGAGCGCAGATACGAAGCATCGGATCATCTCGCGTTTCCAATGAAACAGGGAGACGGTCTCACCGGCCGCGCCCAGGCAACCGGCGGCTTAGCCATGGGTGGCTCAGCCCTTGATGATGGGGTTGACGGTCGTGTCGGTGGGGGTGGTGACTTCGCGCATCCACTCGCGCCAGATGGCAACCAGCAGTGCCATCAGCACCGGGCCAACAAAGAGGCCGAGAAAACCCATGGTCTTTACGCCGCCGACGAGACCGAAGAAAGTCGGCAGGAAGGGAAGCTTGATCGGCCCGCCGACGAGGCGCGGCCGCAGCGTCTTGTCGACGATGAAGAGCTCGGTCGTGCCCCAGGCAAACAGCGCGATGCCGTGAACCGGCGAGCCGCTGGCGACGAGATAGACCGAGACCAGCGTGAAGCACAGCGGCGCACCGCCCGGAATGAGAGCCATCAGGCCGGTGATGATGCCGAGCGTGACCGGCGACGGCACGCCGGCCAGCCAGTAGGCGACGCCGAGCACGATGCCCTCGCCGATGGCGATGATGCCCATGCCGGTGACGGTGGAACTGATCGTCATCGGCACGACGCGCGACAAGCGCTCCCAGCGCATCGGGAAGATGCGCTCGCCGAGACGGTCGAGCTGTCCGGAAAAAGACTGGCCGTCGCGGTAGACGAAGAACAGCGTGATCAGCATGAAAAGCAGCGTCAGGAAGGCGTGGAACGTCGAGGCACCGACGACCAGAACGCCACGGTAGATGTTGCCGATGTTGGAACCGCTGACCAACTGGACCAGTTCCCCGAGCGCACCCGGATGACCGACATGCTTGACCCATTGTTCGCCGAGCCAAACGCCGGCAATCGGAATGCTGGTCAGCCAGGCGGGAACCACGGCACCGTTGGCATTGGTCTCGACGGCCCAGACGACCCAGTCGCGCACTTCGTCCACCGCATAGACGGCAGCAAGAGAAATCGGCACGACGATGAAGGAGATGACGCAGACGATGGCGATGGTGGCCGCAAGCGTGCGGTTGCCGTTCACGGCGGCAAGCAGCCGGCGATAGATCGGCCAGCTGGCAAAGCCGATGACGACGGCGGCCAGAACCGGGACGAGGAAACCGTGGAAGAAGTAGACGCCGGCAAGAAGAACGAAGACCAGCATCCAGCGGGCAGCCGTCATCGGTCCAACGAGGGCATGGCGCGAAATCGCGGTGTGCCCGAGAAGCCGTGGCTCCACGGCGAAGTTTTCTCGTTCGCGATTGCCCAATTGCACCAATGATCCTCCGTCTTTCGACGAGCTTACAACAAACCCGGGGTCTTGCCAGCCTCTGTGGCACCAAGCCCGGCCCTTTGCCCCTGCTTTACGGTAGTTTCAGGGCCAGAAGCGACGCTAGCGGCGGGACATGACAGAAAAATTTAGGAGGGATCAAGTTCCCGCGACCTTCTTTTGCAAAAACCGGTCATTCCGCCGCAGGTTTTGCAGCCAGGCGAGCGGGTTGAGCGCGATCGACAAAGACGGATGCGAGGAAGATGCCGAAGCCGGCAACGCCGAGAACGGCGCCGACGAGGCCGGTGGAGGTCCAGCCGTAGCCAGCGGCAATCGAGGCACCGCCGAGCCAGGCGCCAAGCGCGTTGGCGAGGTTGAAGGCGGAATGGCTAAGGGCGGCGGCGAGCGTCTGTGCCTCGCCGGCGATATCCATCAGCCGCGTCTGCACGCCCGGCACGACGGCGAAACCGCCGCCGATGAAGAGCACGTTGACGATCGCGATCCACGGATTGCCCATGGTGAAATAGAAGAGCACATAGGCGAAGATGTTGAAGACGATGGCGATGCCGATTGCCGGCAGCAGCGCCCAATCGGCAAGCCGCGCGCCGACGATGTTGCCGAGGATCATGCCGGCGCCGAAGACCGAGAGCATGACCGGCACATTGGCAAGAGAAACACCCGCGACTTCGGTGAGTGCCGGCGTGATGTAGCTGAAGACTGCGAACATGCCGCCGCAGCCGATGGCGCAGATGCCAAGCATCAGCCAGACCTGCAGCTTGCCAAGCGCGCCGAGCTCGCGAAGCGGCGTTGCCTTCGGATTGCCTTTGTCGCGCGGCACGTGGACGAAGGTCAGCGCCACGGTCAAAAGGCTGATGCCGCCGACGATGGCGAAAGCGGACCGCCAACCGAGCGCCTGGCCGAACCATGCGACGAGCGGCGTGCCGAAGAGGGTGGCGATCGTCAGCCCCATCATCACCCGGCCAACTGCACGCGCCCGCTGGTTCGGCGCCGCGAGGCCGGCGGCGACCAGGGCGGCCACACCGAAATAGGCACCATGCGGCAGGCCGGCGAAGAAGCGCGCGACGATCAGCGTATAGAAATCCGGTGCGATCGCGCTTGCAAAATTGCCGACGGCGAAAACCAGCATCAGCGCAAGCAGCACGCGGAAGCGGGAGAAGCGGGCGGCAAGCACTGCGATCAGCGGCGCGCCGACAACGACGCCGAGAGCATAGGCGCTGATCACTGCCCCTGCCCGCGGCACCGAAACGGCGACATCCTCAGCGACCTGTGGCAAGAGACCCATGATCGCGAATTCGCCGGTGCCGATCCCGAAGCCGCCGACTGCGAGCGCTACTTCGGCAGCAGAAACACGGGCACGGCGCGGTTCGGCGGCGGAAGAATAAGCTTCGTCACACATGAGCAATGGCCTGCGTCGTCCGGCCCGAGCGGACCGGAGAAAAATCTGGGGGATATATCGGCGGACGTTGGATCGGACCAACAGGGATATGCTGCAATGCAATACAGTGTTTTGCCCTAGCAGGCAAAGCTTTTGCAGCTCTCGTCATACTTTTTCGAGGGCGCAATCCGCGCCCGTTAACCGTAAGCTCAGTTGACGTTTACGTCAAAGTTAGATAATCCCGAATCTCAGCTTGAAGTGGTGTCTCAAAAGCATCATCTTCATCGGCATGAGAAGGTCAGGAGGGATTTTCTCAGGCCGCGAGCAGGCCAGCCTGTGGCGACCAGAGGGAGAGAGGTCATGGTGGAAGTCAGCGCACAACAAACGGGTACCAGCCCAGGCAAGATCTGGCTGAAATCCTATCCACCCGGCATAGCCGCCGAAATCGGCGCCCTGCCCTACAAATCGATCGGCGAATTTTTCGACCACGCCGTCGCCCGCTATTCGACCCGCCCGGCCTTCACCTGCATGGGCAAGACGCTGAGTTTTGCGGACCTCAATGCCGAATCCGCCAAGATCGGTGCCTGGCTGCAATCTCTCGGCCTCGTCAAAGGCGACCGTGTCGCCGTGATGATGCCGAACATCCTGCAGAACCCCGTCATCGTCTACGGCATTCTTAGAGCCGGCTTTACCGTCGTAAACGTCAACCCGCTCTATACGCCGCGCGAGTTGCAGCACCAGCTCGTCGATTCCGGCGCCAAGGCGATCTTCGTTCTGGAAAACTTCGCCCACACGGTGCAGCAGGTGACCGACAAGACCTCCGTCAAGCACGTCGTCGTCGCCACGATGGGCGACATGCTGGGTCTCAAGGGCGCGATCGTCAATCTCGTGGTCCGTCGCGTCAAGAAGCTGGTTCCTGCCTGGTCGATCCCCGGCCACCTTTCGTTCAAGACGGTGCTTTCCAAGGGTGGCCGTGCCAAGCTGACGAAACCGAACGTCGCGCCTGGTGATGTCGCCTTCCTGCAATATACCGGCGGCACGACCGGGGTCTCCAAGGGTGCAACACTCACCCATTCGAACCTTCTGTCGAACATGGCGCAGATGGAAATCTGGTTCCACACGGCGTTCCGCTCGCGGGCACGCCCGGAAAACCTCGTCTTCATGTGCGCGCTGCCGCTCTACCACATCTTCGCACTGACGGTGAATTCGCTGATGGGCCTTGCCACTGGCGGCAACAACATCCTGATTCCCAATCCGCGCGACATTCCGGGTTTCGTCAAGGAACTCGGCAAGCACAAGACCAATATCTTCCCGGGCCTCAACACGCTGTTCAACGCGCTGATGAACAATGCGGAGTTCCAGAAGCTCGATTTCTCGTCGCTGATGCTGACCTTCGGTGGCGGCATGGCGATCCAGCGCCCGGTGGCCGAACGCTGGAAGCAGATGACCGGTTGCTCGATCGCCGAAGGCTACGGCCTGTCGGAGACTTCGCCGGTGGCAACGGCCAACATCCTCGACGCGACCGAGTTCACCGGCACGATCGGCATGCCGATTCCTTCGACCGACGTCGAGATCCGCGACGACCTCGGCAACACGCTGCCGATCGGCGAAGTCGGCGAGATCTGCATTCGCGGCCCACAGGTGATGGCCGGCTACTGGCAGCGGCCGGATGAAACAGCCAAGGCGATCTCGCCGGACGGTTTCTTCCGCTCGGGCGACATCGGCTTCATGAACGCGGACGGCCTGGTCAAGATCGTCGACCGCAAGAAGGACATGATCCTCGTTTCCGGCTTCAACGTCTTCCCGAACGAGATCGAGGAAGTGGCGATGACCCATCCGGGCATTCTCGAATGCGCAGCGATCGGCGTTCCGGACGAGCATTCCGGCGAGGCCGTCAAGCTCTTCGTGGTCAAGAAGGATCCGGCGCTGACGGAGGAAGAGGTCAAGCGCCATTGCGCCGCCAACCTCACCAACTACAAGCGCCCGCGTTTCGTCGAGTTCCGGACGGAGCTGCCGAAGACCAATGTCGGCAAGATCCTGCGTAAAGACCTGCGCGGCTGAATTAGTCCAAAATTCAAACGATTTAAAAAATCCTGAAAACCGCCACTTCGGCGGTTTTCCAGTCTTGATTTGGTCCACTTAAAGCGAATAGCTACGCAGGCGATTGTCCGACACCCCTGTCCGACACAAGGAGCCCTGCGATGAAAGCGCTTGTCGACCAACTCAAAGCAACCGCCTCTGAGACCAACGCAACCGATATCCGCGCTGCCTTCGCCAGCGACGCCGAACGCTTCCAGCGCTTCAGCACCACGCTCGGCGACCTGCTGCTCGACTATTCGAAATGCGCCGTCAACGACAGGGTGCTTGACGGCCTCGAAGCGCTCGCCAAGGCGGCCAAGGTCGAGGAGAAGCGGGACGCCATGTTCCGCGGCGACATCATCAACATCACCGAGGAGCGTGCCGTGCTGCACACAGCGCTGCGCAACCGCGGCAACCGCCCGATCCTCGTCGACGGCAAGGACGTGATGCCCGACGTCAACGGCGTGCTCGACGCCATGGGCGCCTTTGCTGACGGCATCCGCTCGGGTGCGCTCAAGGGCGCCACCGGCAAGAAGATCACCGACGTCATCAATATCGGCATCGGCGGCTCCGACCTCGGCCCCGTCATGGCGACGCTGGCGCTCGCGCCCTTCCATGACGGTCCGCGCCTTCACTTCGTTTCCAACATCGACGGCGCCCACATCGCCGACACGCTGAAGCTCGTCGATCCGGAAACCTCCCTTTTCATCGTCGCCTCGAAGACCTTCACGACGATCGAGACGATGACCAATGCCGCGACGGCCCGCGCCTTCATCGCCGGCAAGCTCGGAGAGGCCGCCGTCGGCCATCACTTCGCTGCCGTCTCGACGGCGCTCGACAAGGTCGCCGCCTTCGGCATCGACCAGGCCCGTGTCTTCGGCTTCTGGGATTGGGTCGGCGGTCGCTACTCGATCTGGTCGGCGATCGGCCTGCCGCTGATGATCGCCATCGGCAAGGAGAATTTCGGCCGCTTCCTCGATGGCGGCCATGCCATCGACGAGCACTTCCGCACCGCTCCGATCCGCAAGAACATTCCCGTCCTGCTCGGCCTTCTCGGCTTCTATCACCGCAACGTGCTCGGCTATCCGTCGCGCGCGATCCTGCCCTATGACCAGCGTCTGTCGCGCTTCCCCGCCTATCTGCAGCAGCTCGACATGGAATCGAACGGCAAGGCGGTAACGCTCGACAGCACCCCTGTGGCGTATTCAACCGGCCCGGTCGTCTGGGGCGAGCCCGGCACCAATGGCCAGCACGCCTTCTACCAGCTGATCCACCAGGGCACGGACGTCATCCCGGCCGAGTTCATGATCGCGGCAAACGGCCATGAAAAGAACTTGCGCCACCAGCACGAACTGCTGATTGCCAATTGCCTGGCGCAATCCGAGGCGCTGATGAAGGGCCGGACGCTCACTGAGGCGAAGGCGCAGCTCACCGCCAAGGGCATGGCCGACGCCAAGGCCGACAGGATCGCGCCGCACCGCGTCTTCACCGGCAACCGCCCGTCGCTGACGATCGTCTACGACCAGCTCGATCCCTTCGCACTTGGCCGCCTGATTGCGCTCTACGAGCACCGCGTCTTCGTCGAAGGCGCGCTCTTCAACATCAATTCCTTCGACCAGTGGGGCGTCGAACTCGGCAAGGAACTGGCAACAGGCCTGCTGCCGGTCGTCGAAGGCAAGGAGAGTGCTGCCGGCCACGATTCGTCGACCGCTGGCCTGGTGGCGGCCCTGCTGAAGGCCGCGCGCTGAGGAGCAGCTCCAGGCGGTTCCATCCTGAACCGCATCGCGTCGAACGATAAGGCCCGAAGTGCAGATCGTGCCTCGGGCCTTATCATATAGCGCAGGCCGGCAGCACCGTGGCGCCCGCCGGTTTCAGCACCTGCATCAGATCGAGATCTGATAGGAGAGGCATGGCACGGCACCAAAATCACAATTGACGAGAATTACTTATTGTTTTACGATAAAAATACAAGCCAAACGATAAGGGAATTTTTATGACGGAAACCGCCGAGAGGCTGCGCAAGCTCAGCCGCTTCATGAAGCTCATGGTGGTGTTGAGCGGCGCACTGTTCTGCTCAGCCGTCGTCTACGGGCACTGGCAGATTTTCTTCGACCGACAGGGCTTCGAACAGGGTATTCGGGACGTCGTCTTTCCCCGCGTCGATGTCATCACGCTGTCCTATCGCGCCATCGCCACCGTCATTTTCCTGACCGCGATCAACAATGCGCTCGTCATCGCCGGCCTCGCCTTCGCGTGGCAGCTTTTCGACGGCTTCCAGCGCGGCGAGATTCTCACCAGCCGCAATGGCGTGTTGTTGCGGCGCGTGGGGCTGACGGCGCTTGCGGGAGCGCTATGCATGACGATCAGCAATGGCATCGGCATCCTGGCTGTCACCTACGACAATCCGGGCACCACGGGACATGCGGTGGTCTTCGATATCAGTGGCGGCGCCATCATCGTGCTGCTGATGGCCGGACTGGTCGTCGGCCTTGGCCACGTCCTGGTCATCGCGTCGGGGGTCGAGGCGGAGAACAGGAGCTTCGTCTAGCGGATGCCGATCGTCGTCAATCTCGATGTCATGCTGGCGAAGCGCAAAGTCCGTTCGCGCGATCTCGCCGAACAGGTGGGGATTACCGAGCAGAACATCTCGCTGCTGAAATCGGGAAAAGTGAAGGGCGTGCGCTTCGATACGCTGGAGAAGATCTGCGCCGTGCTGCAATGCCAGCCGGGCGATATCCTGGAATACCGCCCGGAGCCCGAAGAGTAAGAAAGCTCAGAGGCCGATTTCGTGCTTCCACGGCGGGTTTGCGCCGGCACGCGAGACGGTGACGGCCGCCGCCTTGGCGCCGAGTGCCAGTGCATTGCGGACCGCGGTTTCGGTGAGATCGGCGACATCGGCCTTGGTCAAGAGGCCGGCGAGCTTGAGGGATGCCAGTACGCCGGCGTCGAAGGTGTCGCCGGCGCCGACCGTGTCGACCACGGTGACGCGCTCGCCGGCCACTTCGACCTTGTGGTGCGCCGTGTAGCCGACTGCGCCGTCGGCGCCCTTGGTGATCAGCACCAGCTTCGGCCCGCGCTTCAGCCATTCGGCAGCAAGTTCGTCATGGCTGCCTTCCATGCCGAACCAGGCGAGATCCTCGTCGGAGAACTTGATGATATCCGACAATGCCGCCATGCGGTTCATCCGGGCGAGATGGGCGTCGCGGTCCTTAATGAAGCCGGGCCGGATGTTCGGGTCGAAGGAGATGACCCGCTTTTCGTGCTCGCGCGTCATCAACGCCTCGTACGTTGAACCGCAGGGCTCGGGGATCAGGCTGATCGCGCCGAAATGCAGCGCTTCGCAGAAATCCCCCAGCTTCGGCAGGTGCTCGGTCGTGATCATGCGCCCGGCAGTTTTCTCGTCGAAGAAGGCGTAGCTCGCATGGCCATTGACGAGCTTGACGAAGGCAAGCGTCGTGTGCAGCGAGAGCGTCGCACAGGGGCCGAAATCGACATTCGCCGCCTTCAGCGTCTCGCGCAGGATATCGCCGAACATGTCGTCGGAAAGGCCGGTGAAGAAGCCGGTCTGGATACCGAGGCGGCCGAGCGCGATTGCCGTGTTGAAGATCGCCCCGCCGGCATAGGGTGCAAAGGCACTCTCGCCCGCGGTCGTGTCCCGCGGCAGCATGTCGATCAGCGCTTCTCCGCAACATACGATCATCGGCTCTTCCTCCTGGGTAGAATTTCAATCGATTTAAGAACTGAATCTTAGGCGTTGCGAGGCCCCGGCTCGGCCGGGGCCTCTTCAAACGTTACGCGAGAGCGCTCACGCCGCCGTTGCGGCCCGACCAGGCGAGCGGCGCGTTGAGGAAGGCTTCCACTTCACCCAGCGTCTTCTCGTCGAACAGCTTCTGCTCGCGGGCGACCGCCAGCACGTTGCGCCAGGTGGCGATCCAGTGGAGGTCAACGCCCTTACCCTTCATCTCGCCAACCGCTTCCGGGAAGATGTCGTAGTAGAAGAGCGCAATGCCGTGGTCGACAATGCCGCCGGCTGCGCGAATGGCGTCGATGAATTTGAACATCGAACCGCCGGCGGTCGTCAGGTCCTCGATGACGAGCACGCGTGCGCCTTCCGGCATATGGCCTTCGATCTGGGCGTTGCGACCATGGCCCTTCGGCGCCTTGCGGACATAGATCATCGGCAAGCCCAAGCGCTCGGCAAGCATCGCAGCAAAGGGAATGCCGGCCGTTTCGCCACCGGCGACCACGTCGAACTTCTCGAAACCGGCCTCGCGCAGGATCGTCGCTGCGGCGAAATCCATCACCGCCGAGCGGATGCGCGGGTAGGAAATCAGCTTGCGGCAGTCGATATAGACGGGGCTCGCCATGCCCGACGACAGCTTGTAGGGCTCATCGGCGCGGAAGTGTACGGCCTTGATCTCCCAGAGCATCTTGGCGACCAGCTCAGCCATCACAGCCTTGTCGGTGAACGCGTTGGAAAACATCAAACTCTCCTTCAAAACTCAGCGGATCAGACGACGGCCCAGTGCAGCGGGAACATCGGATCGAATACGGTGACCAGACCGGCACCGGTCTCGATCTTCTTGGGATAGGTGACCGCCTCAGCCTGCTTGCGCAGCGTGATCTTTTCCTCGTTGACCGGCAGGCCATACCAGGCGGGACCGTTCAGCGAGGCGAAGGCTTCGAGCCTGTCGAGCGCGCCCTCCTCCTCGAACACATGCGCTAGGCAGCTCATGGTGTTGATCGAGGTGTAAATGCCGGCGCAGCCGCAGGCGCATTCCTTCAGCGGATCGACATGGGGTGCGGAGTCGGTGCCGAGGAAGAAGCGCCTGTCGCCGGAGACGGCGGCCGCGCGCAGTGCCAGACGGTGGTTCTCACGCTTGGCGACCGGCAGGCAGTAGTAATGCGGCTTGATGCCGCCGACCAAAATCGCATTGCGGTTGATGATCAGGTGATGGGTGGTGATCGAGCCGGCAAGATTGGCCTTCGACGCCTTGATGTAGTCGATGCCGTCCTTGGTGGTGACGTGTTCCATCGTCACCTTCAGTTCCGGCAGCCGCTTGCGCAGCGGATCGAGCACGGTCTCGATGAACACGGCTTCGCGGTCGAAGATGTCGACATCCGAGCTCGTGACCTCGCCATGGACGCAGAGCGGCAGGCCGATCTTCGCCATGCGCTCCAGCACCGGCATCGCCTCATCGATATTGCGCACGCCGCTGTGCGAATTCGTCGTCGCGCCCGCCGGGTAAAGCTTGACCGCCTTGACGAGGCCGCTCCTGTGGCCGGCCTCGACGTCGTCAGGATTGGTGCCTGCGGTGAGATAGAGCGTCATCAGCGGCTCGAACCGGTCGCCCGCGGGAAGCGCGGCGAGGATGCGCTCGCGATAGGCGCTGGCGTCTGCGGTCGTCACGACCGGCGGCACCAGGTTGGGCATTATGATCGCGCGGGCGAAATGGCGGCTGGTATCGGCGATAACGCCTTTCAGCATGTCGCCGTCGCGCAGGTGAAGGTGCCAATCATCCGGCCGGCGGATAACGAGGTCTTGCATGGTCAGCGTTCTCCTAGCTCAGAACGGAATGCAGGCGGAAACCGCTTACACTCATCCCGCTCTGCTCGCGCCCGATCCGCGCGCGCGGCTTTGCAGCCGGCAGGTGCGGGTGGCGGGCGGTTACTCATGTGGTGGAACCGCGTCTCGATAACACCAATGCGCCCGGGAAGACAATCCGCAATCCGACCATCGATCAGAAATCCGCAAGCACGAGATCTGCGCGTCGCTGGTGCTCGACGACACGATGCGCGTTAGGGATGTCGTTGCCATGGGCTTTGCGCTTCGCCGCCTCCTCGTCATAGCCGTGATCGTACCAGCGTTTCAAAAGACGCCGCTCCAGTTCCTCGATCCCTGGGTTGATGAAGATGGAGAAATCGAAGGCGCCCGCGAGCTTGTTCCAGGGGTCCTCGTCGAGAAGCAGATAGTTGCCCTCCACGAGAACGATGCGTGTTTCGGGCGCAACGATCCGGGCCGAGGCGATCGCCAATTCCCGCGACCGGTCGAAAACCGGAACAAGCACCTCGCCGTCATTGGCGCGGACCGCCTGAACCGTCGACAGGAACGCCCTGACGTCAAACGTTTCCGGCGCGCCCTTGCGAGGGAGCAGGCCCTTTTCTTCCAGGACGGCATTGTCCATGTGGAAGCCGTCCATTGGCAGCACCGCCGCCTTTTCGCCGCGGGCGACCAGGGTCTCGGCGAGCGCGTCCGACAACGTCGACTTGCCGGAACCCGGAGGGCCGGCAATGGCGACGACGAAACGGGCAGCACCAGCCGCCCGTCTCAGGATTTCGTTTGCGATCGGCTCGACGTTCATGCCGCGAGCGCTTCGCGCGGCGGCTCCTTCGCCCCGGTCATGAAGGCGACAGCATCCGACATCGTGTGCTCCTTCGGGTTGATGACGCATAGCCGTTTGCCAAGCCGATGGATATGAATGCGGTCGGCCACCTCGAACACGTGCGGCATGTTGTGCGAGATGAGCACGATCGGCAGGCCGCGCGAGCGCACGTCGAGGATCAATTCCAGCACCCGCCGGCTTTCCTTGACACCAAGTGCTGCGGTCGGCTCATCCATGATCACCACCTTGGAGCCGAAGGCTGCAGCCCGCGCCACGGCCACGCCCTGGCGCTGGCCGCCCGAAAGGGTTTCCACCGCCTGATTGATGTTCTGGATGGTCATCAGGCCGAGCTCTGACAGCTTTGCCCGTGCCCGCTTCTCCATCTCCGCGCGGTCGAGCGTGCGGAAGAGCTTGCCCATGATGCCGGGTTTACGGATTTCGCGACCGAGAAACATGTTGTCGGCGATCGATAGCGCCGGCGACAGCGCCAGGTTCTGGTAGACGGTCTCGATGCCGGCGGTGCGCGCCTCCATCGGCGAACGGAAGTGGATCGGCTGGCCCTCGAGCCGGATTTCGCCTTCATCAGGCGTGACGGCGCCGGAGATCGCCTTGATCATCGAGGACTTGCCGGCGCCGTTGTCGCCGATGACGGCCAGGATCTCGCCCGGGTAGAGGTCGAAATCGGCATGATCCAGCGCCGTGACCCGGCCGTAACGCTTGACCAGGCCGCGTGCGGTGAGAATGGGTTCCTGAGCCATCAGCCTGCTACCTTTCTGATCCATTGGTCGATTGCGACGGCGGTGATGATCAAAACGCCGGTGAGGAAGACTTTCCACTGCGGATCGGCGCCCAGCATATTGAGACCCATCGAGACCACGCCGACGATCATCGCGCCGATCAGGGTTCCAAGGATCGATCCGCGTCCGCCGAAGAGTGAGATGCCACCGATCACGGCTGCTGTGATGGCCTGCAGATTGTAGTCGGTGACGGCTGCCGAAGGCGAGATCGAGCCGTTGCGGCCGATTGAAACCCAGGCGGCGAGCGCTGCGATCAGACCCGCCAGCGTATAGGCGCTGAGCAGCACGCGGCTGGTGCGGATACCGGAAAGCTTGGCGGCCTCCGGATCGTCACCCACGGCATAAAGGTGTCGTCCCCAGGCCGTGTGATTGAGCGCATACCAGAGGCCGAAGACCAGCACCGCCATCATCACCACGCCGAGCGTGAAGACTGCGGGCCCCACCTTGAAGCTGACGCCGAAGAGGTGAAGCATCGGGGTGACCGCCGTCACATCGGCCTCGCGGATCGTCGCATTGGCCGAGTAAATGAAGTTCGTCGACATGATGACGTACCAGGTGCCGAGCGTCACGATGAACGGCGGCAGCTTGACCCTGGAGACGAGGAAACCGTTGAGGAAGCCACAGGCGCCGCCGACGACGAAACCGATGAAGATCGCAATGGGCGCCGGAAGGCCATAGGTCACGGCGCAATTGCCCATGATCACCGCCGAAAGCACCATGATCACGCCGATCGAAAGGTCGATGCCGGCCGTCAGGATCACCAATGTCTGCGCGGCCCCCAGGATGCCGACGATGGCGATCTGCTGAAGGATCAGCGTCAGCGTATAGGACGAGAAGAACTTTCCGCCGATCGCCACACCGAAGATCAGGATCGCTGCAACGAGCACGATGAACGGCACGGCCGCCGGCGTCGAGTGCAGGAAATGCTGGATCTTCTGGATCGCGGTCTTGTCATGCGTATCGAACGACGCGACCTGCGTCGAACTGTTGACCAGGACTTTTTCGAATTCCTGGGATGGCTGTGCGGCTGTATTGGGCTCGCCCATGGACCTTCCTCCGGTGAACCCCACTCCCAAGGGGTTGCGATGCAATCTGGTGCACAGCCCGCCCACCATCGGGCGGGCATCAGCACTCACTAAAGAAGCTGCGCGGTTTCCGTCGCCTTGTCAAAGACATCGGCGCTTACGCGAAGGGCGGCCGGGGCCGCCCTTCCGTTACTGCCTCATGCGATCGAAGAGCGGAGGCGATCAGCCCCAGCACTTCTCCGTGCCGACCTTGACGTCGATCGATTCGACGCCTGCAGCCGGCTTGTCGGTAACGAGCGAAACGCCGGTGTCGAAGAAGTCCTTGCCTTCGGTCGGCTTCGGCTTTTCGCCGCTGTCGGCGAACTTCTTGATCGCCTCGATGCCGAGTGCGGCCATCATCAGCGGATACTGCTGCGAAGTCGCGCCGATAACACCTTCGGCCACCGACTTGACGCCCGGGCAACCGCCGTCGACCGACACGATCAGCACGTCCTTCTCCTTGCCGACGGCTTTGAGCGCCTGATAGGCGCCGACGGCGGCCGGCTCGTTGATGGTGTGGATCACGTTGATATCGGGATCCTTCTGCAGAAGGTTTTCCATCGCCGTGCGGCCACCTTCTTCGTTGCCGTTGGTCACGTCGTGGCCGACGATGCGCGGGTCATCCTCGTCACCGATCTTGTTCGGGTCCTTCGGGTCGATGCCGAAACCGATCATGAAGCCCTGGTCACGCAGGACGTCGACCGTCGGCTGCGAAGGGGTGAGGTCGAGGAAGCCGATCTTTGCGGTCTTCGCATTCTCGCCCATCGTAGCGGCGGCCCATTGGCCGATCAGCTTGCCGGCGAGCAGGTTGTCGGTTGCGAACGTGGCGTCGGCGGCTGTGGCGGGATCAAGCGGCGTGTCGAGAGCGATCACCAGAAGACCGGCTTCCTGCGCCTTCTTCACCTGGTCGACGATTGCCTTGGTATCGGAGGCAGCAATCAGGATGCCCTTGGCGCCGTCGGCGATGCAGGATTCGATCGCAGCCACCTGGCTGTCGTGGTCGCCGTCGATCTTGCCGGCATAGGCCTTCAGCGTCACGCCGAGTTCCTGCGCCTTGGCGGTCGCACCCTCCTTCATCTTGACGAAGAAGGGGTTGGTGTCGGTCTTGGTTATCAGGCAGGCGCCGACATCAGCAGCCTGTGCCGGCGCGGCGAAAGCGACACCAAGCGCCAGCGCGCCGAAAGCGGCGGAGAGAACAGTCTTCTTCATGAAATCCTCCCAAGGATTGAAAATCGGGCCGGCGGACCGCCCCAGGCCACGCGACAGCAACATTCTCCTCGTTGCAATCGACGCTTCCGAGACAAAAACAAACACTAAAATTCCGGGGTGTCAATAAATAAATCAAATTGAATTATTATTTCGATGTGTCATTCTTGGGATGACGACGCTCCGTCGCAGAAGCGGAGCGTCAGACAAATTGACAGAGCCACGGCAAGCGGAAACAACAGACCTGCGCCAAGCGGGCACCAGAGCGGGATGAGGAAAAGTGCATGCGGTTTTCCGCCCGCATCCCGCTCTAACTTATGAGAAACGATCACGTTTATGGTTTTGGGCCGATCCGACTCTAAACCAGCGTGATCTATGCCAACGGGAGGAGACGGTGGCATGTCACTGACAGACGGTCCTGATCGGGGACCGACGCAACCTGAGGTCATCGACCCGAGCGGCGGCGCCAACCAGACGCGCGTGCGCGCCTATAACGAGCGCCTGGTCATGTCGTTGGTCAGGCGTCACGGTGGCCTCTCCAAAGCCGATATCGCCCGGCGTTCCGGCCTTTCGGCGCAGACCGTATCGGTGATCATGCGGGCGCTGGAAAGCGACGGCCTGCTGGTCAAGGGCGATCCCGTTCGCGGCAAGGTCGGGCAACCATCGACGCCGATGCGGCTCAATCCGGACGCGGTCTTTTCCTTCGGCGTGAAGATCGGCCGGCGCAGCGCCGATCTCGTGCTGATGGATTTCGTCGGCACCATCCGGCTGCATCTGCATCATGTGCATGCCTATCCGCTGCCAGGCGATCTGGTCGATTTCATCATTTCAGGCATGGCGAAGCTCGAACAGCAGCTCAACCCCGATCAGCGCAAGCGGATCGCCGGCATCGGCATCGCCACGCCCTTCGAACTCTGGAACTGGGCGGAGGAAGTGGGCGCGCCGCGGGAAGAAATGAACAAGTGGCGCGACATCGATCTGCAGGCAGCAGTCTCATCCCGCACCACCTATCCGGTCTTCCTGCAGAACGACGGCACCAGCGCCTGCGGCGCCGAGCTCGCCTTCGGCGTCGGCGCCATCTATCCGGACTTCGTCTATTTCTATATCGGCTCGTTCATCGGCGGCGGCGTCGTCCTGAACTCAGCGCTCTTCTCCGGACGTACCGGAACGGCGGGCGCCATCGGCCCCCTGCCGGTTTCAGGCAAGGACGGCAAGACCATCCAGCTCCTCAAGATCGCCTCGGTCTTCGTACTCGAAAATCTGCTGCGCGAACGCGGCATCGACCCGCGGCCGCTCTGGTACTCGGCTGACGACTGGATCGACTTCGGCGAACCGCTCGACATCTGGATCGACGACTGTGGCGCGGCTCTTGCCCAGGCGGTGGTATCAGCGGTATCGATCGTCGACTTCTCGGCCGTTGTCATCGACGGCGGCTTCCCACCCTGGGTCCGCGCCCGGTTGCTCGCCGCCACGCGCAGGGCGCTCTACGAGCTCGACCTCCAGGGCGTGACCATCCCTGAGCTGGTGGAAGGCCTGGTCGGTAGCGACGCGCGCGCCATCGGCGGCGCCAGCCTGCCGCTCTTCTCCCGCTACCTGCTCGACACCAATGTCCTTTTCAAGGAGCTCGGCTGATGCTGAAAGGACTAAACCCGATCCTCAGTCCCGAGCTGCTTGCAACGCTCCGGGTGATGGGACACGGCGACGAGATCGCGCTGGTCGACGGCAACTATCCGGGCCAGGAACATGCGCGCCGTCTCGTCCGGCTCGACGGGCACCCGCTGATCCCGGTGCTCGACGCCATCTTCAGCGTTTTGCCAATCGACGATTTCGTGCCCGAGGCGATCTTCCGCGCCACCGTCAAACAGGACAGGGATGCGCTTGATCCGGTGCATCAGGAAATCGTCGCGTGTTGCGCCCGGCACGAGCCCGGCCGCCGTGTCGTGCCCTTGCTCGGAGCGGATTTTTACCCGCGCGTAAGAGCCGCCCACACGGTCGTCCAGACGAGCGAACCCAGGCTCTACGGCAACGTCATCCTGCGCAAGGGCGTGATTTATCCCTGAAATGCAAGAAGCCCGCCGAACGAGCGGCGGGCTTGATGTTACTGCGGTAAACCAGAGTATGCCTTGTGCGTTGATCCCAACGCACGGCATGTTCGGTCTCAGGCGCCGCGCTTATCGACCGACAGAGCGCCGGGGCCGAAGACGGCGAGCACGAGGAAACCACCGGCGATCGCGATATTCTTCATCATCATCAGGCCGTTGAAGACGGTCAGCAGGCCGTTGGCTTCCGGCGGGAAGTTCGGGATGTTGATCGCGCCGCTGTGAAAGGCGAAAGCGGTGACAAGGCTGAACGCCGCAAGCAGATAGGCGGCAATCTTCGTCTGGAAGCCGACGAGAACGGCGAGACCGGCGACGAGTTCGAAGAGGCCGGCAAGGTAAGCGAGTGCGGTCGGTGCCGGCCAGCCAGCGCCGGTGATCATCTGGGCCGTGCCCGACGGATCCATCAGCTTGCTGAAACCGGACATGATGAACATGATAGAGAGAAGAACGCGTCCGATGAGGACGACAACATTCTGAGGCATGCGAGGCTCCTGTGAGAAACGGTTGTTGGCAACAGAAGTATCAGCATTTTCAAATTCATCTAGCCGCTCCGGGAGCGACAGATCGTTCAAGAAAATGAAACGACCAGTAGGCATCGTCAACCTTCGAGCTTGGCGCTTTCTGACTTATCCGCAGACAAACACGGAACTACATCGTCGGCACATCGTTCTTTTCTATTGCAAGGACGAGGCGGCTGGGCGAAGAATTTCGGCGCGGCAGGGGACGCCGCGCGGGGGCATGTCATGAACGAAATCAACAGGAGCCCGACTTTCTGGCGCTCGTTTCCGATCTTCGAAGAATTCGACAAGAATGCCGTTGCCGAGCTTGCCGACATCGCGACCTACAGGAAGTGGCCGGCCGGTACCGTAATCTTCCAGCGTGGCGACGAAGGCAATTACATGATTGTCGTCATCTCCGGGCGCATCAAGCTGTCGCTGATCACGCCGCAAGGCCGCGAACTGATGCTGCGTCAGCATGAAGCCGGTGCAATTTTTGGCGAGATGGCGGTGCTCGACGGCCAGACGCGGTCGGCCGACGCAACGGCGATGACGGCGTCGGAAGGGTATGTGATCGGCAAGAAGTCGTTCCTCGACATCGTCACCAACCGGCCGGAAGCGGCCGAGGCCGTCATCCGCTTCCTCTGCGCCCAGCTTCGCGACACGACCGAGCGGCTCGAAACCATCGCTCTCTACGACCTCAACGCCCGCGTCGCGCGCTTCTTCCTGGCCACGCTCCGCCAGATCCACGGCAACGAGCTGCCGGAAAGCGCCAATCTCCGGCTGACCATGAGCCAGACGGACATCGCCGGTGTGCTCGGCGCCAGCCGGCCAAAGGTCAACCGCGCCATCCAGTGGCTGGAGGAAAGCGGCGCGATCAGAAGAAGCGAGGGCATCATCGCCTGCAAGGTCGGCCGCCTGCAAAGCATCGCCGATCCGGAGGAGGACTAGAGCGCATGGCCTCTGAGCCGCGCCGGCAATTGCGTTTCACTCCGCTTGCCGGCGGGTTCCTGACGAGCTTGCTGGTTGCCGTCGCCCTCTATCTCTTCGCCGAGCCGGTATTAGAAACGCAGCGCGAGCTGTTCTTCGACAGCCTGACACAGTGGATTCCCGCACCGCAGTCGCCTGACATCATTGTCGTCGACATCGACCGCCAGGCCCATCAATCGCGCCCGTCAGGCGAATGGGACAGGACGGCAACCGCCGATCTTCTGTCGCGGCTTGCGACGGCCGGCGCCAAGGCCGTGGCGGTCGACTTCGTCTTCAGCGCCGATTGCAACGCGGCCGGCGACGGCAATGCCGCCCTCGCCTCCGCGCTTGGACGCGTTCCCATCGTTCTCGGCTTTCTGGTAGCCGATACGATCCAGGAGCGGCCACGTCCGGTGCCGCCGCTGGCACTGAGCCGCCCCTTCGCCCCGCCCGAACTCTGGTTCCTCGACGGCGCCGAAACCTCCTGTGCCGCGTTCATGGACCAGGCGAAGGCGGCGGCCGCTTCGTTTCTCGTTGGCGACGAGGACGCGCGGATCCGCCGGGTTCAGGCCTATGCCATCCTCGGCAACGACGCCTATCCGACGCTGGCGATCGAGGCGACACGGCTGATGCGCGGCGCCGGCACGCCGATCCTCGGCGGCGCACCCGCCTGGCTGCGCATCGACGGACGGCTGATCGCGCTCGACGAAACCGGCAGCCTGCGCTTCGTCGCCAGTGCTGCGGACCGGCTCGCCGCCCGCACCGTTTCCGCCGCCGACGTGTTGTCCGGCAAGGCGGCGGCGGATCGCTTTGCAGGCAAACTCGTGCTCATCGGCAGCAGCCTGCCGAGCCTCGGGGGCTTACGGCCCAGCGCCTCGATGCCGCTCGAACCCTCGGTGCAGATCCACGCGGATATCGCCAACGCGGTCCTGACCGGCTTCATACCGAAGCGTGACAGCCGGCTTCCGCTCGCCGAGGCCGCCATGGCCCTCGTCGCCGGATGTGGTATCGCCTTTGCGGCCGCGCGCCTTCGGCCACTGATATCCGCGGCCCTTGGCCTTATCGCCGTCGCCGCCGTCGTCGCGGCAGCAGCGATCATCTATGACACCAGTGGCTGGCTTATCGATGCGGTCAGCATTTCGGTCGCGCTCGCCGTGGTTCTCGCGGTGACGAGCATCCTGCAATTTGCTCGGGTGCGGCGATCCGAAGCGGCAGCACGGCAGAAATTCTCGCAATACCTGCCGCAATCGGTCGTCGCCCGCTATATCGACAATCCCGGGCTTGCACGCGTGGCCGGCGAGGAACGGCAGGTGACGGCGCTCTTCACCGATATCGAGAGCTTTTCCTCCCTGTCGCAGAGACTGAAGCCGCGGGAGCTGATCGCGTTGCTCGACATCTACTTTGCCGAAGTCAACGCGCTGGTGGCCGAGCACGGCGGCATGGTCGACAAGGTGGTGGGCGATGCGGTGCACGCCTTTTTCAACGCGCCCGAGGACCTGCCGGAACACGTCGACAGGGCGATCGCGTGCGCCAGAGCGATCCATGCATTGACGGAAGAGATGCGTCGGCGTCCGCAGTTCGCGGCCAACAGCTTCGGCCGGACCCGGATCGGCGTCGAGACCGGACCGGCGGTGGTCGGCGAAGTCGGCGCCGGCGGCAAGCTCGACTACACCGCCCATGGGGACGCGATCAATCTGGCGGCGCGGCTTCAGGAGGCGAACAAGTTCCTAGGCACCGCGATCTGCGTTGGGCCTGCTGCAGCGGCGGAGAGCAAGCAGCAGCTTCGCCCGCTCGGCACCCACGAAATTCGCGGCTTCTCGACGATGGAGCTTTTCACGGTTTCGGAGTAAAGCGCCGCAAAGCCAGTTTCTGGGACACAATGCGCGAAGCGGCTTGTGGTCCGGAATAGCGGCGGCTCAACGCGTTAGCCCGACGCTGGCATAGGCTTCCCTGATACGCGGCTCACCCCATTTGACGGGCTCGCTCGGGGCGTCACCGCGATGATGAAACTCCACCCCCTGCCCTGCAGCGACGGTCCGGGTCACGCCGCCACGCGCGACCGAAACGCTCCCATGTTCGACGAAAACGGCAAAAGCGGCCCGGCTCGGCCCGCAAAAGAACTTAGTGCCGCGCACGCCGATCATGCCGAAGGCCGTGCGGACCGCAACATCGACCTTGGGCAAGCCCTCGGGCCGATCGAACACCATGCGGCCCGTTCCGAGTTCGAGCGTACCGCCCTGACCGGCGATGAAGCTGTCGACCAGCAGCTCGGTTTCGGCGCCGAGCAGCACGCGCGTATCGGTGCCGAGGTTCAAGGTCGCATAGCTCTCGGCGTTCGTGCGCACCCGGTCGTTCTCGAAGAGCTGGCTACCGACCGTGAGCGCGTCGTCCTTTTCCGCCTGCTTCCGTCTAACGTCGCCGCGGACCTCCGTTGCCTCGCCAAGTGAGGGGCTTGCCCAGGAGGTGGCGACACCGCCGCCGGCCGCCGTCAGCAGCAGGCCACCGACGACAACGCGTCGGCTCACCAGCATCTTGCGCATTGGCGCTGCCAGATCTTCCATTGCCCCTCTCCCGTTTGAGCGTTGCCGACATTCGAAGATAGCCCCGGCGTTCCCGGATGCAAGCCGGCTCAAAGGCCCGGCTCTTTATGTTCCTCCGTCACTTCGCCAGAGCTTTCGCCACCGGGCTGTTCCCGCCGGAACAGCCCTCCGCCAAAGTCGCCGATAAATTCATCGTCAAGACAAGGGGAGAGCATCATGGAAAAGCGCAGCACATCCGGCACCCGCATCATCAACGCCCTCCTGCTGGCGATCGTCAGTCTGCTGGCAGTGGCCGCGATCGCTCTCCCGTCGGCACGCGCTGCCGAGCTCTCCGCAGCCGAAGTCTGCGACCGCGAAGCGGGCAGCATCTTCGACCTGCAGCGCAACCAGACTTTCCCGGCCGTTGCCACCGAAGACATCAGGATCGGGGTGGCGCTTTCGGCCTGCCGCGAGGCCTATAACCAGAAGAGCGGCGCTCGCACCGAATTTCAGCTTGCCCGTGTGCTCGACAAGGCCGGCCAGAAGATCCAGTCGCTGCGCATTCTCGGTGAAGCCGCCGAACACGGCCACGCACTGGCGATGACCAACTATGCTGTTCTCGTTGGTGAACAGGGCGACACGGCAACCGAATTCGCGCTGAACCAGAAGGCGGCCGCCGCCGGCAACATTCTCGGCGCCTATAATCTCGGCGTCTCCTACCGCGACGGCATGGGCACGGCGGTCAACGGCAAGCTGGCGATCGAATGGTTCGAACGGGCATCGCTCGCCGGCGACGACGTCGCCGCCTTCAACCTCGCGGTCATCCTGGACGAAGGCAAGCTGGTGCCGGAAGACAACGCCAAGGCTGCCAAGCTTTATCACCTGGCCGCAGACCGCGGCAATGTCGATGCCATGGTCAATCTCGGCCTGATGCTCGAGAACGGCGAAGGCACCGCCAAGGATATCCCGGCCGCCCGTGCGATCTTCCGTAAGGCCGCCAACGAGGGTGACGCCTTCGCCGAACGCAAGCTCGCGGAGCTTACCGGCAGCGACGCCCTGCAGACGGCCATGCTCGGCAAGACCAGCCGTATCAAATAATCCAACACGCCTCCCAAGGGCCGCGCGGGCCGGAGATCATAGGGATCTTCGGCCCGCGCTTCTTTTTTGAAGCAGCGCAATTCCGGACGGAAATCCGCTGCGCACTTTTCCTGGAATTGGCCTGAAACCTCGCAAATCCGGACGGAAAACCGCTGCACACTTTTCCTGGAATTGCTTAGCGAATTTCACCCGCCTGCGGCCCCCAGGTATCCGTCAGCGCAAAGCCGTCGGCCAGCGGATCGAACGGGTCGAGCGCCACCTGGTGCAGGCCGAAGGTCCAACCGCGGCCCGAAATGGTCGGGATGATCGCCTCGCGGCCGGCAACGGTCGTCACGCCTTCGAGGCCCACTTCGAATTCAGAGCCGATGATAGAGCGGGACTTCAGGACGTCGCCAACCTTGACCTTGCCGCGCGCATGCAGCGTCGCAAGGTTGGCCGAGCTGCCGGTGCCGCAGGGCGAACGGTCGACACGACCCGGCCACATGGTCGTGCAGGTGCGGATCGTGCCATCCGCCTCGACATCGCGGAACATGACGTAGGCAACGCCCTTGATTTCCGGGATCTCCGGATGGACGACCGGGATGGTGCGGTTGACGATATCCTTCAGGATCATGCCCGCTTCGACGATCTCGCGGGCGTTCGGCTTGTCGATCGTGGTGCCGATCTGGCCGACATCGACCAGTGCGTAGAAGATGCCGCCGTAGCAGAGATCGAGCTTGATCTTGCCCCACTTCGGCGTATCGACCTCGACGTCGAGCTCGTGCACGAAGGACGGGACCATCGTCAGCTTCACCTTCTCGCAACGGCCGTCGCGGCAGGTCGCGGTTGCCTTGACGAGACCGGACGCCGTGTCGAGCATCACCACTGTCTCCGGCTCCTTCATCTCGATGATGCCGGATTCGAGCAGCGCGGTCGTGACGCAGATCGAGTTCGAGCCGGACATGGCATGCGCCTGGTCGGCCTGCAGGATGATGAAACCGGCATCGGCTTCAGGCCGCTTCGGCGGCACCAGCAGGTTGACCGATCCGATCGAGCCGGAGCGCGGCTCCAGGCACAGGAACCGGCGCAGGCTGTCATCGACCGTGTTGATGTGGTTGAGCTGCTCGGCGATCGAGGTTCCCGGGATCTTCGGCACGCCGCCGATCGCGACCTTGCCGATCTCACCCTCGCAATGAACGTCCAGCAACTGGATCGTGCGCTTCCACCGCATGCCGTTTCTCCAACTCGCTTGCCGTCGCCTAGCGGCGATCATGGCTGATATATCAGATGCGTTTGCATTAGCGCTTTCCTAGAGCCGTCGCAAGGAAAACCGCTGGACTCTCGGAGAGTCGCCCCAAAGTTGCCGCTTGACGCGTCGCACGCCGCGCGACAGCTTGGGCTACCTACGACGTCACCGCTGGATCCCATGACAAAGCTGATCATCTTTACCGACCTACACATGGTGCCCGAAGGCACGACGATCATCGGGCTTGATCCCTACCAGCGCCTTGCCAATGGCATCGAACACGTCAACCGTTACCATGCGGACGCCGACCGGGTGATTTTCACCGGCGACCTCACCCACTACGCCGATCGCACCTCCTACGAACGGCTGAAGCAGCTTATCGATCAACTCACGCCGCCGGTTGCCATAACCATCGGCAACCACGATCGGCGCGAGGTCTTCCTCGATGTCTTTGCCAATACGGCGACAGACGAGCACGGCTTCGTGCAGCAGGCGATCGATTTCCCGGACTGCCGTGCCATCCTGCTCGATACGCTCTTTGCGCCGCCCTATGATTATCCCACCAGCCATGTCGGCGTGCTCTGTGCCAAACGTCTCGCCTGGCTCGACCGGCAGCTTGCCGAGGCCGGCGACAAACCGGCGCTGCTGTTCATGCATCATCCGCCACACAGAACGGGCTTTACCGGCATGGACATGATCCGGCTCGCCAACGAGACGGAGTTCTACGCGCTTGTCAAACGACACGGCAACGTGCGGCATATCTTTGCCGGCCACGTGCACCGCACGATCAGCGGCTCCAGCCGCGGCATTCCCTTCTCGATCTTCAAGAGCCCCGTGCACCAGCAGCCGATGCCCTTCGACACACCCGATACGTCTCTGTCTGTCGACGAGCCGGCGGCCTACGGCATCGCCGTCGTGACCGACGATGGCGTGCTGGTGCATACGGAAGACTACGAGATTGCCCGCCGGGACGCGACCATCGCGTGAGGGCCATTTCGGACCGCGGACCTTCATGCTAGTTTGGCGCATGACCCATTCCGCTTCCGACGACATCTTCGATTGCCAGAGCTGCGGCGCCTGCTGCGCCTATTCGGCCGACTGGCCGCGCTTCTCGCTGGAGACGGACGAGGAGCTCGACCTGATACCGGCGGAATATGTGTCGGCCGATCTCGGCGGCATGCGCTGCGAGGACGATCGTTGCTCCGCACTCGGCGGCAAGCTCGGCGAGCACGTCGGCTGCAAGATCTATGCGATCCGCCCGATCGTCTGTCGCACCTGCATGCCCGGCGACGACGAGTGCCTGATGGCGCGCGAGAAGCATTTCGGCAAGGCAGCCTGATCTCTGATCATCCGGTGATATCGCGAACAATCCGCATTGTCTCCGGTCATGTTCGGCCGCAGCGGTGAAACATTCCGCAAAAGACAAAAAATGCCGGATGGATGTACGGCGAAAGGAAGCGTATTTTCCGCCCACGATCGGGGGCGCGCCGCGCCCTCCAAACCGCTTCCCGGAGGATAGCGCTCGATGAGCCAGACACCGCTTCAAAAGACCACGACCGAAACCGGCGCGCCGCAGGCTCCCTTCGCCGATTTCGCCCCGCCGGTGCGGCCGCAGAGCACGCTGCGCCAGGCAATCACCGCCGCCTACCGCCGCCCGGAAACGGAAGCGCTGCCGGCGCTGATCGAAGCCGCAACGCTTGACGCCGCGACCCGCGCGGCAGCGGCCAAGACCGCACGCAAGCTGATCGAGGCACTGCGCGCCAAGCACAAGGGCTCGGGCGTCGAGGGTCTGGTGCAGGAGTATTCGCTGTCGAGCCAGGAAGGCGTGGCGCTGATGTGCCTTGCCGAAGCGCTGCTGCGCATTCCTGATACCGCAACGCGCGACGCGCTGATCCGCGACAAGATCTCCGACGGCGACTGGAAGTCGCATATCGGCGGCGGCCGCTCGCTGTTCGTCAACGCCGCCACCTGGGGTCTCGTCGTCACCGGCAAGCTCACCGCCACCGTGAACGACCGCAGCCTTTCGGCCGCTCTGACCCGTCTCATCGCCCGTTGCGGCGAGCCGGTCATCCGCCGCGGCGTCGACATGGCGATGCGCATGATGGGCGAACAGTTCGTGACCGGCGAGACCATCGACGAGGCGCTGCGCCGTTCGCGCGCGCTCGAACAGAAGGGCTTCCGCTATTCCTACGACATGCTCGGCGAAGCGGCGACGACGGCTGCCGACGCGGAGCGCTACTACCGCGACTACGAGACGGCGATCCACGCCATCGGCAAGGCGTCCGCCGGCCGCGGCATCTATGAAGGCCCCGGCATCTCGATTAAGCTTTCAGCGCTGCACCCGCGCTATGCCCGCGTCCAGGCCGCGCGCGTGATGAGCGAGCTGCTGCCGAAGGTGAAGGCGCTCGCTCTCATCGCGAAGAAATACGACATCGGCCTCAACATCGACGCCGAGGAAGCCGACCGCCTCGAACTCTCGCTCGACCTGCTCGAAGAGCTCTGCCTCGACAAGGACCTCGCCGGCTGGGCCGGCATGGGCTTCGTCGTCCAGGCCTATGGCAAGCGCTGCCCCTACGTGCTCGATTTCATCATCGACCTTGCCCGCCGCGCCGAGCGCCGCGTCATGGTTCGCCTCGTCAAGGGCGCCTACTGGGACGCCGAGATCAAGCGCGCCCAACTCGACGGTCTCGAAGACTTCCCGGTCTATACCCGCAAGATCTACACCGACGTCTCCTATATCGCCTGCGCCAAGAAGCTCTTGGCCGCAACCGACGTGATCTTCCCGCAGTTTGCCACCCACAATGCCCAGTCGCTCGCAACCATCTACGAAATGGCCGGCAAGGACTTCAAGGTCGGCAAGTACGAGTTCCAGTGCCTGCACGGCATGGGCGAGCCGCTCTATGACGAAGTGGTCGGCAAGGGCAATCTCGACCGTCCCTGCCGCATCTACGCGCCCGTCGGCACGCATGAGACGCTGCTGGCCTATCTCGTTCGCCGCCTGCTCGAGAATGGTGCGAACTCCTCCTTCGTCAACCGCATCGCCGATCCGAAGGTCTCGGTCGACGAGCTGATTGCCGATCCGGTCGAGATCGTGCGCGCCATGCCCATCGTCGGCGCGCCGCATGACCAGATCGCTCTGCCTGACAATCTCTTCGGCGAAACGCGCCGCAACTCGGCCGGTCTCGACCTCTCTAACGAAGCGGGCCTCACCTCGCTGACAGCAGCGCTGCAGGCCAGTGCGGCCGTCGACTGGAAGGCCGTTCCGCAGCTGGCAACCGGCACTGCCTCGGGGGAAACGCGGGCCGTCGTCAACCCCGGCGATCACCGCGACGTGGTCGGCTCGGTCACCGAGGCTTCGGAAGCCGATGCCCGTCAGGCCGCGACCCTTGCCGCCAAGGCGGCCGCAAGCTGGGCCGCCGTCTCGCCGGCCGAACGTGCTTCTTGCCTGGTGCGCGCCGCCGATCTGATGCAGGCACGCATGCCGACCCTGCTCGGCCTCATCGCCCGCGAAGCCGGCAAGTCGCTGCCGAACGCCATTGCCGAAGTGCGTGAAGCGATCGACTTCCTGCGTTACTACGCCGAACAGACGCGTCGCACCCTCGGCCCGGCCCACAAGGCGCTTGGGCCCATCGTCTGCATCAGCCCGTGGAACTTCCCGCTGGCGATCTTCACCGGCCAAATTGCCGCGGCCCTCGTCGCCGGCAACCCGGTGCTGGCAAAGCCCGCCGAGGAGACGCCGCTGATCGCCGCTGAAGGCGTGCGCATCCTGCACGAGGCCGGCGTCCCCGCCGACGCCCTGCAGCTTCTGCCCGGCGACGGCCGCATCGGTGCTGCCCTCGTCGCAGCCCCGGAAATCGCCGGCGTGATGTTCACCGGCTCGACCGAAGTCGCCCGCCTGATCCAGGCGCAGCTTGCCGACCGGCTGTCCCCGGCCGGCCGGCCGATCCCGCTGATTGCCGAAACCGGCGGCCAGAACGCCATGATCGTCGACAGCTCGGCGCTTGCCGAACAGGTGGTCGGCGACGTCATCGCCTCGGCCTTCGACAGCGCCGGCCAGCGCTGCTCGGCGCTGCGTGTTCTCTGCCTGCAGGAAGACGTCGCCGACCGCACGCTTTCGATGCTGAAGGGCGCGCTGCATGAGCTGAAGATCGGCCGCACGGATCGGCTGTCGGTCGATGTCGGCCCGGTCATCACTGCTGAGGCCAAGGGCATCATCGAAAAGCACATCGATGCCATGCGCGGCCTCGGTCGCAAGGTCGAACAGATCGGCCTTGCCTCGGGAACCGAACAGGGCACCTTCGTGCCACCGACGATCATCGAGCTCGACAAGCTCTCCGACCTGAAGCGCGAAGTCTTCGGGCCGGTGCTGCACGTCATCCGTTACCGCCGCGACGATCTCGACCAGCTGATCGACGACATCAACGCCACCGGCTACGGCCTGACCTTCGGCCTGCACACGCGCCTCGACGAGACGATCGCCCATGTCACCTCGCGGGTGAAGGCGGGCAATCTCTACGTCAACCGCAACGTTATCGGCGCCGTTGTCGGCGTTCAGCCCTTCGGCGGACGCGGCCTCTCCGGCACCGGCCCGAAGGCCGGCGGTCCGCTCTATCTCGGCCGTCTCGTGGCCACCGCCCCGGTCCCGCCGCAGCACAGCTCCGTTCATACCGATCCGGCGCTGCTCGACTTTGCCAAGTGGCTCGACGGCAAGGGTGCCAAGGCGGAAGCCGAAGCTGCCCGCACCGCCGGCAGCAACTCGGCCCTCGGCCTGCTTTCGGAGCTTCCGGGCCCGGTCGGCGAACGCAACCTCTATGCGCTGCACCCGCGCGGCCGCGTCCTGCTGGTGCCGGCGACGGAAACCGGTCTCTACCACCAGCTGGGTGCTGCGCTTGCCACGGGCAACACCGTAGTTGTCGACGCTGCCTCCGGCCTGCAGGCCTCGTTGAAGGACCTGCCGGCGAGCGTTTCCGCCCGGCTTTCCTGGTCGAAGGACTGGGCGGCGGATGGCCCGTTCGCGGGCGCTCTGGTCGAAGGCGACGGCACCCGGGTGCGCGAGGTCAGCAAGGCGATTGCGGGCCTGCCTGGCCCGCTGGTTCTGGTGCAGGCTGCCTCCACCGAAGAGATCGGCAAGAACCCCGACGCCTATTGCCTGAACTGGCTGCTCGAGGAGGTCTCAACGTCGATCAACACGGCGGCTGCCGGCGGCAATGCCAGCCTGATGGCGATCGGCTGATCGTCACTCGTCCTCACAGACAAGAATGCCTCTCCCGAACGCGGGGGAGGCAATGAAGGGCTGGGGCTTCACCCGGTCGTCGTGGCGCTGCCCTCTCCTCTTCATCTCTGTGCTTGTCACAGAGATCCAGCTGCGCAGCGTCGGCGGCGCGAAAGAACCTTTCAAGGCGCCACTGCAGACGGAGTCTTCTCACGGCGCAGACGCGCCGTGACTGGATTTCTGTAACAAGCACAGAAATGAGGGCCGGAAAAGTTCGGACCCGCTCCGATACTCAAGCCTGGGCCGCGGTACAAACCGTGGTGGCGCCCTTGCCCGCAATCCGTTATCAGCGTTTCAGAAACGGAAGCGGCCATGTTCACCCTCAAGCGCATCGAAACGGCAACCCAGGACGTCAAGAAGAGCCGGTTCCTGGCGATTGCCGCACCCGTTGCCGACGAGCAGGCGGCGAAAGAGTTCCTGAGCGCCCATTCCGATCCCACGGCGAACCACAATTGCTGGGCCTGGCGCCTCGGCCAGGCCTATCGCTTCAGCGACGACGGCGAGCCGAGCGGCACGGCCGGCAAGCCTATTCTCGCCGCGATTGGCGGCCAGGAGCTCGACCGGGTTGCCGTGGTGGTCACCCGCTGGTTCGGCGGTATCCTGCTCGGCAGCGGCGGGCTGATGCGCGCCTATGGCGGTACGGCGGCACTCTGCCTCAGGGCGGCGGAGAAGATCGAGATGATCGAAACCGTGCGCGCGACCGTCGCAGTCGACTTTTCCGACATGGCCCTGATCAAGGCGCGGCTCCTCGCCCGCGACGTGACCATTGCCGGCGAGAGCTTCACAGACAAGGGCCCGGTCCTGACCGTGGACCTGCGCAAGGATGAAGCGGAGACGATTCTTTCCATGGTCGTCGATATCAGCCGCGGCAAGGCCGTAGTCTCGCTCGACGACTAGCTCCCGGCGCGCCCACGCCCCAAGCGATCAGCTTCCGCCCGAAAACGCGTTCTCAGGCAGCCTGTCGAGAAAAGTGTGCGCGGTTTCCCGCTCTCTATCTCGCTCTAATTTACTCGATCAGACCGGTCATAATAGAAGCGCTCCACACAGCCTATGATCGACGACGCAAAACAGGAGACAGCACCATGAAAACGAGAGTTCTTGGCAAGACCGGCGCCACCATTTCCGAGATCGGCTTCGGCGCCTGGCAGATCGGAGGCTCCTGGGGCGATGTCAGCGAGGCAGACGGCAAGCGTGCACTCAATGCCGCACTTGATGCCGGCGTCACCTTTGTCGACACGGCCGACGTCTATGGCGATGGCCGGTCCGAAAAGATTATCGCGGCGGTGTTGAAGGAGCGCGGCGGCGACAAGCCCTTCGTCGCGACCAAGGCCGGCCGCCGGCTCAGCCCGCATGTCGCCGAGGGTTACACGGGCGAGAACATCGAGGCCTTCATCGACCGCAGCCTCGCCAATCTCGGCGTCGAGACGCTCGATCTCGTACAGCTGCACTGCCCTCCGACCGAGGTCTACTATCGTCCGGAGCTGTTCGGTGCGCTGGACCGGCTCGTCGCCAAGGGCAAGATCCGGCACTACGGCGTGTCGGTCGAAAAGGTCGAGGAAGCGCTGAAGGCGATCGAATATCCCGGCGTTGCGACCGTGCAGATCATCTACAACATCCTCCGCCAGCGCCCGCACGAGCTGTTCTTTGCGGAGGCTCAGAAGAAGAATGTCGGCGTCATCGTACGCGTGCCGCTCGCCTCCGGTCTGCTCTCCGGCAAGATCACCCGGGAAACCGCCTTTGCCGCTGACGATCACCGCAACTTCAACCGGCACGGCGAAGCCTTTGACGTCGGCGAGACCTTTGCCGGCGTGCCGTTCGAAGCCGCGCTGGAAGCCGTCGAGCAGCTTCGTCCGCTGGTGCCCGGAGGCGTGCCGATGGCACAGTTCGCGCTACGCTGGATCCTCGAGCAGCAGGCCGTCTCGGTGGTCATCCCCGGCGCCCGCAACGAGGCGCAAGCGAAATCCAACGCCGCGGCCAGCGCACTCTCAGCCATCGACGAGCAGACCAAGGCGGCCATCACCGCAGTTTACGAACGGCTGGTGAAGGTTCATGTTCATCATCGCTGGTAACTGACGCCACCGCTGCAGGCGTGGGCAAGGAGACGCGGCAATGGCTGATCCCTTCGAGCTCAAACGTTTCGTCGAAGCCCAGGACCGTGTCTATGCCGCGGTTCTGGACGAGCTCAGCGACGGCCGCAAACGGACGCACTGGATGTGGTTCGTCTTCCCGCAGATCGCCGGCCTCGGCCACTCGCCGATGGCAGAGCGCTATGCGATCTGTGGGCTCGACGAAGCGCGGGCCTATCTCGCCCATCCGCTGCTGGGGCTGCGGCTTCGGCAATGCACCGAACTGGTCAATTCGGTTTTAGGGAAATCGGCACACGACATATTCTCGAGCCCCGACGACGTGAAGTTCCGGTCATCGATGACCTTGTTTGCCGAGGCCGACGAAGGCGGGCGCCTGTTCCAACAGGCGCTTGAGCACTATTTCGAGGGAGAGAAGGATCGGCGCACTCTGGACATACTGGCGCACCGGCGGTGACGCCAACGCTCGCGGAACGTCGCTTGGTTCCGTCAGAGATTGGGCGTCGAGTTAACCAGGAAGAACAGGATCGTGAAGGCACATATCGAAAGGCCAGCTACGATCACCAGCAGTTCTTTCATCATATAGCGATACATCCGGCACCTCCTTTCCTTCAGTGGCCGCGGTATCTTCCTGAATATAGGAAGTCATTGGGCCAATTCTCAGACACAGGCGTCAAAAGTTCGTGAAGGCGCTTCCGCCTTTTTGTGATCCGGAGTCACTATCCCCCAAAGGCTCCGAGACGGGTTCGGCGCCTCCACGACCTATGAAGATAACATTATACTAATATATATTCTTTGTCACGTAACCACTTCGGAGCATTGAACAATTGCCCCCACGCTCCGTGCGGCGAATATGTCGCACTGGCAAAAATCGTCGTGACTGTGGGCAAGGCCCCTAGCCCTCGAAGTAGACGGTCATCCGCAAATGACGATGCTCGTCGACGAGCAACGTCTCATGTGCGAAGTCGGCACCGACCTCGTCGTCGGCTCCGCACCGACCTCGTCGTCGGCTCCGCACCGCCCGAGAAGGCAGGCTCCGCCTCGGCCATGACCGAATCCATGCAGGATCTCGGCATTTCGCTCGGCGTCGCAGTGCTCGGCAGCATCTCGACGGCGATCTACCGCCATTCGGTTGCTCTCAGCACTCCCGATGACCTCGGCGCCGCAGCCGACGCGGCTTTCAGCGGCAGTCTGTGGGGCGCGCTGGCGGTGCTGACGGAACTGCCGGCGGGCCTCATCGAGAATGCGCGGGCCGCCCTTACGGCAGGCCTCAGCAGCGCAGCCATCCGCAGCGCGATCGCCGTGACCATCCTTGCGGTCCTCGCAGCGGTGGCGCTGCGTCATATAAAGAAACTCGGGCCGTCATCCGAGTGAGCGGGATCGCTCGGCCGTTCGCGCACCGCCGCCAAAGCGATCGGCACGCAACCAAGCGTGGCCGAACGGCTGCGCGACCGACGGCTGCGCCAACGTCGCACAGCGCCACGCTTGACTGAAAGGATGGCCCCAAAACGCAAAAATCCCCGCGCAACGACGGGGATATAGACTAGCCTAAGCTATTGAAGAAGAATGGCGCACCCGAAGAGATTCGAACTCCTGACCCCCAGATTCGTAGTCTGGTGCTCTATCCAGCTGAGCTACGGGTGCTTGCCTGAAGCGGTCGAACCGCTTGCGTGAGCGGTTCTCTAAAGGGTCCTTTCGGGGATTGCAAGCGCCGTTCGGTAAAAAATTTCATTTTTACGACGGCGTCCCGTTTTGCTGTGGACGAACAAGACCATGCCGGCGCGCAGACGCTTTGGAAAGCAGGGCGTCGCGGCAGAAATGCCAAATACAGAAAATATTCTGGGGCAGCAGCGTTTGCACAGGCTCCACCCGGAACTTGAGAACGTTTGCAGCCTAGTGGCGGAATTTCGAGCGGAACGCGTCGAGCGGCACCGGCCGGTCGGGCAGTTCGATGCGGAAGAGCGTGCCGGGCGTCGGCTTTTCGACAAGCGCGATCGTGCCGCCATGGGCGAGCACCAGTTCGCGCGCGATCGCGAGACCAAGTCCGGTGCCGCCGGAGCGGGCCGAGCCGCGGAAAGCGGCAAACAGGTTTTCCCGCGCCTTCGGCGGCATGCCGGGGCCGGTATCGTCGACGGAAATGGTGACGACGCTGCCGATGCGCATGGCCGACACCGTGACCAGCCGCGGACGGCCGTCTTCCGGTTCGTGGTTGGTCAAGGCCTGGACGGCATTGCGGCAGATATTGTGCACCACCCGGAAGAGCTGCTCGCTGTCCGCGTCGACCTCGATGTCGTCCTGCATCTGGATCTGGAAATCGATGCCCGCCTGGGGATCGATCGCCAGCAGTTCGGCGACATCGGACACGAGCGGCTTCAGCGCCACGAAGCGTCGATGCGGCTCGGCCTCGGTGGTGCGGCCATAGGAGAGGACTTCGCGCGTATAGCCGACGGCCCGGTCGATGGTGCGCAGCAGGGTCGGGGCGAAACGCTTGACCACGGGATCGTCCACGTCGGCCAAGCGGTCGGAGATCAGTTGTGCCGAGGACAGGATGTTGCGCATGTCGTGGTTGATCTTCGACACCGCAAGGCCAAGCTCGGCAAGGCTCTTCTGCTGCTTCAGCGTCTTCTGCAATTCGCGCTGCATGCTGGCGAGATGCTGGCCGGCGACGGCAAGCTCATCGCGCCCCTCCGGCGGCACGAGCACCCGACCCGGATCGGCCGGATCGTCGGAGAATTCCTGCATGTTCGCCGTCATCCGCCGGATCGGCGTGATCAGCATGCGGTTGATGGCGAGGAAGATCAGTGCCGCCGTGATCAGCGAAATGACGATCGACAGGAAGAAGACGTTGCGCGAATAGACGAGCATCGCCTTGCGCAGGCTCGCATCCTTCATCAGGAGCTCGATCGTCGCGTCACTTTCGCCGAGCGGCCCATAGACACGGATCACACGATCGCCGCCGAAGAGCAGGGTGTCGAAGGCATCGCGGATGGCGCCAAAAGCCGTAGCATTGGCGACGTCGTACTCGCCCTCGATCTCAAGGGGCATGTCGGTGAGCGCGATCATGCGCGACGCATCCTTGCGGCGGATGACGATCGCCTTCGTGCCGGTCGCCATCAGCGTGTCCTTCTGGACGCTCCGCGGCAGCTCGACATTCTGCAAGCCATCGACGACGACGGCGGCGGCAGCAGCCGTGTTCAGCCGATCCTCCAGCCAACGAATGCGCATGGTCGCGACAGACGGTGCGAAGATCAGCACCTCCGCCAGCATGACGAAGACAATGGTCAGCAGGAGCAGCTTGCCGGAGAGACCCCGGAAGAACCCCGCACTCGTCTTTGGTGGCTCACTTGCCGTTGCCGGACGCGTCTCTTCCGCCATGCCTTACAAACTTCCCTGCCCGTCAACCAAAGCGCCCGAGACCCCGTACAAATGTCCGAGCCAAGGAGCTTCGCGCCAAGGGTCCATAATAGGAGATGGCCATCTGTTTTCCAATCTCAGAGGGATTGGGCGCGGCGCGGCATAGGCGCGGACATCATTCGGTGTCGCGCCGTTGACAATTGCAAAGGACCACATCCCGATTTATCTCCCTCCCCTCGCATCGCTCTGGCCTACCTGCACAGAATCCGGATCGCTGTAAGTCACCCAGGGAACAGTGCTGCAACGCTTCGGGGATTGCGGCTGGCGGCAGTGCCGTGAGACCGGCGACTGGCATAGGAGGCACCCCCAAAAAGCGAACCCGCGGCACCAGAGGTACCGCGGGCTCCGAACACCTGGCGAGGCAAGTCGCCGATCAGAACTCTTGCCAATCGTCCTTCGCCACAGCCGCGGCGGAGCCGCCGCCAAAGGCGCGGGCGACGTTGCCCATCATGCGCCGCGCCGGCGATTCGACCGGGCGGGCGGTTTCACGCGCGACGACCACCGGCCTTGCCGCGGTATTGTCCACCTTGAAGTAGGCGATCAGGTTGGCGAGGTTGTTGGCCTCGGCGGAGAGCTTGTGGGTGGCGGCATTCGCCTCCTCCACCATCGCCGCGTTCTGCTGGGTCACCTGGTCCATCTGGTTGACCGCGGTGCTGACTTCGCTGAGGCCCGTCGACTGCTCGCGCGCCGCCGTTGCGATCGAGTGGATATGATCGTTGATCTTCAGGACGCGGTCTTCGATCTCACCGAGAGCCGATCCGGTTTCCTGAACCAGCCGGACGCCGGTCGCCACTTCGCTGCCCGACTTCGAGATCAACGACTTGATGTCCTTGGCGGCACTTGCCGCACGCTGGGCAAGCTCGCGCACTTCCTGTGCGACAACCGCAAAGCCCTTGCCAGCATCGCCGGCGCGTGCTGCCTCGACGCCGGCATTCAGCGCCAGGAGGTTGGTCTGGAAGGCGATTTCGTCGATCACGTTGGTGATCTGGCCGATCTCGCTCGAAGCCTGCTCGATGCGCCCCATGGCGTCGACGGCGTTGCGTACGACGGCGGCCGACTGCGCGGCGCTGTGCTTGGCCTCATTGACCATGACGGTCGCTTCCTGCGCCCGCTCGGTCGAGCTCTTCACCGCAACGGTGATCTCATCAAGCGCGGCGGAGGTTTCCTCGAGGGCCGCGGCCTGCTGCTCGGTGCGCTTCGAAAGGTCGTCGGCTGCTGCACGCAGTTCGGACGAGTTGCCGTTGATCGTGTCGGTCGTCACGCGGACTTCACGCAGCGTCTTCTGCAGCGTCGACAGCGTCTCGTTGACGTTCTTCTGCAGCTCGGCGAAGGCGCCCTGGAAATGGCCGTTCATGCTCTGGGTCAGGTCGCCGCCCGCGAGGCTCGCAACGACCCGGCGGGTCTCGGCGATACCCGCATCGACGCTGCCGACCAGTTCGTTGACACTTGCGGCGAAGCGGTTGAGGTCGTCGTTCTCGTAATCCTTGCCGATGCGCTTGGTGAAATCACCGGCAGCAGCGGCCGCCACGACGACGCCGATGCTCGACTGGAGATCGGCGCTCTTTTCGCGCAGCACCGCTTCCTGCGCGTTGAGGTCGCGAACGGCAAGGCCGTTCTGCTTGAAGACCTGAACGGCCTCGGCCATTTCGCCGATCTCGTCCTTGCGGCCGGCGAAGGGCACGTCGACGGTCAGATCGCCGCCAGCCAGCTGCTTCATCTTGCCGGTCAGCTCGAGGATCGGGCGGCTCAAATGGTTCGTTGCGATATAGAAGGCCGCGCCGAGGCCGGCCAGCATGCCGAGGCCGGCGATACCCAGGATGACGATGACCACCGAGCGCTCGAAGACCGCGACCTCCGCGGTGACGACTTCAAGTGTCTTCAGATTGATATCGGCGACGGAGTCGATCTGTTGCTGGAAGGCCTTGCGGTTTGCGCGATTGGCATCATTGTTGCCTTGCTCGCTGGCAGCCTGGGGCGAAACCTGTTCGCCGAGGCGAGCCGTTTCGACGCGGAACGTCTTGAACTCCTGCGCCTTGCTGACCAGCGTATCAAAGGAGGCCTGTGTGTCGGCGGGGATCAGCGGGCGCCACTCGGCGAGCAGCGTGTCGATCTTGTCAAGGCTCTTGCGGATACCCTCGGCAAAGGGCTTGGCCTTTTCGACGGTCGGGGCGGCATAGATACCGCGCGATTCCATCACCACCGTGGTCACCAGGCGGTTCAGGCGTTCCGCCTTGAAGGCGCGCGCAGCGACATTCTCGTACTGATGGAATTTCTCGTTGTACTTGGCGACCGCCACGAGCGACATCCCGGTCACCGCAACCGCCAGCAGGCTCATGATCCCGACGATCAGATAGATTTTACCGCGTATTTTCATCCCGACCTCCACAAGGTCGCGAGACCTGTCCGATTATCGGACTGCCGCCACCCCATTGCACCGAGACGACCCTAAAATAGCCGTGGTTAATAAAGCTCGCCGCCGCCGGCCGGCATTCTGGGGAACGCCGGTTAGAGTTCTGTTTACCAATCTCGGCTAGATGCCCGCCTTTCGCGCGCCTGTGACACGCCTCGATCGAGCGTGCCGCTTATATTTGCGATCCCGCCGCCACTGAATCACCGGCCGCAATTGACTTTCCGGGAAATTTCCCCTTATAAGCCGCGCACGTCCGGTCAAGCCCTCCTGCCCGCAAGGCGGAGCCGTGTCCGGTAACGTAAACGCTCCTTGCTACACGCAAACCCAAGAAGGGCCGCACACCGCGGTATTAAATAAATGAAGCGTACCTACCAACCGTCCAAGCTTGTCCGCAAGCGTCGCCACGGCTTCCGTTCGCGTATGGCTACCAAGGGTGGCCAGAAGGTCCTCGCAGCCCGCCGGGCTCGTGGCCGCAAGCGTCTTTCGGCTTAAGCCGAAACTGCCCGAAACCAGTGTCCGGGCACATGACGTCAGATAAAGACAAAACGACTGTCGGGCGGCTGAAAAGCCGTCCGCAGTTTTTGGCCGTTCGGGCAGGAGAAAGCCGTAGAGGCCCCTTGTTTCTCCTCGAAGTGCTCGACCGCAACGATCCGGAGGGCGAAGCCCGCGTCGGCTTCACCGTTACCAAGAAACACGGCAATGCCGTCGAGCGAAACCGGATGCGCCGACGCCTGAAAGAGGCGGTGCGGCTTTCCGCCGGGTTTGCAATGAAACCCGGACACGACTATGTGATTGTCGCCCGACGCGATCTCCTGAACGCCCCCTTCGACGCCTTGACCCGGGGGCTTGGCGAGCGCATCGAAAACAAGCCGAAACAGAAGCGGCCGCCGGCCGGTTCCAGGAAACCATGATGGAAAAAAACCGCAACTATTTCGTGGCGATTGGCCTGTCCGTGCTGATCCTCATTGCCTGGCAGTTCCTTTACGTCAATCCGAAGATGGAAAAGGAACGCATCGCTGCGGAAGCACTGCAGGCGCAACAGGCGCAGTCGCAGTCGGCGACCCCGACGCAGCAGCCTTCGGGCCAAGCTCTGCCGGGCAGCGGTGCAATTCCGGGCGCCGGTGAGAACCGCGACCATGCAATTGCCAAATCGGCCCGCGTTGCGATCGACACGCCAGCCCTTTCCGGCTCCATCAACCTGGCAGGCGCACGCTTCGACGACCTCAAGCTCAAGGAATACCGCGAGACGGTCGATCCGAAGAGCCCCGTCATCACGCTCTTCAGCCCGGCAGAGACCACCGACGGCTACTTCGCCGAACTTGGCTATGTCGGCAGCGATGCAACCGGCAGCGTGCCGGGCCCGCAGACCGTGTGGACGCTTGCAGGCGGCGACAAGCTGACCGCAGCGACCCCGGTAACACTGACCTTCACCAACGAAAAGGGCGTCACCTTTACCCGCACGATCTCGGTTGACGACCACTACATGTTCCAGGTGGTCGACAGCATCAAGAACGACACGGCCGAGCCGCTGGCGCTTTCGTCCTATGGCCGCGTGACCCGCTTCAACAAGCCGACGACGCCGAGCGTCTACGTGCTGCATGAAGGCTTCATCGGCGTCCTCGGCGATCACGGCCTGCAGGAAGTCGGCTATTCGAAGATCGAGGACGACAAGGCCATCGAACCGGGCAAGGCGACCGGCGGCTGGCTCGGCATCACCGACAAGTACTGGGCCTCCGCAATCGTTCCGCCGCAGGCGACGCCCTATGACACCCGTTTCTCGCACTTCACCGACGGCCGCGGCCGCTACCAAAGCGACTACAAGAGCGATGCGATCACCATCGCTGCCGGCCAGTCCTCGGAAGTCAAGAACCTCGTGTTTGCCGGCGCCAAGGAAGTTCCCGTCGTCGACAATTACGAAGTGGCCTACTCGATCCCCAACTTCGACAAGCTGATCGACTGGGGCTGGTTCTACTTCATCACCAAGCCGATGTTCAAAATGATGGATTTCTTCTTCCGTCTGTTCGGCAACTTCGGCATCGCGATCCTGATCACCACGATCGTGGTCAAGGGCCTGTTCTTCCCGCTCGCCAACAAGCAATACGCATCGATGGCGAACATGAAGAAGGTTCAGCCGAAGATGGAAGAACTGAAGAAGAAGTTCGGCGACGACCGCATGGGCCTGCAGCAGGCGATGATGCAGCTCTACAAGGACGAGAAGATCAATCCGCTGGCGGGCTGCTGGCCGATCCTGATCCAGATCCCGGTGTTCTTCGCGCTCTACAAGGTGATCTACATCACCATCGAGATGCGCCATGCGCCGTTCTTCGGCTGGATCCACGACCTCTCGGCGCCCGATCCGACGACGATCGTCAACCTCTTCGGCTTGCTGCCGTTCGACGGCCCGGCCTTCCTGCACCTCGGCGTCTGGCCGATCATCATGGGTATCACCATGTTCGTGCAGATGCGCATGAACCCGACGCCGCCGGATCCGACCCAGGCAATGCTGTTCACCTGGATGCCCGTGGTCTTCACCTTCATGCTGGCATCCTTCCCGGCCGGCCTCGTGATCTACTGGGCCTGGAACAACACGCTTTCGGTGGCCCAGCAGTCGATCATCATGAAGCGCCAGGGCGTGAAGATCGAGCTCTTCGACAACCTGAAGGGCCTGTTTTCGAAGAAACCCAAACCGGCGGAATGACGCCTCCGGCACGACAATCCCAGAGCCCCGGACCACGGTCCGGGGCTTTTTCGTTTCTGCGCCATCGCGCGACACGCAATGGCGTTGACGCGGGCGCGCGGCGCGGGCATCAGGCGATATCGAAATCTCTGCGCCTCGCTCCAGGACAATTTGCCATGACCGACCCGTCGGCCACCTCCGCTCCGCTCGCCGCCAACGAGAAGCTTGGCGCCCTGCTCGTCTTCGGCTCGGCCTTCTTCTGGAGTTTCGGAGGAGCCATCGCCCGCTTCCTGGAGATCCCCGACAGCTGGACGATCGTCTTCTGGCGCTGCCTGTTTGCCGGCCTCTTCCTGCTCGCCTTCATGCTGGTGCGCGACGGACCGCGTGGCACGCTGGCACTCTTCAAGGGCATGGGCTGGCCGGGCATCGCCGTCGGGCTCTGCTTCACCATCGCCTCGACCTCCTTCATCATCGCCATTTCCTATACAACGATCGCCAATGTCGTGCTGCTCGGCGCCGGCGTGCCGCTGTTTGCGGCGCTGATGAGCTGGATCCTGTTTCGCGAGCGGGTATCGCGCTTCACCTGGGGCGCGATCACGGCCGTCATCGTCGGGGTCGCGATCATGGTGTCGGAGAGCCTGACGGGCAGCGTGTCGCCGGTTGGCGATGCGCTGGCGCTGCTGATCCCTGTGGTCTTCGCGCTGGCAACCGTCATCACGCGCCGCTATCCGCATGTGCGGATGACGCCCGCCACCTGCTTCGGCTGCTTCGCGGCCAGCGCCATCGCGGGGGGCCAGTCTTCCGGGCTTGCGGTGACATCGGGCGAATTGGCACTTCTCTTCGTCTTCGGCGCCTTCAACCTCGGGCTTGGCATGGCGCTCTTCGTCACCGGTGCCCGGCTGGTACCTTCGGCGCTGGCCGCCCTGCTCGGCACCGCCGAAACCGTGCTCGGTCCGCTCTGGGTCGCGATCATTCATGGCGAAGTGCCGAGCGGCCGGACGATCATCGGCGGCACCTTCATCTTTCTGGCGCTGCTTGCCTATCTCTTCAACGAGTTCCGGCGGGCGCAAACCATCCCCACACGGCCGGTCCGCACGCCGACGCCTTGACATCCACGGCCAAAACCGGGAAGCCATGGACTTTCTCGATGAAGGACCGACCGCCGATGGCCGAAAGCAAAACCAAAGACGACAAGCCGTTGTTCGGCCGGCCGTGGATTTTCATTCGCGGCGTGCCCGCCATGAAGTTCCTGCCGCCGGAGGGACCGGTGGAAATCGCCTTTGCCGGCCGCTCGAATGTCGGCAAGTCGTCGCTGATCAATGCGCTGGTCGGCCATAAGGGACTGGCAAGAACCTCGAACACGCCGGGCCGCACGCAGGAACTCAACTACTTCGTACCCGATGGCTATTCCGGCGAGGCCGACGACCTGCCGCCGATGGCGCTCGTCGACATGCCGGGCTACGGCTATGCCCAGGCGCCGAAGGAACAGGTCGACGCCTGGACGAAACTCGTCTTCGATTATCTCCGCGGCCGCTCGACGCTGAAGCGCGTCTATGTGCTGATCGACTCCCGCCACGGCATCAAGAAGAATGACGAGGAGGTGCTCGCCCTGCTCGACAAGGCGGCTGTTTCCTACCAGGTCGTGCTCACCAAGACCGACAAGATTAAGGCCGCCGGCGTGCCGCGGCTGATCGCCGAGACGCTCGAGAAGATCAAGAAGCATCCCGCAGCCTTCCCGGAGGTTCTCTCGACCTCCTCGGAAGAGGGCCAGGGGATCGACGAACTGCGTGCCGCGATCGGCACGGCGATCGCCCGCTAAGGGGATCCTGGAAAGCGTTCGAAGCGCGTCTTGAACCGCGCGCTCCGCACGGGGTCGATCGACCCAAAGTCTTTGATCTCTGTCACTACCCCGACATGCAATCCGCTCTATCTCTGCGTTGCGTCCACATCGGTGGCGCGGCCAGAGATAGGAGAAAGTCATGTCCGATTTGATCGTTGTCGGGTTCGATTCCCCTGAGGAAGCCGATAGGGTTCTGGTCCGGCTCGCCGGGCTGAAGAAGGAATACCTGATCGACCTCGAGGACGCGGTCGTGGTCGTGCGCGACGCGGAAGGCAAGGTTCATCTCAAGCAGAGCCTGAACCTGACGGCCGTCGGTGCCACGTCCGGGTTGCTTTCCGGTTCGATCTGGGGCGGGCTCGTCGGCCTTCTTTTCCTCAACCCGCTGGCGGGCTTTGCGATCGGCGGCGCGCTCGGCGCCGGTGCCGGCGCCCTTTCCGGGTCGCTGACCGACTACGGCATCGACGACGAGTTCATCAAATCGCTCGGCAACACCATTCCGAACAATTCCTCGGCGCTGTTCATCCTCGTGCGCAAGGTTCAGCCTGAGAAAGTGCTCGCCGAATTCCCGGACCTGCGCGGCCGTGTCCTGAAGACGTCGCTTTCACCGGAACAGGAGCAGAAGCTGCAGGCAGCACTCTCCGGCGCGGCGGCTGCCTCGCCGCCAGCCGGGTCGTTCTGAACATTCGGCGGTCCGATGCTAGCGCTCCCGCCGGAGCGCCTAGCTGGATTTGGCCGCCGGCACGAAGGCAAGCGCAAGGCCATTGATGCAATGGCGCTTGCCGGTCGGCGGTGGACCGTCATCGAAAATATGGCCGAGGTGCCCGCCGCAGCGTCGGCAATGGCACTCCGTGCGGGTCATGGACAGGGAAGTGTCCTCACGTGTTGCCACGGCGCCGGGCAATGACTGCCAGAAGCTCGGCCAGCCGGTGCCGCTGTCATACTTCGCCTCGGACGAATAGAGCGGAAGCGCACAGCCGGCGCATTGGAAGATACCCTTGCGCTTCTCGTTGTTGAGCGCGCTGGTGAAGGGGCGCTCCGTATCCTCATGCCGCAGGATTCGGTATTGGTCGTCGGTCAGAACCGCCCGCCACTCCTCATCACTCCTAACGATCTCGAAGGATTCGCCACCGGCCGCCCGCGCTAGAGGCGTCAGACCGCGGAACGCGATTGCTGCGGCGAATGCAGAGCCCGCCATCAGGAAGACGCGCCGGTTGATCATGAAAGCCTCCCCTGCCGGTCCTTGCGCGAGCATAGCGACCGGCCACAACGACGGCAAAACAATGCGGATCAAAGCACCGTGAGGCGCGGCTCGAAAAGGCCAGCGGCCATCTGGCCGCTGGCAAAGCGCCGGGGCGACGAACCGCCGCCTCGGCGCAAGCTCGTCAGCCCTTCGGCAGCAGCACCTTGTCGATCACGTGAATGACGCCGTTCGACTGCTGGACGTCGGCGATCGTTACCGTCGCCGTGCCGCCGGTCTCGTCGGTCAGCATCAGCTTGCCGCCATCCTCCTTGGCCTTGAGAACGCAACCGCCGACGGTCTTCACGTCATGTTCGCCACCGTCGTCCTTGATCATGCCTGATATCGCCGAAGACATCGCGTCGGCGGCAACAACGTGGCAAGTCAGAATCTTGGTGAGCTTCTCCTTGTTTTCCGGTTTCAGAAGTGTCTCGACCGTGCCCGCGGGCAGCGCGTCGAAGGCGGCGTTCGTCGGAGCAAACACCGTGAACGGGCCCTTGCCCTCCAAGGTTTCTACCAGACCGGCTGCTTTGACAGCGGCGACCAGGGTGGTGTGGTCCTTCGAATTGACGGCGTTTTCGACGATGTTTTTCTCCGCATACATCGGCGCCCCACCGACCATGGGATTTTCTGCATGGGCGGCAAGTGCGCTTGCCGCAAGAAGGGACGCTGTCGCCAGAGTGCGGATAGCAGACGTGAACATCTTTCTCTTCCTTCCTGTTGAGGGAGGCGACGCGTGAGTCGCCCCGCCGAAGCTGCCGTTCCCACCGTGGGAACAAAACAAGCAACGGAAGGGCGAGAGAAAGAGTTTCAGGAATTTTCCTGAAACGTATCTATCTGATAGAAAATGGGAATTTCTGTTCGGTGGCGGATTAGAGGTTTCGTGCCTTGCCGAGTGCGATGATCGGCCCGGTCGCCGACCCGGTCGGCGATCCGCCCAGCGGTTCGACGCTGACGGCAAGAACCGAGCCTGCCGAAATTCTCGACTGGAAGGCCGATGGAACGGCGATCTCGCCTTCGCCGGACTGCGGCAGCACGCCGAGCGAGATCGCCGGATTGCTGCCATTGATGAGCCAAAGCTCGAGCGATTTCTGCTCCGCCTGCCTTGCTGCAACCGGCGTTACCTTCAGCCGCCCCGATGCCCGATCGAAGTGGGCGACGAGATCGATGGCAGTGCCTTTGCCGGCGAGCTCCGCGACGAGCGAGGTGCCGGCCGAAGGCGCTTCGAACAGGCCGGCGAGCGAAGCGCCCATGACCATGACAGCGGCCAGCGAAGCCAGTGCCAGGCCACGCCAAAGCGCCAGCGAATGCCAGAGCCCGCGGCGCGGCGCGACCGGCTCGGGCCGGGCCGTTTCGAAGAGCCGCCGCTCGATTGCGGAAAAGCTCCTGGGTGGAGGCACCACCGCGTCATAGGCCTCGTCGAAAGAGGAGAGATTGCTCTGCCAGCGGTCGACCATTGCGGCGAAGTTGCGATCGGAAGCAAGACGGGCCTCGACCTTGCGTCGGTCGTCAGCAGACAACACGCCAAGCACATATTCGCCGGCGATCACCTCATCGCGGCGGAAGTCTCGGCCCTCTGGGGTTGGTGTCGTCATCGCTCCATACACTCTCGCAACTTCATGAGGCTACGCCTCAACCAAGTCCGCATCGTGTTCAGCGGCACAGCGAAGGTATCCGCCAGTTCCTGGTAACTCAGACCTTCGACATAGGCACGCCGAACCGCCTCCGCGCGGTCCTTTTCAAGCTCCTCCATGCAGGCATCGATCCGCCTGCCCTCTCCTCTGACAACCGCCGATTTTTCCGGATCGGCAGCAGGATCAGCCAAATCGTAGGCTTCGTCAATCGCGTTGGCGGCCGGTTTTCGCGCCCTGACGACGTCGATCGCCTGATTGCGTGCAATGGCCGCCAGCCAGGACGTCGCCGCCGCCTGTCCTTGGGAAAATCGGTCAGCCCGCTGCCAGATCTTGACGTAGATTTCCTGCAGCGCTTCTTCCGCTTCACCCCGATTTCCGAGGATACGAAGGCAGATGCCGAAGAGTTTCGGGCTCGTTTGCCGGTAGAGTTCGGCGAAGGCGTCGCGATCGCCAAGCGAGACGCGACCAAGCAACTCGGCTACATCCTCCTCGATCATTCAGCGTGCGCCCCAAAATCTCGTCCGTAAACAGAGATAGGGCGCGGATCACAATGCACCAGCCATCTCCGTCATTCCGGCTTTATATTGCTCGCCGATCATTCCATCGGTCCGGAACTTGCGCTAAACAGCAGCCGGTATTTTTCGAGGGTCCGTCATGTCCGCCAATGAAAGTGAAATCCAGGCACGCCTGCTCACCCAGGCCCTGCCCTATATGCAGCGCTACGAAAACAAGACGATCGTCGTCAAATATGGCGGCCATGCCATGGGCAACAGCGAGCTCGGCCGCGCCTTTGCCAGCGACATCGCGCTTCTGAAGCAGTCAGGCGTCAACCCGATCGTCGTGCACGGCGGCGGCCCGCAGATCGGCGCGATGCTGACGAAGATGGGCATCGAATCGAAGTTCGAGGGCGGCCTGCGCGTCACCGACGAGAAGACGGTCGAGATCGTCGAGATGGTGCTTGCCGGCTCGATCAACAAGGAGATCGTCGCGCTCATCAACCAGACGGGCGAATGGGCGATCGGCCTTTGCGGCAAGGACGGCAACATGGTCTTCGCCGAAAAGGCGCGCAAGACCATCAAGGATCCGGATAGCAACATCGAACGCGTCCTCGATCTCGGCTTCGTCGGCGAAGTGGTCGAAGTCGACCGCACGCTGATCGACCTGCTCGCCCGCTCGGAGATGATCCCGGTCATCGCACCGGTGGCGCCTGGCCGCGACGGCCACACCTACAACATCAACGCCGACACCTTCGCCGGCGCCATCGCCGGTGCGCTGAACGCCACGCGCCTCCTGTTCCTGACGGATGTTCCCGGGGTTCTCGATAAACAGGGCAACCTGATCAAGGAGCTCTCGGTTTCCCAGGCCCGCGCGCTGATCGCCGACGGCACGATCTCCGGCGGCATGATCCCCAAGGTCGAGACCTGCATCGACGCGATCAAGGCGGGCGTCCAGGGCGTCGTCATCCTCAACGGCAAGACAGCCCACTCGGTGCTGCTCGAAATCTTCACCGAGCGCGGCGCCGGCACGCTGATCGTGCCCTGATCAGCCGCAACGACCTGTGTCGTAGCAACAAAGAAGCGGGAGACGGCATCGGCCTTCTCCCGCTTTTCTTTTGAGGGCGATGCCCGATCAGCCCTTGTAGATCTCGGTCGCTGCGGCTTTCAGCTTTTCCATCATCGCGCGGTATGGGAACGGGCCATAGCTGACGCGCGCGACGCCGGCGCGGGCGAGTGACTTCAGATCCGGTGCGGCCGGCCGCATCATGATGTTGACCGGCAGGCTGGAGGCAGCACAGACCTTGGCAATCAGCCCTTCGTCGACCAGCCACGGCACGAAGAAGCCGCTGGCGCCGGCTTCGGCATAGGCCTTGCCGCGCGCGATCGCCTCGTCGACGAGGCCGGCGTGCCGCGTCTCGTCGCTCTCCTGCAGGAAGAGATCCGTGCGGGCGTTGATGAACAGCGGGATGCCCCGCCTATCGGCCATTTCGCGGATCGCACGGATGCGCGCCGCCTGCTTTTCGACCGCATGCACGCCGCCCTTGCCGACCACCTGGTCCTCGAAGTTGATGCCGATGGCACCGACATCGAGAATGCGGGCGACATTGGCAGCGCCGGTCGCCGGATCGTCGGAATAGGCGCCTTCGAAGTCAACGGTGACGGGCAGCTCCGTCGAGGCAACGATCAGCCGCGAGACATCGGCGAGCCACGCCATCGGCACCTTCTCGCCATCGCCAAACCCATGGGCGGCCGCCACCGACCAGCTTCCGGTGGCAAGCGCCTTGGCACCGGCTTCGGCCACGGCCTTGGCGCTGCCGGCGTCCCAGATGTTATAGAGCACCACCGGGTCGCCCTTCCGATGCAGGGCAGCAAAGGCGAGTGCCTTTTCCTTCTGGCTCATTGCATTTCCTCCACGAACAATCCCTTGGATTTCAGTTTTCCTTCGTGCCGTAGCAGCCACTGCTTCCGCCAGATCCCGCCGCCATAGCCCGTCAAAGCCCCATCCGAGCCGATGCAACGGTGGCAGGGGATGACAATGGCGATCCGGTTGGAACCGTTGGCCTTGGCCACGGCACGCGCGGCCTGGATCGTATCGACCTCGCGGGCAATGTCACCATAGGATCGCGTCTCGCCGACGGGAATTTTTGCAAGCTGCGCCCAAACGTTGCGTTCGAAGGCCGTACCGCCCGGTGCGAGCGGCGTTTCGAAAGCGCCCGTTTTGCCCGCGAAATAGGCGTTGAGCTCGCTTTCGATCTGGTCGATCGGCGCCGTCCTGCCGGGAACGATGGCCGAGCGTGTGCCTTTTTTCAGTTTCTCCAGTTCGGTCGGCAGCGCCTTGCGGTCATGGAACTCGAGCAGATGCAGATGCGTGGCATCGGCAACGGCGACCATCGGCCCGAGCGGCGTTTCGATCCAGTCGGAGAAAAGCAGGGCCCTCCCCTGCGCCGCCGCCGGTGCGTCGCCAAGCAAATTCTGGAATGCGGCACGAAAGCCGCTTGGCGATTCGTATCCGGCTTCGAGCTGGGCATCGATCACCCGACCGCCGGCGGCAAGCTGGCGGGCAGCCAGCCCCAGACGACGATGACGCGCCAGATCGAGAAAGGTGATGCCGAGGCTGCGCTTGAAAGCGCGCCGCACCGTCGAGGGATCGAGGCCGCGACGAACGATATCGTCCTCGCTCCAGCGCCGTTCCGGTGCCGCTTCCAGCGCCTGCAGCAGGTCCTCGACGAGCGGGTCCTTGGCGCCGAACGTCGCGAGCGGCCGGCAGCGCTGGCATGGACGGAAACCCGTCTCCAGGCAGGTCCCGATAGAGCCCACGAAGATCGTGTTCTCGCGCTTCGGTTTGCGGGCGGGGCAGGACAGGCGGCAGAAGACGCCTGTCGTCTTGACGCAAACGAAGGCAGCACCTTCGTATTCGCTGCTTCGCGCGATCAGCGCGTCGTAGAGCGTTTCATCGGAGGGAAGATCGAACAACATGCAGGCGTTCTACCACGCCCGCATGCGCGAAGGCGCCGGTTTTCGGGCGCCTATTTTTCAGATCAGCACGCGTTTTCAGATCAGGACGAGCATCACCACGCCGAGCACGATCAGCAGGCAGCCGAAAAGTTCGAGGCGGTTGATCCATTCGCGGAAGATGAAGAAGGACGAGGCGAAGGTGAAGAGCATTTCCACCTGCGCTACGACCTTGACGACGGCGGCCTGCTGCAGCGTCATCGCCATGAACCAGCCGAAGGAGGCGGATGCGCCGACGAAGCCGACGACGAAGGCGGGCTTCCAGGCGGCGGCGATGCGTGGCAGCTCGTCACGCTCGCGAAGCACGATCCAGATCAGCATGACCACGGTCTGCAGCAGGATGACGAATCCGAGCGTATAGCTCGCCTGCATGATGTAGTCGGGCGCCGGAAGGCTCGGCGCGAGCGCCAGTGAGGCCGAACGATAGGAAACGGCTGAAAGACCGAAGAACGTGCCTGACAGCAAACCTATGCCGGCCGTGCGACTGAACACCGAGGTCACGAGCGCGCGTGGGCTGAGTGTCGTGCGCGCCACCGAGATCAGCATCACGCCGACGACCGAGATGGCGATTGCCACGAGGGTTCCCTGGCTCGCCTTTTCACCGAGGAAGATAAGGCCAAACACCGCCGCCTGCGCCGGCTCCGTGCGGGAATAGGCGGTGCCGACAGCAAAGTTGCGGAACGAGAAGAGGTGGACGAGCAGGAAGGTCGCAGCGATCTGCGCCAGCCCGCCGATGATAGCCCAGAGGAAGAAGGTGCCGTTCGGCACTGGAAGCGGACGACCGGCCACCTGCCAGAGCAGAAACAGATAGAGAAAGGCGAAAGGCAGGCCGAAGCCGAAGCGCACGAAGGTCGCGCCCGTCGTGCCCATGACGCCTTTCAGGTGTTTCTGCATGGCCGAGCGGACATTCTGAAGGAATGCCGCGGCAACGGTGATAAGGACCCAGGTTTCCATGGCTGCGAGCTAGCACGCGGGTCCCGGCATTGCCAAGGCCCCGCACTCTCCAGCGTTTCAGTCCGCCTTTTCCTGAGCCTCGGCGAGCACAACGGACGGACTGATCGCGATCCGCGGCGCCTCGTCCTCAAACGTCTTCACGCGCTGATCGTAGTTGGGTGCGAGCGTACCGAGCACACGATCCCAGAACGAGAAATAGTTGGCGTAGTTGTATTTGAAGCCTGAATGGTGCTGGTCATGGAACGTCGTGCACAACAGGGGAGACGGATAACGGGCCGTCGACGTGGCGAAATACTCGAAGCCACAATGCCCGATCATGCCATTGAAATGCTCGAACAGCCTATGCCCGATGAGGATCGCCGCAGGAAACGGCACGACGAAAACGACGACGGCGGAAAAGCTCTGAAGCAGGAAGTTGTCGAAGACATCTTCCGAATAGGTGCTCCAGATCGTCGGCGCGACGCTTTTATGATGCAGGGCATGCAGCGGATAGAGCCACTTGGTGTGCAGCAGCCGGTGCATGAAATAGAACCAGGCATCGTAGAGGATCATGCTGAGCACGAAGAGCGGCACAGCCCACCACCAGCTGAAATCCCAGGGTGCCGGCGCCCAGCCTTTCTGCTGCGCATAGAGGCCGATCGTCAGCGGCAGGCAGGCGCTGAACATCGATGCCAGGCTCTGGCGGATCTCCGCCTTGCGCCGCTTGTCGGAGCCGCGGCCCTTCTGGATCTTTCGCTCGGGATTGCGCTCGTTGAGCCAGGTGATGCCGTAACCGAGCGCGAAATAGGTCACCACGGTGAACGAGTAGAATCCGAATAGAAACAGCAGATAGAACAGTTCGTCCGACATTGGCACTGCATTCCCCCGAGCCAAAACCGCGTGCCGGAAGATGCCACGCCGGTTTGACAATTCAAAGTGGAATTCTATGCGCCAGCATTGCGGCCCGAGCGGCGATTTGCATTTTTCTCATTTGCCGCCACCTTTCCCCATGTCATAAGGCGGTCATGAAAAAACTCAACCGCCTGCCGAACCATTCCGACTTCGCCCATGTCACCGACTGGGTCTTCGACCTCGACAACACGCTCTATCCGCACCACGTCAACCTGTTTGCGCAGATCGACCGCAACATGACGGCCTATGTGGCGAAGCTTTTGTCGCTGGACCCGGCCGATGCGAAAAAGCTGCAGAAAGACTACTACCGCGACCACGGCACGACGCTCAAAGGTCTGATGATCCACCACGGCATCGACCCGAACGAGTTCCTCGAGCAGGCGCATGCGATCGACTACTCGATCGTGCCGCCGGATCCGGCACTCGGCGAAGCCATCAAGTCGCTTCCGGGCCGCAAGTTCATCTTCACCAACGGCAGTGTCGCGCATGCGCAGATGACGGCGCGCGCGCTCGGGGTCCTCGACCATTTCGACGACATCTTCGACATCGTCGCGGCCGATTTCGTGCCGAAGCCGGCTGGTGAGACCTATGACAAGTTCATGAGCCTGCACCGGGTCGACACCCGGAACGCCGTGATGTTCGAGGACCTGCCGCGAAATCTCCTGGTGCCGAAGGCGCTCGGCATGAAGACGGTGCTGCTGGTGCCGCACAACCTGGAATACACGTTTGCGGAGTCCTGGGAGAAGTCGAACGATACCGACGAGCAGATCGACTACGTGACGGAGGACCTCACCGGCTTCCTGCGCCACGTCCTCTCCGATCTCTGACCGACACAATTTGGCCGGCAAAAAACCTCTTTCCGGCCAATGACTTAAATTACCAAAGTTTAACTGGAACGGCGCGCTTCACCGGCTATCCTTTCGATCAGGGAAAACCCGATCGAAAGGAAGCATGATGCCGAACAAGATCCTGATCCTTACCGTGACCGCGCTCTCAGTCGCCGTCACCGGCATGGCCGGCCCCTCTTTTGCCGCGCGCGAAAAGATGACGCCCGAGCAACGGGGCGAGCGCATGATCCAGCGGCTCGACACCGACAAGGACCAGAAGGTTTCGCTCACCGAGTTCCAGGCGCGGATCTCCAACAACTTCAAAACCTTCGACGCCAATGGCGATGGCCAGATCAGTGCCGATGAGATGAAGGCAAAACGCGAAGCCTTCCGCGAGGCACGCAAGGCCTGGAAAGAGGCCAAGGACGAGACCGGCACCGAGCGCGAAGCGGCCCTTGCCAAGGTCAAGGAAGCCCGTCCCGCGATGCTGCCGGGTCTCAGGCCGAAGGCCTTCAAGCGCATCGACACCGATGGCAATGGCTCCCTAAGCGCGAGCGAAGTTTCGAGCGCCGCCGAGACCATGTTCAAGCGGCGAGACAAGAACGGTGACGGCGTCATCGACGCAGCCGACTTCACCAAGAAGATCTGACGGGAGCATCCCCCCTCTTTCCACCGCCCGGTGGAGAGGCTCCTGCCTACAGCGCCGCGCGTCTTAATCAGACGCGCAAAGGTCGCTGTAGCACTTTGAATTGCTGCATGTTTTTATCCTTAAATCGGCTACGATTTAAGGAAACATGCAGTAGCCCATAGCCCCTTGCAACTCGCGCAAGGGGCTATGTGTATTTTTGAACGCCGCGCCTAGCGCCGCCCGTTCGCCATCGGCACCGACTTCGGATCGACGGTTTCGTAGAAGCGGGCAATGATCTCCCAAGCCTCATCCGCCGTTTCGACAAAGTGTACCAGATCGATGTCATTGGGTGCGATCGTGCCAAACTCGGAAAGCGCCTCGAAGTTGACGATCGAACGCCAGAACTTTTCGCCGAAGAGAATGAGCGGCACCAGCGCCAGACGTCCGGTCTGCATCAGCGTCATCGTTTCAAAGAGCTCGTCGAGCGTGCCGAAACCGCCCGGGAAGACGGTGACGGCCTTGGCACGCAAGAGGAAGTGCATCTTGCGGATGGCGAAGTAGTGGAAGTTGAACGACAGTTCCGGCGTCACGAAGCGGTTCGGCGCCTGCTCATGCGGCAGCACGATGTTCAGCCCGATCGACGGTGCACCGACATCGTGAGCGCCGCGGTTGCCCGCCTCCATCACGCCAGGTCCGCCGCCGGTGACGACCACATATTCCTTGTGGTGCAGCTTGGCCGAATGCTCGGAGCAGAGCCGCGCGAACTTGCGCGCTTCCTCGTAATAGACCGAAGCCGCCTCGAGGTTCTTGCGCTGCGTCTCGTTCTTTGCCGCCCAGGCATCGCCGCCGGGCTCAGGGATGCGGGCGCCGCCGAACATCACTACGGTGGAATTGATGCCGCGTTCTTCCAGCATCATCTCGGTCTTCATGAGTTCGAGCTGCAGCCGGACCGGGCGCAGTTCCTCGCGGCAAAGGAAATCGTCGTCGATATAGGCGAGGCGATAGGAGGGCGATGCCGATTGCGGCGTGATCGGAACCGTCTGCGCTCGCTGCCGGCTCTGCGAGCTGTCGGCCAGTGGATCCCAGACCCCGTCCTTACGGCGCAGTGCGCGCTTCTTCATGCGTGCCATCGTGTCGTCTTTCCCGTCGCGTTCCGGACAATCGGCATCTCGTCCAGACGCGTCCTATCCTCAGTTCTCGATCATGAAGGTCGCAAGCGCACCAATGCGCTGCGCGCCCCTTGCGCGTCCCGAACGGGTGCGCGGCGCTGTAGTGCAGGAATCGCCCGGATTTGCCAACCCCGGGCAAGCGCATCGGCCTGAAAAGCCCTTCAACTTTTCAGGATCGTGTTCGTACAGCGACGCCCGTCATCCGAGGCGTGTCAAGATCGCTGCAGCACCTAGATCTGCTGCGTATTTTTGTCCTTAAATCGATTCCGATTTGAGGAATTATGCAGTAGAGCTTTCGCAGGATAACCGCCGAACTTTAAGGAATTCCGATGACGAACCACGACCTCACCTCCCTGTCGCAGACGATCGAGACCGCCTTTGAAGACCGCGATTCCGTCAACACCGGAACGCGCGGCGCAGTGCGCGATGCCGTCGAGACAGCGCTCAATCTGCTCGACAGCGGTAAGGTCCGCGTTGCCCAGCGCGGCGAGGATGGCGTATGGACGGTCAATCAATGGCTGAAGAAGGCGGTGCTACTGTCCTTCCGCCTCAACCCGATGGAAATCGTCAAGGGTGGACCGGGCCAGTCCGTCTGGTGGGACAAGGTGCCGTCGAAGTTCGACGGCTGGAGCGTCAACGAATTCGAGAAGGCCGGCTTCCGCGCTGTGCCGAACTGTGTCGTGCGCCGCTCTGCCTACATCGCCCCCAACGCGATCCTGATGCCGTCCTTCGTCAACCTCGGCGCCTATGTCGGCGAAGGGACGATGGTCGATACCTGGGCAACCGTCGGCTCCTGCGCCCAGATCGGCAAGCACGTGCACCTTTCGGGCGGCGTCGGCATCGGCGGCGTACTGGAGCCGATGCAGGCCGGCCCGACGATCATCGAGGACAATTGCTTCATCGGCGCCCGTTCGGAAGTCGTCGAAGGCTGCATCGTGCGCGAAGGCTCGGTCCTCGGCATGGGCGTCTTCATCGGCAAGTCGACCAAGATCGTCGACCGCGCCACCGGCGAAGTGACCTATGGCGAAGTGCCGCCCTATTCCGTCGTCGTCGCAGGCTCGATGCCATCAGGCTCGACCATGGGCAACGGCCAGCCGGCACCGAACCTCTATTGCGCCGTCATCGTCAAGCGCGTCGACGAGAAGACCCGCTCGAAGACCGGCATCAACGAACTGCTTCGGGACTGATGAGATGACACCGGAGGGGCCGCAGCCGAGCATGACCTGGCTGTTCTTCAGCCCCTCCGGTCGCATCGGTCGCCTGCCCTTCTTCCTGTCCTGGCTGTTCTGGTTCCTAATCGGCGGCTTCATCGTCGCCAGGATGGTTGCCAACGAAGAACACGAGACGGCGCTGGCCCTCTGGACACTGGCCTTCGCCATCTCGGCGATCGTCTCTCTGCCTTCGATCGCCATGCTGGCGATCAAGCGCCTGCACGATATCGGCTATCCCGGACCGCTCTCGCTCTGTCTGTTCATTCCCGTCCTCAGCCCGGTGGTTTTCATCGCGCTTTGCCTGTGGCCGGGTGAGCCGGGACCCAACGAATTCGGCGCGCGCAGCGACCAACCGGGATTATAGACACGATGATTTTGGATCGGATCGACCCAAAACCACAAACGTGATCGTTTCCTGTAAGTTGGAGCGGGATGTGGGCGGAAAACCGTGCACACCTTTCCTCATCCCGCTCTGGACCCTTCGCCCCTGTACAAGAACCGTGCGAGCGCGTATGTAGCGCGCCATGACAGGCCCGCGACGTGCTGGCCACGGCAATTCGCGCCAATGACGATCCGATCGTCCTGGGCATGACGACCGAAATCCGAAAGACACGATATGACTGAATTCGAAGGGATCGCGCCTGCGATCGCCGAGGCGTTGGCAAAACGCGGTTACAACGAATTGACGCCGGTTCAAAAGGCGATGCGCGACCCGGAGCTGGCCGGCAGGGACGCGCTGGTCTCGGCGCAGACCGGTTCCGGCAAGACCGTCGCCTTCGGCCTTGCGCTCGCGCCGACCTTGCTGGGTGACGAGCGCCGCTTCGGCCCGGCCGGCGCACCGCTGGCGCTGGCGATCGCCCCGACGCGCGAATTGGCGCTGCAGGTGAAGCGCGAGCTCGAATGGCTCTACGAACAGACCGGCGCGACCATCGCTTCCTGTGTTGGCGGCATGGACATGCGTACCGAGAAGCGCGCGCTGGAACGCGGCGCGCACATCGTCGTCGGCACGCCCGGACGCCTCTGCGACCATATCCGCCGCAACTCGCTCGACATTTCCTCGCTGCGCGCCATCGTGCTCGACGAGGCCGACGAGATGCTCGACCTCGGCTTCCGCGAGGACCTCGAATTCATTCTCGAGGAATCCCCCGATGACCGCCGTACGCTGATGTTCTCGGCAACCGTGCCGAAATCGATCGCGACACTTGCCAAGAACTACCAGCGCGACGCCGTGCGTATCAGCACCGCTTCCGAACAGAAGCAGCATGTCGACATCGAGTATCGCGCTCTGACGGTGGCGCCGAACGATCGCGAAAACGCGATCATCAACGTGCTGCGCTACTACGAGGCCAGAAACGCGATCGTCTTCTGTTCGACCCGCGCGGCCGTCAACCATCTGACCGCGCGCTTCAACAACCGCGGCTTCTCGGTGGTGGCGCTCTCGGGCGAACTCAGCCAGAACGAGCGCACCCACGCGTTGCAGGCCATGCGCGACGGTCGCGCCCGTGTCTGCATCGCCACCGACGTCGCCGCCCGCGGCATCGACCTGCCGGGCCTCGAACTGGTCATCCATGCCGACCTGCCGACCAACTCGGAAACGCTGCTGCACCGCAGCGGTCGCACCGGGCGCGCCGGCCAGAAGGGCGTGAGCGCGCTGATCGTGCCGGTCAACCAGCGCCGCAAGGCCGAGCGTCTGCTCGACGGCGGCCGGATCACCGCGACCTGGGCTCGCCCGCCGTCGGCCGACGAAGTCAGCCAGCGTGACGACGAGCGCCTGCTTGCCGACACGAGCTTTGCCGAGCCGATCCGCGAGGACGAACAGGCGATCGTCGCGGCACTTCTCGAGCGCCACGGCGCCGAGCAGATGGCCGCCGCCTTCGTGCGCCAGTTCCGTTCGGGACGGTCGGCGCCGGAAGACCTGATCGAGGTTACCGTTGGCGCCAAGCCGCGCCGCGACGAACGCGCACCGCGCGATGATCGTGCACCGCGCGAGGACTTCGGCGCCGATCGGGCCGATTTCAGCGACGGCAGCTGGTTCTCGCTCTCGGTCGGGCGCAAGCAGAGCGCCGAACCGCGCTGGCTGATCCCGATGCTCTGCCGCCACGGCAAGCTGACGAAGCGCGACATCGGCGCGATCCGCATGCAGCAGGAAGAAACCTTCGTCGAGATGACCGCCGAGGGCGCCGAGCGGTTCCTGTCGGCCATCGGCAAGGACAAGATGCTGGAGAAAGGCATCCGGGTGAAGCCGCTCGCCGGCGCGCCTGACCTTTCGCAGCAGCGTCAGGAAAAGCCGAGCTACTCCAAGGACAAACCGAACTTCTCCAAGGACAAGCCGGCCTTTGCCAAGAAGCGCCCCTATTCCGACGATGCTGTGCGGAGCGATGATCGCGGCGACTTCAAGCCGAAGCGGAAGTTCGAAAAGAAGGCCGCCTATTCCGATGGACCGGCCCATACCGAGGACCGGCCGCCGGCCAAGGCTGCAGACAAGCCCTGGAGCAACAAGAAGAAGGGCAAGCCGGACGCCGGCAAGGACGGCGGCTTCAAGCCCAAAACCAAGCCCAAGGGCAACGCCAAGAACCGCCAGGGCTAAGCCGACACCGGCAGAGTTCACAGTCAGTCAAAAAAGCGCCGCGATCCGATCGCGGCGCTTTTTTCGTGAGCATGGTTGCGAGCGATGCTCGTCTCAGGCCTCGAGGAAGCGAAGGCCGGCGACGGCGACGATGATCATCGCGATGCAGGTGATGCGCATCCAAGAGACCGGGTCGCCGAAGAGCACGATGCCGAGCACGGTGATGCCGACAGAGCCGATGCCGGTCCAGGCGGCATAGGCCGTGCCTGCCGGCAGGTCCCGCATCGCGATCGTCAGGAGATAGACGCTGCCGAGCGCTGCGGCGATACCGATCACACTCGGCACCAGCTTCGTCCAGCCCTCCGCATATTTCAGCGCCAGCCCCATGACGATCTCGATGAGGCTCGCCGCTATCAGAATGATCCATGCCATGTTCGTCTCCATCGGAATTCTCACATGACGAACAAGCTGGTAGCATAGGCACCGAATGACAATTACGCACCTTTTGGTAACTATGGAAAATCCCGACAAACCAGCGACCGCGACGTCCGTCCCTGACGTCTTCGATCCGACCTGTTCGTCACGCCATGCGCTGGAACTGATCGCCGGCAAGTGGCCGATGCTGATCATCTCGGCGCTCGAAGGCGGGCCGATGCGCAATGCCGCGCTGATGCGCCGCCTCGGCGACATCTCGCAGAAGATGCTGACGCAGACGCTGAAGGACCTGGAACGCAACGGCCTGGTTGTCCGCAAGGATATGAAGACCGTGCCGCCGCATGTGGAATACAGCCTGAGCCCGGTCGGCCGCTCGCTCAGCGAAACCCTGCTGGTGCTCGATCGCTGGGCGGAAACGCATTTCGGCGCGCTGGATGCGGCGCGCGAGCGCTACGATGCCGAACGGAGCCGGTGAGCCTCAGGCATCGAGCTGCGACTGGGCGACGACCTTGACCACCCAATCGGCAAAGACGCGAAGGCGGCTGCTCAGGTGCCGGTTCGGCGGGTAGACGAGGTAGATCGGCATGGATTCGACCTCCCAATCCTCAAGCACCGGGCGCATCGCTCCGGACACGAGATCGTCACGCACCATGAAACGCGGCGCCTGGATCACGCCGAGACCGGCACGGGCGGCCGCGAGATAGGTGGTGGATTCATTGGCGGCGACGGCATAGCGGCCGTTCACCTCGATCTCCTCGTTGCCGCGTTTGAAGTAGAACGGCATCTGCTGCCCGGTCTGCGACCGGAAATAACCGACGACATAGCAGTTCTTCGAAAGATCCGAGGGGTGCTGCGGCATCGCATGGCGCGAGAGGTAATCGGGTGCTGCGCAGGCGACAAAGCTCATCTCGGTGATGCGGCGCGCGATCAGCGACTGGTCCGTGAGCGTGCCGACTCGAATGGCGCAATCGACATTCTCGGCCACGTAGTCGACCGTCCTGTCCGAGACCCCGAGGTCGATCTGAATATCGGGATAGCGCTTGTGAAACTCCGGCAGGGCCGGAATGACGATCAGGTTGGCAATCGCGCTCGCCATCTCCACCCGCAGGCGCCCCTTCGGCAGGGTTTGGGCGCTCGACAGGCTACCGTCGAGTTCATCGAGGTCGGTCAGCAACCGAGCGGCCCGTTCGTAGTAGAGCGCACCGTCGGGCGTCACCAGCACGCGGCGCGTGGTGCGGTTCAAAAGTTTTGTGCGCAGATGCGCCTCCAACCCCTGAATGAGATTGGTGAGGGTCGCCTTGGGCATATTCAGCGAAGCGGAAGCACGGGTAAAATTTCCGGTTTCGACGACCCGGAGGAACGCACGCATGGCCGTGAGCTGGTCCATTTTCAAGAGCCATAATTGTTCGAGAATACGAATAGTGTAGTCAGTTTGAAAAGACTATTCCAGACAGAAGACAATGTTATTCTCCTATCGTGGCGTGTTGTCGCCACATGTGGGTTGAGCTCGGGCCGAAGGCAAGAGAGATGGGCGAACTGTTCAAAGTGGAGACGATGCAGACCGGCCAAGGCTGCTGCACGGCACGCGTCTACCGCGGCGAAGCTTTGCTCAATCCGCCGCCGGTCGTGCTGCACCTGCATGGCGGCTCCTTCATGGGCGGAACGATCGCCGCCGGTGAGCGCGTCGCCGAGGCGCTTGCGGCGGCTGGAGCCGTGGTGATCTCGCCGGAATATTCCGCAGCTTGCCTCAATCCGTTTCCCGCGGCGCTTGATGTCGCCTACGCCATGCTGTCGTCGATGCGCTCGCGCTGCCCACAGTTCGCGCATAAGAAATCGTCGCTGTTCGTAGCCGGCGAAGAGGCGGGCGGCAATGTTGCCGCCGGCGCCGCGCTGATGGCGCGTGACCAGTATCTGACCGACCTCAAGGGCCAGATCCTTTTGTCGCCGATGCTCGACCCTTGCCTGGCGACGGAATCGTTCCGGCAATACTGTCCGCAGTCCTCGGCGCAATCGATCGCCGATGGCTGGCAGCGCTACCTCGGGCAAAGCGGCGGCTTCACGCATCCTTACGCTGCGCCGGCCCACTGCACGCGGCTCACCGGCCTCGTGCCTTCGCTGATCCTGACCAGCGAGGAGTGTCCGATGCGCGACGAAACCGAAGCCTATGCCAAACGCCTGCGTCAGGCGGGCGTATCGGTTGAATCTCACGTCCTGCCGGGACGCGCCGGATGGCTGCCGCAGAATACGGTCGCCAAGGAAAACTGGGCGGCGCAGCAGGAAGAAATTACCGGCATCTTCTCCCGATTCTTCCAGAAGACGGGGGCGAAGCCGGCGGAAATGACGGTGCGTTAGACGAGAGCGGCGGTCCCCAGCCCCTTCGCCTTGTCTGACATCGAAAGCAAAGCGCCGGCTCCCAACCGGCAAGGAGAGAAAAAATGACATCGACAATGACCCGTCGGGCCCTCTGGGGCGCCGGCCTGAGTATCCTTTTGTCTGTCGCCGGCGGTGGTGCCGTCATGCTCGGCCTGCCGCAGCATTTCGAGGCCGACGCCGCAACCGAGACCGCCGCGGCGCCACCTCCGGCCGTGCCGGTCTCGGTGTCGCGGGCGCAGTCCAAGCGTATCACCACCTGGGAGGAATTCTCCGGCCGGCTCGAAGCGATCGAGCGCGTCGAGGTTCGCCCGCGCGTCGGCGGCGCCATTCTCAAGGCGCATTTCCGCGAAGGCGCGCTCGTCAGGCAGGGCGATCTCCTGGTGACGATCGATCCCGAGCCCTATGCCGCGGCCGTCGAACGGGCGAAGGCCCAGGTCGAGGCAGCGGAAGCGCGCGTCGCGCTCGCCAAGATCGAACTCGACCGTGGACGCAAGCTGGTGACCACCAGTGCCGTGCCGCAGAGCAGCGTCGACCAGCGCTCCAGCGCCTATGACGAAGCGCAAGCCGAAGTGCGCTCGGCCAAGGCGGCGCTGCGCACAGCCGAACTCGACCTGCAATATACCGAGGTGCGGGCGCCGATTTCCGGCCGCGTCGGCCGGCTTGACGTCACCGCCGGCAACCTGGTCGCCGCAGGCTCTGCCTCGCCGGTGCTGACGACACTCGTCTCGGTCGATCCGATCTATGCGAGCTTCAACGCCAGCGAAGAGGTGGTCACGACCGCACTCGCCAAGCTTGCCGCCTCGGCAGGCGGCGACGCGATCGAGCGCCTTCCGGTCCAGGTCGGCACCGCCGCCGACGAGGGTACGCCGATCACGGGCCATATCCAGCTCATCAACAACGAGGTGGATGCGGCAACCGGCACGATCCGGGTGCGTGCAGCGCTCGAAAACGCCGACGGTAGGCTGATCTCCGGCCAGTTCGTCCGCATCCGCATCGGCGAGCCGGATCCCGAGGAAAAGCTCGTGATCAGCGACCGCGCCATCGGCTCCGACCAGGACAAGAAGTTCGTCTTCGTCGTCGGTACCGACAACAAGGTCGAGTATCGCCAGGTGAAACTCGGGCCGAATTCCGACGGTCTGCGGATCGTCGAAAGCGGCCTGAAGTCCGGCGAGAACATTGTCGTCAACGGCCTGCAGCGGGTTCGCCCCGGCGTCGTCGTGGCGCCGCAGCAGGTCGAGGAAACGACTGCCTCGATCGCCAAGTAATCAGGTGCCTCTTTGCCTGGTGTGAAGAGGCGGCCGGCCTAGGCATCACTCAGCAGACAGCGCCGCGCGGCGACACCTTTCGCCGCGGAACACCCGCCGTCTGCCCGAACTCGTCCCAAGGGGGATACCATGAATTTCTCACGCTTCTTCGTCGACCGTCCGGTCTTCGCGGGCGTTCTTTCGGTCCTGATCTTCGTGGCCGGCCTGATCGGCATGACCGGTCTGCCGATCTCCGAATATCCCGAAGTCGTGCCGCCTCAGATCGTCGTGCGCGCGCAGTATCCGGGCGCCAACCCGGCCGTTATCGCCGAGACGGTGGCGACACCGCTCGAAGAACAGATCAACGGCGTCGAAGGCATGCTCTACATGCAGAGCCAGGCGACCGCCGATGGCCTGATGACGCTGACCGTCACCTTCGAACTCGGCACCGATCCCGACCAGGCCCAGCAACTCGTGCAGAACCGCGTCTCGCAGGCCGAGCCGCGGTTGCCCGAAGAGGTGCGCCGCCTCGGCGTCACCACCGTCAAGAGCTCGCCAGACCTGACGCTGGTCGTGCACCTGATCTCGCCGAACGGGCAATATGACATCAACTATCTACGCAACTACGGTGTGCTGAACGTCAAGGATCGGCTGGCCCGCATCGACGGCGTCGGCCAGGTGCAGATCTTCGGCGGCGGCGACTATTCGATGCGCGTCTGGATCGACCCGCAGAAGGCCGCCGAGCGCGGCCTTGCGGCAAGCGACATCGCCAATGCGGTGCGCGGTCAGAACGTCCAGGCGGCCGCCGGCGTCATCGGCGCCTCGCCCTCCGTGCCCGGCCTCGACCTGCAGCTTTCCGTCAACGCTCAAGGGCGCCTGCAGACGCCCGAGGATTTCGCCAACATCGTCGTCAAATCCGGCGCCGAGGGCGAAGTGACCCGCCTTGGCGACGTCGCCCGCGTCGAGATGGGCGCTGCCGACTACTCGCTGCGCTCGCTGCTCGACAACAAGCCGGCCGTCGGCATGGGTATCTTCCAGGCGCCGGGCTCAAACGCGATCCAGATTTCCGAAGAGGTGCACAAGGCCATGGCCGAGCTGAAGCTCACCATGCCCGAGGGCGTCGACTACGAGATCGTCTACGACACGACCCAGTTCGTGCGCGCCTCGATCGAGTCGGTCATCCATACCCTGCTCGAAGCGATCGCCCTCGTCGTGCTCGTCGTCATCATCTTCCTGCAGACGTGGCGCGTCTCGATCATCCCGCTCGTCGCCGTGCCGGTCTCGATCGTCGGCACCTTCGCTGTGATGTATGTCTTCGGCTTCTCGATCAACGCGCTCAGCCTTTTCGGCCTGGTGCTTGCGATCGGCATCGTCGTCGACGACGCGATCGTGGTGGTGGAAAACGTCGAACGCAACATCGAGCAGGGCCTGTCACCCGTCCAGGCGACCTATCGCGCCATGCAGGAAGTCTCCGGCCCGATCATCGCGATTGCGCTGGTGCTCGTCGCCGTCTTCGTGCCGCTCGCCTTCATCACCGGCCTCACCGGCCAGTTCTATCGCCAGTTCGCGCTGACGATCGCAATCTCGACGGTCATCTCTGCCCTCAACTCGCTGACGCTGTCTCCGGCGCTGGCCGCCCTTCTCCTGAAGGACCATCACGCGCCGAAGGACTGGCTGACGCGGGCGATGGACAAGGCCTTCGGCTGGTTCTTCCGTGGCTTCAACCGCTTCTTCGGGGCAAGCTCGGAGGCCTATGGCCGCGGCGTCGGCCGGATCCTGACGCGCAAGTCGCTGATCATGGTCGTCTATGTCCTGCTGCTCGGCGTCACCTTCACGCTGTTCCGCGCCATCCCCGGCGGCTTCGTGCCGGCCCAGGACAAGCAGTACCTGATCGGCTTCGCCCAGCTTCCTGATGGAGCAACGCTCGACCGCTCGGAAGACGTGATCAAGCGCATGAGCGAGATCGCGCTCAAGCATCCGGGCGTCAAGAACGCCATCGCCTTCCCGGGCCTGTCGATCAACGGCTTCACCAATTCGTCGAACTCCGGCATCGTCTTCGTCGCCCTGAAACCCTTCGAGGAACGTACGACGCCCGAACTGTCAGGCGGCGCGATCGCCATGCAGCTCAATCAGGAATTCGGCGCGATCCAGGATGCCTTCATCGCCATGTTCCCGCCGCCGCCCGTGCAGGGCCTCGGCACAACAGGCGGCTTCAAGCTGCAGCTCGAGGACAAGAACGGCCTCGGCTACCAGGCGCTCGACGAGGCGACCAAGGCGTTCCTTGCCAAGGCCTACCAGACGCCTGAGCTGGCCGGGCTCTATTCGAGCTTCCAGATCAACGTGCCGCAGCTCTATGCCGACCTCGACCGCGTCAAGGCGCGCCAGCTCGGCGTGGCGGTCACCGACGTCTTCGAGACCCTGCAGATCTATTTGGGCTCGCTCTACGTCAACGACTTCAACGCCTTCGGCCGCACCTACAGCGTGCGCATCCAGGCGGATGCCAACTACCGCAGCCATGCCGACGACATCGGTAAGCTGAAGGTGCGTTCGCAGACCGGCGAGATGATCCCGCTGTCGGCGCTGTTGAAGGTCGAGCAGACCGTTGGTGCCGAACGGGCGATCCGCTACAACGGCTTCCTGTCGGCCGACATCAACGGCGGCCCGGCACCGGGCTTCTCGTCCGGCCAGGCGCAGGCAGCCATCGAGAAGATCGCCGCCGAAACGCTGCCACCGGGCATCGGCTACGAGTGGACCGATCTCACCTACCAGCAGATCCTGGCCGGCAATTCCGGTATCCTGGTCTTCCCGCTGGCGCTGCTGCTCGTCTATCTCGTGCTCGCGGCTCAGTATGAAAGCCTGACGCTGCCGATCTCGATCATCCTGATCGTGCCGATGGGTATCATGGCGGCGCTGGTGGGCGTCTGGCTGACGGGAGGCGACAACAACGTCTTCACCCAGATCGGGCTGATTGTGCTGGTCGGCCTGTCGGCGAAGAACGCCATCCTGATCGTCGAGTTCGCCCGCGAACTCGAACTGTCGGGCAGCACCCCGGTCAAGGCCGCGATCGAGGCGAGCCGGCTGCGTCTGCGCCCGATCCTGATGACCTCGATGGCCTTCATCATGGGCGTGGTGCCGCTGGTCACGTCCACCGGCGCCGGTGCGGAAATGCGCTCGGCCATGGGTGTCGCGGTCTTTGCCGGGATGATCGGCGTTACCGCCTTCGGCATCTTCATGACGCCGGTGTTCTACGTGCTGATCCGCAAGCTCACCGGCGAGCGGCCGCTGAAGCACGCCGGAGCCCATATCGAAGCGCCGCATCTCGCACCCGGAGAATAGGGCCCTTCTACCCCGTTACACTCTTCACGCGGGCCGGATCCATCCCGGCCCGCTGACGCTGCGGCGTCGCGCCTCCGCCCAGGCGCGGCGCCGCATTGCATCCCGCGTGACAGTTCGCTGGCGATCGGATAAACCAGCAGCCTCCATTCCATTGGCCCCAGCGGCCAAGCAGACGGCATAGCGTTAGATGACCCCCACCGATCCGATCGCCAATCTCGCCACCCTCATTCGCTGCCCCTCGGTCACCCCGGCCGAAGGCGGAGCGCTTTCCGCCCTGGAGGCGATGCTGAAACCGCTCGGCTTCACGGTCGATCGCGTGATGGCGAAGGACGTCGGCACGCCCGATATCGAAAACCTCTATGCGCGGCTCGGAAGCGAAGGCCCGCACCTGATGTTCGCCGGCCATACCGATGTCGTTCCGGTCGGCGACGAGGCCGCCTGGAGCCACGGCCCGTTCTCCGCCGACATCGCCAGCGGCGAAATGTACGGCCGCGGCGCGGTCGACATGAAGGGCGGCATCGCCTGCTTCGTCGCCGCAGTCGCCCGCCATATCGAAAAGCATGGGCTCCCGACGGGTTCGGTTTCCTTCCTCATCACCGGTGACGAAGAGGGGCCGGCGATCAATGGCACCACCAAGCTCTTGCAATGGGCCGCAGACAAGGGCGAGCGCTGGGATGCATGCCTGGTTGGTGAGCCGACCAATCCGGATCATCTCGGCGACATGATCAAGATCGGCCGGCGCGGCTCGCTCTCCGGTCGCGTCACCGTCAACGGCGTGCAGGGCCATGCCGCCTATCCGCATCTCGCCGACAATCCCGTGCGCGGCATCCTGCAACTGACGCAGGCGCTGATGGATCCGCCCTTCGACAACGGCACGGAGAGTTTCCAGGCATCGAACCTGGAGGTGACGACGATCGATGTCGGCAATGGCGCCGTCAACGTCATTCCGGCCAAGGCGAGTGCCGCCTTCAACATCCGTTTCAACGACACCTGGACGGCCGAAAGCCTGATGGCGGAGATCGTCGCGCGGCTCGATCGCGCCGCAGCTAGCGGCAGGCTGCGCCCGGACCGCGCACCTGTTCGCTACGAGATTACCTGGGCCGAGCGTCCGAGCCACGTCTTCCTTACGCGCAACAATGCGCTGATCGATTCGCTTTCGGGCGCAGTGGAGGCTGTCACCGGCCGGCAGCCGAAGCTGTCGACCACGGGCGGCACTTCGGATGCGCGTTTCATCAAGGACTACTGCCCGGTGGTCGAATTCGGCCTGGTCGGCCAGACCATGCACATGGTCGACGAGCGCGTGGCCGTCGCCGACCTCGAGACGCTGACGAACATCTACGAAACCTTCATCTTCAGCTGGTTCGGCCATGCCGCTGCTTGATGAGGTGCTTGCCTATATCAAGGGCCTCTGGCTCTTGGCACAGGGCAACGAGGAGGGATTCCGCTGGCTCGATTTCAGTGAGAGCGGCCTCTGGCGCTCCTTCACCTCCATGCTCTGGTGCCTGCCGGCGATCGCCGTCACATGGGCGTCCTGGCGGTTCTACTATCTCTCGGTGATGCCCGCCGGAACGACCATCGGCTTCGGTTTCATCTTCAAGCTTCTGGTCGTCGATCTCGTCAGCTGGCTGCTGCCGCTGGTGCTGATTGCCATACTGTCGCGCCCGCTCGGTTTTGCCGGGGCCGTGGTGCCCATCGTCGTCACCACCAACTGGCTCTCGGTCCCGCTTTCCTACGCGATGGCCATTCCCGCCGCCATGCGCCTGATCATTCCGGGAAGCCAGGGCCTGACGAGCCTGATCTGGCTGGCGCTGCTCGTCGTCAGCGTCGCGGTCCTCTTCCGGCTCTTGCGCATGATAACGGGCAACCAGATGCTGCTGGCCTCGGCGCTGACGGCGCTCTTTCTGCTGCCGTCGATGATGATCGGTGATCTCTTGCAGCGCTTCTTCGGCCTGATTCCGGGCTAGCGCATGTCGCGCAAAAGTGCGGAGCGGTTTTGCGATAACGACATGCGGAATTTCAAGGACTCAAAGCGCGAGCGAATCTGAAAGATCGAGACACGCTTTGGAGCCCGGGATCTCCCCGCGATCAGTAATCCACTTGCAGGAAGTAGAGCCCGTCGGGCGGGGCCACGGGACCACAGGCCTTGCGATCGCGCGCTTCGAGTGCGGCCTGCAGGTCGTCCGGTGCCCACTTCCCCTCGCCCACCAGCTTCAGCGAACCGGCAAAGGACCGGATCTGGTTGTGCAGGAAGCTCTGCGCCGTCGCGCGGATTTCGATGACGCCGGCGACGAGCGCGACATCCAGCCGATCGAGGGTGCGCACCGGGCTCGTCGCCTGGCAATGGGCGGAACGGAACGTGGTAAAATCGTGATGGCCGACGAGGCGCTGCGCGCCTTCATGCATTGCCGCGTGATCGAGCGGCTTCGGCACCCACCAGGCGCGCCTGGCTTCCAGCGCCAGCGGCGCCGGCCGTGAGATGATGCGGTAGAGATAGTGCCGGCGCAGCGCCGAGAAACGCGCGTCGAACTCCGGCGACGTTTCCTCGGCTTCGAGGATCGCCACACGCTCGCCCGCAAGCCCCAGATGGGCGTTCAGCGCGTTGCGCAACGTATAGGGCTTCCACGGGCGCGTCAGATCGACATGCATGACCTGGCCGCTGGCATGCACGCCGGAATCGGTGCGGCCCGCGCCGCGGATCGACACGGTCTCTCCGGTCAGCGACAGGATCGCTTTTTCGATTGCCCCTTGCACGGATTGGCCATTGTCCTGTCGCTGCCAGCCGACATAGTCCGAGCCGTCATATTCGACGGTCAGCTTGAACCGCGGCATCAGCCGACCCTCGTGCCGGTAGCCACCGGCGTTCCACGCAGGAAGTCGGCGGCGCCGAGCGCCTTGCCGCCGGCGCGCTGCAGGCGCGTGAGCCGCACCGCGCTCTCGCCGCAGGCAATCGTCAGATTGTCGTCGAGCACCGTGCCGGGCTCGCCGGCACCCGAGGCCGGCTCGGAATTCAGAACCTTGATACGTTCCGGCTTGCCGGCAATTTCAAGCTCGAACCAGGCGCCAGGGAACGGCGACAGGCCGCGGATATGGTCGTGCACCTCGCGGGCAGGACGGGCGAAGTCGATGCGGGTTTCCGTCTTGCTGATCTTTTGGGCGTAGACGATGCCCTCCTCCGGCTGCGCCGCCAGCGGCAGATCGTCAGCTTCGAGCTTGGCCATCGCCTCCCGCATCAACGTCGCGCCGACCTGCATCAGCCGGTCGTGCAACTCGCCCGCCGTCATCGTCGCGCCGATCTGGACGGCCTTGGTGAGGGCGACGGGGCCGGTATCAAGCCCCTTGTCCATCTTCATCACCATCATGCCGGTCTCATGATCGCCGGCCATGATGGCGCGCTGGATGGGGGCAGCACCACGCCAGCGCGGCAGCAGCGAAGCATGGCCGTTGTAGCAACCGTATTTGGTGCCGGTGAGGATCGCCTCGGGCAGAAGCAGGCCATAGGCGACGACGACGGCGACATCGGCGTCGAAGTCGCGGAAGGTCTGGCGATCCGCCTCGTCCTTGAAGTTGACCGGCGTCAGCACGGGAATGCCGAGCAGCTCGGCCGCCTGATGCACCGGCGACTTCTGCAGATCGAGCCCGCGTCGGCCGCCCGGTCGCGGAGGCTGAGTATAGGCGGCGACGATCTGGTGGCCAGCCTCGGCGAGGGCCGCCAGCGTCGGCACCGAAAATTCCGGCGTACCCATGAAGATGATGCGAAGTGACAAGGCGGTAACTCCGTCCTTTCAGATCACTTCATGCGGGAAACGGCGAAATGATCTCATTCTCTGAAACAGGACAACCCCAGGCGGAAAACCGTTTCACGCTTTCCTGGGATTGCACAGTGGATCCCCGCCCTCAAATCGTGCCCTTCGCGCGATCTGTTTGCGACCGCTTGCGTGGTCGGCGTCAGATCGCCTTCGCACCGCGCGTCTTGGCGGCCTTGGTGAACTTGCGGATCACCATGTCGCGCTTGAGCTTGGAGATGTGATCGATGAACAGGACGCCGTTCAGGTGATCGATCTCATGCTGCAGGCAGGTCGCGAGCAGGCCATCGGCCTCGATCATCTGTTCCTTGCCGTCACGGTCGAGATGCTTGACGGTGATCGCCGCGGGGCGCTCGACCTCGGCGTAAAAGTCTGGGATCGACAGGCAGCCTTCCTCGTAGACCGAGCGCTCATCGGACGAAGCAACGATCTCGGGATTGATGAAAACGAGCGGGGTCTTGTCGTCGCCTTCTTTCGAAACGTCGAGCACCAGCATGCGTTTGGCAACGCCGATCTGGATCGCGGCAAGGCCGATGCCGGGCGCGTCATACATGGTTTCGAGCATATCGTCGGCCAGACGGCGGATGTCCGCGTCGATGGTTTCGATCGGCGTGGAAACCTGGCGAAGCACAGGATCGGGAAGGATGATAAGCGGCTTGATCGTCATGCTGCTCCCATAGCCGATCTTTCCATCGGCGTGCAAGAAAATTGCCTTGCCACCCGCAGCGGCCCTTCCGGCATCGGCCGGCGTTAACCGCACGGTACAGATGTTCATGCTTTGATCTATAAAACATCTGCGAATCTGTTAGGCTTACACCATGGAACCAGCGCCCATCGACCTTTCCCAGCCATTGTTTTTCATCGGCACTCTGCCGGTCACGCTGGGCCATCTCGCCATCGCCGGCGGTCTGATGGTGGCAGTCGCGCTGCTGATGGCGCTTTCGCGGCGTCGGGATACTCGCGCCGAAGAACGGCAGGAGCAGATGGCGATGCTGCTTGCGGCCCAGACGGAGATGCAGGGGCGGGTCGCCGCCATGGCCGAGGTTTTCGGCGCGCGGCAGGCGGAGCTCAACCAGACGCTCAGCCAGCGTATCGACGGCATGACCCACCGCATCGGCGCATCGATCACCGAACAGACCAAGGCGACGCACGAAAACCTCAGGCGGCTGCAAGAGCGCCTGGCGGTCATCGACAATGCCCAGAACAACATCCAGTCGCTGGCCAAGGACATGGCCGGGTTGCAGGCGATCCTATCCAACAAGCAGACGCGCGGCGCCTTCGGCCAGTCGCGCATGGAGGCGATCATCGCCGATGGGCTGCCGATGGGCGCCTTTGAATTTCAGACGACGCTGTCGAACGGCGCTCGGCCCGATTGCACCATCCGCATGCCGAACGGCCAGCCGGCGCTCGTCATCGACGCGAAATTTCCGCTGGAAGCCTGGAACGCGATGCGGGATGCCCCGAATGCGGAACGCCGCCAACAGATCGCGCAACTTTTCCGCCGCGACATGGAAGGGCATGTGCGCGATATCGCCAGCAAGTACCTGATCTCGGGAGAGACGCAGGACACCGCATTCCTGTTCGTGCCATCGGAATCGATCTTCGCCGAAATCCACGAGCATTTCGAAGCGATCGTGCAGAAGGCGCATCGCCAGCGGATCGTCATCGTCTCGCCGTCGCTGCTGCTCTTGTCGATCCAGGTGATCCAGGCGATCCTCAAGGATGCGCGGATGCGCGAACAGGCGCATCTGATCCAGGGTGAAGTGGCCAGGCTGATGGAGGACCTCAGTCGTCTCGACGAGCGCGTGCGCAAGCTTCAGGGGCACTTCGCCATGAGCCAGAAGGACGTCGAGGATATTCTGATTTCGTCTAGCAAGCTCACGCGGCGCGGCGCCAAGATCGAGGCGCTCGAACTTCAAGCCGAAGGCGGGACGCAAGAAGCAAGCGACCCGCGTGCCGCCGTCGACAACCGCGTCGGGCAATTGCGCCTGCGGGTGGTTGACGAGGACTGAGGCTGTCGGGCACTCTCCGGCCCACTTTGCAATCCGACGGGATATTTTCACATGATCACTGTTTTTGGGTCTATCAACATGGACCTGATCGCCACCACGGCACGCCTCCCGAAGCCGGGCGAAACCGTCGCCGGTACGGGCTTTTCGACCGCCGCCGGCGGCAAGGGCGCAAACCAGGCGCTTGCTGCACGGCGCGCCGGCGCGACGGTTAAGATGGCGGGCGCAGTCGGAAAGGACAGCTTTGCCGATGGCGCGCTGGAACTGCTGAAGGGCGCAGGTGCCGACCTGTCGCTGACCAAGACGGTGAATGAGCCGACTGGCACCGCGCATATCTTGGTCGGCGGTGACGGCGAGAACGTCATCGTCGTCGTCGCCAGTGCCAATTCAACTGTCAATGAGGCCGATGCGGTGAAAGCCGTCGACGGCATGAACCGTGGCGACACGCTGATGCTGCAGCTCGAAATTCCGGCAGCCTCCGTCGAGAAGGCCCTGAACGCAGCGAAACAGAAGGGCGTGCGCTCGGTCATCAACATCGCGCCGCTGACGCCGGATGCCGCGCGCCTCGGCCGCATGGCCGATATCGTCATTGCCAATGAGACCGAATTCGAGCTGCTTGCCGGCAGGAGCGGCATCAGCAGCGCGGAACGCGAAGACGCGATGAAGGCGCTTCACGCCGAGACCGGCCAGACGGTCATCGTCACGCTCGGCGCCGAAGGCGTCGTCGCCGTGCACGAAGGCGAGATCCAGCGCGCGAAGGGCCTGAAGATCGAGCCGGTCGATACCGTCGGCGCCGGCGACACGTTCTGCGGCTATCTTGCAGCCAGCCTCGACGCCGGCATTGCCTTTCCCGATGCGCTGCGCCGTGCAGCCATCGCCGGCTCGCTCGCCTGCCTGAAGAGCGGCGCCCAGCCCTCGATCCCGCTTTCCTCGGAAGTGGCGTCGCGCCTTTAGATCTGGCAATCGTCACGTCTTTGAGATCGTGCGGGACGCGGGCGAAGAACTGCCCGCGTCCTTTTCGTTTCGCGCTACCGAACGCCTTCCCTCGCCGTGAGATGCCCCTTGCGCAATCCGGACAGCCGATGTCGCGGAGATAAAACTCCGCGCGCAATTTTATCGAAGCAACCGGTAAAACAGCGTCCGCGTTGGGCCTATTTTAAGAATCTCCAGTCTATTCAGGAGCCTGAGAAGGCCGGTCGAAGCGACCCGGTTGCCTCCAACATGCCGGTCGGCATCTGACGCTCCATGATGGAGTTCACCCCCATTGCGAAATGCGTCCACCGCAGGCGAGAGCCGGCGGACCTCCCAGCACGTGAGGATTTCATGTTCAAGTTCCAAGCCAAATCGCTGGCGACCAAACTGATCGCGGTGACAGGCGGCACGATTGCACTTGTCCTGCTCGCCTCGAATTTCGTTCTCATCTCCCAGACCCAGGATCGCGTCGAAACGCTGGTCCTTGAACAGGCAAACGGTGAAGCCCGCGCGATCGCCTCCGACATCGCCGGCGACGTCGGCGAGCTTGCGAGCGCTGCCCGCTCGATGGCCGGCGTTCTCGGCCGGGCACATGCGGAAAAGTCGATGGAGCGCACCGGGGTGATCAATGTCCTCAGGGCGAACCTCGAGCAGAACCCCTTCGCCTTCGGCAGCTGGTTCGCGGAAGAGCCCAAGGCCTTCGACGGCCGCCAGGAAGATGTCGTCAACAACAAGGAACTGGGCGGTAACGAGCTCGGCATCTTCACGCCCTACTGGTCGAAGACGCGCACCAACGAAATCCAGTACTCCACCTTCCGTGCCGACTATCCGGCCGAGTGGTACAGCCTTGCGGCAAAGAGCGGCAAGGGCGCGATCACCCAGCCCTATACTGCCGAGGGTACCGACATTCCGACCGCGATGAGCTCGATCGCCTATCCGGTCATGTCAGGCGGCAAGCTGATCGGCGTCTCCGGCGTCGACATCTCGCTCGCGTCGCTCGCCGAGGGCCTTGCGAAGTTGAAGCCGTTCGAAACCGGCCGCGTCTACCTGCTGTCGCAGAGCGGCAAGTGGCTCGTCGCGCCGATCCCGGAACTGCTGCTCAAGGCCTATGACGGCGAAGGCAACGACATCGTCAAGGACGCGCTTGCTTCCGGCAAGCCTGGCGTCATTTCCAACCTTTCCTATGACGGCAACGAACCCTTCGACCGCCTCGTCTATCCGTTCGCGCTTTCGGGCGTGAACACCAGCTGGGTCGTGCTCGTCGACGTGCCGCGCACTGCGATCAATGCCCCGGTCAAGGACCAGACCTACATGATGATCGTCGGAGGCCTCGTCGTGCTCGGCGCCGTTCTGCTCGGTCTCTATCTCGCCGTCCGCGGCTTCGTGCAGAAGCCTCTCGCCGCCCTCGTCAACGACGTCAAAGGCCTCAGCCACGGCGACTATACCAAGGCGATCGCCGGACAGGATCGCTCCGACGAAACCGGTGAAGTCGCCAAGGCGCTGGAAGGCTTCCGCCACCAGCTGGCCGACACCAAGCGCCTCGAAGGCGAAGCTCGCCATGAGCGCGAACAGGCCGAGCGCGAACGCGGCCGGTCGGAAACCGAGCGTGCCGAGAGCAGCGCCTTGCAGCGCGACATCGTCGCCCGCCTCGGCAAGGGCCTGTCGCATCTCTCGTCAGGCGATCTCGCCTTCCGCATCACCGACGAGTTCCCGGGCGAATATGCCCAGCTCAAGCGCGACTTCAACGCGACGATGGAAAGCCTCGAAGAGACGATCCGCACCGTCAACCATTCGGTCGTCAACATCGGCAACGGCACAAGCGAAATCAGCAGCGCCGCCAACGACCTGTCGCACCGCACCGAACAGCAGGCGGCGAGCCTCGAAGAAACAGCGGCGGCGCTCGACGAGCTGACCTCGCAGGTCAACGCCAGTGCCGAAAACGCCAAGGTCGCCGCGAAATCGGTGGAAGTGGCCAGCAGCGATGCCGGACAGTCGGGCGAAGTGGTGCAGAAGGCCATCGCCGCGATGAAGGGTATCGAACAGTCGTCGCACGAGGTCAGCCGCATCATCGGCGTCATCGACGAAATCGCCTTCCAGACCAACCTTTTGGCGCTCAACGCCGGCGTCGAAGCGGCCCGCGCGGGTGAAGCCGGCAAGGGGTTTGCCGTCGTCGCCCAGGAAGTACGCGAGCTTGCCCAGCGCTCCGCCAATGCCGCCAAGGAGATCAAGACGCTGATCAACACTTCGGCCGGCCAGGTGCGCGAAGGGGTCGACCTCGTCGGCAAGGCCGGCGGCGCGCTTGAGAAGATCGCCGAGCAGGTCGTTCAGATCAACGGCCTCATCCGCCAGATCTCGAGCTCGGCCTCCGAGCAGGCCGTCGGCCTCAAGGAGATCAACTCGGCCGTCAACCAGATGGACCAGGTGACCCAGCAGAACGCCGCCATGGTCGAAGAGACGACGGCCGCCGGCATGGCGCTCAACGAAGAGGCCCGCACGCTCAACGCCCTGGTTGCCCGCTTCCGCGTCGCCCAGTCCTCGGCGTCGGCCCAGCCTTCCTCGTCGGAGATGCTGCGTGGCACCGCCGAACGCATGCGTGCGGCCGAACGCCCGGCACCGGCACCTGCCCGCGAGGCGCGGCCGGCTCCGGCGGCGAGCCCGGCACGAAGCAGCTACTCGGCTTCGACGCAGCGGGTGCTCACCCAGACCTCGGGCGCCAACGCGCTTGCCCAGGACAATTGGGAAGAGTTCTGATCAGCAGATCGAGAAAAGAAACGGCGCCTCTCGGGGCGCCGTTTTTGTTTGAAGCATGATGATCGAACGTAGGCTCAGATGCGCGACAGGCGCTCGGTCAACAGATCGAAAAAGCCCTGGTCGTCGACGAAGCGCATGACCTTGGCATTGTGCGGGCGGCCGGTGACCTGCCACCAGTCGACAACCGTCATGCCCGCCGTCAGCGGCGACTTGGTTTCGATCTCGACGTTGCAATCCCGACCGGTGAAAAGCTCGGGGCGCAGCAGATAGGCAATGACGGTCGGGTCGTGCAGCGGGCCGCCATCGGTGCCGTATTTCTCGATGTCGAAGCGTTCGTAGAATTCGAGCATCTCGGCCATGGCGATCGCCGGGCGGCTGCCGATGTCGCGGATCTTCTGCACCCGCGCCTTGTGGGTGAGCACGCGATGGGTGACGTCGAGCGGCATCATCACGATCGGAATGCCCGAACGGAAGACGATATCGGCGGCTTCCGGATCGACATAGATGTTGAACTCGGCCGCCGGCGTGATGTTGCCGCCTTCGAAGAAGCCGCCGCCCATCATCACCAGTTCCTTCACCCGCGGCGCAATCTCAGGCGCCTTCTGGAGCGCGAGCGCGATGTTGGTGAGTGGTCCGAGCGTGCAGAGCGTCACCGTGCCCTCTGCCTCGTTGCGGAGCGTTTCAACGATGAAGTCGACCGCGTGCTGCTCCTCGAGGTTCATCCTGGGCTCGTCGAGCGTCGGTCCGTCGAGGCCGGTCTTGCCGTGCACGTGCTCGGCGGTTACCAGCGGGCGGGCGATCGGCTTGTCGGCGCCGGAAAAAACGCGAACCTTCGGCCGGTCGCAGAGCTCGCAGAGAATGCGCGCATTGCGGGCCGTCAAGGCCAGCGGCACGTTGCCGGCAACCGTGGTGATGCCGAGCAGGTCGATCTCTTCCGGACTGCCGAAAGCGAGCATGATGGCGGCGGCATCGTCCTGCCCGGGATCGGTGTCTATGATTATCTTTCTCGGCACGGGCACTCTCTCGTCCTCCCTGGATCACGTTTGGCTGGGTCGACCCGACCCAAAGCCAGGCGCGATCGATTTCAATGCACCGGAGCGGATACGAGGTAGCGTCGCACGCGCCCTCCTCGCCTCACTCTCGGATTCTGCGAGAGCGGACTATGATTTGCGTGCACGTCCGAGGCAAGCGGCTTGCACTCATTGCGCACAGCTACCATATTGCGGCAAGGATGCTGCTGGGCAGGTCCGAACATCGGTCGCTTGATCTCGCAAGGACTTGAAGAATGAGCCGAATTACCCCCTTTACGAGCCCGCTTCTGCTGGGTTTCGACACAATGGAAAAGACCCTTGAGCGCATCGCCAAGGGCAATGACGGATACCCGCCCTACAACATCGAGCGGATCCGCGGCGATGAAGCCGTTGACGCACCCGAGCGGCTCAGAATCACGCTTGCCGTGGCCGGGTTTTCCGATGAAGACCTCGAAGTCACCACCGAAGAGAATCAGCTCGTCATCCGCGGCCGCCAGGTCGACAACGGCGACCGCGAGTACCTGCATCGCGGTATCGCTGCGCGCCAGTTTCAACGCACCTTCGTTCTGGCCGATGGCATGAAAGTTCTCGGCGCCGAGCTGCGCAACGGCTTGCTCTCCGTCGACCTCGTCCGTCCCGAACCGGTGCGTATGGTAAAGAAAATTAACATTTCAGTCCCAGAGTAGGATAACCGGCGGGATTTTCCCCTGGCCGGCGACCACGGAGTATCACCATGGGACTGAAATCCATCAGCTCGTCACTGTCGAAGAACGACCTCGCACATCTCGGCGAAGGCGAAATCGGCTACATCCGGAAAATGCGTTCGGAAGAAGTCTCGCGCTGCTTCCCGGAAGCACCCGAGATGGGACCGGGCATCGATCTCTGGGCCCTGTTCGGCGCTGACGGCACGCCGATCCTCCTGACCGACAATCGTTCCAGCACCTTTTTCAAGGCTGCCGAGGATGACCTGAAGACGGTCACCCTGCATTGATGCAGGCTGCCGACGATGACGGCAGCGATCTAGTGCTGAAATTGAAGCTGCCGCTCTGTATGGAACGATGCAATTCCGGACGGAAAACCGCTTTGCACTTTTCCTGGAATTGATTTTGGAGTGCCGCAATTCCGAACGGAAAACCGCTTCGCACTTTTCCTGGAATTGACTTCGCAGTGCCGCAATTCCGAACGGAAAACCGCTTCGCACTTTTCCTGGAATTGCTAGGCTCGGCGGAAAGTGAGATAGGCGGAGCTCCGGCCTTCCCTGCGTGCCTTGGCCTCGTAGCGTGTGCTCGGCCACCCCTCGTACGGCGTCAGCCAGTCGGCTGCCTTCTCCGCAGTCCATTCGAAGGCCGCGTGATCGCGGCAATGCAACAGCGTCCAATTGACATAGGTGTCGATATCCGAGGCGAAGCAGAAATGCCCGCCCGGCTTCAGCACGCGCGCGAACCGGTCGAGATTGACCTTGGAGACGAAGCGGCGCTTCCAGTGTTTGCGCTTCGGCCACGGATCCGGATAGAGCAGGTCGACCTGGTCCACGGATGAGGCCGGCAACCAGTCGAGAACCTGGGTGGCGTCGTCGTCATAAAGGCGGATGTTGCTGACGCCGCGATCCTCGATGTGGCCGACGAGCTTGGCCATGGAATTGACGAAGGGCTCGACGCCGATAAAGCCTGTCGAAGGCGTTTCGGCGGCGCGGTGGATCAGATGTTCGCCGCCGCCGAAGCCGATTTCCAGCCGGATACGATCGACGCCCTGAGGAAACAACGTCTTCAGTTCCGCCGGAGACGGGCTCGACAGATCGAGCTTCAGGGTCGGCAGCACGGTTTCCAGATGCGCCGCCTGCCGCTCGCGCAACGGCTTGCCCTTGCGGCGGCCGAAAAAGGCCTCGGTTGCTCTGGCACGGCGCGGTTCGGTCATGTCGTTTGTCCCTTGGTCACGCTGATCCCGGATCACGCCGATCCAAGATCAAAATGAACGAAGCGGGCGCTCCTTGCCGGAGCGCCCGCCCTGAATTTCGCAAGCGCCTGATAGCAGGCCGCTGCGCTATCTTCAATGCGCGGCGTTACACGCCACGCCAATCGCAGGATTAGGCGGCGGCCCGGCCGTTGACTGCACCGCTCTGCTCGATCGCCGCCTTCAGCGGCTTCACCAGATCGAGCTTCTCCCAGGAGAAGGAGCCGTCGCGACCAGCCTTGCGGCCGAAGTGGCCATAGGCAGACGTCTTGGCGTAGATCGGCTTGTTGAGGTCGAGGTGACGGCGGATGCCCGACGGCGACAGGTCCATGGTCTTGCGGATGGCCTGCTCGACCTGGTCTTCCGAGACCTTGCCGGTGCCGTGCAGGTCGACATAGATCGACAGCGGCTGGGCAACGCCGATGGCATAGGAGAGCTGGATCGTGCAACGATCGGCAAGACCGGCGGCAACGACGTTCTTTGCCAGGTAGCGCGCAGCATAGGCAGCCGAACGGTCGACCTTGGTCGTGTCCTTGCCCGAGAAGGCGCCGCCGCCATGGGGCGCAGCACCACCATAGGTGTCGACGATGATCTTGCGGCCGGTGAGGCCGGCGTCGCCGTCCGGGCCACCGATAACGAACTTGCCGGTCGGGTTGATGTACCAGGTGCAATCGTCGGCGATCTTCAGATCATCGAGCGCTTCGCGGATATAGGGCTCGACAACCGAGCGAACCTTGGCCGAATCCCAGGTGTCATCGAGATGCTGCGTCGACAGAACGATCGAGGTGACTTCCGCCGGCTTGCCGTCGACGTAGCGGACGGTGACCTGGCTCTTGGCGTCCGGACCGAGCTTGGCGACTTCGCCTTCGCCCTTCTTGCGGGCGGCGGCGAGCAGATTGAGGATGCGGTGCGAGTAGTAGATCGGCGCCGGCATGAGTTCGGCGGTCTCGCGGCAGGCGTAGCCGAACATGATCCCCTGGTCGCCGGCACCTTCTTCGCCCTGATTGTCGGCAGCGCTGTCGACGCCCTGAGCGATGTGGGCGGACTGGAAGTGCAGAAGCACGTCGATCTTAGCCGTCTTCCAGTGGAAGCCGTCCTGTTCATAGCCGATCTCGCGGATCGCCTTGCGGGCGGCGGACTTGAACTTCGAGGGGTTGATGACGTCGTTGCCGTCCTTGTCCTTCTTCAGAAGGCTCGGCGGCAGGCGCACTTCGCCGGCGATGACGACGCGGTTGGTGGTCGCCAGGGTTTCGCAAGCGATGCGAACGCCCCACGGGTCGACACCGGTCTTGGCCGCTTCGCGGTAGACCAGATCCACGATCTCGTCGGAGATACGGTCACACACCTTGTCCGGATGACCTTCGGCTACGGATTCACTCGTGAACAGGTAGTTTGCACGCATGCGGGAAGTCCCCTCAATGAAGAAAAAGCGCTGGCATGGTGTTAGTGGTTTTGCGCCCGAAAAACAAGCGCACAACGACATAAATATATCTTTATATCACTATCAGGGCCAATCACTTTGGCGCGCCCGGAGAAAAGCGCGCATGAAAAAAGCGGCACAAAGGCCGCTTTGTTTTCAAGTCCCGACGGGGAACGTTGGAACTATTCGCTTTCTGCTTCCGCAGCGAGAGCCTTGACGAGATCGACGAGGCGGCGGCGAACCTTCGGATCGGTGATCTTGACGAAAGCGCGGTTGAGTTGCAGCCCCTCGGAGGACGACAGGAAATCGACAACGTAGTTGGAACTGGACGCTTCTGCCATGCCGGGCTGACCGGTACCGCTATCGCCCGGGGCATCTTCGAAGAAGAAGGAAACCGGAACGTTCAGAATGCCCGAGATGTTCTGCAACCGGCTCGCGCCGACGCGGTTCGTGCCCTTCTCGTACTTCTGAATCTGCTGAAAGGTGATCCCCAGACTTTCGCCGAGCTTCTCCTGGCTCATGCCAAGCATCGTGCGGCGAAGACGAATCCGACTGCCGACATGAATGTCGATCGGGTTCGGCTTCTTTTTGTTTTCAATCATATCTGCGTTCCCAAACACGCTGTTTCGTTTGATCCACCGCCCGGCATGAAGCGACGCTCACCGAGGCGACCGCCACGGTGATACGACAAAGCCGCCACAACAAGGACGATGGTGCGGACCACTATGCAATTTTAGGGGTTTTAGGTCAATTCTTCCTAATATTAAAACCAACACGCGAAAACACTGCAACCAGAAGGAGGAAGAGTGCACTCAGCCCGAAGATTCGGCTTCGCATAGCGTCGTCCAAAGGCGTAGGCATCTTTCCCGGCAGAAGTGTGTCGACCACTCCCCTATAATTGTAGGACAATCCTACCATTAAAACCCCACGTGCATCAACAATTGCTGATATACCGCTGTTGGCTGCGCGGATAAGAGGTGTTCCGGTTTCGATGGCGCGCAGTTGAGCCTGATGGAAATGCTGGCGCGGACCGGGCGTGTCGCCGAACCAGGCATCGTTGGTGATGTTGAGAAGCGCATCCGCGCCGCGCGCAGCCCCGTCGATCTCGTCGGGGAAGATCGCCTCGTAGCAGACCAGCGGATAGAGCGTCCTGCCGCCGGGCAGTGTCAGCAGCGATCGGCTTTTAGCCGCCGAAAACCCGCCTGGCATCGAAGCGGCGACGGAGCTCAGGCCCCAGGACGACAGCACCTCCTCGAACGGCAGATACTCGCCAAACGGGACGAGATGCACCTTGTCGGCGGCGCCAAGGATCTGACCGCGGCCATCGATGACATAGATCGAGTTGTAGTAGCGCGGCGGCAGGCCGGCGCCCGCGTCCTCGGCGCGCACCGCACCGGCGATGAGGATCTGATCGTCGTCGAGCACCTCGGCGATGCGCGCCAGGGCATCCGGATTGTCGGTGAGGATGAACGGGATCGACGTCTCGGGCCAGACGACGATGTCCGGGCGTTTGCCGCCGTTTTCGGGCGCGGCGGTGGTGAGCGAAAGATGTTCCTCGAAGACCGCCGCACGCTCGCGGTCGTCGAGCTTTTTCGCCTGATCGATCACCGGCTGGACGAGACGGACCGTCAGCGGCGGCTTGGCCGCAGCGGGCGCCGGCTGTGCCAGGCGATAGAAACCGAAGCCGACGTGAGCCGTGAGGAGCACGAGTGCGGCCGCAAGGCCAATCCGGCTCCCCCTGCCGGTGGCAATGAGTGCGGGTGCCGCGAAGACGAAGACCGCCAGCATGTTGATGGTCGCAAGATTGACGACGCTTGCAGACTGCATCATCAGCGGCATCGGCATCGCCGCATAGCCGATGGCATTCCAGGGAAACCCGCTGAAGAGGAAGCTGCGCAGCCACTCGCAAAGGCCGAAGGCCAGCGCAAGCGCCGCGATCCGCCCGACACCATCGGACCAGAATAGGCGCGCGATCAGCGTCGCGAGTGCATAAAAGAGCGCCAGGAAGGCCGGGAGACCGACGACAGCGAGCGGCAACGCCCAGGCGAAGTCGTCGGCCTCCACCAGAAGCGCGTTGCCGAGCCACCAGAGACCGCCGAGGAAGTAACCGAAGCCGAAACACCAGCCGATCGCCGCCGCCGGCCAGAGCCGCCTGACGATGCCGCCATCCGGATTTCCGGTCGCGCCGTCGAGCAGCCAGACGAGGATCGGGAAAGCGACGAAAGCAAAGGCGAAGATGCCGAAGGGCGGTTGCGCCAGAACCGCGAGAAGCCCCGCAAAGAACGCGAGCAATACCCTCGGGAAACCGGAGAGAAGCATCACCCTGCCAGCCAGTCTTACCATGCAGCCTCCAGTCGATCCCGGCCGCTAGCCGCGGCGCCGGAGCGAAACAACAACCGAATCAATCGGCGCCAGTGTTCCAAAAAACCGGCTGCTTGTCCCCTTCAGGGGCGGATTTGGATGCGGAAGGCATGTGCTGCGGCTTGGGTCGGCAATAGGCCACGGGTCCTCACGAACTCGTTCAAGCCGGGAGACGTCAAGCGGATGGCGGGGCATCTGCCCCGCGCACTCTGCCCCGCGCACATGGAAACGTGCACGGGGGCCGAACGATTATTGCTCGTCGGCCGCTGCTTCGGAAGGTGCTGCGCCGTTGGCACGATTGACCATAACCGTCTCCGGAGCGGTTTCACCCTCGGGCCGCAACGGGCGACGGCGAGCCGGCGGACGCTTGCGCATGATGCGAACGCGTTTCACGCGGCGCGGGTCGGCGTCGAGGATCTGGAACTCGAAGCCCGGAATGGCCTGGACGACTTCGCCGCGCACCGGAATGCGGCCGAGCGAGGCGAAGATCAGGCCGCCGAGCGTATCGACGTCTTCGAGTTGCTCACGCACGTCAAAATCGGGGCCGATCGCCGCGGCGATCTCTTCCAGCTCGACGCGAGCGTCGGCGAGGAAAACATCGTCCGAGGTGCGGGCGAACATGACTTCGTCATCGTCGTGCTCGTCCTCGATATCGCCAACGACCATCTCGACGATGTCTTCGAGCGAAACGAGACCATCGGTGCCGCCGTACTCGTCGATGACGAGCGCCATCTGGATACGGGCGGCCTGCATGCGCTGCATCAGGTCCGAAGCCAGCATCGAAGGCGGCACGAACAGGAGCTGGCGGACGATGCCCGCCTCTTCCAGCGACTTGCCGAGATCGACGCGGGAGAGGTCGAAGCTCGCCTTCGGCGATCGGGGCGCCTTCTCGGTCTTTTCACCCGTGGCCGTCACGGCAGCCGGCGCCTTGCCGTTGCGGCGCCGGTTGCGGGCCTGCTTGGTGACGTAGGAAAGCAGGTCGCGGATGTGCACCATGCCGCGGGGATCATCGAGGCCTTCGTTATAGACCGGCATGCGCGAGCGGCCGGACTCCTCGAAGATCACCATCAGCTCGCCGATGGTGATGCTCTGGTCGACCGCTTCGATGTCGGCACGCGGGACCATGACGTCCTCGACCCGGATCTCGCGAAAGCGCAGGATATTGTTGAGCATCGCCCGTTCGCCGGGCGAGAAGGCCGTGTTGCTGTCGGCATCGGTCTGAAGCGCGTCGGCAAGATCCTCGCGCAGGCTCGACGGACTTGCGCCGCGCAGCAGGCGCGCGGCCCGGCTCCAGAAGGTAGAAGTGGATTTCGTGCCCTCGTGTCGAGTGGCGGTGCTACTACTGCCCGCCTCCGCCTCTCCGGAGGCTTCTGCCTCCTCGGTCGCCAGCGCGACGGGCTGTGTTTTGTAATCGCTCATCGGTCCAAACTGTTAATCCGGGGTACGATCCCCGTAGGGGTCAGATAAGCCAAGACGCGCCAAAATGCGAGTCTCCAGGCTCTCCATTCTTTCGGCTTCGTCATCTTCCATATGATCATAACCGAAAAGATGCAGGAATCCATGCACGAGAAGATGCGTCAGATGCGCATCGAAGGATTTCTCGAGTTCCACGGCTTCGCGCTCGAGCGTCTCGCGGGCGACGATGATGTCACCCAGCATCGGTCCCGGCATCGCGCCCGGTTTCACCGGGAAAGCGGGGAAGGACAGCACGTTGGTCGGCTTGTCCTGGTTGCGCCATTCGGCGTTGATCACCCGCATGGAAGCGTCGTCGGTGAAGACAAGGGAAAGTTCCGGCGGCATCTTCGGCAGCGGCTGCTTCTCTTCGGCCGCGAGATAGGCTGCAGCCGCTTCGAGCACGGGCGTTGAGAAGGCAAGCAAGGCCTCTTCCTCGGGCCAATTGCCTTCTTCCACACTGATCTGGATGTCCAATGCCGTCATGATCGCAACGACCGCCGATCAGCGGTCGCTCTGCTCGCTTTCGTCGTGAACGGCCGTGTGGGACTCGTAAGCCCTGACGATACGCGCCACCATCGGATGACGAACGACGTCGACATCCTTGAAGCGGACCACCGAAACGCCCTCGACGCCCCTCAGGATCTGGAGGGCCTCGACCAGGCCCGACTTGACGCCGCGCGGCAGGTCGACCTGGCTCGGATCGCCGGTGACGATCATGCGGCCGTTTTCGCCGAGACGCGTCAGGAACATCTTCATCTGCATCGATGTCGTGTTCTGCGCCTCGTCGAGGATGACGGCAGCATTGGCGAGGGTGCGGCCGCGCATGAAGGCGAGCGGCGCGATTTCGATGACGCCGGCGGTAATCGCCCGTTCGACCTTGTCGCCCGGCATCATGTCATAGAGCGCGTCGTAGAGCGGCCGGAGATAGGGGTCGACCTTCTCCTTCATGTCGCCGGGCAGGAAGCCCAGGCGCTCGCCCGCCTCGACGGCAGGGCGCGAAAGCACGATGCGGTCGACGGCGCCGCGCTCCAGCAGCTGTGCGGCGTGGGCGACGGCAAGATAGGTCTTGCCGGTACCAGCCGGACCGACACCGAAGACGAGCTCGGAACGCTCGAGCGCGCGGATATAGGCATCCTGCGTCGGCGTGCGGGCGACGATCGTCTTCTTGCGCGTCGAAATCTGCGCCATCGTCAATTTGGCTTTTTTCTCCATGGTCGGCAATTGTAGCTGATCGTCGGCAGCGACCGCCATCCGGATCGCGCCTTCCACATCCGACGTATCGATCGATCCGCCGCTCTGCAACCGTCCATAGAGAAAATCGAGAGCGCGCCGCGCCTGATTGGTGGCGACGACATCACCTGAGATCGCAACGGAATTACCGCGCGGGTGCGCTTCGATCCGGAGCCGCTCTTCGAGGAGCTTCAGATTCTGGTCGAACTGCCCGAAGAGTTCGCTGGCGAACCGGTTGTTCTCGAACGTGAGCACGAAGTGATTGGCGTCTGTCGCAGTTGTTTTCGACTGGCGCGATGATGAAGAGATCAGTTCGTGTCCGTTCAAGCGGTTCAGGCTCCTTGTGTTCGGTCCTTACCCGATCATCTCCGCAAACAGGCTGTTCGGCCCGGCCTTGATGATTCGCACCTTGATAATGTCACCGATTTGCGATGCTTTTGCATCAACATTCACGGGCTGCAGCCAAGGGGAACGCCCGACGAGCTGGCCCGGCATGCGTCCTTCCTTCTCCAAGAGCAGGTCGATTTCGCGACCGACACAGGATTCGGCGAAGGCGCGCTGCTGCGAAAACAGCAAAGCCTGCAATTTTTCCAAGCGCTTGGCTTTTACGTCCTCGGGAACCTGGTCGCCGAGCTCGGCGCCGGGCGTACCGGGACGTGTCGAATATTTGAACGAAAATGCCTGTGCATAACCCACGGCCTCGACCAGGTGCATGGTGTCTTCGAAGTCCTCGTCGGTCTCGCCCGGGAAGCCGACGATGAAATCGCCCGACAGGGCGAGGTCCGGCTGGACCGCGCGGATACGCTCGATCAGCGCCAGATATTCGGCCGCGGTGTGCCTCCGGTTCATCGCCTTCAGGATGCGGTCGGAGCCGGACTGCACGGGCAGGTGCAGGTAAGGCATCAACTTCGCCATCGAGCGATGCGCTTCGATCAGGCTGTCGTCCATGTCGCGCGGGTGGCTCGTCGTGTAGCGGAGCCGGGCAAGGCCTTCGATCTCGCCGAGACGCGTGAGCAGGTCGCCAAGCCCCCATTCGCGGCCATCGGGTCCGACGCCGTGCCAGGCGTTGACGTTCTGGCCGAGCAGGGTGATTTCGCGGACGCCGCCATCGACCAGCTTTTCCGCTTCAGAGACGATCTGCGCAACCGGGCGCGAGACTTCCGAGCCGCGCGTATAGGGCACGACACAGAAAGTGCAGAACTTGTCGCAACCCTCCTGCACCGTCAGGAAGGCCGTGACGCCGCGGGCGCGGGTCCTCGCCTTGTCGGGCGCCGGCAGGTGTTCGAACTTGTCCTCGACGGCATAGTCCGTCTGGACGACGCGCTCGCCGCCGCGGGCACGCTTCAGTGCTTCCGGCAGGCGGTGATAGGTGGTTGGGCCGATCACCAGATCGACCGCCGGCGCACGCCTGAGGATCTCGTCGCCTTCGGCCTGTGCGACGCAGCCGGCGACGCCGATCACCATCTCGCGGCCTTCCTTGGCCTTCGCCTTCTTCAGGTCGCGCAGGCGGCCAAGCTCGGAATAGACCTTCTCCGCCGCCTTCTCCCTGATATGACAGGTGTTGAGGAGCACGAAGTCGGCATCCTCCAGCACGTCGGTCGAGACATAGCCATCGCGCGACAAGGCATCCGACATGCGGTCGGAATCATAGACGTTCATCTGGCAGCCATAGGTCTTGACGAAGACCTTGCGGGCCGGCGCGCGTTCGTCGCCCGTTACGGGCGTTGTCGACAGAAGGGCTGTATCCTGGGTCATGGCGGCTTACTTAGTGCAAAGCGGCCCGAAGTTGAAGTATTTTCGGCACTACTGCCTTTGCCGGTAGGCGTCAGGCCCGTCCGCGCAACCGGTCCGACAGCATGCCGCGGATGCGCTGCTCGACTTTGCGGCTCACTTCCTTGCGATTGGTGTGCCGATCGTAGTCGATGGCTTCACCGAAATCGACGTCAACCTCGATCGCCCCTTCGCGCAGGATGCCGAGCAGGTGCGGCACCAGTTCGGTGTCGCCCGGCCATGCGGCAATCGGCCGGTTGAAGCGGCCCATCGGCATGCCATGGATGCCCGTATAGGAGATAGCCACCGGCTGGACATGCACGAGCCCGGTCGGCGAATGCGGCACGGCGGACGCGGCGGCACCGAAAAGCGAGGTCTTGATCTCCAGCAGGCGGTTGCCATCCGAGGTCGTTCCCTCCGGAAAGAGCACGACGATCTCGCCCGACGCCATGCGCTGACCGATTTCGCTCACCTGCTTGCCGGTCGAGCGTTTCTGCTCGCGCTCGACGAAGATCGACGCCTGCAATCGTGCGAGGTGGCCGAAGACCGGCCAGCCCTTCACCTCGGACTTGGCGACGAAGACGACGTCGGCGATCGAGGAGAGCACCAGAATGTCTTTCCAGGAAGCATGATTGGCGCAAATCAGCAGCGGCGGCCGCCGATCCGCCGTGCCATGAACACGCACCTTGATGCCGAGAAGGTAGCAGGCTAGCCGATGCCAGTATCGCGGGAGATGGCGCCGGGGTTTCAGATCAAGCCAGAGACAGACGATCTGGATCGGCATCAGAACGAGCGAAACCAGCGCCAGAAGCGCTGCGAAGATCGCAATCCGTAGCCAATTGATCATCCGGAAAGAGTTCCCGCGCGCATCCTTGAAAAGTTAGCGCGGGATGCGGGCGGAAAACCGCATACACTTTTCCTCACCCCGCGCTAATCGGCGCTTGGGACTAGCGAAGATCGAGCCGCATGACAAGCGCGGCGGTCCGCTGACCGGCCTTGTCCTGGTAATAGGCGCGGCGTTCGCCGACCTTGTTGAAGCCGAGCTTACGGTAAAGCCCGATCGCCGGTTGATTGGTCTCGTCCACTTCGAGGAACAATGCCTCGGAGCCCTTGACCAGGGCCTCGCGCATTGCCGCCTGCATCAGCCGCCAGCCGAGACCGGAGCGGGCATAACGGGGCTCGACGCCGATCGTCAGGATTTCGGCCTCGCCGGCGACGGCGCGCGACAGGACGAAACCGCCAAAGGCCGGACGGAAGCTGCCATTGGTTTGCCGGGCGACAAAACCGAACACCGTCTCCTGCATCAGCAGCGCGTGGATCTCACCATCGCTCCACGGCGACGCGAACCGCTGGCGATGCAGCGCCGCAGCAGCAAGCAAGTCGGCCTCCTCCAGAGGGAAGATGTCGAACTCGGTGCGGCGGGTGAAATAATCGGTAAAGCTCATCTCGGTCTACGCTCGGGCAATCGCGAAGCCCGCCTGCGGCTTGGCGTCGGGGCCTCGGAGATATAGCGGTCGCGGCTTGGCCGAGGCTGGATCAGCCGCGGCGCCGAGCGCGGCGACGAAGGCAACATCGATGAGTTCGGGGGGCTTGGCAGGGGCATCCTGGACAACGAGAGCCGCGCCGGAACCGCCGATGACGCCATCAAAGCCGGAGAAGCGCTCGCGCGCCACCTCGACACAGAGCGCTTCGGGCTCACTTATGGCAGCACCGGTCGCGCCGAAAGCCTGGACATAAACTTCGTCCCGCTTGGCATCGATGGCCACGAGGATGTCCCTCCCGGGCGCTGCAGCACGTATGCCTTCTGCCAGGACCGCGAGCGTCGAGACGCCGACCGCAGACTTGCCGAGCGCCAGCGCCAGGCCACGAGCGGCGGCCACGCCGACACGAATGCCGGTGAACGAGCCCGGACCGACGGTGACCGCGATGCGGTCGATATCGGCAAGCGATCGGCCAGCCGCGGCCAGCGCCTCGTCGACGAATTCCATCAGCCGCTCGGCGTGGCCCTTGCCGAGATCGGCACCGGAGCGGCCGAGCACGGCAGCCGCTTCGCTGTCATAGACGGCGGCGGAGCAGCCGGAACCGGACGTGTCGATCGCAAGTACAATCATTTCAACGCTGTGATCTTTGAGACGCCACGAGCCGCAAAGCCGAAGGGCTTTGCGGCAAAATCAATACGCAGACCTGCGCGCCGGACGGCGCCCGGTATTAGACGGCCTCGACGGCTTGCACCTCGGGAACGAAATGGCGCAGCAGGTTCTGCACACCATGTTTCAGCGTCGCGGTGGACGACGGGCAGCCCGAGCAGGCGCCCTTCATGTTGAGGAAAACGGTGCCGTCCTTGAAGCCTCGGAAGGTGATGTCGCCACCGTCCTGTGCAACGGCCGGGCGCACGCGGGTTTCCAGAAGCTCCTTGATGGTGGCAACGATCGTCTCGTCACCCTCGTCGAAGAACTCGTCTTCCTGATCCGACTGCTCGGCGCGGCCGCTGCCAGCCATGATCGCCTGGCCCGACATGAAATGCTCCATGATCGAACCGAGGATCGCTGGCTTGAGGTGCTGCCACTCCTGGTTTTCCTTGCTGACGGTGATGAAATCGTAGCCGAAATAGACGCCGGTGACGCCCGGGATCGAAAACAGCCGTGCCGCCAGCGGCGAGCCGGCGCGTGCTTCTTCCTCGTCGCGGAACTCGGCAGTGCCGTTTTCCATAACAACCTTGCCCGGCAAAAACTTCAGCGTTGCCGGGTTCGGCGTGGCTTCGGTCTGAATGAACATGTCTGTCTCCGTTCGCCGGGAGCGTCATTCGCCCAGCTCTTTAGAATAATTCAAAAGAATATAGGGGCATGGCCCTCTGGTCGCAAGAGTACATAAAGCGGGATGAGGAAAAGTGTGAGCGGTTTTCCGCCCGCATCCCGCTTACCCCATGAAGCGACGCAGGTCAGCTGAGCGCGTCGATCTCCTCGTCCGTCAGGGCATCGGGGATGACCGTGACGGGGATCGGGAAGGCGGCTGCCTTGCCCGCGATCGACGACACCAGGGGGCCCGGGCCCTCTTTTGCCGATCCGGCGGCGAGCACCAGAATGGCGATGTCGCGGTCCTCTTCGATCGCCGCATGGATCTGCTCCGTGGCGGTTCCCTCGCGGATAACGATCTCAGGCTCGATGCCGATCCGCTCGCGGACCGACTGGGCCACCTTGGCGAGGGTCGCCTCGGCTTCCTCGCGCGCTTCCGCACGCATGATTTCCTCGACCCCCAGCCATTGCTGGAAGTCGCCATCGGCGATCACATAGAGCAGGACGAGACCGCCATTGGAGTTCTTGGCGCGCATGCCCGCATAGTGCACGGCGCGCCCGCATTCCGGGGTATCGTCTATCACCGCCATGAACTTGCGGCGGTGACCTTCAAGTCGAGAGAGTCGGGTCGAGACCATAGGGTGAACATTACATCCCGGGCGAGCCGCCGCAAGGTCTCATTTTGGCGTTTCGGAGCGGGACACGGAAAAGTGCCCGAGGTTCTCCGTCCGTCTTCCCTTCGACCGGTGAGGGCCGAACACCGAAGTGAATCTGGGTCCGGGATTGCCCGGACCCAGCCGACTTACTGCAGGAAGCCGATGATCTCGCGCACTTCGCGCATCGTTTTTTCCGCACGCGTCCGCGCACGCTCGCCGCCATCCCGCAGAATGGCATCGATATGGGCGGTGTCGCCCATCAGGCGGCGCATTTCGCCAGTGATCGGCGAAAGAACCTCGACCGCGAGATCGACGAGCGCCGGCTTGAAGACCGAGAACTGCTGCCCGCCGAATTCGGCGAGCACCTGCTCCTTGGTCTTGTCCGACAGCGCCGCATAGATGCCGACGAGGTTTTCCGCTTCCGGGCGTCCCTTCAGGCCGTCGAGTTCGCTTGGTAGCGCGTCGGGGTCGGTCTTGGCCTTGCGGATCTTCTTCGAGATCGTCTCGGCATCGTCCATCAGGTTGATGCGCGACAGGTCGGACGGATCGGACTTCGACATCTTCTTGGTGCCGTCGCGCAGCGACATGACGCGCGTCGTGGCGCCGCCGATCAGCGGCTCGACCGGCGGGAAGTAGGCGTGGATCGGCTCCTCGCCGACGACGATGTCGACGCCGTAGCCGCGGCCGCGGATGTGCTCCATGAAGTCGATGTTGAACTTCTGGGCGATGTCGCGCGTCAGCTCCAGATGCTGCTTCTGGTCGTCTCCGACAGGAACATGGGTGGCGCGATAGACGAGAATGTCGGCCGCCATCAGGCTCGGATAGGCGAGCAGACCGAGCGAGGCGTTCTCGCGGTCCTTGCCGGCCTTGTCCTTGAACTGCGTCATGCGGCTCATCCAGCCGATGCGGGCGACGCAATTGAAGATCCAGGCGAGTTCGGCGTGCTGCGGCACCGCCGACTGATTGAAGACGATATGCTTCTTCGGATCGATGCCCGAAGCGATGAAGGCAGCGGCGATCGAGCGGATCTGCCCCTTCAGGTCCTCATGCACGAGCTGAGCGGTGATCGAGTGCAGGTCAACGACGCAATAGATGCAGTCGTTGTTTTCCTGCAGCGCCACGAACTTGCGGATCGCGCCGAGATAGTTGCCGAGATGGAGGTTGCCCGTCGGCTGAACGCCGGAAAATACGAGCGGCTTGAATTCGTTCATGTCGTCCTCAATAGGCTGGTGGAGGGCCCCAGGGCTTTTTGTCGCCCATGTTGCTAACGGCTTGGCTTATGCACGCGGGATGAGAGGCAATCAAGGGGTTGCGAGAGGCGCATTCACACTGCCGGTTGCAGCAGATCCCAATGGTTGCCGAACGGGTCGCTGAAGACGGCAACGACGCCATAGGGCTCGTGACGCGGCGCCTCCAGAAAGGCGACGCCCTCGGCCAGCATCGCCGCATGGTCGCGAGCGAAATCGTCGGTGAAGAGGAAGAAGCCGACGCGGCCGCCGGTCTGGTTGCCGATCGCCGCCTGCTGGCGTTCGCCGTCGGCCTTGGCAAGCAGCAGCGAAGTCTCGACCGCGCCCCTGGGACGGACGACGACCCAGCGCTTGCTGTCGTCGAGCCTCGTGTCTTCCACGAGGTCGAAGCCGAGCTTGCCGCAATAGAAGGCGATGCCGGCATCGTAATCCGGCACGACCAGTGCAATGCGTGCGATCGTCTGGCGCATCAGTCACTCGCCTCCGGTGCTGCAGCGGGTTCTGCCGGTGCTTTGGCGTTGCGTTTGATGCTGCGGCGGATCATGCCGAGGCTGGCGCCGCCGAGACCGAAGGCGAGCGCGAAGTAGATCACCATCGCCGCCGTGACCAGACCGAGCAGGGTTACTGCCCGCGTCACCAGCGGCGCGGCGGAAGAGAGCTCGAAGGCGAACCAGTCGATCGCGAAATACAGCGCCGCAGCCATACCGGCCGCCGCGATGACGAGGCGCGGAATGCGGGTCAGCAACGGGATGTCCCTGCCCCAATGGCCGCGCCAGACGAGCGTTGCGAAGAGCAGGACGGCGTTGACCCACCCGGCTACGATCTCGGCGGTGGCGATACCGCTTGCGCCGAGCCGCGGAAACAGGGTCAGCGCCAGGGAGACGTTCGCGACGACGGAAATGGCGGCGAAGATCATCGGCGTGCGGGTATCCTCGCGCGCGAAGAAGCCGGGAATGAAGGCCTTGATCAGCACGAATGCCGGCAGGCCGAGACCGTAAATTGCCAGGATGTGACCGACGATGACGGTCGATTCCGGCGAGAACTTGCCGCGCTCGAAGAGCAGCCGAACGATCGGCTCGGACATGACCAGAAGTGCTGCTGCCGCCGGAAGCGTCAGGAACAACGTGAACTCGACCGAGCGGTTCTGCAGGTTCGACGCTTCGTTGACATTGCCGGAGCGCAACGCCCGGGCAAGTTCCGGCAGCAACACGGTTGCCACCGCGATGCCGACGACGCCAAGCGGAAGCTGGTAGATGCGGTCAGCGTAGACCAGCGACGAGACCGCGCCTTCGCTCGCCGAAGCGATATTGGTATTGATCAGGAGGTTGATCTGGGTGATGCCGCCGGTGATCGCCGCCGGCAGGGCCAGCACCAGCAGGCGCCTGACACTGGCGGTCATCCTCGGCCGGCGGAGGCCGATCTTGATGCCGGCGTCGCGCACGGCGATCCAGACGATCGCAAGCTGCACCAGACCCGCCGCCATGACCCCCCAGGACAGCGCGTAGCCGACTGCCACCGGGTCCTGCCCGGCATACCAGGCGTAGGCCAGCACCCCGATCAGGATGATATTGAGGAACACCGGCGCAATCGCTGCCGCGAAGAAGCGATGCAGCGAGTTCAGCATGCCGCCCATCATCGCCGCCAGCGACATGCAGGCGAGATAAGGGAACATGATGCCTGCAAAGACGATGGTATTGCCGAGCTTTTCCGGATCGTCGGCAAAACCGGGGGCGATCAGGTTGCTGACGATGAAGGGCATCGTCAGTTCCATCGCGATCGTCAGGAACAACAGGACAGTGAAGAGAACGCCGAAGACTTCCTCGGAAAAGCGCCGCGCGCCCTCCATGCCGTTCGCCTCGATCTCCTTGGCAAAGAGCGGCACGAAGGCGGAGTTGAAGGCCCCTTCGGCAAACAGTCGGCGGAAGGTGTTCGGCAAGCGGAAGGCCGTGTTGAAGGCATCGGCGACCGGGCCGGTGCCGAGGGCGGCGGCCATGAAGGTTTCGCGGATGAAGCCGAAGAGCCGGCTTCCGAGCGTCGCGCCGCCGACGGTTGCAAATTTCTTGACCAGACTCATGTTTCGGCTTTTGTCGTTCTTTGAGCGGAGGAGACACCCGGTGGCGGCGCGATGATGCCGGAGGGCATGCGGTCGCGGGCTTCGTCACCCTCACCGGCCATGACGGCCTTGAGGCGGGCGGCAATGTTCATCTGACGGTTCTCGCTCGTCACCTTCTGACCGACGAGGTCGGTGACGTAGAAGGTGTCGATCACCTTCTCACCGAAGGTGGTGATGTGCGCCGAGGCGATATCGAGCGAGAGATCGGAAAGCACCGCGGTGATTTCGGAGAGCAGGCCCGGACGGTCGAGACCCTCGACCTCGATCACCGTAAACTTGTTCGACAATGTGTTGCTGATCGTCACTTCCGGCGTCACGGTAAACGCCTTGGTGCGCTTCTTCACCTTCGTCCGGCTGGCAATCACTTCGGGCAGGCGCTTTCGGCCGGCAAGCACGTCCTCGATCAGCTTGCCGATGCTGCCCGCTCGCCGCATCTCATCCCCGTCGACGGCGAACTCGCGGTTGATCAGGATCGTGTCCAGTGCCCGTCCGTCAGAGGTCGTGAAGATCTGGGCGTCGACGATGTTGGCACCGGCGGCAGCGCAGGCGCCGGCGATCACGGTCAGGAGACGCGGATGGTCGGGCGAAAGCACGGTGATTTCGGTGATCGCATGGAACTGGTGGGTGCGCACCATCGTCGCCAGCGCCTTGTCGGCGGCGTCCGCTTCGCGGATGAAGCGCGCGTGGCGCACTTGATCCTCAAGCGCGACGGTCAGGAGATAGGGCTGATAATGCAGGCGCACATAGTCGTCGCGCTGCTTCTCGGACCAGTCCGTCAACGCCTCGCCGAGCATGATCGCGGCATGCGCAGCGCGCTCCTTGCGCGACAGTTCCGAGAAGCCGCCCGACAGCAGCAGCTCGGTCTCGTAATACAGCGTGCGCAACAGCTGCCCCTTCCAGCCGTTCCAGACGCCCGGACCGACGGCCCGGATATCGCAAACGGTCAGGACCAGCAGCATCTTCAGCCGGTCGAGCGACTGCACCCGTTCGGCGAAGTCGACGATGGTCTTGCGGTCGTTGAGGTCGCGCGTCTGGGCGACCATCGACATCAACAGATGCTCCTCGATGAGCCAGGCCACGAGTTCGGTCTGCTTTGGCGACAGCCCGAAGCGCGGGCAGAGCTTGCGCGCAACCTTTGCGCCGGCGGTCGAGTGATTCTCGGGCCTGCCCTTGGCGATATCGTGCAGCAGCACAGCGACGTAGAGCGCCTCGCGCTCCTCGATCCCCGGCATCAGCTTGGCGACCAGCGGATGGGCCTCCTCCTCGATGCCGCCCTCGATGCGCGAGAGCACGTCGACGGTGCGCAGCAGATGCTCGTCCACCGTATAGTGATGATACATGTTGAACTGCATCATCGAGACGATCTTGCCGAAATCCGGAATGAAACGGCCGAGCACGCCCGCCTCGTTCATGCGCCTGAGGATGAGTTCCGGCTTGCGGCGCGAGGTGAGGATCGACAGGAAGAGACGGTTTGCCTCCTCGTTTTCGCGCAGCGCCGGCTTGATCAGCCCCAGCGACCGCGTCACCTGGCGCAGGGCCGCCGGATGGAACTCGAGCCCGTTGATATCGGCGATGTGGAAGAAACGCAGCAGGTTGACCGGATCGCGCTTGAAGACATCGGGGCTTGCGAGCGCAATGCGACCGCCGTCATCGACGAAATCGAGCGTGCCGGCGATCTTGCGGCTACGATGGGTGAAGCGGCCGATAATGCCGGATATACCAGGGGCATCCTTCGCCTGCTGGTCTTCGAGCGCGGCGCAGAAGATGCGCGTCAGATCGCCGACGTCCTTCGCCACCAGGAAGAAGTGCTTCATGAAGCGCTCGACGGCGGAAAGCCCCGGATGGTCGTGGTAGCCCAGCGCTTCGGCGATCTCGCGCTGGATGTCGAAGGACAGCCGTTCCTCCGCCTTTCCGGTCAGGAAATGCATGTGGCAGCGCACGGCCCAGAGGAAATCCTCAGCCTTCTGGAAGAGTTGGTACTCCTGCCGCGACAGGACGCCGAGCTTGACGAGATCGGCGGTGTCCTTGAGGCGGTAGAAATATTTGGCGATCCAGAACAGCGTGTGCAGGTCGCGAAGCCCGCCCTTGCCTTCCTTGACGTTCGGCTCGACGAGATAGCGCGTGTCGCCGGCCTTGCGGTGGCGCTCGTCGCGCTCGGCAAGTTTGGCCGCGATGAACTCCGGGCCGGTGTTGCGCACGATCTCATGGTCGAAGCGGGTTTCAAGTTCGGCGCTCAGCGTCTCGGAGCCGCAGATGTAGCGCGTCTCGAGAATGGCGGTGCGGATGGTCATGTCGGCGCGCGAGAGCCGAATGCATTCGTCGACAGTGCGGGTGGCGTGGCCGACCTTGAAGCCCAGATCCCAGAGGATATAGAGCATGAACTCGATCGCCGGCTCCGCCCACACGGTCTTCTTGACCGGCAGCAGGAACAGAAGATCGATGTCCGAGCCCGGAGCCAGCGTGCCGCGGCCATAACCGCCGACCGCAGCCACCGCGATGCGCGAGGCCGGCGGCGCATTGGCGGCGTCGAAGATCTCGTTCAGCACGAAATCGTGCAGCACGGTGATCAACTGATCCTGCAGCCAGGAGATGCGCTCGGCGCAGAGAATGCCTGCACCGTCGGCGTTGAACAACTCGCGCGCCTTGGCCCGGCCGGCGATGTTTGCCTGCTTGAAGGCGGCGAGCAGCGCCTGGCGCATCGGCTCGCGCTGTTCGGCATGGGCCGAAGCGATGAAGTCGCATTTCGCCCGGAGTGCCGCGACGTCGAGGATTTCGGGAAAGGAAATGTCTTGTCTGCCCATGTAGTGCCGAGGGGCGTCCTGTCCGACTGGTTGCGTGGTCGCTCGCGATCGAGCGCTCCTGCATGATCCTTACGACCGAGGCCGAACCAAGACCACACAGCATTTCGATCGCCGCGCCGGCAAAGGCGCGCGGCGCTGTATAGCCTTTTTACCGACCGCTGCACAGGAAAAAGGCGCGCGCCGCCTTAGCCAACGGTTGGCGGGATGCGGGCGGAAAACCGCACACACTTTTGCTCATCCCGCCTTGGCGGCGCTCAGCTCCTTCTTCAGCGCATAGAGGGCGTCGAGCGCCTCGCGCGGCGTCATGTCGTCGGGGTTGAGCGCCTTCAGCGCCTCGTCAACCCTGGAGTTTCCGGCGGGCTTGGCCTCTTCGCGGCGGATCGCCACCTGGAAGAGCGGCAGATCGTCGATCAACTGGCTCGCCGGATTCTTGCGGTCGGCATCCTCAAGCTTGGCGAGCACATCCTTGGCGCGCGCGACGACCGAGGCCGGCAGGCCGGCGAGACGAGCAACCTGGATGCCGTAGGAGCGGTCGGCAGCGCCCGGCCCCACCTCGTGCAGGAAGATCACGTCCCCATGCCATTCCTTGACGCGCATGGTCGCGTTCGAGAGACGGCCGAGCTTTTCCGAAAGCACCGTCAGTTCGTGGAAATGGGTGGCGAAGAGGCCGCGGCAGCGGTTCGCCTCATGCAGGTGCTCGACCGCCGCCCAGGCGATCGACAGGCCGTCGAAGGTGGCCGTGCCGCGACCGATCTCGTCGAGGATTACCAGCGAGCGGTCGGTCGCCTGGTTGAGAATCGCCGCCGTCTCGACCATCTCGACCATGAAGGTCGAGCGGCCGCGCGCCAGATCGTCGGAAGCGCCGACGCGGGAGAAGAGCCGGTCGACGATGCCGATATGGGCGCTCGCGGCGGGAACGAAAGTGCCCATCTGCGCCATGATCGCGATCAGCGCATTCTGGCGCAGGAAGGTCGATTTACCGCCCATGTTGGGACCGGTGAGCAGCCAGATCGCGCCGCCCTCCTCGCCCTCCGGCGGTGAGAGATCGCAGCCATTGGCGACGAAGGCATTGCTTGCCTGGCGCTTCAGCGCCTGCTCGACGACAGGATGGCGTCCGCCGTCGATCGCGAACATGCGCGAGCGGTCGACGGTGGGGCGTGCATAGGCCTGCTCCTCGGCGAGCACGGCAAGGCCGACCGATACATCGACGGTCGCAAGCGCCAATGCCGCCGCCTTGAGCGTTTCGGCAGCGGCGACGACCTCGGCCGTCATCTGGTCGAAAGCCTCGATCTCGATCGATAGTGCCCGGTCGGCGGCGTTGGCAATCTTGCTTTCGAGTTCGGCCAGCTCCGTCGTGGTGAAGCGCATGGCATTGGCCATGGTCTGGCGATGGATGAAGCGCGCGCGGCCGGCATCCGTATCGGTCATCGAGCCGGCATTGCCTGCGGTGACCTCGATGAAATAGCCAAGCACGTTGTTGTGCTTGATCTTCAGCGACTTGATGCCGGTCTCTTCGGAATATTGCAGCTGCAGCCCGGCGATCACCCGGCGCGACTGGTCACGCAGCGCCCGGACTTCGTCGAGCTCGGCATTGGCACCTTCGCATACGAAACCGCCGTCACGCTTCAGCAGCGGCAATTCCTCGCCAAGGGTGGCATCGAGCAGGCCGAGCAGGCCGGCAGGAAGCGCATCGATCGCGGCGCGCGCCTCTTTCAGTTCGTCCGAGAGCGTTCCTGCGGCCATCAGCCGTGAAATGGACGCGGATGCATGCAAGCCGGCCTGAATTGCGCCGAGATCGCGAGGGCCACCACGGCCGAGCGCCAGCCGCGACAGGGCGCGCGGCATATCCGGCGCGCGACGTAGCGCATCGCGCAGGTCGCCGGCAAAGGACGGCTGGTCCGCCAAAATCTCGATCGAGTCGAGCCTCTGGTTGATACGGTCCGGATCGGTCAGCGGCGACATCAGCCGCTCGGCAAGTAGGCGGGCGCCGCCGCTTGTCACGGTGCGGTCGAGCGCCTTCAGCAGCGTGCCCTCGCGCGCGCCGGACAGCGTCTTCACCAGTTCGAGATTGCCGCGGGTCGCCGGATCGATGAACAAGGTCGAGGCGGCACTTTCGCGCTCCGGCGTGCCGAGTGCCGGGCGTTCGGCAAGCTGGGTCTTCTCGACATAGGAGATCGCCGCGGAAGCGGCTGCGAGTTCCGCACGGGAAAACGTGCCGAAGCCATCAAGCGTCTTGACGCCGAAGTAGCGGCTGATGCGCCCTTCCGCCGTGGCGCTGTCGAACAAGACCGCCGGCTGCGGCACGGCAACGCGGCCGAGCACGTCGAAGACGGGCCTTAGTTCCGGATCATGGAAGACGGTATCTGCAAGGATCAGTTCGCGCGGCTCGATGCGCAGGATATCGGCAAGCAAACGGCTTTCGCCGGTCTCGGCCAGCCGGAAGATGCCCGTGGAGATATCGATCCAGGCAAGCGCATAAGCGGGTTCGGAGCCGCTCTTGATGCGCGCCAGCGCCATCAGATAGTTGGTCTCCGACGGCGACAGCAGCTTCTCTTCGGTGATCGTGCCCGGCGTCACCAGGCGCACCACGTCGCGGCGCACCACCGATTTGCTGCCGCGCTTCTTCGCTTCCGCCGGGTCCTCGACCTGCTCGCAGACGGCGACACGGAAGCCGAGCCCGATCAGCTTCTGCAGGTAATCGTCGGCGGCATGCACCGGCACGCCGCACATCGGAATTTCCTGTCCCATGTGCTGGCCGCGCTTCGTCAGCGTGATGCCGAGTGCGCGCGAGGCCTCGACCGCGTCCTGGAAGAACAGCTCGTAGAAGTCGCCCATGCGGTAGAACAGCAGCGAATCCGGGTTGTTCGCCTTGATCTCGATGAACTGTTCCATCATCGGCGTTGCGGTGGAACGGCTCTCCTCCGTCGCCAGTTCGGCTGCGGACAACACCTCCCCGGCGCGGTTCGAATGGTCTGTCACGAAATTCATGATTGTTCCGAAAAAAGAGATGGCACACTATCCCCAAGCAATTGTAGACGACAACCATAAAGAGGCGCGCCGCAAGGCTCGCCCACAGGAGGATAGAGGAAACATGCCGGCCACCGACAAGACCGATCGCACAATGACGAGCGTCACCGCGCAAGAAGCGCTCGATTTTCACTCGCAGGGTCGTCCCGGAAAGCTGGAGATTTCCCCCACCAAGGCCATGGCGACCCAGCGCGACCTGTCGCTTGCCTATTCGCCGGGTGTCGCGGTGCCGGTGAAGGCCATCGCCGAGGACCCCAACACCGCCTATGACTACACGACGCGTGGCAACATGGTCGCCGTCATCTCGAACGGCACCGCCATCCTCGGCCTCGGCAACCTCGGGGCGCTTGCCTCCAAGCCGGTCATGGAAGGCAAGGCGGTGCTGTTCAAGCGCTTTGCCGACGTCGATTCGATCGACCTCGAAGTCGATACCGAGAACGTCGACGAGTTCATCAACTGCGTGCGCTTCCTTGGGCCATCCTTCGGCGGCATCAATCTTGAAGACATCAAGGCGCCGGACTGTTTCATCATCGAGCAGAAGCTGCGCGAGGTCATGGACATCCCGGTGTTCCACGACGACCAGCACGGCACCGCGATCATCGCCGCAGCAGGCCTGATCAACGCGCTCGCTTTGACCGGCCGCGACTTCAAGACGACGAAGCTCGTCTGCAACGGCGCGGGTGCGGCTGCCATCGCCTGCATCGAGCTCATCAAGTCGATGGGCTTCAACTCGGAAAACATCATCCTTTGCGACACCAAAGGCGTGATCTTCGAGGGTCGCACCGAGGGCATGAACCAATGGAAGTCGGCGCATGCGGTCAAGACCGACCGCCGCACGCTCGCCGAGGCGCTCGAAGGCGCCGACGTCGTCTTCGGCCTTTCCGCCAAGGGCGCGCTTTCCGAGGACATGGTGCGCTCGATGGCAGCGCGGCCGATCATCTTCGCGATGGCCAACCCGGATCCGGAAATCACGCCCGAGGAAGTCGCCCGTATCCGCGATGACGCGATCGTCGCCACCGGCCGCTCGGACTATCCGAACCAAGTCAACAACGTGCTCGGCTTCCCCTACATCTTCCGCGGCGCGCTCGACGTGCGCGCGACGACGATCAACGACGAGATGAAGATCGCGGCAGCGGAAGCGCTCGCAAGCCTTGCCAAGGAAGACGTTCCCGATGACGTCGCCGCCGCCTATCAGGGCAACCGGCCGCGCTTCGGACCGCAATACATCATTCCGGTTCCCTTCGATCCGCGCCTGATCTCGTCGATCCCGATGGCCGTTGCGAAAGCGGCGATGGAAAGCGGTGTCGCCCGCAAGCCGATCACCGATCTCGAGGCCTATGGCCGCCAGCTCTCCGCCCGCCGCGACCCGATCGCCTCGACGCTGCAGCGTATCTATGAGCGCGTCCGGCGCCAGCCGAAGCGCATTGTCTTTGCCGAAGGCGAAGAGGTGCAGGTCATGCGCTCGGCGATCGCCTATGCCAACCAGCAGCTCGGCACCGCGATCCTGCTCGGCCGCGAAGAACGCATGCGCGAGACGGCGGAGCGCGAGGGCATCGACCTCGACCGCCCCGGCATCCAGATCGTCAATGCACGCCTTTCCAAGCGCGTCGGCGCCTATACGGACTATCTCTATGCCCGCCTGCAGCGGAAGGGCTTCCTCTTCCGCGATGCCCAGCGGTTGATCAACAACGACCGCAACCACTTTGCCGCCTGCATGGTGGCGCTCGGCGATGCCGACGGCATGGTCACGGGCCTCACCCGCAACTATTCGACCGCGCTCGAGGACGTGCGTCGCTGCATCGATCCGAAGCCCGGCCATCGGGTGATCGGTGTCTCGATCGCGCTCTGCCGCGGCCGCACCGTGCTTGTCGCCGACACGGCGGTGCACGACATGCCGACGGCCGAGGAACTGGCAGAGATCGCTGAGGAAGCAGCGGGCCTCGCCAAGCGGCTCGGTTACGTGCCGCGCGTGGCGATGCTGGCCTATTCCACCTTCGGCCATCCCTCGGGTGAACGCTCCGAGCGAGTGCGCGAAGCCGTCAATATTCTCGACAAGCGTCGCGTCGACTTCGAATATGATGGGGAAATGGCGGCCGACGTGGCGCTTAACGCGCGCGTCATGGAGCAATATCCGTTCTGCCGCCTCTCGGGCACCGCCAACGTGCTCGTGATGCCGGCATTCCACTCGGCATCGATCTCGACCAAGATGCTCCAGGAACTCGGTGGTTCGACCGTGATCGGCCCCTTGCTCGTCGGCCTAGACAAATCGGTTCAGATCGTCTCGATGTCGGCTAAGGACTCCGACATCGTCAACATGGCGGCGATTGCCGCCTACAACGCCGGCATGTGACACCGACGGATGTACTATTTTGGCACAGGCCTGGCACTCAAAGTCGCCAGGCCTGCCGAAATAGTAACAAATCGCTACAACTTATAAAAAGAAGAGCCCGCATCCCCTGGAGAGAAGAGGCGAGCTCAGAATCAGGCAACCGATCTACGTTTCAGGTAATGAAAGACGGAGGATTTGGAATTCAATGCCGGCCGACCTCCGGAAATGATCGGCCATTCCTCCGTTATTTTCTCTATTCTCTCGTCATGAAATTAGAGAAGAACTTGACAATACAAGTCTCTCTTTCAGGCTCGAAAGTCAAACTCGTCATTAATATTTGGTTAATCCTGTCACGCGCCCGTCAGGAGACTGAGGTCGCGAACCGCCCAGCGTCCGCGCCGTAATAATTGAGATAACGGCCGGAGATATTGCTGATCGGCAGCACGATCAAAACATCCGTCGTATGGAACGCATGATCGACCACCGCGCCGTCGCCGACCATTGCGCCGAGGCGCATGTAGCCCTTGATCAGGGGTGGCAGGGCGGCGAGCGCCTTTTTCGCATTGATCGCCTCGGCCGGCATCAAATCCATGGTCCGATGCAGTTCCGGACGTGCGCTCACGGCCCATTCGTCACGGGCGCGGATGTTGTGATGCAGGAAGGAAAGCGCCAGTGCATGCTCGGCCGGCACCACGCCGGGGAACGAACCGCAGCCAAACATGGCGTCCATGCCGTATTTGAGCGCGTAGGCCCAGTTTCCCTGCCAAAGCAGTTCCACCGTCCGCTTGGTACGGTAGTCCGGCAACACGCAGGAACGGCCGAGTTCCATGAAGCGCTTGGTCGGATGGCGGGCGAGAAGCTGGTCGATGGCAAATTCGGAAGCCGAATAGAAACCGCCCGAGCGCTCGGCCACATCCTGGCGCAGCAGGCGATAGGTGCCGACGATCTGGTCTTCCGCGTCGCCCTCGATCGAGGTGTCGAGAACCAGCAAGTGGTCGCAGATCGCGTCATAGCTGTCGACGTCGCGCTTGCGGCGATCCAGATCAGGGCCGACTTGCGCCTTCATTTCCTCGACGAAGACCTTGTAGCGTACGGCCTGGGCGGCATCGATCTCCGATGCCGTGCGTGCCAGGCGCGTCTCGAGATTGGCGATCCTGCCGAGAACGTCAGTCGTCGGGGCGGCGGCCTTCTTGCCGATGCAAGCCTGAGAGGTGTCAACCACGTTCGCTGGTTCCAGTAGCTCGATGGCCATCCGCGTCATCCCGAATCAATTCTATCTGCCGGGCTTAGACCACGTTTCTGCAACAACATAGTGACATGAAAGCGGCATACAACCCCTACGCCTCGATGGTTACCGTTACCACTGCCGAAGTTACCGTTTGCGCAGCAGGCGAGCGATCTCCGACGTCAGCAGCTGCGGATCGGCGGGCTTCGACAACACGGCGTCGGCGCCGGCGCCCATCAGCCTGTCGCGCATGTCGGCACGAACATCCGACGTCAGGACGATGACGGGCAGCCGGGGCGCGGATCGCGCAGCCTCATCGGCGCGCAGGCGCTGCAGCAGCGAAAGGCCGTCGCCACCCGGCATGTTGAGATCGGTCACCAACAGCTCCGGAAGCAAGCGCTCGCCGGGCGCATGCAGGGCCTCAGCAACGGCACCGAAGTCGCTGACAAGGCGGACCGAATGCCCCGAGCGCTGGAGCACCGTGCGAACGATCAGCGCGTTGACCGGATCGTCTTCGGCCAGCAGGATCCCATTCGCCCTGTTGTAAACAGGCGTGGTCGCGGGCTCCTCTCGCAGAACGGGCCGGTTGTCGTTGATCGCGTCACGCTTCTCGATACCCTTCAGGCGACCGAGCAGCACCTCGACCAGGGACTTTTCGCGTAAGGGCCGGATCAGCCAGGCCTCGTAGCCGTCCATCTGGTTGACGGGGTGGCTGTTGCGCTCCTCCGGATTGATCAGATAGGTGCGCCGCACCTCCAGCCGTGCAACGGACGGCTGCAGGGAAAGAAGCTGCTTGTATTGCTGGGCATGGCGGTGGTCGACGATCACGTCCGTCAGAGGCGCGCCGCCGGCGAGCACGTCCGCAAGGACATGCTGGGCCGCGGCAAGCGTGGTGGCACGATGGCACCGCCCGCCGAGTGTCGCGATCGTCGCGGCGAGCGCCGCCGAGGCCGGACCATCGGGCGCCATCACCAGAACATGTGAGCCGGCAAGGCAGGTCCGGCGCTCCGGTGCGACCGCCTCGATCTCGGCAAATGGCAGGCGAATTTCGAAACGGCTGCCGCGCCCCGGCGCGCTTGCGGCCGTAAGGCTGCCACCGCAGGCCTGCATGATCCTGCGGGAGATGGCGAGGCCGAGGCCGGTGCCCTTTGCCCGCTGTTCGTCGTTTCCGGCCTGCTCGAACTCCTCGAAAATGCGCTTCAGGTCGTCAGGCGACATGCCCGGGCCGGTGTCGTCGATCCGGATCCGGACGCATTCGTCGACCGTATCGGCGCCGACAAAGACGCCGCCGACCTCGGTGAACTTCACCGCATTGCCGATCACGTTGAAGAGCACCTGGCGCAGGCGCGCCGCATCGAAGGCCATCTCAGCGGGCACATCGACGGCGACCGTCGCACCGATCTCGATGCCCTTCTCATGCGCCCGGTTGGAGAGCATTTCCACCACGCTCTCGATGACGCCGCGCGGATCCTGTCGGGTCGGGCGAAACTGGAAGCGACCGGCTGACAGCGACGAGAAATCGATCAGGTCCTCGACGAGCTGGACCAGCGCATGGCCGGACTGCTGCATGCCGGCAAGGTAGTTTTTCTGCTCGCTCGACAGCCGGGTTTGGCCGAGCAGGTGGCTCATGCCGAGGATACCGGAAAGCGGCGTGCGGATCTCATGGCTGACGGTGGCGAGAAGTCTCGACTTCGCCTTGCTCGCCTCCTCTGCCCGCCGGCGTGCCGCTTCGCGCTCGCGCGCCGCCTTGGCCTCCTCGGTGACGTCGCGCGCGATGCTGTGGCGCATGAGCCTGCCACTGGCCGGATCGCGGGCGATCACGTCGTGCCAGTCGTAAAGGCGCACGCCGTCCGATGCCGCAATCCGGACCAGATAGTGATTGGGCGCAGCCTTCGGCTCGAAGCTCAGGCCAAGTGCTGCGCAATCGAGGCCGCGGACATCGGAGTGGCCGCAGACCTGATGGAAGACCGCGTTGGCATGAACGATCTTTCCGTCCATGCCGCGCATGATCGCGAGGTCACCCAGCGCATCATGAATGGTCGAGAGCAATGCCGACGTTTCGGAGCGGTGCCAATCGCGATCCCGGTCCGCTTCGTCGCCTGCGTGCCTGCCATCGAACGACCGTATGGCTTCAACGACGAGCAGGAACACGCCGACAGAGCCTGCTGCCGCAATCGCTGCGGAAAACAGGTAAAAGCCGGCACTCATGCCGATGACGAGTATGAGACCGGAGGCGACAAGGCCGAGCAATGCCAGCGACGCCTGATTGAGCGCATGGCGCTTGCCGTTGACGGGTGCTTCCTGCCCGTGGGCCGGAGGCGATGCCTCGACAGGGAGCGGAGCCGCCGGCGGCGCGGCGCCCGTCCGGCTTCCTGTCCGGAAGCCGGATTCGATCCGCTCCAGCAATCGTGACGGTTCGCTCATGCAATCCGGTTAACACGACAAGCGTTCCGAATGGCTTCAATGCACTGGTAAAATCTTAACGATCGGCCTTTTTCGCGTGCAGCAGTTCGTCAAGGATGATGGCTCCGGCGCCAATGGTGATGAAGGTATCGGCCAGATTGAAGACGGCGAAGGACCATGTTTCCGTATAGAAAAGGATGTAGTCGATCACGTAGCCGAAGATCAGCCGGTCGACGAGGTTGCCGAGTGCGCCGGCGATGATCAGCGCGTAGCCGAAATGCGCAAAGAACCGGTCCTTCGGCGTGCGCTTCCAGAGCCAGAGCACGAAAGCGACGACGGCAAGCCGCATGCCGACGATGAACCAGCCTTCCATGCCCGACAGCATCGAGAAGGCGACGCCATAGTTGTAGGTACGGTAGAGCGCCAGCATCGGCACGACGTGGACCGCCTGGTTGAAGGGCAGGTAGATCTCGACCAGATACTTGATCAGCTGATCGGCGATGAGCGCGAGAAGGATGAAGACCGCGATCGGTAGCGGCCGCGAAAACAGAACCTGCTTCTCGCTCATGCGCGGGCGTCCAGCGTCAGCAGATGACGGCGCGCCTCGAACAGCATGATGCCGGTGGCGATCGCTAGGTTGAGCGAGTCGGCGCGTCCGGCCTGCGGGATGCGTGCGAGCGCACCTGCCTCACGGGCAAGCTCCTCCGGCAAACCCGCCTGTTCGTTGCCCATCAGGATCACCACGGGCTTCGACTTGTAATCGATGGTGCGGTAATCGACGGCACCGGCTAGATGGGTAGCAACCACCTTCACGCCGGCGGATTTCTGCCAGCGGATGAAATCTTCCACGCTGGCGCGCGCCACCGGCATCGCGAAGACCGAGCCCATGGTCGCGCGCACGGTTTCCAGCGAAAACGGGTCGGTGGTCTCGCCGACGAGGATGATGCCGGAGGCACCGGCGGCATCGGCCGTGCGGATGATGGTGCCGAGGTTGCCGGGATCGCGCACCCGGTCGAGCGCCACATAGGTTTCGCCCAGTTGCGGCTTCAGATCCTTCAGCGACTGGTAGCGCTGCTCGAAAATGCCGACGACCATCTGCGGATTGTCGCGCCTTGTAATCGTCGACAGGACCTTTTCACTGACTTCCAGCACCAGGCCGCCCTTGGCGACGGTCTTCGCCGCCACCTGCTCCACATGCGGCTTGCCCTTGGCCGCCTTGGCATAGATCAGCGTCTTGATCTTCCAGCCGAGATCGAGCGCGTCGATCACCAGCTTCAGGCCTTCGGCCATGAAGGACCGCGTTTCATCGCGATGCTTCTTCTGTGCCAGCGCGCGGATGTCCTTGATGATCGGGTTGGTGAGGCTCGTGACCTCCTTTACCTGACCGACACGACCGGTGCCGTGTTCGCTTCTGTCGTTCGTCATTGCGGTACCCAGCGGCTGAAGAGTGAGGTCGAAAGCGCCCTGCCCGGCTCACGGCCGTCAAGCCCGCCCTCGCGGATGATGAGCTCGCCCGATTCCACCCGGCCGCCGCGGCCGCGCATCGTCTCGCGCATCAGTTCATGGATCGAATAGAAGCTCGCCCGGATGGAATAGGCGGTCAGCACCAGGCCGCGCGCCTCCGGCGCGAGGATCTCGCGGCAGATGTCGAGCATCGCCGCCAGGTGATCGAAGAGCTGCCAGACTTCACCATTTGGACCACGGCCGAACTTCGGCGGGTCGGTGAGGATGATGTCGTAGCGGCTGCCGCGGCGCTCTTCGCGCTGGATGAACTTCATTGCGTCGTCGCAGATCCAGCGGATCGGCAGCTTTTCGGCCCGCGCCAGCTGCTGGTTCTCGCGTGCCCAGCCGATCGCCTTCTTCGACGCGTCGACATGGGTGACCTCGGCGCCGGCCTTGGCGGCGATCAGCGAGGCGACCCCGGTATAGCCGAAGAGGTTCAGAACCTTGAGCGGCCGCCCTGCAGCTTCCACCTGGTCCTTGACCCAGCTCCAGTGCGCGAGCTGTTCCGGAAAGACGCCGACATGGCGGAACGAGGTGAAGCGGCCGTGGAAATCGGTGTCGAGAAGCTGCATCGGCCAGGTTTCGCCGAGCACGGCACCCGGAAACCGCCAGCGGCCCATGCCGTCCTCGTCGGTGTCGCCGGTGAAGATCGCGTCGGCCTTTTCCCAGACGCCGTCCGGCAGGCTACGCGGCCACAGCGCCTGCGCCTCGGGTCGCACGATGCGATAGGGACCGTATTGTTCGAGCTTCTCGCCGGCGCCGCTGTCGATCAGATGGTAGCCGGAAGCGCCCACGGTCTCCAGAATGAGCGGCACGCGCTCGGCCGGCTTTTCGCCGGTTCGCCGGGCAATCGCCCGTACAGGTGTTTCCTGCACGGGTGCCTGCTTGGCGGGCCTGTCGCGTGCCTCGGCGGCCTGCGCTGCCACCGGGCGCGCCGGCCGTTCCTTGAAGCCGCCGCCTTTCGGCGGTGCCGGACGCTTCTGCTCGTGGCGACCGCCGCCACGCGCCTCGGCGCCGCGGCTTTTGGCCGTCGTCACGGAGGCATTCTTCGACCGCCGGTCCTTTTCCTTCACGCTGAGATCCCTGGACTTGTTAGTGCATGTGCAGCCTGCCCTTCGCAGTATCGAGCGCGAGCGGGCGGACGCCACGAGGTTTGTCGCCGCAGCCTTCAGCCGCGGCATCTATTGAAGGTGCAAATAGCATCGCTGATGCACTTGGCAAAGTCGTTTCCGTTTTGCGAAGATCAGCGCGGGAGAACCCGCGGCAAATTTCCTTGGGTCGGAACCGGCTTGGGGACAATATTTTGCAGCAGGCCTAGTGTGTTACAGCGATCTTTGCGCGTCGATGTCGATGCGCGGCGCTCCAATGGGAGGAAAGCGCATGGACATGACCGGCGAAGAGCGGATTTCGGCTGGGCGCGACGCAGTGTGGCGCGGCCTCAACGATCCCGAAATCCTCAAACGGTGCATCCCCGGCTGTCAGTCGCTGGAAATGACGTCGCCGACCGAACTTGCAGCGGTTGTGAAGATCAAGATCGGCCCGGTCTCTGCCTCCTTCACCGGCAATGTCGTGCTCTCCAATCTCAATCCGCCGGAGGGCTACACGATCTCGGGCGAAGGAAAGGGCGGGATCGCCGGCTTTGCCAAGGGTGGCGCCGACGTCACCTTGACGGAGGATGGCGCAGACACGGTGCTGCGTTACGACGTCAAGGCGGAGATCGGCGGCAAGCTCGCTCAGCTCGGCTCGCGCCTCATCGATTCGACCGCAAAGAAGCTGGCCCAGCAGTTCTTTACCGACTTCGGCGCCGCCGTAAGCGGTACCGCGGAAGCGGCGAGCTGAACGTCTCAGCCACTCGGCAGCGTCAAGGCAAGCGTTCAGTTCTGAGGGGCAGCCAACGTTGCCTGGGTGGCGAGCTTTTCAGCCTGACTGCGATGCTTCTCGGCTTCGCGATGCCACTTCACCGCTTCGTTCGCCTCGGTGCGTGCACGGCGACGGTACTTGCCCTGGCTGAACCAGGTCGCTGCCGCGCCGAGGACCATGCCGACGATGACGGCAAGAAACAGGAAGACGAAGAAGGGTGCGCTGACCGAAAGCACGCCGTCTTCCGGGCGGAAGGGGTTCAGTGCCAGCGTCACGCTCTGGCGATTGGCGACGCTGAGAACGATCAGGATCACGCCAACCGGAATGAGAACAACGATATTGATCAGTTTCTTGAACATTCAAGCGCTCCAGCTTGCGAGCGGCCGCGTGGTTTTCGTTGGCCACGCGGGACAACGGGCGTAAATTGCGCCAGGCCGCTGAGACCGAGAAAGACGATCAGTCCTCTTCGTCGTTCATGCCGGGATTAAGGCGCTCGCGCAATTCCTTGCCGGTTTTGAAGAACGGCACCCACTTTTCCTCGACGAAGACGGAATCGCCGGTGCGCGGATTGCGCCCGGAGCGCGACGGCCGGTTCTTGACGGAGAAGGCACCGAAGCCGCGCAGTTCGACCCGGTTGCCTGACGCGAGCGCGTCCGTGATCTCATCGAGAACCGCATTGACGATGTTTTCGACATCGCGGTGATAGAGATGCGGATTGCGAGCTGCAACAATCTGCACCAGTTCTGACTTGATCACTGTCGCCCCCTCAAATTCTTGTTTGTTTTGCTTTTTCGGTCTGCATTGTGATTGCCGCAAGTGTGTGGCCGACGCTTGCAAGAACGCCGGCATCTCCTGACGGCTCAGGCTGGGTATATGTCGCCTTCCTCATTGGCCATCAACCTGCCAAACCGAAACAAGACCGTCAAGAAACAACTTGTCGCCCGCAATTTTTTCGAGCCCGCTCATTGCCGGAAAAGCGTCATATCCCAACATCTTGATCCAGTTGCCGACCAGCGCGCCGAGGCCAAAAGGCAGGGTCTTGCGCGATGCTTCCCAATCGACGATCGGCAGGTCCTTCGATACCTTTTTCTCCGTCAGAAAGGCGCGAATTTCGTCCTCGCCGCCGAGCGTGTCGACGAGCTTCGCCTTCAGCGCCTGGCGGCCGGTGAAAATGCGGCCGTCGGCGAGCAGCAGCGCCTCGGGGCGCTGAAGCTTGCGGCGCTCGGCAACCAGGTCGACAAACCAAGCATAGCTGTCATCGATCATCGTCTGGATCATCGCCTTCGCCTCGTCGCTGGCCGGATGGAAGGGCGACGGCTCGGCCTTCAGCGGCCGCGACTTGATCGATTCCAGCGACACGCCGAGCTTGTCCATCAGGTCCTTGATCTGCGGATACTGGAAGATGACGCCGATGGAGCCGGTGATCGAGCTTTCGCCCGCGACGATCGTGTCGCCGGCGAGCGCAATCATGTAGCCCGCCGAAGCGGCGAGCGTGCGCACATCGGAGACAACAGGCTTCTTGGCGGCAACCTTGCGGATCGCCTTGTAGATCACTTCGCCGCCATAGGTGGTGCCGCCCGGAGACGAGATGGTCACGACCAGGGCTTTGACGCTGTCGTTGTCGGCGATCTTCTGGAGGCGATCGAGAAGCTCCCGGTCGTCCTGGATCAGACCGGTAATGGTGACCCGCGCAACATGCTGCCGGCTGCGACCGACGTCATCAGCAGCACCCGACCACGCAAAGATTACGAATGCGGCGACAAGAAGCAGCCCCGCCACCACCCAGCGCCAGAAACTCAGCTTCCGGCGCAGGCTGCGGCGATCGGCGATGGCGAGTTCGTCCATGTGGGTTTCTCCCGAATTGTTGGCGCAGCTTCTGTCAGTTTCCGCGGGAACGTGCTATCTGCGCGCGCAGAGGCATATTCCATAAACGCGCTTGGCCACGGTTGAAAGCCGCGGCTGGCGTTTTCGTGCTTCACCCGAGTTTTTTTGCAGCGCCATTGTGCAGCAGCAAAAAATATCCATATTTGCGACGACTTACACCATTGTATGTATATGATCCCTTGATGGGTTCAGCGATAAAAGCAGTAGAACCGACAGGCCCTTTCATGTTGAACCACGCGCCAGCCCCGGGCATTTTTGCCGATACGGGTGAGAGCTCCGCCGACGCCTATGCGCTCGCCGCGAGGCACTCCGTGCGCGTGCGGCGGCTGAAGGTCATCCTGCCCGTGGTCGCCGGCGTCATCGCGGTGATCTTCGCCGCCGTTTCCTTCGTCCGGGCCTTCATGCCCGTCGATCTGCAACTCGAAACGGCGACGATCGAGGACGGCAAGATCGTGATGCAGAATCCGGCCATCTCCGGCCGCAACAAGCAGGGCATCAGCTATTCGATGAAGGCCCAGCGGGCGCTCCAGGACATCGCCAATCCTGACATCATCACGCTGCAGACGATCCATGCGGAAATGCCGATGAAGGATTCGATGGTCGCGACGGTGGACGCCACCAACGGCATCTACGACCGCGGCGCCAATACGCTCGATATGAACGCCCCGTTCACCATTTCCGTCAATAATGGCATCAACGCCGACTTCCAGTCGGCCTATCTGGACATCAATGCCGGCGAGATGGAAACGAAACAGCCCGTTGCGATCAGCATGAAGGGCGGTTCGATCATTGCGCAGACGCTGCGAATGACGGATAAGGGACGTATTGTAATATTTGAGGGCATGGTGAGGGTGAACGTCGAGCCCACCGCCATCCGCAAGAACGCGAAATAGGACCCGGTGCACTCCATGTCGGTCACAACCGCCTCTTTTTTCAAGATTTCCGCCAGCCTGGCGATTGCCGGTGTCAGCGCTTTGATCATTGCCTCCGGCGCTTCGGCGCAGGCCACATCCAGCAAGATGAAGGGCCTTGAACTCTCCAACGACAAGCCGATCCAGATCGAGAGCGACAAGCTCGAAATCAAGGATCCCGAGAGCAAGGCGATCTTTACCGGCAACGTCAAGGTCGTGCAGGGCACGACGACGCTCCAGGCCGGCAATATGGTGGTCTTCTACAAGTCCGGTGGCGGCTCGGTTTCGAGCGGCGACGCCGACATCGACCGCATCGAGGTCAGCGAAAAGGTTTTCCTGAGCTCGGGCACGCAGCAGGCAACGGCGGACACCGGTTCCTTCGACATGACGAAGCAGGTCTTCGTGCTGAAAGGCGAAAAGGTGGTGCTGTCGGAAGGCAAGAACGTCTTCGTCGGCTGCCAGCTCAATGTCCAGATGGAAACCGGGGAGGCTCAGCTCGAAGCCTGCGGCGGCCGCGTGCAGATCCAGCTCGACCCGAAATCCCGCAAGCAGAACTGACGTAGACCGCTCGTGCACTTTCCCTTCCTTCACAAGCGCAAACGGGTCCGCAAGCCGTCGGCGACAGCTGCGGTCGTTTCCGGACACGCGGTCGACAAGGCGCGTTACGACGGCACGCTGATCGCGCGCGGCCTGACGAAGGCCTATCGCGAGCGCCGGGTCGTCAACGGCGTTTCACTGGTGGTGCGGCGCGGCGAAGCCGTGGGCCTGCTCGGACCGAACGGCGCCGGCAAGACCACCTGCTTCTATATGATCACCGGCCTCGTACCGGTCGACGAAGGCTCGATCGAGATCAATGGCAACGACGTCACGACCATGCCGATGTACCGGCGTGCCCGTCTTGGCGTCGGTTACCTGCCGCAGGAAGCATCGATCTTTCGCGGGCTGACGGTCGAGGAAAACATCCGCGCCGTGCTCGAGGTCCATGACAAGAACCTGGAGCGGCGCGAGAGCAAGCTTAACGACTTGCTCGGCGAGTTCAACATCACGCACCTGCGCAAGTCCCCCGCGATTGCGCTTTCGGGCGGCGAGCGGCGGCGTCTCGAAATCGCCCGTGCGCTTGCGACCGATCCGACCTTCATGCTGCTCGACGAGCCCTTTGCCGGCGTCGATCCGATCTCGGTCGCCGATATCCAGGCGCTTGTCCGTCACTTGACCTCGCGTGGCATCGGCGTGCTGATCACCGACCACAACGTCCGCGAGACGCTCGGCCTCATCGACCGCGCCTATATCATCCATGCCGGCGAAGTGCTGACTCATGGTCGCGCCAACGATATCGTCACCAATCCTGACGTGCGCCGGCTCTATCTCGGCGACAATTTCAGCCTTTGAGACCGCTTCGCGGGCGATTCCGCCCGCGACCACGCTTGACCAAACCTTCTCGATAAGCAATTTTTGGGCCAATTGATAAGGGCCACCCCGGCGACCGGAGAAGCACCGCGGCCCAGGAGATTTCTCGGGAGTTTCGCGTCAGCATGGCACTGTCCGCCAGCCTTCATCTGCGCCAGTCCCAGTCCCTGGTGATGACGCCACAGCTGATGCAGTCGATCCAGCTGCTGCAGATGACGCATCTCGAGCTCAATCAGTTCATCGCCCAGGAAGTCGAAAAGAACCCGCTGCTCGAATTTCAGGCGAATGACGATCTGCCAGGCACGCTGGAGCGCGGCGAGAGCACGGCCGGGGACGAGCCTGCCGGCGACGACTTCGGCGCGCAGGCCGATCTCTACGACAGCGCGACATCGCCGACGGGCGAGCGGCTCGGCGACCAGCTCGATGCCGATTTCGCCAATGTCTTCCAGGACGACACGACGCCGCAGCGCGCCGATGCGCCGGAACTGCTCGGCCAGTGGAAGTCGATGCCGGGTGGCGGCGAAGGCGACGACTATGACCTCGACGACTTCGTTGCCGGCCGCAAGAGCCTGCGCGAGACGCTCACGGAGCAATTGCCCTTTGCGCTGCCCACCCCTTCGGATCGGCTGATCGCGCAGCACCTTATCGATCAGCTCGACGACGCCGGCTATCTCCAGGCGGACCTAGTCGAAGTCGCCGAACGGCTGGGCGCCGCGCATACGGATGTTGTGCGGGTATTGCTGACGCTGCAGCAGTTCGACCCGCCCGGCGTCTTCGCGCGTTCGCTTGGCGAATGTCTTGCGATCCAGTTGCGCGCCCGCGACCGCCTCGATCCGGCGATGGAGGCACTGCTCGCCCATCTCGAACTACTGGCGCGGCGCGATTTCGCGACGCTCAAGAAGATCTGCGGCGTCGATGAAGAGGACCTGATCGACATGCTGGCGGAAATCCGCAAGCTCGATCCGAAACCCGGGACCAGCTTCGAGACCAGCGTCAGCGAGGCGATCGTGCCCGACATCGTCGTGCGGGGCGCGCCCGACGGCTCCTGGATGATCGAACTCAATCCGGACGCCCTGCCGCGCGTGCTGGTCAACCAGGACTATTTCGCCAAGGTCTCGCGCGGGACGCAGAAAAACAGCGCCGACCAAGCCTTCCTCAACGAATGCCTGCAGAACGCCAACTGGCTGACACGCAGCCTCGACCAGCGCGCCCGAACAATCATGAAGGTTGCGACCGAGATCGTTCGCCAGCAGGACGCGTTCCTGGCCAACGGCATCGGTCACCTGCGGCCGCTGAACCTCAAGACCGTCGCTGACGCGATCAAGATGCATGAATCGACCGTCAGCCGCGTCACCTCGAACAAATACATGCTGACGCCGCGCGGGCTGTTCGAACTCAAATATTTCTTCACCGTCTCGATCGGCTCGGCCGAGGGAGGCGACAGCCATTCGGCGGAAGCCGTGCGCCACCGGATCCGCGCGATGATCCAGGAGGAGAGCGCCGAAGCGGTACTTTCCGACGACGATATCGTCGACGTCCTCAAGAAGGCTGGCATCGACATTGCCCGCCGCACTGTTGCCAAATATCGCGAAGCGATGAGCATCCCTTCCTCCGTACAGCGGCGACGGGAAAAGCGGGCGCTGGCCAAGGCCTCCGGTTTTTGAGCGCCGGAAGTTAAGCCGCGTTAACTTTTTTGCGACCTTCGATTGACTCTCTCCGACACAGGCGATATGAGCCCGCCGCAATTGCCGGGGACAAGCTCGCCCCGGAAGCGGACCGGTACGACCGGTAGCTGCGACAGAGGCGCGCCCGCAAGTCTGAAAGGCTTGGATGACGGGACCGCTTGGAATAGACTGGCTGCGCAAATCACGAACGAGAGAGGAAACTCCATGAGTGTGCGTGTATCCGGTAAACAGATGGAAATCGGCGATTCGTTCCGAGCCCGCATCGGCGAGCAGATCGAGCAGGCCGTTACCAAATATTTCGACGGAGGATATTCAAGCCAGGTCACTGTGGAAAAATCCGGGCCGCGCTTCAGCGCCGACTGCAAGCTTCATCTCGATACGGGCGTGGTTATGCAGGCGAACGGTCAGGCGAACGACCCACAGGCTGCGTTTGACGCGGCGTCGGATCGCATCGAAAAGCGTCTGCGCCGCTACAAGCGGAAGCTGAAGGACCACCATAACGGCAACGGTACGAATGCTGCCGAAGTGGCTTACACAGTGATGGATTCGGTGCCGTTCGAGGACGATGAGGTCCCCGAGGATTATGCACCGACGATCGTCGCCGAAAGCACGAAACAATTGAGGACGATGTCTGTCGCCAGTGCCGTGATGGCACTCGACATGACCGATGAACCCGTTCTGATGTTCCGTAGCCCCGGCAAGGACGATCTGAATATCGTCTACAGACGCAACGATGGAAATATTGGCTGGATTGACGCTGCCAATATCAAAGCATGAGCGGATAGGGGAGTGCCGGCACGCCGGCACTCCCCGCGCCCAGAATCAGCGGGCAGGCCGGAAAATGTGACTTTTCTGTGCATGGAACCCGCCATGACAAAGATGGTTAGAGCCATTGCGACGCATTTATGATGATGTTGTCCGGCTCTAACCGGCGAACGAGGACAAAAGAATGGCATTGGCAGGTCTACTGCATCAAAATGCGATCATCCCGGCCATGAGGGCCAACTCGAAAAAACAGCTCCTCCAGGAATTGGCGGCAAAAGCATCAAAGATCACCGGGCTTCCCGAGCGTGAAATCTTCGACGTGATCCTGCAGCGGGAGCGTCTTGGCTCCACCGGTGTCGGCAATGGCATCGCCATCCCGCACGGCAAGCTCAACAATCTTCCCTCGATCATCGGCATCTTCGCGCGACTGGAAACATCTGTCGATTTCGAAGCGCTCGACGACCAGCCGGTCGACCTCGTCTTCCTGCTGCTCGCCCCGGAAGGCGCCGGCGCCGATCACCTCAAGGCCCTGTCGCGCATTGCCCGCGTCCTGCGTGATCAGGACATGGTCGCCAAGATCCGCTCGAGCGATTCCGCCAGCGCGATCTACACGCTGCTCGACGACGACGCGACCTCGCACGCCGCCTGAAAATAGCAACGGCGCGCGTCCGCCGGACGCGCAGTGCCTGCGTCAGTAAAGCTGACGACCGTTCAAATGATCTATGAAAATCCGGAACAAGGCGCCCTGGCTCGAAATGCCGAGCCGGCGATAGATGTTCTTGCGATGGATCCGGACCGTTCCCTCGGCAATGTTCATCACCTTGCCGATCGAAAGGTTGCTGTGTCCCCGAAGGATCAGCCGCACGATGTTGCGCTGCTGCTTCGTCAGCCGGTCTGAACAAAGGCTGTCGAACGCCGCTTCCATTACATTGTCGCCCTCTTCGGAGGGCGGCGGCGCAAAGCTCCGGCCGTGCTGGCGCCAGTTCGAGCGGACCGCCTCGCGCACGATCGGCTCATAGACGCGCAGTCGCTCGAGTTCGGCCTCGCTGAAAGGCTCGCCGCCGCGGCCGCGCATCAGCGAGTAGGTCGCCTGAAGGCCACCATCGAGCGGGATGACGAAGCCGACCTCCTCCACCAGCACACCCGATTCCATCGACACGCAGGGATGAACCTCGGCGGACGACGAGAAGTCGGACTGGAAGAACCGGTCCGGCGCCAGCTCGCGCATGCGCCAGAGGCCGGCCGGCTGGCCGGCGGAGCAGGCGACGTAGAAGGGATCGAGCAGATAGGCGCCGCCGAGATAGGCGGAAAGCGCACGCGCCGATACCTTTGCCGTGTAGCCGTCGTGCAGCACGATCGGCCTGGCATCGTAGGGATAGGCAAAGGCGACGGAGAGATCGAAACTGGTGACCGATCGCAGCATCCGGTCGAGCGCCTGGCCGAAATCCTGCGTGCCGATCAGACCGATCATCGCCGAAATATCGGCGGACTCTCTTGCCAGCATTCCGGTTTCATCCCCCCGCTCCTCGTATCCCCCATGGGATATCGACAGGCCCTGCTTCGTCAACAATAATTCCCCCCGGGAGAGAGCAACAGGTCGTCGCGAAACGGGTCGCCCTTGGCGAACGCTGCGACGAACGCCGATGAGGAGGGCGCAATGGCAGGCAGGCTTTCAGGCAAGGTGGCGCTGATCAGCGGTGGCGCGGGAGGCTGCGGCCTGGCGGCGTCAGAGCTTTTCGCGCGCGAAGGCGCCAAGGTCGGTATCGTCGACCTGCCGCGCAGCAAGGGCGAAGAGGTCGCGGCATCGATCCGCGCCAATGGCGGCGAGGCGATTTTTGCCCCTGCCGACGTCTCGGTATCCGCAGAGGTGACATCCGCGGTCAAGGCGGTGGAGGCGGCGTTCGGCGCCATCACGGTGCTCTTCAACCACGCCGGCATTCTTGCCGTCGGCCCCTTCCTCGAGGTCGAGGAAGACGAATGGGACCGGCTGATGGCGGTCAATGTGCGCAGCATGTTTCTGATGACCAAGGCGGTTCTGCCCGGCATGCTTTCCGCCGGCGGCGGTAGCATCGTCTGCACCTCGTCGATCTCGGCCGTGGCGGCAACGCCGATGGAGGTGCTCTACGACACGACCAAGGGCGCCTGCCATATGTTCGCCCGCGCCATCGCCGTCGAGTTCCGCGACCGCGGCATCCGCTGCAACGCCGTCTGCCCCGGCTTCATCGCCACCGATCATGGCAAGCGCGAGCTCGTCGGCCTCAGCAAATACGGGGTTGACGTTTCGGAGGCGGCCATCGCCGCGCAGCAGGGCCGCATGTGCGACCCGAAAGAGGTGGCGAACGCGGCGCTGTTTCTTTCGAGCGATGAGGCGAGCTTCATCAACGGCACGCATCTGTTCGTCGACAATTGCTTCACCGCGGTTTGAGGGAGGGGAAAATGCTTCAGGCAGGTGGCCACTGGCGCAACTGGGTCGGAAACCAATCATGCATCGTGCGCCATCGCGGCGCGCCGGAGAGCGAGGCAGCACTTGCCGAAATGGTGCGCGAGGCGACGTCGCAAGGACTGAACGTGCGCTGCGCCGGTTCCGGCCATTCCTTCACCCCGGTGGCGTTGACCAGCGGGCTGCAACTGACGCTCTCCAGCATGCAGGGCGTCGTCGGCATCGACTACGCGCGCAAGCGCGTCGCGGTAAAGGCCGGCACCACCATCAATCAGCTCGGCAAGGTGCTGAAATCCAACGGCCTGTCGCTGATCAATCAGGGCGACATCGACAGCCAGGCGCTGGCTGGCGCGCTGACGACCGGGACGCACGGGACCGGCGCCAAGCTCGGCAACATGGCCTCGCAGATCGTCGGCATGCGCCTGGTACAGCCGGATGGCAGCATTCTCGTCGTCGATGAGACGACACCGGATCTGCTCGAGGCGGCGCGGGTATCGGTCGGCATGCTTGGTGTGATCTCGGAGATCACGCTGCAGGCGATGGACAGCTACAATCTGCATGAAAGGCTCTGGCGCTGCACCTTCGATGAAATGATCGAGCAGCACGACGAACTGGCCGCCAAGCACCGCCATTTTGGCTTCTTCTGGTGCCCGGTGCCCGAGAGCCGGCATTGCTATTGCCTGCCGGACACCGCATCGGTCTCGACCACAGACAGCACCTCCGACGTCTGCGAGATGAAGGTGATCGACATCACCGAGGAAGCACCGACGGAGCGCCGCTTCGAGAAGATCGCATACTCCTCGGAGATCTACCCGATCGAGTACGTGCCGAATTTCCACGAGCTCGAATACGCGGTCCCCGTCGCCCACGGCAAGGACGCAGTGAAGGCGGTGCGCAAGCTGATGCTGGAAAAGCACCCCACCTGCATCTATCCGATCGAGTATCGTTTCACCGCCGGAGACACGGGTTGGATCAGCCCCTTCTTCGAGCAAGACTCGATCACGCTCTCGGTCTCGGGCGAGCCGGGAACCGACTATTGGGGCTACCTTGGGGACGTCGATATGATCCTGCGGCAGTACGGCTCACGGCCGCACTGGGGCAAGCTGCATTTCCTCGGCGCCGAGGATGTGACGGCGCTCTATCCCCGCGCAGGCGATTTCCGGGCGCTCAGGGCCAAGGTCGATCCGGAGGGCCGCTTCCTCAACGATCACCTGCACCAGCTTTTCGGATAGCGTTTGCGGCTGACGCCGCTCCCGTCTTCTGCCCAAACAAAAACGCCGCGCGAAGTTCGCGCGGCGTTTTCTTTAAACTCTGTTCGGTTGGATCAAGCAGACGGTGCGTCGCCGTTCTCGGCGGCCACGACCTTCGGTCCGCCCTTGGAGACGCCGACCATGGCCGGACGCAGAACACGGTCACCGATCACGTAGCCGGCTTGAACCACCTGCAGCACCGTGTTGTTCGGCACGTCCGCATTGGGAATCTCGAACATCGCCTGATGGAAGTTCGGGTCGAACTTCTGGCCTTCCGGCTCCAGCTTCTTGACGCCGTGGCGCTCAAGCGCCGAAAGCATCGAGCGCTCGGTCATTTCCACGCCCTCGATCAGGGCGGTCAGGCCAGCCTCGCCTGCTTCCCTGGCCTCTGCCGGAATGGCATCGAGGGCGCGGCGCAGGTTATCCGAAACGGCGAGCATGTCGCGGGCGAAGCCGGCGACGGAATAGGACTTCGCATCCTTCACGTCGCGTTCGGTGCGGCGGCGCAGGTTGTCCATCTCGGCGGCAAGCCGAAGGTACTTGTCACGCAGCTCGGCGCTCTCGGCCCTTGCGAGCTCCAACGGATCGGGCTCGGCAACCGGCGCAGCTTCAGCGGCGTCGGCAGCATCAGGCGCGGCATCGAATACCTCGTCGGTAGCCTCGGGTCCGTGCTTGTTCGTATCGTCGGTCATGACGTTCTCCGCAGTGTCGTCTCTATCGTCCTTCGCATTTCCACGCCGCAAGCGCGAGCCTGCGTGTCAGCAAAAATGCCCTGTGGCTGGATTTGAAGCCGATATCGAGGTTTGGGGCCGAAAAATCAAGGGTTCAATCGCGCGCGCGGCCAAAAGCCCGCCTTTAGCGGGAGAGCCGCGACATCAGCTGCGCGGTATAATCGACCATCGGCACGATGCGGGAATAGTTGAGCCGCGTCGGACCGATGACGCCGACCGCGCCGACGATACGGTCCTCGCCATCGCGATAGGGCGCGACGATCAGCGAGGAGCCGGAGAGCGAGAAGAGCTTGTTTTCCGAGCCGATGAAGATCCGGACACCCGGGCCGCTCTCGGCAAGATCGAGCAGCTCGATCAGGCTGTCCTTCTTTTCGAGATCGTCGAAGAGCATGCGGAGCCGATCGATATCCTCGGCCCCCTCCAGTCCTTCGAGCAGATTGGCCCGCCCGCGCACGATCAACCGCGCCGGCTTCTCGTCGCCTTCATTGCCCGACCAGATGGCGAGACCGCGCTCGACGAGGTCTTGCGACAGCGCGTCGAGTTCGCCGCGCACCGTCCGCTTCACCTTTTCGAGCTGGGTGCGCACCTCGCCGATCGTCTGGCCGGCAAGATGGGCGTTGAGGAAGTTCGCGGCTTCGGTGAGCTGCGAGCTGGTGACCCCTGCCGGCAGTTCGATGATGCGGTTTTCCACCTGGTCGTGCTCGCCGACGAGAACGGCCAGCGCCTTGGTCGGCGCCAGGCGAATGAACTCGACATGCTTCAGCACGGGATCGGCCTTGGCGGTGATGACGAGGCCGGCCCCGCGTGACATGCCTGACAGCATCTGGCTGGCTTCGGTCAGCAGCGCATCGACCGGCTGCGTATGGTCATCGCGCCGCACGTGACGGTCGATCGACGCCCGGTCCTCGACCGAGAGATTGCCGACCTGCATAAAGGCGTCGACGAAGAAGCGTAGCCCCGTCTGGGTGGGCAGACGGCCAGCGCTGACATGCGGCGAGTAGATGAGACCGAGATCTTCGAGATCGCTCATCACATTGCGAACGGAAGCGGGAGAGAGCGACATGGGCAGGAGCCGCGACAGATTGCGCGAGCCGAGCGGCTCGCCGCTCGTCAGATAGGTTTCCACGATGCGACGGAAAATTTCGCCCGAGCGCTCATCCAGCGCCGCTGCGATTTCCTTTGCTCCGGGATTGCGCAGTACCATGTCACTCCACACTCGCAGGCACATCCTGCCGTGCCCGGAATATAGTGATCCTGCCGCCCGATGGCAAAAGGGAAAAATCGACTGGTCCCCCGGCTATCCACCGGTTCCCTTTGCCTGCGCCATGCTCTAGAAGGCTCTCCAGATACGATAGGAGTTGACGATGCGGCCATCCGGCAGAAAAACCGACCAAATGCGCAAGGTTTCCTTCGAGCGCAATTTTTCCAAGCACGCGGAAGGTTCCTGTCTGGTGCGGTTCGGCGATACGCACGTGCTGTGCACCGCCAGCCTTGAGGAGAAGGTTCCGGCCTGGCTGCGCAACGGCGGCAAGGGTTGGGTGACGGCGGAATACGGCATGCTGCCGCGCGCCACCGGCGAGCGCATGAAGCGCGAGGCGGCAAACGGCAAGCAGAGCGGCCGTACCCAGGAAATCCAGCGGCTGATCGGCCGGTCGCTGCGCGCTGTCGTCGATCTTCCTGCACTTGGCGAACGCCAGATCTCGATCGACTGCGACGTCATCCAGGCCGATGGCGGCACCCGCACGGCCTCGATCACCGGCGCCTGGGTCGCGCTCTACGATTGCCTGAAGTGGATGGAAGCGCGTAACATGGTCAAGGTCGAGAAGGTCCTGAAGGACCATGTCGCCGCCATCTCCTGCGGCATCTTCGCCAACCAGTCCGTGATCGACCTCGATTACCTCGAAGACTCTGCGGCCGAGACCGATGCCAACTTCGTCATGACCGGCTCCGGCGGCATCGTTGAAATCCAGGGTACGGCCGAAGGCAAGCCGTTCTCGGAAGAGGAATTCGCAAGCCTGATGGGCCTGGCAAAGAACGGCATTGCCGAACTGGTCGCGCTGCAGAAGCAGGCGATTGCAGGCTGACCACAGGAGAAAAGATGGCCCCGGCACTGGAAGGCATACTCGAGACTGCGCTCTACGCGACCGATCTCGATGCCGCCGAGGCCTTCTACGGCGGCGTTCTCGGCCTTGAGAAGATCACCCGCGCTGGAAACCGGCACGTGTTCTTCCGCTGCGGCCAAGGCGTGCTTTTGATCTTCAATCCGGTCGAGACGGTGAAACCGCCAGCACCGGACGCCACCCTGCCGGTACCACCGCATGGCACGACCGGCCGGGGACATATGTGCTTTCGCGTGCGCGCCGAGGCGCTCGACGCCTGGAAAGCGAAACTGGAAGCGGCCGGTATCAAGATCGAAAGCGATCTGCGCTGGCCGAACGGGGCGCGATCCTTCTATTTCCGCGACCCGGCCGGCAACAGCCTCGAATGTGCGGAACCGGGCCTCTGGTCCATCGAATGAATACGAAGCGAGACACCATGCGCAAACTCGACAACAAGACGCTGATCGTCGCCAGCCACAATGCCGGCAAGATTCGCGAGATCCGCGATCTCATCGGCCCGCTCGGTTTCGAGGCGAAGTCGGCGGCGGACCTCAATTTCATCGAGCCCGACGAAACCGGCACCACCTTCGAGGAGAACGCCACCATCAAGGCGCTCGCCTCGGCCAAGGCTTCGGGCCTGCCGGCGCTTTCGGACGATTCCGGTCTTTCAATCGACGCACTCAACGGCGCGCCCGGCGTCTACACCGCCAACTGGGCCGAGCGCGAGGACGGCAGCCGCGATTTCGCGATGGCCATGGAGAAGGTCGAAAAAGCATTGCAGGAAAAGGGCGCAACGACGCCTTCCGAGCGCGCCGCCCGCTTCGTCTCGGTGCTCTGCCTTGCCTGGCCGGACGGCCATGTCGAGCTCTTCCGTGGCGAGGTCGAAGGCTTCGTGGTCTGGCCACCGCGCGGCAGCCAGGGTTTTGGCTACGATCCGGTCTTCCAGCCGAAGGGCTACGAGACCACCTTCGGCGAAATGAGCGCCGACGAAAAACACGGCTGGAAGCCGGGCGATGCGCAGGCCCTGTCGCACCGCGCCCGCGCCTTCAAGATTTTTGCCGAGACCTGCCTCGGAGCCTGATCTGAGCGGGATGAGGAAAAGTGTGAGCGGTTTTCCGCCCGCATCCCGCTCCCTACTGAAAGTGACCATGAGAGACGCAACGATGCAGACGGCCACGCTATCGGCGATTGGTGACGGCATGGACCCCGGTTTCGGGGTCTATGTACACTGGCCGTTCTGCGCGGCCAAATGCCCCTATTGCGACTTCAACAGCCATGTGCGCCACCAACCGGTGGACCAGCCGCGTTTCGTTTCCGCCTTCCTGAAGGAGATGGAAGAAGTCCGCGAGCTCTCCGGCCCGCGCACCGTCACCAGCATCTTCATGGGCGGCGGTACGCCGTCGCTGATGGAGCCGGCAACGGTGGACGCGATCCTCTCCGGTATCGCTCGCCATTGGCACGTGCCGGACGGCATCGAAATCACCATGGAAGCGAACCCTTCGAGCGTCGAGGCGACGCGCTTCCACGGCTATCGCGCCGCCGGCGTCAATCGCGTCTCGCTCGGCGTCCAGGCGCTGAACGACCGAGATCTGAAGTTTCTCGGGCGGCTGCACAATGTCGAGGATGCACTGAAGGCGATCCGGCTCGCACGCGAGATCTTCCCACGCATGTCCTTCGACCTGATCTATGCCCGCCCCAACCAGACGGTCGAGGAGTGGGAACGCGAGTTGAAGGAGGCGGTCTCCTATGCGGTCGATCACCTGTCGCTCTACCAGCTGACGATCGAGGAGGGCACGCCCTTCTACGGCCTGCACAAGGCCGGAAAGCTCATCGTTCCGGACGGCGAACAATCGGCCGTACTCTACGAGGCAACGCAGGAGATCACCGCATCGATCGGCATGCCGGCCTATGAAGTCTCCAACCACGCACGTCCGGGTGCTGAAAGCCGGCACAACCTCACCTACTGGCGCTATGGCGACTATGCAGGTATTGGCCCCGGCGCCCACGGCCGCCTCGGCATCGGCAGCGGCAAGATTGCGACCTCCACCGAACGCAAGCCCGAGGAATGGCTGCGCCTCGTCGAGACCTACGGCCACGGCATGATCGAGCGCGAGGCGCTCGACCTCGAAGCGCAGTCGGATGAACTGCTGCTGATGGGCCTGCGCCTCAAGGAAGGCGTCGATCTTGCCCGCTGGCAGACCCTTTCCGGCCGCGATCCGGACCCGGAGCGCGAGCAGTTCCTGATCGACCACGGCTTCATCGAGCGGCTCGGCAATTCGCGCCTGCGCTGCACGCCGGCCGGCATGCTGATCCTCGACGCCGTGGTGGCGGACCTCGCCTGCCCCTGAGGGCAGGCGGTCTTCGCCGGCTACAGACTCAATCGAACGTTTCACCCGATAGCGGCGTGGCCCGCATCGAGGCGCGCTCCTCGAACGCGTCGAACCAGCGTGTCAGCGTTGGGCGGTTACGGAACGATGGCAGGTTGCGAAACGCCATCCAGGAGAGCGCCGTCGCCAGCGCGATCTGGCCGATATCGACGTCTTCCTCGGGCGACAACGTCTGCTCCAGCCAATCGTAGGTCGCTTCGATCTTTTCTTCGTAGCCCTTGGCGAGTTCCGGAAAACGCAGGTGCTCCGGGCGCCTCTCCCATTCCCAGCGAAGACCGATGCCGGTCTGGGCAAGGACCTGCGCCACCGACTGCATGCGCAGCGCCCGCCACCGAGGCTCGCCGGCCTCGGGGATTAGCTTGCGTCCCTCATGCAGCGTATCGAAATAGGCGCAGATGACGTCGCTGTCGAAGATCGGCTCTTCGCCCTCACGCAACAGCACCGGAACCTTGCCGAGCGGGTTTTCGGCATAGACTTCGTCGTTGCGCCGCGTCGGGCTCGTCTCGTGGTGGATGACCTTCAGCCGTTCGGCGAGACCGGCCTCGTGGGCGAAGACGAGCGCCTTGCGAGCGAAGGGAGAATGGGTCTGATAGTAGAGGATCATGTTTGCCTCGCGGGATCTGGCGTGAATTCCTGTTCCCGTGAAGAGATATTGCATCGTGACCGATAAATGCGCTCTGTTTCACCGGTCCGGTTGCAAGTTTGTTTCGTAAGGGATCACTTCATCGGATCGCCTTTCAGCCGATTGAGTTCGATGCCTCTCGCGACGAGCCGGGCAACCTGGCCATCGTCGATGTCTTCGGCCGCGCGCAGGCGGATATAGGCCATGTCACCCTTGCCGCCGCCCCTCTCCAGGCGAGAATCGAGATCGAGCATCTCGGCGCCGCGCCAAAAGCCGAAGGTCACGTGATCCTTCGCCCCCTTGAGAAGGCAGACCGCACCTCCGGCCTCATAGGTGGGGTGGCCCCATTTGACGATGTCGGTCAGCCCGCCTGCGGCGATGAGCGCTGCGTGCAGGCGTTTTGCCACCTCGGCCGGCGTACCAGAGAGGCCGGCAATGTAATCTTCGACGGTCTTGGTCATGGTCGACTTTCATTTGTTCGGTGGGAAGGTAGTTTTCAGTTCTTGAACGGGATCAGGCTGCGCAGCCGCGGATCTCGGAGCCACAGGCCGCCCCAGGCGATGACGCCGAGATAGAAGCCAAAGAGCAGGTGGGAAAAGAGTGGGCTGCCGGCGCGCAGATGCGTCGCCATCGCGCCGCCGAGATAACCGGTCAGCAGAATGGCGCCGAGGATCGAGGTCCGCGGGATCACGTAAAGCACGGTGCAGAGCAGAGTGAGCACCCCGAGCAGACGCGCCAGGTTCTGATCTGCGGAGTAACCAAGCGCCACCATGGTTTCGGTAACGACTTGGAGCGGCACGAGCTTGATGACGGCATCGAAGACCAGGAAGGCGACGAGCACGCCACTGAGGACGCGGCCGAGGATGACGGACTTGGCAGTCGGGGCGGGAATGGCAAGGCTGGTATTCACTGGGATTTCTCCTTGGATCTCGTTTTCAGTCCAAGGACGAAGTAATGCGGCCCGCCCCGACAGCCGCCTCGTGGCTTTTTCATCTTTTTTTGACGACGGCGTCTTCGACGCCTGGCTCCTCGTCGAGTTTGTCGAGCTGCATGCGGATATAGGCGCATTCGGCAGCGTTGGTCGCAAGCGCGACGGCATGATCAAAAGCGACGCGTGCCTCGCGAACCCTGCCGAGCTGCTTCAGGAGGTGGCCGCTGAGGCCATGGAAATAGAAGTAGCCAGACAGTTTGCCGGCCAGCGGCTCGATCATGGCGAGCGCTGCTTCCGGACCGTCACGCTTCGACACAGCCACCGCCCGATTGAGGGTGATCACCGGCGAGGGCTGCAGCCGTTCGAGCGCTTGGTACAAAAGATCGATCTGCGCCCAGTCGGTGTCCTCAGGGCGCTCCGCCCGCGCATGCAGGTCAGCGATTGCGGCCTGGATCTGATAGGCGCCGGGCTGGCGATGGCGCATCGCCCTGTCGATCAGCGCCAGCGCCTCGCTGATCAGCGGCTGGTTCCACAATCCGCGATCCTGGTCTTCGAGCAGGATGACGGCGCCATCGGCATCGAAACGGGCGCGCGCGCGGGAGTGCTGTATCATCATCAACGCCGTCAGCCCCATGATCTCCGGTTCGGCGGGAAAGAGCTGCAGCAGCAGGCGCCCAAGACGGATCGCCTCCTCGCAGAGATCGGCCGAGACGCTTTCCGGGCCGTTCATCGCCGAATAACCTTCGTTGAAGACGAGATAGATCATCGTTGCGACGGCGGCGAGCCGGTCGGCGCGATCGTCCGCGTCCGGCGTCTCAAACGCAAGGCCCGCGGCGGCGACGCGCGACTTGGCGCGGGTGATGCGCTGCTCCATCGCCGCCTCGCTGACGAGAAAGGCGCGGGCGATCTGCTTGACCGAAAGGCCCGAGACGATGCGCAGAGCCAGCGCGATCTGCTGGGTCGCCGGCAGAGCCGGGTTGCTGCAGACGAACAGAAGCCGAAGAATGTCGTCTCGATAGTGGGAACCGTCGATCCGGTCGGCGAGATTGCTCTCCTGATCCTCAAGATCGGAGAGAATTTCTTCGGGCGGCAGTGCGGTCTCGCGTGACTGACGGCGGACCTTGTCGATGCCGCTGTTGCGCCCGACGAAAATCAGCCACGCCGCAGGATCGCGCGGCGGGCCGCTTTTCGGCCAGGTCTTCAAAGCCCGGATGCAAGCCTCCTGAAACGCTTCCTCGGCCGTATCGAGATTGCGGAAGTAGCGCAGCAAAGCGCCCACTGCCTGCGGCCGGGCTGAAACGAGTGCGAGGTCTATCCAGGCTGTGTCTGTCATGAAGCAAGCTCACTGGGTTTGTAGATGGCAAGGGGTCGGATTTCGTAGGAGCCGGCCGCCGGATTGGCGGAACTCAAATCACGAGCAAACTCAAGCGCGTCGTCGAGAGACGCGCAATCGATGACATAGAAGCCGAGCAGTTGCTCCTTCGTCTCGGCAAAGGGGCCATCGATGACGATCGTCTCGCTGTGGCTGTGTCGCAGCGTCGTCGCCGCTGACGTCGGCATCAGGCGCGCCACCGGTCCAAGCCTGCCGGCCTCGGCATATTTGCTCTGCACGGCCACCAGATCATGCATGACCTTCTCGTCTTGCTCCTTGGTCCAGGCGCTCGTGACATCTTCTTGGTTGTAGCAAAACACGGCGTAAAGCATCGGAACTCCTGCTCCTCAAATCAAAGACGGTGGCGGCAAGGAATAGCCGACAACCCAAATGAAAAAAACAGGGCCGGTAGCGCTTTCGCCTACCGGCCCGCAATGCGTGTGGACGCGAACGATCAGACGTTCTCGCGGCACTCTAACTTGGGGTCGACCGGCGGCCGAGAAAAGAGGCGCAGAAGTCGCCCGTCTATTGCTGCCAGACCGGCTGCGATCAAGGTCATGCCGAGGAAATGCTTGGGTTCCAGCGTTTCGCCGAGGAACATGGCGCCGAGCAAGATGGCGCTGACCGGGATGAGGAAGGTCACCAGCATCAGGTTGGTGACCCCTGCCGTCTCCAGAATGCGGAAGAACAGGACATAAGCGAGCGCCGTCGAGACCAGTGCGATGCCGACGATCGCCGCCCAGACATCGAGACCGGGCATCGGCAGCGCCCAGGGGTGATCGATGAGCAGAGACAGCGGCACCAGCATGATGCTCGATGCGGAGACCTGGCCGGTGGCCGTCACGATCGGTGCCACGCCCATGCGCTTGAAGCGGCGGGCAAAGACACCGGCGAGCGAATAGGAGAGCGCCGCACCGAGAACGGCAAGCTGGGCAACAAGGTTGGAGCCGAGCCCGCCGAGTGCCGCCGGGCCGATCATCATGGCAACGCCCAGGAAACCGACGACCACGCCAGCGAAGCGGTTGACGGTCAGCTTCTCGTCATCGGTCAAAAGATGCGCGACGATCACGCCGAAAAGCGGCGTGGTGGCGTTGAGGATCGAGGCGAGGCCGCTGGCGATATGCGTCTGGCCCCAGACGATCAGCGAGAAGGGGATGAGGTTGTTGAGCAGACCCATGCCGAAGAAGGCCAGCCAGACGCGACGGTCCCGCGGCATCGACAATCCCATCAGACGCACGATGACGAGCAGCGCGATCGCCGCGAGGCTGACCCTCAGCGCCACGATGGTGATGGGTGGCAGCGCCTTGACGGCGATACCGATGAAAAAGAAGGAGCCACCCCAGAGGAGAGAGAGCATGATCAACATGCCCCATTCCCGCGCTCCCATGACCTTGGCCTGAACCGGCTGCACCATCGCGAAAACCCTCATTTGTTTATCTGACTAAATCAAAACGGTGTTGACCGTCGTGAATTTATGCCATTATTCTCAGCATATTATGCTTCGGACAAACGATCATTTCTCGCTGTATGATTGAGTTTGGCTAAACCATGACCACATCCCTTCCCTCCCTTGCATCGCTTCGCGCCTTCGAGGCGACGGCGCGTCATTCAAGCGTCACCAAGGCCGCGCACGAACTCAACGTCACGCCGGGCGCCGTCAGCCTGCAGGTGCGGGAGCTGGAGCAGACGCTGGGTGTCACGCTCTTCGAACGGCGGCCCAGGCAATTGGTTCTGACGGAAGACGGCAGCCTCTATTTCGCGACGCTCCGACGCGCCTTCCGCATGATGCGGGAGGCGACCGAGGAACTGACGGCGCGCAAACGTGCGCCGGTGCTGACGGTGAGCTGCACGCCGACCTTCGCCGCACAATGGCTGGTGCCGCGCATCGGCACTTTCGAGCTGCAGGTGCCCGGTATCGATGTGCGCATCAGCACCACGAACCGGCTGACGGATTTTGCCAGCGACGGCGTCGACGTCGCCGTCCGGCATGGGCTCGGTCGCTATGACGGCCTGGTCAGCGAACGGCTGATCGACGACGACCCGGTTCCGGTCATCCATCCGGCTCTCCGGGCCAAACTGCCGCTCGACACGCCCAGCGACCTCGCCCGCCATGCGCTGTTGCACGATGTGCACCGCCAGGACTGGAGGCTGTGGCTAGATGCGGCAGGAGCCGAAGGGGTGGATCCCGGGCGCGGGCCGGTCTTCGTCAACAGCAACGGCGCCATCGAGGCGGCCAAGGCCGGCGACGGGGTCGCTCTGGTGCGCCTGTCGCTCGTGGCGCGGGAGCTTGCGGAAGGCCTGCTGGTTGCCCCCTTCCCGGAGGGGGTGATGACCGGCCTTGCCTATCACCTCGTCTATCCGCCGGCCGCTCTCGACCGACCGCCAGTCGTCGCCTTTCGCAGCTGGATCATCGCGGAGGCCCGCACATCGCAGGTCGTCGAGAACCCGCCGATCAGGACGCCTCAGCGACCGGCGTTGAAGGCGGTGCGTTAGCCCAAAACGAAAAAGCCCGGAAAACCGGGCCTTTTCTTTGAAACAGTCAGCCGCGACTATTCGTTGATCAGACGCTTCAGAAGCTCGATCTCGTGGCTGAGCTTGGTATCGCCCGAAATCAGCTCTTCGATCTTGCGCACGGCATGCAGCACCGTCGTGTGGTCACGTCCACCAAAGCGACGGCCGATCTCCGGGAAGGAGCGCGGCGTCAGCGTCTTCGACAGATACATGGCGATCTGGCGCGGCTTGACGATAACGCGGGTGCGGCGGTTGGAGACGAGCTCCTGGCGCGAGACGTTATAATGCTTGGCGACGACGCGCTGGATGTCCTCGATGCGGACGCGACGCGGTTCACCGGCATTGACGAGGTGGCCGAGCAGTTCGTCGACGCGCTCGATCGAAAGCTGCGGCTCGAAGGAACGACGGAACAGAAGCTGGTTGAACGCGCCTTCCAGCTCGCGACCGCTCGCAGTCACATTGCGGGCGACATGGCTCAGGATATCGCCGGGAATGTCGAGCGATCCATCGTCCTGGCGGGCGACATCCAGCCGACGCTTCAGCATTTCGAGGCGCATGTCGTAGTCGGGGCCGTCCATCTCGATGGCGACACCGCCCTGGAGACGCGAGCGAACGCGGCTGTCGAGCGATTCCAGTTCCCACGGAGCGCGGTCGGCGGCGACGACGACCTGCTTGGCGGAGTCGAGCAGCATGTTCAAGAGATGGCAGAACTCGTGCTGGATCGACTTACCCTGCAGGAACTGCATGTCGTCGATGATCAGCAGATCGATGTTGCGCAGCGACTCCTTCAGCGACAGCGCATCGTTGTCGCGAATGGCGGTGGCGAAACGCCACATGAAATATTCGGCCGTCAGATAGACGACGCGCGGTGCACGCGCGCTCTGCAGCGCCTGGATGGCGATGGCCTGCAGGAGGTGCGTCTTGCCGAGACCGACGCTCGAATGGATGAAGAGCGGGTTGAACCGCACGGCACCGGCGCCGGCTTCCGCGATCGTCCGGGCAGCAGCAAGCGCCACGCGGTTCGAGGAACCCTCGACGAAGCTTTCGAAATTATAGCGCTGGTCGAGCGGCGAGCCGAAAAGCGGCGCCTGGGCCGGCCTCTGTACGCTCGCAATCGCCGCTGCGGCAACGGTTGCGACCGGCTGGGCTGCTGCCGGGCGGCGCGCAGGTGCGGCTGGAGCCGCTTCGGTCGCCTGCGGCAACACATCTTCCTGTGTCGTCGGCCGGGCGCCACGGGTCGCGGTGCGCACCAGGATTTCGACCTTCAGAATCTCGCCGTCTTCCTGCTGGAAGAGCGACGTGATGAGATCGAGATAACGATTGTTGATCCAGGACTTCAGGAATGTGGTCGGCACCGAGAGGCGCACGACGCTCTTGGATACGGAATGGAGCTTCAGACGCCCAAACCAGCTTGCAAAGACATCCGGACCAACCTGAGCCTTGAGACGCGCACTTACCCGCTCGAACAGTGCGTCGTGCCTCATGTCGACTTTTTCCCCCGCCGCCTGAGATAGATTGCTTCCGGCTTGGAATGCGTCTCCTTCTTTCTGAAGTGCGCCCGCCGTCACCAAATTCATCTGCATTTTGCCGCCTTCCAGTTCATGTTCAGATGCCGTCATCACTGCCGGCGTCACCTCTTATGTCCGTCGCCCGCGGCGCCCCGAAAGGCCATGCCGCACTCGCCGAACGTCACAGTCGCAGTCGACGCCGGGCTCCTCATCTCCCGCTTCGCTGCGCGCTACGCGCATCCACCAGCCCACCTGTGGCCGGAGATGTCCCCTCGCGCCTCTTGTCAACAATCCTCCGATGCGCTCCCGCACCGCCTCGGATCCTCCTCCTCGTCAACAGCTCTTCGCACCCTCGTACGAAGCGATGAGCCGCGCGTTGGACCTTTGCCTGCCGGCAGGCGCCGCTTGCACCCGCCGTCACGAACTAAGCCCCGCTCCACAACCATAGGACGAAAGCTCCTCATCCGGAGTGGAATGAACCATCCGGTTTTTTCACCTTCGACTTGTCTGATTGAACGACGCGGAGCCGCCCTGATACAAAGGACAGAAACATCGAAACCATTTCTTCAAAATGGCGTCTTCTGCTTCCTTTACAGATGTGGTCCGTGTCCCCTGTGGAGGGCATTTAGGCAGGATCGATGGGCAAGATCAATCGCGATTTTTAAGCAACCGTAAGCACTGACCGTTGACTCTCAGCCTGCCTTTTGCTTGCCGCATTCCGAGTCCGTGAAGAATCGCTTTTGAATCAAGGGTTTTGATTTTTCGCCCTTTGCTTAGCTGGCGAAAAAGAAAAAAAATAAAAAATCGCTTGACTCATTATGGGGTCAGGAGACCCCCGGCCAGAGACATCCTTTTGATAAGGACCTCGCGTATGCCATTGAATTTATTTCATAAATTTTGTCATCGCATTGACACAACGTAATACCGCCGGATTAACCATCGCGATGACACAAGTATGAATCCGAAAAGCCCGGCGCAAGGGCCGGGCTTTTCATCAACAGATTTTTCTTAGCCGGATTAGGCCGAAAGCGACTTCACGCGCTGCGCGAGGCGCGAAACCTTGCGCGATGCAGTGTTGGCGTGCAGGACGCCCTTGGTGGCTGCGCGCATCAGCTCGGGCTGAGCTGCCTTGAGCGCTGCGGCTGCAACTGCCTGATCGCCGGTAGCGATCGCTTCTTCGACCTTGCGGATGAAGTTGCGAACGCGCGAACGACGGGCCTTGTTCACTGCGGTGCGGCGTGCGATCTTGCGGGTCGCCTTTTTCGCCGAAGTTGTATTGGCCATTGGTGCCTCTCTTCGAAAACTGACATGAACTCCGCCCTCGCCGTGCCGGGTCACTGCGACCTGTCATCAAAGCAATTCGGGAATATTTCCGGAAAGCCCAAAATGGCGTTCCAAACTGAGGGCGGCGTATAGCGGGAAACAGCCGCCCCGTCAACGCGCATTTTCCAGAATCTGCGCCCCCCTTGAGCTAGCGATGTTTAAACTCCGGCTTGCGCTTGGCGACGAAGGCGGCCATGCCTTCTTTCTGGTCCTCGGTCGCAAACAGCGAGTGGAAGAGACGCCGCTCGAAACGAAGGCCTTCGGCGAGCGTCAGCTCGAGAGAACGGTTCACCGCCTCCTTCGCCATCATAACCGCCGGCAGCGAGAAGGATGCGATCTTCTCGGCGGCGGCCAGCGCTTCCTCCATCAATTTCTCCGGCGCCACCACACGCGATACGAGTCCTGCGCGCTCCGCCTCCGCCGCGTCCATCATGCGGCCGGTCAGAACCAGGTCCATCGCCTTCGCCTTACCGACGGCGCGTGTCAGGCGCTGCGAGCCACCCATGCCGGGAATGACGCCGAGGGTGATTTCGGGCTGGCCGAACTTCGCGGTCTCGGAGGCGATGATGAAGTCGCACATCATCGCCAGCTCGCAGCCGCCGCCGAGCGCATAGCCGGAAACGGCGGCAATCACCGGCTTGCGGGCCGCAGCCACCTGGTCCCAGCCGCCGATGAAGTCGCCGAGATAACTGTCGACGAAATCGAGCGCCTGCATCTCCTTGATGTCGGCGCCGGCGGCAAAGGCCTTCTCAGAGCCGGTGACGACGACGGCGCCGATCTCCTTGTCGGCATCGAAGGCCTTCAGCGCTGCGGCAAGCTCGCGCATGACGGTCGAATTCAGCGCATTCAGCGCCTGCGGACGGTTGAGCGTCACGAGGCCGACGCGGCCGCGCGTTTCAACCAGCAGCGTTTCGTAGGTCATTCCTGTTCCTCCGGTTCATCTCAGACGCCAGGTCGCGGACCGCCCGGCGTTCATTTCTGGCAATGCGGGCAATAGAAGGTCGACCGGCCCGCCTGCACGATACGGGTGACCGTACCGTTGCAGCCCGGCGTGCGGCAAGCCTCTCCTTCGCGGTCGTAGACGGAGAAGGAGTGCTGGAAGTAGCCGAGCGAGCCGTCGGCCTGGATGTGGTCCTTCAGCGACGAGCCGCCGGCCGCGATGGCATCGGCGATGACCTCGCGGATGGCGTCCGTGAGGCGCAAAAGCCCGTCCTTCGCCTTGCCGCGCTTGTCGACGAGTTCGCCCGCCGGCTTCACCGGCGACAGGCTCGAGCGCCAGAGCGCCTCGCAGACATAGATATTGCCGAGACCGGCGATATTCTTCTGGTCGAGCAATGCCGCCTTCAGCGGCTGCGCCTTGCCGGAAAAGCGTGCGGCGAGATAGGCGGCATCGAGCGCGTTTCCGGTCGGCTCCTCGCCAAGCGCGCGAAAATAAGCGTGGCTCGCCACGGTGTCGCGGCGGGCAAGATCCATGAAACCGAAACGGCGCGGGTCGTTGTAGATCACCCGCACCGGGCCTTCGGCGCCGTCGAGATGAAAGATGACGTGATCGTGCTTCTCGTCCTTGCCGCGCGGATGGTGAAACTCGCCCGGCGTCGCTGCAGCCGGCCCTGCCTCGATGCGGAAGGACCCGGACATACCGAGATGGGCGATAATGACGTCGCCGGCTTCCAGATCGATCATCAGGTACTTCGCCCGCCGCGACAGCGAAACGATGCGCTGGCCGGCAACGGTCGAGGAAAAATTCTCCGGAAACGGGAAGCGCAGGTCCGCCCGGCGCAATTCCGCATTGACGATCCGCGCGCCCTCCATGGTCGGCGCCAGGCCGCGCTTGACGGTTTCGACCTCGGGCAACTCCGGCATAAATGCACTCCTACGATCGCAGCCACCGGATGCGGTGGTTGGCATTTCCTTGGCGGCCTTCTTATCCTATAGGGAGTGCGCTATGCCGCAGGCGCGGTCCCGTCCACGAGATAGCGCGGATGGGGCCTTTTCGCTATGGTGCCGGAAAAATTGGTTCAGATGGAGTTCTTCGTATGACGGATCAGCGCGTATCTGCCGATGGCGGCATGGAAACATCCTTCGGTTTCCGCAATGTCGACGCCGGCGAAAAGCAGCCGCTCGTCAACGACGTGTTCCATAAGGTGGCGAAGCGCTACGACATCATGAACGACGTGATGTCGGCCGGCCTGCACCGCGCCTGGAAGGACGCGATGATCGCCGCCCTCAACCCGCCGCGCCGCGAAGACTATAAGGTGCTGGACGTCGCCGGCGGCACCGGCGATATCGCCTTCCGTATCATCGAGGCCTCCGACCGCAAGGCGCATGCGACCGTGCTCGACATCAACGGCTCGATGCTCGCCGTCGGCGCCGAACGGGCGGAGAAGAGGAAGCTTTCCGCCAATCTCGAATTCGTCGAGGCCAATGCCGAGGAGCTGCCCTTCGAGGCGAACTCCTTCGACGCCTATACGATCGCCTTCGGCATCCGCAACGTGCCGCGCATCGACGTGGCGCTGAAAGAGGCCCACCGGGTGCTGAAGCGCGGCGGCCGCCTGCTGGTGCTGGAATTCTCCGAAGTGGAGATGCCGCTGCTCGATCGCTTCTATGATGCCTGGTCGTTCAACGCGATCCCGAAATTCGGCAAGCTGATCACCGGCGACGAGGCGCCCTACCAGTATCTGGTGGAATCGATCCGCAAGTTCCCGAACCAGCGCGACTTCGCGACGATGATCAAGGAGGCCGGCTTCTCCCGCGTCTCCTTCACCAATTACACCGGCGGCATCGCAGCGCTGCATTCCGGCTGGAAAATCTGAACCCGATGAGCACGCCTGGAACATATGTCCGCCTTGCGCGGATCGGGTGGGTTCTCGTGCGCGAAGGCGTCGTCTCAGCCGTCCCAACCGAGCATCTGCCGCCCTTTGCCCGTTTCGCCCAGAAGGCGGCGGGACTTCTGGCGCGCCGCAGGGTGCCGGGCGAGGAGCGCAGCGACCGCTTGTCACGCGCCGTCGCTCGCCTCGGGCCCTCCTATGTCAAGATCGGTCAGTTCCTGGCGACGCGTCCCGATGTCGTCGGCGCGGAGTTCGCTGCCGACCTGTCGCTGCTGCAGGACAGCATGGCGACCTTCCCGCAAAGCGAGGCGAAGGCCGCAATCGAAGGTTCGCTCGGCCGCAAGGTCGAGGACCTCTATGTCGAACTCTCCGAACCGATGGCGGCCGCGTCGATCGCGCAGGTGCATCCGGCCATCGTGCTTCGCGACGGCAAGCCCGAAAAGGTCGCCGTCAAGGTCATCCGCCCCGGGGTGCGCCAGCGCTTCGCCTCCGATATCGAGGCGATGTATCTCGTCAGCCATATGCAGGAGCGGTTCTTGCCCTATACGCGCCGGCTGAAGCCGGTCGAGGTCACCAAGACGCTGGAGCAGACGACGAAGATCGAGATGGATCTTCGCCTGGAGGCGGCAGCCCTTTCCGAGCTTGGCGAAAACACCAAGGATGATTCCGGCTTCCGCGTGCCGAAGGTCGACTGGGAACGGACAGGGCGCGACGTCGTCACCATGGAATGGATCGACGGCGTCAAGATGTCGGATATCGAGGGGTTGAAGGCCGCCGGACACGACCTCAACCAGCTTGCCGAAGTGCTGATCCAGTCCTTCCTGCGCCACACGCTGCGCGACGGCTTCTTCCATGCCGACATGCACCAGGGCAATCTCTTCGTCGACGATGCCGGCCATATCGTCGCCGTCGATATGGGCATCGTCGGAAGACTTGGAAAGAAAGAGCGCCGGTTCCTGGCGGAAATCCTCTTCGGCTTCATCACCCGCGACTACCAGCGCGTCGCCGACGTGCACTTCGAGGCGGGCTATGTGCCTTCGCATCACGACGCCGCGAGCTTCGCCCAGGCGATCCGCGCGATCGGTGAGCCGATCCACGGACAGCCGGCCGAAACCATCTCGATGGCGAAGCTTTTGACGCTGCTCTTCGAGGTCACCGAGCTCTTCGACATGCAGACGCGCCCCGAACTCGTCATGCTGCAGAAGACCATGGTCGTCGTCGAAGGGGTCGCCCGCACCCTCAATCCGCGCTTCAACATGTGGAAGGCTTCGGAACCGGTCGTCGGCAAATGGATTCGCGACAATCTCGGGCCGAAGCGCATCGTCACGGATCTGCGCGACGGCCTGCACGCGGCGCTCCGGCTCGCCGAGGCCGCCCCCGAGATCGCCGCCCGCACGGAAAAATTCTCCAGCGAGATCATGGCGATGAGCGAAAACGGCCTGCGCTTCGACGCCGAGACCGCGCATGCGATCGGCAAGGCGGAGGCCCGGCATACCCGTTCAGGCCGCGTCGCCCTCTGGCTGATCGCCGCCACGCTCGTCTATATCGCTTGGCAGGTCACCTGATCGCGGCGCGCAGAGCGTTCGGCGCGTTCTGCGGACTTGCCTTTCCACTTGCGCTTGTTATTCTTCCGCCATGGACAATCGCTCGACGATCGCAATGGTGCTTTGCACGCATACCCCAGGGGTGTGCGGGAGACCTGTTGCGCTGATTTAAGCGAAATGTCCCCCACCAACCCTGCCGAGGCGAGCAGGGTTGGGTCCTGTTTCCTCGGAGTAAAGAGAGGAAACAATGACCGAAACGCACGCTCCTCCTGAAACCAAGATCCGCGCGGCGCGCATCGTCGACTGGGAGGCGGTCGCCGCTCTGATGAACCAGCCCGGCATCCGATCCGGAACACTCCGGCTGCCATTCTCCACCCCGGAACAGACACGCAAGTGGATGGAGACAAGATCGGACGACGACACGGTCATCGTTGCCGAACGCGACGGGCATATAATCGGCATGGCCGGCCTGCACCGCAGCAAGGGACGGCGTCAGCATTCGGCCGCCCTTGGCATCAGCGTCGACGACAATCACCGTGGCGAGGGCATCGGTAAGGCACTGCTTACGGCTTTGATCGATGCCGCCGACAACTGGCTGGGCATCAGCCGCATCGAGCTCACGGTCTTCACCGACAACGAGCCTGCGATCGCGCTCTACCGCAAGGCGGGTTTCGAGATGGAGGGCACGCACAGGGCCTATGCGCTCAGGAACGGCGCATTGGCCGACGTCTTCGCGATGGCGCGCATCCGCACTCCTAGCGGATCGCGCGCTGCCTGACGGGCGGCAATGCGCCGATCGGCACCGGTCATGGCCGCGTTCGCAGCCCCCTTGGCAGCAGCCGGCCATGACCGTGTTCCATCCGGAACTGCGCGCTTATCCGCGATGTGAGACCATCTTCTCATGGATGACGAAGCGATCATCCCAACCAATCCAGAGGAGAGAACATCATGCGCAAGATCATCATCGCAGCCGTTGTTGCCGTTACCGCCGCCGTCTCCTTTGCCGCCCCGTCGCAGGCCGGCGGTTTCTCGATCGGCTTCAGCAATGGCCACTACGGTCATGGCTGGGGTGGGCATGTCGGCTATGTCGGCGGCTACTATGGCGGCCCCTACTATTACGAAGATGTACCCTATTGCTTCATCAAGAAGGTCAAGCGCTACGACCACTACGGCAACGTCTACTTCAAGAAAATTCGCATCTGCCGCTGATCCGCGCAAGAAGGGCGAGGGGCAAAAGCCCGGCCGGTTTTCCGGCCGGGCTTTTCTGTTCGGCCTGCCTTCGCCATTCGCCGACGGTCAATTCGATTCCGCTTGGAGCAAAACTGTAGTAGCTCCAATTCCTGGTCATTCTGAAGTCCACATCGAGGAGAACCGGTCATGGATCTTGGTATTGCTGGAAAGCGGGCGCTAGTGCTCGGCGGCAGCAAGGGATTGGGCCGCGGCATCGCCGAGGCGCTGGCAAGCGAAGGCGTCATCGTTGCGCTGACCGGTCGCGATGCCGCATCGGCGGCCAAGGTCGCAAGCGATATCGGCCCGTCGGCGCGGGGCTACGCGCTCGACCTCTCGAAACCCGATATGCTCGACGGCCTGCTGGATCGGCTCGAGGCCGATTTCGGCACGATCGACATTTTGGTGCTGAATGGCGGCGGACCGCCGCCCTCGCCTGCCTCGGCGATCGAGCCCGATTTCTGGCGCGCGCAATTCGAAACTATGGTGCTGGCCGGCATGCGCATCACCGGACGGGTGCTGCCCGGCATGCGGCAACGCCAGTTCGGACGCATCATCGCCGTCGCCTCCACCAGCATCCGCGAGCCGATCGTCGGGCTCACCGCTTCGAATGCGCTCAGAAGCGCTGTCGCAGGCTGGCTGAAGACACTTGCCGGCGAGGTCGCAGCCGACGGCGTGACCGTCAACCTGCTTCTTCCGGGGCGACTTGCCACCGACCGCACGCTCAGCTTCGACCGGATGGATGCCGAAAGCGAGGGCGTCGATATCGCCACAGTCGCGGCGCGCAGCCAGCAGGAGATCCCGCTCGGGCGCTACGGCACGCCGGCGGAATTCGGCGCGGCCGCGGCCTTCCTCGCCAGCCGCCAAGCAAGCTACATCACCGGCGTCGCACTGCCCGTCGACGGTGGCCTCAGCCGCTCGATGCTCTAGGGCCACTCAGGACAGTCAGGTCGAACGGCAACGCATTCAGATTTCCACTTTTTATCATTCATACATTTAATTTCCAAATGGATGGCCCGCCACCTACGGTCGGCGTCGAGGGCGCCATGCCGGGCGCGGGACAGGTTCGGCAAGACGCGCATCTTGCGCCCTTGAAAAGGTCACGGGCCGGCTCAAGTAAGCACGAGATCGCAATGAGCGAGAGCGGGACGAGGGCGCGGCCACTTCCGGGTTTCCACGTCTCGCCCTCAACCGGAACCACTGCGATCGGTCGGCCTGTTCGACCGGTCGGCATGATCGGAAAGACGAAATGCGACCAAGACTTTTCGGCTCGCTGGTTGGCGCATCGATCGCCGCCTTCAGCCTTTCACCCGCAGCTGTGGGGGCCTCCATGCTCGAAACCCAATTGATTTCAGCTGCCGAGGCCGGTGATGCGGACAAGGTCAAATCGCTGCTGCAACAGGGCGCAAGCGTCGAGACCCGTGATGCCAGCGGCGCCACGGCCCTTCTCGTCGCCACCCACGAAAACCGCGTCGATGCGGCGCGCGCGCTGATCGAGGCCGGCGCCGACGTCAACGCCAAGGACAAGATCCAGGACAGTCCCTACCTCTACGCCGGAGCGCGTGGCCATCTCGAAATCCTGAAGCTGACGCTCGCGAATGGCGCAGACCTCAAGAGCACCAACCGTTATGGCGGCACGGCGCTCATTCCGGCCTCCGAGCGCGGCCATGTCGAGACCGTCAAGACGCTGATCGAAGCGGGCGTCGATATCGACCACGTCAATCGCCTCGGCTGGACGGCGCTGCTTGAGGCGATCATCCTCGGCACCGGCGGCGAAAAACACACCGAGATCGTACGGCTGCTGATCAAGGCCGGCGCTGACGTCAAGCTCGCCGATGGCGAAGGCGTCAGCCCGCTGACCCATGCGCGCCAGCGCGGCTACGGCCAGATCGAGAAATTGCTGGTCGACGCCGGCGCCCGCTAGAGGGATTTACCCTGAACCAGGAACAGACCTATCTGGCCGAGGCGGTAACGCTTGCCCGCCGCAACATCGAGAATGGCGGACGGCCCTTCGGCGCCGTCGTCGTCAAGGACGGCGAGATCGTCGGCCGCGGCGTCAACGAGATGCTGTCGACCGGGGACCCGACTTCGCATGCGGAACTCAACGCATTGCCTGCCGCCGCCCGGACGCTCCGCACCCCGCGGCTCGAAGGTGCTGCCGTCTATGCCAGTGGCCAACCCTGCCCGATGTGCCTTGCAGCCATGCGCATGGCCGGGATCACCGAGATCGCCTATGCGAACTCGAACGCCGATGCCGAACCTTTCGGCCTGTCGACCGCGGCGATCTACGCGGAACTGGCAAAACCGCTTGCCGAGCAGGCCATGCGCTTCCGCCATGTACCGGTCGACGATACCGACACAACACCGCTCTACGTGATCTGGCAAAGCGGCAGGGGAACGAATAGCCGGCAGGCGAAACAGCCCTGAGGCGGCCACGACCGGTGACCGCCTTGCATTTTCGTTCAGACCACGGCCGAGTGGGAAACCGACGCCCTCCACCACACAGACAGATTGCCGCTGGATAGCTGTCCCACTTGCCGAGTACACGCGACGGATGTAATCGCAAAGGGAGTCTTCTTCCCTACTCCCGTCGCTCGACATTCCCACGGAAACCGAGCGCTCCCGGCCTGCAGGTGCCCGTGATGAATGCCTATTCCGAAAAAGCGGGTCGCCGTGTTGCGCTGCTTCTCATCGCGGGTTCCGGCGTGGTGACGATCGCCAAGGGCATGAGCCTGACCTTCCTCGCGATCCGCCTCCAGCGTGATTTTGGCCTCAGCCCCGCAGGCATCGGCGCTCTCATCGGCGCCGGCCCGCTGCTCGGCGCAATCGTCAGTCCCTTTGCCGGCACGCTGTCCGATCGCATCGGCCGAAAAGGGGTGCTGACCGCAGCGCTTTTCATGGCCGGGCTGGCGCTGGCGGGGCTCGGACTGGCGCAATCGATCGCCGCCTTCGCGCTGGCGCACATCGTGTCTGCCGTCGCAGCTGCCGTCTATGAACCGGTTGCGCGTGCCTTGATGAGCGATGCAGCGTCTGAGCATCTGCGACTTAAGGTCTTCTCCTGGCGCTATCTCGCCATCAATGCCGGCTGGGCCATCGGGCCGCTGATCGGCGTCTGGGTCGGTGCCGCCTATTCGACGCTGTTCGTCAGCGCCGGCGTCATGCACGTGGCCTTCGGCCTAGTGCTCTTCTTCACGGTGCCCGAGGCCGGCAACAGGCAGATGATCCAGACCAAAGGGGCATCACAGGCTTCAGGCGGCTGGCGCGGGCTTGTTGCCGCCCTGCGCGACCGAAGGCTGGTCTTCTTCGTCATCGGCGGCACGCTGCTCCTGGCCGTTCATGGCCAGTGGTCGGTGACCCTGTCGCAGTATCTCAACACTGGCTTTGCGGATGGCGTCACCCTCTTCGCGCTCCTGGTTTCGACCAATGCCGCAACGGTGCTGATCGCGAGCACGCCTGCCCGGTTCGTCATCGAACGGATCGGTGCGCTGCCGGCGCTGTCGCTCGGCTGCCTGCTTTTCCTGCTCGGCGAAATCGGCTTCGCGGCCTCGTCCGGAATGGAAATGCTCGTCGCCTCGATGATCCTCTTCACCATCGGCGAGGTGCTCGTCGTGCCCTCGGAATATGTGCTGGTCGATGGTATCTCCGATGCTGGCAACCGGGGCACCTATTTCGGCGCCCATTCGCTCTCGTCGGTTGGAAACTTCCTTGGGCCGCTGATCGGCGGCCTGGCACTTGGCACCATCGGCGGCGCCGGCATGTTCCTGCTGTTCGCGCTGCTTTCGGCGGCCAGCGCGCTTCTGTTTGCGATCGGCCATTCCATTCCGCCGCCGCGCCCTGAGGCCGCACGCGCCGATAGGCTCGGCGGTGGCGCCCTCAACGGAGATCTCCTGCGGCTGGGTCAATTCGCCTAGCCGTTATCCGCCGTTCGCAGGCCGCGAGGCGTTGATCTCCTGTTGCACCCGTTCGAGCGGCCCCGGCGCTAGCGCCGCCGGCGGCTGATACGGATTGGAAAAGGCGTAGATCAGGAAGAGGATGATGCCGGTATAGGCGCCGAAGAGGCAGAGCAGCAGCAGATTGCGCCGCATTGGCGGGAAGGAATAATAGGCGAGCGCGATGAAGATGACGCCGGAGAGTGCCGCGAACCAGAAGATACTGTCGATCGAGTCCGCGACATTGCTTTCCCGCTTGGTCCGGCTTTGCGAGATGTCGTGCAGCCGCTCCAGCATCTGGCTGCGCAGGCTCTCCTGGCGCTTGTCGGCCGGGACCAGGTTCAGCACGTGCTGATAGGCGCGATCCCAGTGCACCCAAGCCTGTGGTGAAAGACGTCCCTTGTCCGCCAGTGACTGCCATTCACCATCGATCACCTCGGCCGCATAGGCGGAGATCGCCTGCTGGATCGGCGCCTTGACGGCTTCGCCGTAACGTTCGGCGTCGTAGAAGATGTCAGCGGTCGCCCCGGCTTCGGTAGCCATCTCGTATTTGAGCTGCTGGTACTCGACCATCTCCTGCGCAAAGACCAGCGCGAGGATCAAGCCATGCAGCGCCGAAATGCGAAAGATGACCAAACTGGCAAGTTCCTTTTCGTGCCCTTCCGCCTCGCCGCCCATGATCAGCCGCATTGCAAAATAGGACGCGAGCGTCAGGGCGACCGTGCCGAAGACGAATAAGGCACCGAGCAACATCTCGACGATCATTTTCCCCTCCGCCGGCCGCCGATAACATCGGCAATTCTGAGCGTCGAGGCCTGGAAACACAACGCCTCGCTTTATTAGCAAACGCACGCAACAGCTGTCTTGCCTGCAGGCAAACCGCTATGTTTGCAGCCGCCGCCACCATTTCGACATTGCCGGCCCCTAAGCACCGCGCCGAAACAGGAGTAAAAACAACATCATGCCCGCCCCAAGCGAACAGACAGTCCTCAAGCAATCGATCGCGGCCACCGTCGTCGTCGGGGTGACGGGCGTTATCTTCGGTCTGCTTTCGGGCTCGGTTTCCATCGTCTTCGACGGCGTGTTCTCGGCCGTCGATGCCTCCATGACCGTGCTTGCGCTCGGCGTGACGCAACTGATCCCGAAGCAGAGCAAGCGGTTCCAGATGGGCTTCTGGCACATCGAACCCATGGTGCTGCTCTTCAATGCCGGGCTGCTGACGCTGCTTTCCTTCTACGCGATGGTCAACGCCGTCGGATCGCTGCTGTCGGGTGGCAACCATCTCGCCTTCGACTGGGCGATTGCCTATGCCGCCGTCGTCGTGGTGATCTGCCTCGTCATGTTCGTCTACATACGCCGGGCAAACCGGCCGATCGGCTCGGAGTTCCTGGCGCTCGACGTGCGTGCCTGGGCGATGTCCGGCGCGATCACCTCGGCCCTGCTTGTCGCCTTCGTGATCGCCGCGGCATTGAAGGGCACGGCTTACGAACACTGGACGCCCTATGTCGACCCGGCGATCCTGATCGTGCTGACACTCTGCCTTATCCCGCTGCCGATCCGCACTGTGTTCCAGGCCTTGAAGGAGATCTTCCTGGTCGCGCCTGCCGAGCTCGACGAGCGCGTGCGCCAGGCGGCGGCAAATGCGGTCGCCCGCCACGGCTTCGCCGACTATCGCACCTATGTCGCCAAGGTCGGGCGTTCCAAGACGATCGAGGTCTACCTGATCGGAACGCCGGAAACCAAGGTCGGCACGCTCGCCGACCTCGACCGGATCCGCGCCGAGGTCGGCGAAGAGATCGGCGATCCCGGCCACGACCGCTGGCTGACGATCGCCTTTACCGGCGAAGCGCGCTGGGCGGAGTAATTTCTCCCGTCAGGAAAGCTCGATCCGCCTGTCGATGCCGATCGCCTCCAGGAAGGCGCGGTCGTGGCTGACGACGAGCAGCGCGCCGTCATAGGCTCTGAGGCCTGCCTCGACCGCCTCGATGGAATCGATGTCCAGATGGTTGGTCGGCTCGTCGAGGATCAGAAACTGCGGCGGGCGGCGGCCGCCGAGCACGCAGGCAAGCCCGGCACGCAGCATCTGGCCGCCACTGAGGCTCGAAACGACCTGCAAGGCCGCGTCCGCCCGGAACATGAAACGGGCGAGCGCCGCGCGGCAGTCGTTCTCGCTGGCGTCAGGATTGAGGTGCCGGAAATTGTCGCGGATCGAGAGGTCGGGATCGAGCAGGCTCACCTGCTGGTCAAGCATGGCGTATTCGACCAGGACGCGCACATTGCCGGACCATGGCTTGAGATCACCGGTCAACAGCGACAGCAGCGTCGTCTTGCCCGAGCCGTTGCGGCCGGTGAGTGCTACGCGATCCGGGCCGACGATCGAGAGCGACAGCCGGTCGATCACTGGCGTTCGCGGCTGATAACCCGCGCTGACGGCATCGACCTGCAGCACGCCCCGGCCGGCTGGCAGGCCGGTCGAAGGCAGGCGGACGGTCAGCGGCTGCAGGATTTCGATGCGTTCGCGCGCCTCGGCCAGATCGCCGATCGCAGTATTGCGGCGGCGCTCGGCAAGACGGGCATTGTCGCCGCCCGTCTTCTCGCTGCGCTCCTTCTTCGCATCAAGCAGCAGCAGCGGCTCGTCCCCCTTGGCGCGCTTGCGGCGCCCGGCGGCATCCTTGCGGGCCTTGCGCTCGGCTATCTCCTGCGTTTTTCGCTGGACCTCGGCCAGACGGCGCTCCGCGTCGGCGAAATCGTGACGGGCCGATGCGAGCTCGATCGCCTTGCGCTCGCGGTAGTGGCTCCAGTTGCCGCCATAGGTCGTGGCGCCGAGCGACGTCAGCTCGACGATCGCATCCATCGTCTCCAGGAGTTCGCGGTCATGGCTGACGACGATGGCGCCGCCGCGCCAGCCCGCCATCAACGCGGCAACGGCAGCCCGCCCCTCGCGGTCGAGATTGTTGGTGGGTTCGTCGAGCAGGATGAAATCCGGCTCCTTGAAGACGAGGGCGGCAAGCTTCACGCGGGTCATCTGCCCGCCGGAAAGTGCAGCAAGGCGCGTCCCAGCCGACGCATCCAGACCGACGCGGGCAAGTGCCGCCTCCAGCCGGGATTCGAGTGTCCAGTCGGCGGCGGCAAGCTCGCCTATGCCTGCCAACCCCTCTTCCGCCCGCCTGAGGACGGCAAGCGCGTCGGAGGCGCCGAAGAGATCAGCGACGGTCTCGTCGGCCGCGACCTGGACGGTCTGGCTGAGCATGCCGAGGCTGCCCGCGACGGTGACCTTGCCGGCCTGCGGCGCGAGTGAACCTTCGATCAGCCGCAGCAGCGTCGACTTGCCGACGCCGTTGCGGCCGGCGAGACCGGTGCGCAAAGCACCAAAGCTCAGGTCGAGATTGGAGAAGAGGCTTCGGCCCTCAGGCGTGGACCACGAAAGTTGGGAGAGTGAAATCGAAGCAGGCATGGATACGGTTTTCCCTGATGGCAAGACGGTTCGGCTTGGCGGTCAGGGTGAAATCCATCGATGCGTGTATCCTGTTCAAATTTCTATCGCGGCAATAGATAGCATCGAATGCGCCCGTTTCAAGGCGGGACATTCGATTGCCGCGCGGCGGTAAGCGGAGGATCAGGCGAGACTGCGCCGCGCCTCGTCATCGCCGAAAGTCAGCCCGGAGGCCCGCACGCTGCGGTTTCGGCCGTGGTTCTTGGCGTCGAGAAGAGCGGCGTCAGCCCGTGTCAACAGGGTGGCGACGGGCCCGTCGTCCGGAGCCGAGGCAATGCCGACCGAGACTGCAACCGTGCCCAGGATCCGGCCGCGATGCGACAGCGGGGTGGTGCCGATCCTGGTCCTCAGCCGCTCGGCAAGCTCGAAGCCGGCCGCCTCGCCTGCTTCCGGCAGCAACACCGTAAATTCCTCGCCGCCGAAACGATAGGCGCTGCCGGCGTCGGCCACCGTATCGACGATGATCTGCGCGACATATTGCATGACGACGTCGCCGGCATCGTGGCCGAACTCATCGTTGAAGCGCTTGAAATGGTCGATATCGATCATCAGGCAGGTGAGCGGCTTGCCGCCCTGCCCGCGCGGCTCACGATTCAGCGCCTCGTCGAGGCAGCGCCGGTTGAGCAGGCCCGTCAGCGCGTCGCGCACCGCCAGACTGGTGAGCTTCTCGCGCAGCTGAAGATTGGCGACGGCGAGCCCGATGTTTTCGGCGATCAATTCGAGATAGAGGCGCGACGCTTCGACTGCGAATGTTTCGTCAGAGCGCTCCTCGAAATAGAGGAGACCAATGGTATCGCCCTGGGCTGTCAGCGGCACGCAGAGACCGACGGCGCCATCGTCGTCGAGATGCTGGCAGGCGATGTCGCTATGACCGCGATTGCTGACATGCGGCCGGCCGCGGCGAAGTCCCCAGCAGGCGCTGGACGGGAAGGATGGCGCAGAATGCTGCGGATCGAGCCAGCTGCCGACGCGGGTCAAGAGCGTCCGGCTGTCGTTCAGCACGTAGAGATGGCCGGCAAGATTGGGAAAGACCTGCGGCGCGAAGCGGGCCACGACCTCGGCCAGTTCGTCCTGGCTCTGGCAGGCCTGCAGCCGGTGCATCATCTGCAGGATCAGGTCCTTGGTCTGCTGGTCCAGGCGCCGCTCCGCATCGAGCCGATCACGCTCGATACCGTTTTCCCGAAAGATGTGGATCGCCTTGTTCATCTCGCCGATCTCGTCGCGGCGCCGATCAAGCGGAACCTCCACAGCGTAGTCCTGTTCGGCGAGACGCGTAACGATGCCGCTCATGCGGGTGAGCGGCATGGCGACGCGGCGTTTGAGAATGAAATAGAGCACGCTCAGGAACAGGGCAGCGGTGATGCCAAGCATCGTCTTGGCCGCGACGGCGAACCAGTCGCTGCGCGCCTGTGCCTCGTTGAGCGCCCCGCCCGTACGGGCGTTGGTCAAGTCTCGTAACCGGGCGACCGTGTCGAGGAGCGCTGTCTGCAGGCGCTCGTGCTCCGGGTCGAATAGCTTCTCCTGGGCGGTCGTGCGATCGCCCTTCTGATGGGCCTCGATGGCGGCAACCTCGATCTTGTCGAGTGCCTCTGCCTCGCGCATGATCTCCTGAAGCGCTGCGATCTCGCCCTGGGACGCGCCGAAACTCGTGGCCGTCTTGATCGCCTCTTCGCGCTTGCGCTCCTCTCCCTCCGCGCGATGGAAGGCTTCGAGGTGACGCTCGTCGCCGCCGCGCATGACGTAAAGGCGGGCCTCGTCGGATCGCACCTCTGCTCCGAGCGCAAGCTCTTCGCCAAGCGTGTCGAGCACCAGATGCTGCTCCACTGCCTGGCGCTCCCTGATCGCGCTGTCGGTCGACAGGATGAAGGCCGCGCCCGAAAGCCCCGTCAAAAGCACGGTTACGCCGTAGGCCCAGTTGGTGATCGCATTTATTCGCATGGAATGAAGCTTAGCCCCCGCGGATTGAGAGCGCATTAATCGCATTCCCTGGCTTCGGCAACAGGCCCGGAGCATGTTGACGCGGGCGGCACGGCTTTTGTTCCATTGCGCACCACGGACGGGAACAATCGGTGGTGATACCCAGGGGCTAGTGTAGCGAAACGCCGTATCGCACGGATGTCAGCGCAGGCAACCTCCTCCGGTGGGACACGTTGCGCCCAGCGGATCGCTCAAGTAGGTTCGATCTCGAAGGCACTGGTGAGGCCAGCCGCTGGAATATTGTGGTATCGCGTAGGACCCGGCAGCCCATGCCGGGCGAGAGGACGGCTGAAAGGCCGGGTGCAAATGACACTGTCGGGCAAGCGTATTCTCCTCATCATCTCCGGCGGCATCGCGGCCTATAAGAGCCTCGATCTCATCCGCCGTTTGCGGGAACGCGGGGCGAGCGTGCGGCCGGTGATGACGGCCGGCGCGCAGCAGTTCGTGACCCCGCTTGCCGTCGGCGCGCTGTCGGCCTCGCATGTCTATATCGACCTCTTTTCGCGCGAGGACGAGCAGGATGTCGGCCATATCCGGCTGGCGCGCGAGTGCGACCTGATCGTCGTAGCACCTGCGACCGCCGACCTGATGGCGAAGATGGCGAACGGCCATGCGGACGATCTGGCCTCCACCATCCTGCTCGCGACCGACCGGCCGGTGCTGATAGCTCCCGCGATGAACCCGAAGATGTGGGCGCATCCGGCAACGCGCCGCAACCGGGCGACGCTCGCAAAGGACGGCATCCGCTTCATTGGCCCCGAAGCCGGCGAGATGGCGGAAAGCGGCGAGGCTGGGGAAGGCCGCATGAGCGAGCCGCTTTCAATCGTTGCCGCCGTCGAGGATCTTCTCGGCGGCACGAAGGAGCCGCTTGCGGGACGCAGAGCCATCGTCACATCAGGGCCGACGCATGAGCCGATCGATCCAGTGCGCTACATCGCCAACCGATCCTCCGGCAAACAGGGCCATGCGATCGCCGCCGCGCTCGCAAAACTGGGCGCCGATGTCACACTGGTCTCCGGCCCGGTGACGATCCCGGATCCCGCGGGCGTCAAGGTCGTGCATGTGGAGCGGGCGGAGGAAATGCGCGACGCGGTGCTTGCAGCCCTACCCGCCGATGTCGCCGTGATGGTCGCAGCGGTTGCCGACTGGCGGGTCGCGACGGCCGCCGGCAACAAGATCAAGAAGAAGCCGGGCGAGGCCCCGCCGCCTCTGCAGCTTGCCGAAAACCCCGATATCCTGAAGACCGTCGGGCATCATGCCAAGCGTCCGAAGCTTGTCATCGGCTTTGCCGCCGAGACCGAAAACGTCGCCGACAACGGCCGCGCCAAGCTCGAGCGCAAGGGCGCCGACTTCATCCTCGCCAACGACGTTTCGCCCTCGACCGGCATCATGGGCGGCGACCGCAACCGGGTGAAGCTGATCTCCGCTGCCGGCAATGACGACTGGCCGGAGATGGATAAGGACGCGGTTGCGGAAAAGCTGGCCGTGATGATTGCCGAGCAACTGGCGCGGATCGATAAGGGCTGAGCAATCGAAGATTGCCCCTCACCCTAGCCCTATCCCCGCAGGCGGGGCGCGGGGACGTGACATACGCACAGATCTCTTTCTACCGCTCACGTCGGCGGAGTTGTATCGCCGAACGCAGCAGAGATCGGATCTGCGGGTAAGTGCGCTTTCGCAGGGTTGTTTTTGTAAACTGGCTGGCGGACGAGCGAGCGCCACACGGCCCTTCTCCCCGCCTGCGGGGAGAAGGTGGCGGCAGCCGGATGGGGGGCACACCAGCTACACATCTAGTTGACGTGCCTCAAGCCATCTGACGTGTCTTCACCGGCGCCCCTTGCGTCGAGAACAGCCGGACATCGACACCATTCTCACCGACGATGACCGCCGTGCCGTCCGGGATCTCCACCCAGGCGCTGTCGTCGTCGTTGAGCGGCTCGGAAACGAGGCAATAGCCGCCGCTCGGGCCCATGGGGGCGGCGTAGAGCGTCGGCGCCTTCCAGTCGGAGGCATAGCGCACGGCGTAGAGATCCTGGCCGTCGGAGAAGGCGGCGGTGAAGCGGACCAGCACCTGGCGTTCGAGATGTTCGGCAAGCTGCTCGACGAAGGCGAGTGCCTCGGCGATCGCGCCGAGCGGATCGCGGTCGAGCCCGAACTGCATCGCAAGCAGGAACAGAAGCTCCGAGTCGGTCGTGCCGGTACGGGCCGAATAGAGATCGTTGTCGAGCATGCTCTCCATCGGCCGGCGCAGATGCTCGAAGTCGCCGATCTGGCCGTTGTGCATGAAGGACCAGCGGCCGAAGACGAAAGGATGACAGTTGTCGCGCCTGGTACCGCCGCCGGTCGCGGCGCGCACATGGGCAAGAAACAGCGGCGAGCGGATCTGGCGGGCAATGCTCTTGAGATTGCAGTCCGACCAGGCGGGCAGGATATCGCGGTAGCGGCCCGGCTCCGGGTGATCGCCATACCAGGCGATGCCGAAGCCGTCGCCATTGGTGGCCGTCTTCGCCCGCGTCGCGCAATGGGACTGTTCGATCAGCGAGTGCGCGGGAGAGGTTACCAGTTCCTCGAGATAGAGCGGGTCCCCGCGATAGGCTGCCCAGCGGCACATGCTGATTTCACTCCAGCTCCGCCCCGTAGACTCCGGAGCGATTCGTTAACCATGACGAAGTGCGATGTTCCAACGGAACATGGTAAAAATGCGTTAACACATTCCCCCTTCGTCAAGATGAGCCTGGCCGGAAGGGACAGATTTGGCTGTTTCGATGGACACCGTTCCCGTATCACCATCGTATTTCGAATAAATATTCCATATTGACAAAACATGCACAATTCATTTCATTTTAGACCGATTGCAGCGACGCCGACCGGGAGGACTTCAACATGGCCAGCAAGCGCAAACTCGGGATCGGGCTCATCGGCACGGGCTTCATGGGCAAGGCCCATGCGCTCGGCTTCACCATTGCCGCGCGGGTCTTCGACCTGCCCTTCGAGCTCGACCTCGTCTCGGTCGCCGACGTGACCGTCGAAAGCGCGGAGCGTGCCCGCGGCCAGCTCGGCTTCCGCAAGGCGACGGCCAACTGGCGCGAGTTGCTGACCGATCCGGATATCGACATCATCGACATCACCACGCCGAACCTGCTGCACAAGGATATGGCGCTGGCCGCGATCGCGCATGGCAAGCATGTCTATTGCGAGAAGCCGCTGGCGCCGACCGTCGCTGAATGCCGCGAGATGGTCGAGGCCACCGAGAGGGCCGGCGTCGTCACCCAGGTTGGTTTCAACTATCTGAAGAACCCTCTGATCTTCCTGGCCAAGGACATTATCGAAAGCGGCGAGATTGGCGAGATCCGCTCGATGCGCGGCATTCATGCGGAAGATTTCATGGCCGATGCCAACGTGCCGTGGGGCTGGCGCCTGAACCCGGCCAGCGGCGGCGGCGCGCTCGCCGATATCGGTAGCCATATCATCGCCTCCATGCGCCACCTCGTCGGCCCGATCAGTCAGGTGCTCGCCGAGACCATCATCCAGATTCCGGAACGCCCGGTTGCCGCCGGCTCCAGCGAGACCCGTCCTGTCGAAGTCGACGACATCACCCGTGCCTTTGTGCGTTTCGAAAACGGCGCCACCGGCAGCTTCGAGGCAAGCTGGATCGCAACGGGCCGCAAGATGCAGCACGATTTCGAAATCTACGGTTCGAAGGGCAGCATCGTCTTCACCCAGGAGCGGCTGAACGAAATCCGTCTCTACAAGACCGGCGACGACGTCCGCACCCGTGGCTTCCGCACCATCTGGGCCGGACCGGAGCATCCGCCCTATGGCGCCTTCTGCGTGGCGCCCGGCCACCAGATCGGCTTCAATGACCTGAAGGCGATCGAGGTCAAGGAGTTTCTCGACGCCATCGCCGGGGGCAAATCACCCTCGACCAATTTCCGCGAAGGCCTTGAGGTACAGAAGGTGCTGTCGGCGACCTATCAGTCGGCCAAGACCAATGAATGGGTGCATATCTAGACCGTTCCAACGACTGCGGTCACTTGGGGGCGCTCTATCCTGGTGCGCATTCCGGACGCAAAACCGCTGCGCACTTTTGCTGGAAGTGCTCCCGGAAAAATGGAACGTCTGTTCTATGCCGTTCCCGACTAATCGATTAGAGTGAGGATGCAAACGACAGCGAAGACCGAGGAGACGAATAAGACATGGCCATGCCGGAAACGACGACGGAGGTCCCGCAGGATTTCGAGGCGCTGAAGGCCGCCATTCTGGAACGCAAGGCGCAGCTACCGAAACGGCTGCGCCAGGTGGCCGCCTATTCGCTCGACAATCCTGACGAAATCGCCTTCGGCACGGCGGCGAGCATCGCCACCTCCGCCGAAGTGCAGCCGTCGACGCTGGTGCGCTTCGCTCAGCATTTCGGCTTCGAGGGCTTCTCCAGCCTGCAACAGATCTTTCGCGCGCGTCTGCGCGAGCGCACGCCCGGCTACGAGGATCGGCTGAAGGCGCTGAGCAACAACGATCACAGCAGGCTCGAAAGCGGGTCGATCTTCAACGGCTTCGTCGCGGCAGCCCACCGCTCGCTCGACAACATCGCCTCCTCGGTCGACCCGGAGGCCTTCGAGCGGGCCGTCGATATCCTCGCCAAGGCAGACACGATCTATCTGATCGCCAAGCGCCGCTCCTACCCGATCTCCAGCTACATGGCCTATGCCTTCGGCAAGCTGAAGGTGAAGTACCAGCTCGTCGGCACGGCTGCCGGCATCGACGAGGATGTGCTGGCCATGGCGACGAAGAACGATGCGGCCTTTGCCGTCAGTTTCTCACCCTATGCCTCCGAAAGCGCCGCCCAGGCGAGGCTTCTCGCCGAACGCAAGGTGCAGGTCGTGTCGCTGACGGATTCGGCCTTCTCGCCGCTCGCGGAATCCTCGAAGGTCTGGTTCGAACTGGTCGAGGCCGACCATGCCGGGTTCCGTTCGCTCTCCGCGAGCATGGCCTTCGCCATGGCGCTGACCGTCGCCATCGCCGAGAAGCGTCAGCGCCTTGCCGAAGGTGGCTAGGTCAAACGGAACAGATAGAATGAAAATTCCATATTGACGAAACGTCGGAATTTATGTTTCATACCGCCATCACCCACAGTACGAAAATGGTCGGGCCCGCCAAGGTGTCCGCGGGGAGGAAGCAGTGAGCCAGAACGTTTCGGCACAGGGAGCAAAACCGCTCGACCTGATCACCATCGGCCGGGCCTCGGTCGATCTCTACGGCCAGCAGATCGGCACACGGCTTGAAGACGTTTCGAGCTTTGCCAAGTCGGTCGGCGGCTGCCCGTGCAACATCTCGGTCGGCACCGCCCGCCTTGGCCTCAAGTCGGCGCTGCTCACCCGCGTCGGCGACGAACAGATGGGCCGCTTCATCCGCGAGCAGCTCACTCGCGAGGGCGTCGAGACGCGCGGCATTGTCACCGATCCGGAGCGGCTGACGGCGCTTGCGATCCTCGCCGTCGAGAACGACAAGTCCTTCCCGCTACTCTTTTATCGCGACAACTGCGCCGACAATGCGCTCTGCGAAGACGACGTTTCGGAAGAGTTCATCCGCTCGGCCCGCGCGATCCTCGTCTCCGGCACGCATTTTTCCAAGCCGAACACCGACGCCGCCCAGCGCAAGGCGATCCGCATCGCCAAGGAAAGCGGCGCCAAGGTCGTCTTCGACATCGACTACCGCCCGAACCTCTGGGGCCTTGCCGGCCATGACGCCGGCGAAAGCCGCTACATCGCGTCGGACCGCGTCTCGGCGCACCTGAAGACCGTTCTTGCTGATTGCGACCTGATCGTCGGCACGGAAGAGGAAGTGCTGATCGCATCGGGCGAAAGCGACCTCTTGCAAGCGCTGAAGACGATCCGCTCGCTTTCCAAGGCAACGATAGTACTGAAGCGCGGGCCGATGGGCTGCATCGTCTATGACGGCCCGATCTCCGACAATCTCGAGGACGGAATCGTCGGCAAGGGCTTCCCGATCGAGGTCTACAACGTGCTCGGCGCCGGCGACGCCTTCATGTCCGGTTTCCTGCGCGGCTGGCTGAAGAACGAGCCGCATGCGACGTCTGCCACCTGGGCCAATGCCTGCGGCGCCTTTGCCGTCTCGCGCCTGCTCTGCGCCCCGGAAATCCCGACCTGGACCGAGCTGCAGTTCTTCCTCGATAACGGTAGCAAGGAGCGGGCGCTGCGCAAGGACGAGGCGATCAACCACGTGCACTGGGCCACCACCCGCCGCCGCGACATTCCGCTTCTGATGGCGCTCGCCATCGACCATCGCAGCCAGCTTGAAGACATCGCCGCCGGTGACCAGGCTCTGCTTGCTCGTATTCCCGCCTTCAAGGTGCTGGCCGTGAAGGCTGCGGCACAAGTTGCTGCGGGACGCTCGGGCTTCGGCATGCTGATCGACGACAAGTACGGCCGCGATGCGCTCTATGCCGCCGGCGCACACCGGGATTTCTGGATCGGCAAGCCGATCGAGCTTCCGGGCTCGCGGCCGCTGCAGTTCGAATTCAGCCAGGATCTCGGCAGTCGCCTGATCGATTGGCCGGTCGATCATTGCATCAAGGTGCTCTCCTTCTACCACCCGGATGATCCGGCAGACCTCAAGGCGCAGCAGGTGGCGAAGCTTCGCTCGGCCTTCGAGGCGGCCCGCAAGGTCGGCCGCGAGATCCTGATCGAGATCATCGCCGGCAAGCACGGCAAGCTCGACGACCAGACCATTCCGCGGGCGCTGACCGAACTCTACGACGCCGGCCTCAAGCCCGACTGGTGGAAGCTCGAGCCGCAGGCAAGCCGCGGCGCCTGGGCGGCGATCGACGCCGTGATCGAGGCGCGCGATCCGCTCTGCCGCGGCGTGGTGCTGCTCGGGCTGGAAGCGCCCTACGAGCAGCTGAAGGATGGCTTTGCAGCCGCCCGCACCTCGAAGACGGTCAAGGGCTTCGCCGTCGGCCGCACGATCTTCGCCGATGCCGGCAAGGCCTGGCTCGGCGGTACGATGAGCGACGAGCAGGCGATCGCCGACATGGCCGGAAAATTTGGAGCGTTGGTGGATCTCTGGCTGCAACTGGGTGAAACAAAGGCGGCATAGGATCGACGGGCACCCGTCGACAATGCGGCAAGCAGGGCGGAACCGGACGATTCCGCCACGAGGAGGAAACAGATTATGAGCCAGAAGACCGTGCGCCTGACCATGGCACAGGCCGTGGCGCGGTTCCTGACGCGCCAGATGACCGTCATCGACGGCAAGAAAGTGCCGATTTTCGGCGGCGTCTTCGCCATTTTCGGCCACGGCAACGTCGCCGGCGTGGGCGAAGCGCTGCATGCGATCAAGGACACGCTGCCGACGTATCGCGCCCAGAACGAGCAGGGCATGGCCAATGCCGCGATTGCCTTTGCCAAGGCGAGCTTCCGCCGCCGCTTCATGGCCTGCACGACCTCGATCGGCCCCGGCGCGCTCAACATGGTGACGTCGGCTGCCCTTGCCCACGTCAACCGCCTGCCCGTGCTCTTCCTGCCGGGCGATGTCTTTGCCAACCGCCGCCCCGATCCGGTGCTGCAGCAGGTCGAGAGCTTCGGCGACGGCACGATCTCGGCCAATGACTGCTTCCGTCCGGTATCGCGCTACTTCGACCGCATCACCCGCCCTGAACAGATCATCCCGGCGCTGCGCCGCGCCATGCAGGTGCTGACCGATCCGGCCGATTGCGGTCCGGTGACGCTGTCGCTCTGCCAGGACGTGCAGGCGGAGGCTTACGACTATCCGGAAAACTTCTTCGACGAGAAGGTCTGGGTGCCGCGCCGGATCGAGCCCGATCTCGACGAGCTGGCGACAGCGATTGCGGCTCTCAAGGAAGCGAAGAAGCCGATCATCATCGCTGGCGGCGGCGTGCTCTATTCGGAAGCGACCAAGGAACTCGGCGACTTCGCTGAAAAGCACGGCATCCCCGTCGTCGAGACCCAGGCCGGCAAGTCGGCGCTGCCGCACTCACACGCGCTCAACATGGGCTCGGTCGGCGTGACCGGAACCTCCGCATCCAACGCGCTCGCAGAAGAGGCCGACGTGGTGCTTGCTGTCGGCTCGCGCCTGCAGGACTTCACCACCGGTTCCTGGGCGCTGTTCAAGAATGATGCCTTGAAGATCATCGGCCTCAACGTCCAACCGTTCGATGCCGGCAAGCACAACGGCCTGCCGCTGATCTCCGACGCGCGCGCCGGCCTCAACCGGATTTCCGGCGGGCTCGGCGGCTACAAGGCCGATCCGAGCTGGACTGCGAAGGCGAAGGCCGGCAAGGCCGAATGGCTGACGGCTGCCGACAAGGCGACGGCAACGACCAATGCGGCGCTTCCCTCCGACGCCCAGGTGATCGGCGCCGTCCAGCGCGCCCGCGGCGGCAAGAAGACGACCCTCGTCTGTGCCGCCGGCGGTCTGCCCGGCGAGCTGCACAAGCTCTGGCAGGCGGAAGAGCCTGGCGGCTACCACATGGAATACGGCTTCTCGACCATGGGCTACGAGGTCGCCGGCGGTCTTGGCGTGAAGCTCGCCAAGCCCGAGCGCGACGTGATCGTCATGGTCGGCGACGGCAGCTACATGATGCTGAACTCCGAGATCGCCTCCTCGATCATGCTGGGCGCCAAGTTCACCATCGTTCTCTTGGATAATGCCGGCTACGGCTGCATCAACCGACTGCAGATGGAAACCGGCGGTGCGAACTTCAACAATCTGCTCAAGGACACGCACCACGTGGAGCTGCCGCAGATCGACTTCGCGGCACATGCCGCCGCCATGGGCGCCGTAACCCGCAAGGTCGGCTCGATCTCCGAGCTCGAAGCGGCCCTCAAGGAGACGGCGGGCGAGACGCGCACGACGGTGATCGTCATCGACACCGACCCGCTGATTACCACCGAGGCCGGCGGCCACTGGTGGGATGTCGCAGTGCCGGAAGTCTCGGGCCGCAAGCAAGTCAACGAAGCGCGCGAGGGCTATGAGAAGGCGCTCACCTCCCAGCGATTCGGCTGAGATTGCCCTTTCGGCGCCCGCGTCTTTGCGCGGGCGCCGTTCCGCATTTATGCCCCTTACCCTAACCCTCTCCCCGCGAGCGGGGAGAGGGAACACGGAGGGCGCGGCATTTCCCTTCTCCCCGCCTGCGGGGAGAAGGTGGCGGCAGCCGGATGAGGGGCAATCGCCCTCCCGCTGCGCACCCATGAGACACCACGAACGATCCGCCTGCGCGGACAATGCTATAGGAAACGACTGACATGATCCGCTATGGAACCAACCCGATCGCCTGGAGCAACGACGACGATCATTCGATCGGTGCGCATCTGACACTCGAGGACTGCCTCTCCGATTGCCAGAAGATCGGCTTCGACGGCATCGAGAAGGGTCACAAGATGCCAAGCGATCCGGAGGCGCTGAAGCAGAAGCTTGGCTCTTACGATCTCGTCTTCGTTTCCGGCTGGCATTCGACCAACCTGCTCACCCACGACGTCGAGGCCGAGAAGAAAGCAATCCAGCCGCATCTCGACCTGCTGAAGCACAATGGCTGCAAGGTGGCGATCGTCTGTGAAACCTCGAACGCCATTCATGGCGACGACACGAAGTCGGTTGCCAACGACAAGCCGGTGCTGCCGGCCGACCAGTGGAAGAAGTTCGGCGCCGATCTCGAAGCGATCGCGCAATATTGCGCCGACCAGGGCATCGATCTCGTCTACCACCACCACATGGGCACGATCGTCCAGACCGGCGAAGAAATCGACCTGCTGATGCAGAATACCGGTCCGGCGACCAAACTGCTTCTCGACACCGGCCACGCCTGGTTCGGCGGCTCGGATCCGGCAGAGGTCGCAAGCAAGTACATGCACCGTGTGCGCCACATCCATTGCAAGAACGTGCGTCCGGCCGTCCGCAAGGTCGTCGAGGGCGAAGGCCTCTCCTTCCTCGAAGGCGTGCGCCGTGGCGTCTTCACGGTTCCCGGCGACAGCGAGGGCGGGGTCGACTTCCTGCCCGTGCTGAAAATCGCCGCCGAGCACAACTATTCCGGCTGGCTGGTGATCGAGGCGGAACAGGATTCGGCCGTGCGCAACCCGTTCGAATACCAGTCGCTCGGGCTGAAATCGCTGAAGGCCTTCGCCAAGGAAGCCGGGCTCGACAAGTAAGCTCACGTTTCGGTTGCCGGACTTCACGGGGCGTGCCCCTCATCCGGCTGCCGCCACCTTCTCCCCGCTTGCGGGGAGAAGGCATATGCCGCTGGCTCCCCAATTCCTCGCGACGTAAGGTGGAGAGCATGCGGCAAACTCCAAGTTCCCTCTCCCCGCCTGCGGGGAGAGGGTTAGTCCTCGGGTTAAACCCGAGGAGAGGGGCAAGCCCGCAGAAACGAAGACCAGGAGACCGATATGTCCAAGCTGCTCGTCAAACCGAAGGCCAAGTCCGGCCTCATGCAAAACGTGACGCCGGAGAGCGCCGGCTGGACTTATGTCGGCTTCGCGCTCGAGCGGCTGAAGGCCGGCGAGACGACCGAAGGCGAGACCGGCGACAAGGAGATCTGCCTGGTCCTGGTCTCCGGCAAGGCGAAAGTTTCCGTTGATGGTGAGGGTTTCGGCGAAGTCGGCGAGCGCATGACACCGTTCGAGGGCCAGCCCTACGCCGTCTACGTACCGAGGGGCAGCCGCTGGCAGGCAACGGCGACTTCGGACCTGGATCTTGCCATCTGCTCGGCACCAGGCGGCGACGGCTTCAAGGCGAAGGTGATCGCGCCGGGCACGCATCCGCAGATGACCCGCGGCAAGGGCACCAACACCCGCTACGTCACCAACATCATGCCGGAAGACGACGGCTCGGCGCAGTCGCTGCTCGTCGTCGAGGTGATTACGCCCGGCGGCCACACCTCCTCTTACCCGCCGCACAAGCATGACCAGGACGACCTGCCGGCCGAGAGCTATCTGGAAGAGACCTACTATCACCGCCTGAACCCACCGCAGGGCTTTGCCATGCAGCGTGTCTATACCGACGACCGTTCGCTGGACGAGACCATGGCGGTCGAAGACGGCGACGTGACGCTGGTGCCGAAGGGATATCACCCCGTCGCTGCCGTGCATGGCTACGACGTCTACTATCTCAACGTCATGGCCGGGCCGAAGCGTATCTGGAAGTTCCACAACGCCCGAGAACACGAGTGGCTTTTCACAGGCGTGTAAGTATCTACTTACGCAATCGTGGCCCCATGCCTCCAGCCGCTGCAGCCAGTGGCGATTGTCGTCGATAGTCAGGCGTGAGCTATCCAAGCTCAAACGCGGAAAGCGGCATACACTTTTTGCCGCTCCGCTCTAGCTTCTGTGCTTTCAGGGAGGCCTCCATGCGCATCGACGGGCAATGCCACTGCGGCTACGTAACCTATGAGGCCGAGATCGATCCGGCCGACGTCGCGATCTGCCATTGCACCGATTGCCAGCAACTGACGGGATCCGCCTATCGCGTGACCGCAGGTGCTGCCCGCGAGAACTTCCGGCTGACCGGCGGCGAGCCGAAGCTCTACGTCAAGGTCGCTGAAAACGGTCGCCAGCGGCTGCAGTTCTTCTGCCCGAATTGCGGCTCACCGATCTATACGACCGGCACGGACGAGGATGCGTTGGAAGTCGGCATCCGGGTCGGCACGATCAACCAGCGCCGGGAGCTCAAGCCACGGTCGCAGATCTGGTGCTCCTCGGCGCTGCCCTGGATCGGCGACGTCAGGAAGCTGCCCGGACGCGACCGCGATGAGGCGCCCTACTCTTAGATCACGATGGTTTAGAGCGGGATGCGGGCGGAAAACCGCACACACTTTTCCTCATCCCGCTCTGGCCGCTCAAGCGGCGGCCAGCAGGCCTTGCTTCAACGGCGCCCAGGCTTCGCCGATGACGACGGAAGCAGGTGTCGCCGTCATCTGCGACGGGTGTGCATCGGGGTTCGCTGCGAGATAAGTCTTCACAAGGTGATAGCCGATCGTATAGCCGGCCCAGCGCGGCAGCGCACGATCGCAGCCAAAGAACCAGCCGGCATGATCATAGCCCTCCGCCCAGAGTTCCCGCTCGGCGCGCTCCAGCAAATCTGCCCAATCGCCCGCTGCAATCGCGTGGTTCCAAGGATGGCCGTCGCCGCCATTGATCTCGACATCGAATGCATCCGCAAGGCCTTCGGTGACCAAGGCTTCGCCGAGCTTGGAGCCGTAGCCGCAGGTCGCGTGGCGGAAGGAATGATGCAGCTCATGCGTCAGCATTCTCCGCAACTCGTCGGCGGCGAGGCTGGCATGGAAGTTCTCGTTGTCGGGGTCGAGCGTCAGGTAGACCAATCCTCTGCGATAGCAGCTACCGGCCACACCCAGTTCGGGAATGGTCTCTCCCGGCCTGTTTTCGACGACGATATCGATGGGAGCAGCACTGTCGGCTGCAGGAACACGCGCGCCGACCCGCTCGGCCGTCTCGTCCACCTGGCGCAAAATCTGTTCGCGCCAAGGGGCAAGCGATCCATAGGCCTCAAGGAAGTGAACACGCAGGTCCAGCATCTGGCGAATCTCCCGTCAGCGACATTACTCTACCGCGGGGCAAGGTAAGCATGCGGCCGGTGATTGCAAGCCGAGCGAGGGAAAGCTTCAACCTGCAAGCGAACCTGCGGCAAAAGGCGCAGGCTGGACGGTGACCATCGGCACGCGCCTGACGCCAAAAGCGGCACCGATGCCGATCAAAACCGGATCGTCGTAGCCGATCACGGCGATACCGGCTGCAAGGTCGCGCAAGGTACCTTGCCAGCGCCGCTCATTGTGGCGGCTGACATTGGCCGAAATGACGACCGGGGTCTCTCCGGATAGCCCCTCCTGCATCAGGCGTTCGCCAATGGCAGGCGCGGTGCGCCCACCCATATAGAAAACCGTCGTCGTCTTCGGATCGGCCATGGCCCGCCAGTCCATGTCCGCAGGCAGGCCGCCATGGCGCGAATGGCCGGTGACGAAGCGCACCGCCTGGGCATGGTCGCGATGGGTTAGCGACAGGCCGAGACGCGCCGCCATGGCGCTCGCAGCAGTGATGCCGGGCACGACATCGACCGGGATGCCTTCCTGCTCCAGACGGGCGATCTCCTCGCCGGCGCGACCGAAGATCATGGGATCGCCGGCCTTCAGGCGAACGACACGTTTGCCGGCGCGCGCCAGTGCCACCATCATGTCGTTGATGTCCTCCTGGCGGCAGCTCTCGCGCCCGCCGCGCTTGCCGACCAGCATGCGCTTGGCCTCGCGCCGGGCGAGCTCCAGAACCTCGTTCGAAACGAGATCGTCGAACAGGATGACGTCGGCGGCTTGCAGGGCCCGTACGGCCTTCAGCGTCAGATATTCGCTGTCGCCGGGGCCAGCGCCGACAAGCGTCACGCGGCCGGTGGCGGCATGGTTCGCCGACGAGCGCTCCATCTCCGCCACCAGCCGCGTCTCGACACCCTCCTCCGGTGTCGCTTGAAAAGCGAGATCGACGAAGCGCTCCCAGAAGGCGCGACGCGGCGCGCCGGGCTTGAGTCGGGCATTGACCTTGTCTCGCAAAGCCTGCGCCAGCGCTGCCCAATCTTTCAGCACCGGCGGCAACAAAGTCTCGATCCGGCGACGGATCGCCTGGGCGAGGATGGGTGCCGCACCATCGGTCGAGATCGACACCACGACCGGCGAGCGATTGACGATCGAGCCGAACTGAAACTGGCAAAAGGCGGGCTTGTCGATGACGTTGACCGGCACCCCGACCCGCTGGGCGGCCGCGAAGAAGGACTGTGCGTCCTCGTCGCTTTCGCAATCGGCAACAGCCAGCGCGGCTCCGGCAAGCGTATCCGCCTTCCAGGTCTCGCGGTGATGGACGAGACGACCGCAGGGGTGAGCCGCACCTTTCTCGATCAATGCTGTGCAGACCTCGCCGACCTCGTCAGCAGGCGCATAGAGGTGAACCTCGGCGCCGCAGGCCGCCAGCAGCTCCGCCTTCCAGGCCGCAGCGTCGCTGCCGCCCACCACAACGACACGCTTGCCTTCGAGCGACCAGAAGACCGGCAGCTTGGCAAGCGCCGCCATGCGTGCCGGCTCGCGGCGCGATTGAATTTCATTCAGCAGCGGCAGCAAGGCATCCATCGACGATCCCCCTGATCTCGGCGCGGCAGGAGCCGCAATTGGTTCCGGCGCTCAGCGCCTGCCCGACAGCTTCAACCGAACGGCAGCCGCCGCGCACAGCCGCGACGATCTGGTTGACGCCGACACTGAAGCAGGAGCAGACGGTTGCGCCCGGGTCCGGCCGGTCGGCACCGGGCCGCCCAGCGATGAGCGCAAAGCGCATGCGCAAGTCGGCATGCGAGGCGCTCAGCTGCTCGACTGCCCAGTTGCGGGCGACCGCCACCGGCTCGGGCGCGAGAAAGAGCGCCAGCAGCAGACGATCGCCGGCGAAGAAGGCAAGGCGGCGCTGACCGGAGAGACCGTCCGAATAGCCGATCGGCTCGATGTCGCCGGCAAGGCCAAAGGTCTTCCGGCACCAGGCGACCCAATCCTCCGGCGTCGTCTCCGCAGCAAGTTCCAGACGCCAACCGCCCCTCGCCTTGGCGACGGCCCAGTAGCCGAGATCGAGACCCGAGGGTTTCGACGCGCTGACCGCAAAGCCGTAGGTCGAAGCGGAAAAACGGCGGATCGCAACGGCGGCATTTTTCGAGGCCGGCTGGCCGGAGACCGGATCGGTGACTGGCGGGACCAGCGCATCGATGCGCGCCTTCGCGGCGAACTGGTCGTTCCAGTGCATGGGCACGAAGACATTGCCGCGCGCCTGGCGCTCGGTGATGAGCGCGCGGACGATCGCCGAGCCGTTAGGGCTCTCAATGGAAACGAGATCGGCGGGGGCGATGCCGAGATCCATCGCGTCACGCGGGTGGATCTCGACGAAAGGCTCAGCGAGATGGGCCGAGAGCCGCGCGCTCTTTCCGGTGCGGGTCATCGTGTGCCAGTGGTCGCGTACGCGGCCGGTGTTCAAGGTGAAGGGAAAGGCATCGCTGACGCGATCGGGCACGGCGCTCGCTACCGCCACGAAGCGAGCGCGTCCATCCGCATGGAAGAAGCCGCCATCGGCAAAGAAGCGGGTCTCGCTCTCTGGCTTCCCCTCCGGTTGCGGCCATTGGAACGGCGCGAGCGGGTCGTAGGCCGCAGCATCGATCTCCGCATGGGCGCCGATGTCGAAATCGCGCCGCCCGTTATTCTCGAAAGCCGAAAGACCGGCATGTTCGGCGAAGATTTCTGCGGGCGAGGTATAGGCGAAGGCACCCTGGAACCCCATACGGCGCGCCACTTCGTTCAGCTGCCACCAGTCGGCGCGAGCCTCACCGGGGGCTGCGAGAAAGCCGCGCTGACGGGAAATGCGGCGCTCGGAATTGGTGACCGTCCCGTCCTTCTCGCCCCAGCCCAGCGAGGGCAGCAATACATGGGCGTGACGGGTGGTGTCGGTCTCCCGCAGCACGTCGGAGACGACGACGAAGGGACCGCCCTTGAGTGCGGCCTCGACCGCATCGGCATCCGGCATGGAGACAACAGGATTGGTCGCCATGATCCAGATCGCCTTGATGCGGCCATCGGCCACCGCGCGAAACATGTCGACGGCCTTCAGCCCCGGCTTGGCGGCGATCGATGGCGCGCCCCAGAAGCGGCGCACCTGATCGCGGTGCCCGGCCTTCTCGATGTCCATATGGGCAGCGAGCATGTTGGCGAGGCCGCCGACCTCGCGGCCACCCATGGCATTGGGCTGACCGGTGAGCGAAAACGGCCCCATCCCCGGCCGGCCGATGCGGCCGGTGGCCAGATGACAGTTGATGATGGCGTTGACCTTGTCCGTGCCGGAGGAGGACTGGTTGACGCCCTGGCTGTAGCAGGTGACGACCTTTTCGGTCATCTCGAACAGGCGGAAGAAGGCGGCGATTTCCGAGGCTTCGAGCCCCGTCAATTGCGCCAAGGCGACCGCATCGAGCGCACTCGCCGCAGCGATGGCTTCGGCAAAGCCGCTGGTATGGGCGGCGATATAGGACCGGTCGATAGTGGGGCTGGCGGCCAGATGGGCGAACAGACCGTTGAACAGCGCCACGTCGCCATCCGGCCGGATCGCCAGATGCATGTCGGCGATATCGGCGGTCATCGTTCGGCGCGGATCGATCACCACCACGCGCATCTCGGGACGCGCCGCCTTGGCTGCGGCCAGGCGCTGGTAGAGCACCGGATGACACCAGGCGAGATTGGAGCCGGTCAGCACCACGAGATCGGCAAGCTCCAGATCCTCGTAACAACCCGGCACTGTGTCCGACCCGAAGGCGCGGCGATGCCCGGCGACGGAAGACGACATGCAGAGCCGCGAGTTGGTGTCGATGTTGCCCGAACCGATGAAGCCCTTCATCAGCTTGTTGGCGACGTAATAGTCCTCGGTCAGCAACTGCCCCGAGACATAGAAGGCAACCGAATCCGGCCCGTGTGCGGCGATCGTCTGAGCAAAGCGCTCGGCGACGAGATCGAGCGCCTCGTCCCAGCCGGCCTTGCGCCCCTCGATCTCGGGATGAAGCAGCCGGCCGTCGAGGTCGAGGGTTTCGGCGAGCGCCGAGCCCTTGGAGCAGAGCCTGCCGAAATTGGCAGGATGATCGGCGTCGCCGCGTACGGAGACGGCGCCGTTCTCATTGATCGTCGCGACCACGCCGCAGCCGACGCCGCAATAGGGACAGGTGGTTTTGACCTCCCGCTCCATGACTATTCCGCCGCAATCATCAGGCTTTCGAGCGCGATGAACAGCGCGCCGCCGTCGTTGCGCACCGGAACCGTGCGCACCGCGCCATCGTCAGCGCCGATCGCCTTGCCCGTTTCGAGCGAGATTACCCAATTGTGTAAGGGGCAGGTTACGGCCGTGCCGTGGACAATGCCCTGCGACAACGGCCCGCCCTTGTGCGGGCAGTGATCCTCGATGGCGAAGACCTCGTTTTCAGCGGTGCGGAACACGGCGATCTTGCCCTGAGGCGTCTTCACGCAGCGCGCGCCCCTCAGCGGAATGTCGGAGATGTCGCCGATTGAGATCCAGTTGATATCCATCCCCTCACTCCGCTGCTTGAGAAAAACCGACCGTCGCCATCGGCCGGAACTCGT